>JAHEIZ010000021.1 GCA_024639145.1 Actinomycetes bacterium | reverse complement strand
TGCTCGCCCCGGTGATCTCCGAGAAGAGCTACGGCCTTCTCGAGGAGAACAAGTACACGTTCATCGTTTCCCCCGATGCCAACAAGACCCAGATCAAGATCGCGGTCGAGCAGGTATTCGGTGTCAAGGTGACCGCTGTCAACACCGCCAACCGCCAGGGCAAGCGGGTTCGTACCCGCTTCGGCGTCGGAAAGCGCGCTGACTCAAAGCGCGCCATCGTCTCCGTCGCCGCCGGTGACCGCATCGACATCTTCGGAGGCCCGGTCTCCTGACCGGCCTTCTGACTGAAGAGGAACAGCTATGGGAATCCGCAAGTACAAGCCGACCACTCCGGGCCGTCGTGGCTCGAGCGTGGCCGACTTCGTCGAGATCACGCGGTCTACGCCTGAGAAGTCGCTGGTGCGTCCGCTGCCCAAGAAGGGCGGCCGCAACAACTCGGGCAAGATCACGACTCGTCACCAAGGTGGCGGTCACAAGCGTGCGTACCGCATCATCGACTTCAAGCGTGCTGACAAGGACGGCGTGCCGGCAAAGGTCGCTCACATTGAGTACGACCCCAACCGCACCGCGCGTATTGCGCTCCTTCACTACGCCGATGGCGAGAAGCGCTACATCATCGCGCCGACCAAGCTGAAGCAGGGCGACCCGATCGAGACCGGACCCGGTGCCGATATCAAGCCGGGCAACAACCTGCCGCTGCGCAACATCCCCGTCGGTACCGTGATCCACGCCGTCGAGATCAAGCCCGGTGGCGGCGCGAAGATCGCCCGCTCCGCAGGTGCATCGGTTCAGCTCGTCGCCAAGGACGGCCCCTACGCCCAGCTGCGTATGCCGTCCGGTGAAATCCGCAACGTCGACCTGCGCTCGCGCGCAACAATCGGCGAGGTCGGCAACGCCGAGCAGTCCAACATCAACTGGGGCAAGGCCGGCCGTATGCGCTGGAAGGGCAAGCGCCCGACCGTCCGTGGTGTCGCCATGAACCCGGTCGATCACCCGCATGGTGGCGGTGAGGGCAAGACCTCCGGTGGTCGTCACCCGGTCAACCCGAACGGCAAGCCCGAGGGCCGTACCCGCAAGGCCAACAAGGCCAGCGACAAGTTCATCGTCCGCCGCCGCAAGACCGGCAAGAAGCGCTAAGGGAATACGACATGCCTCGCAGCCTCAAGAAGGGCCCGTTCATCGACGGCCACCTGCTCAAGAAGGTGGACTCGGCCAACGAGACCGGTTCCAAGAACGTGATCAAGACCTGGTCGCGCCGTTCGATGATCATCCCGGCGATGCTCGGTCACACGATTGCGGTGCACGATGGCCGCAAGCACGTGCCGGTGTTCGTCTCCGAGAACATGGTCGGACACAAGCTCGGCGAGTTCGCCCCGACCCGTACATTCAAGGGTCACATCAAGGACGACCGCAAGAGCAAGAAGCGCTAATACCGCTTCACCACAGCTACGCACTTAACTCACGCACTAACGAGCAGCAAGGGGATAGACATGGAAGCCAGGGCCCAAGCGCGGTACGTCCGCGTCACGCCCATGAAGGCGCGCCGCGTTATCGACCTCATTCGGGGTATGAACGCAGGCGACGCCCAGGCGGTGTTGAAGTTTGCGCCGCAGGCGGCCAGTGAGCCGATTGGCAAGGTGCTCGACAGCGCCATTGCCAACGCCACTAACAACCACGCCATGGACGCTCGTTCGCTCGTGATCTCGGCGGCATTTGTCGACGAGGGCCCCACCATGAAGCGCATTCGTCCCCGCGCTCAGGGTCGTGCCTACAAGATCCGCAAGCGCAGCAGCCACATCACGGTGATCGTGTCCGACGGCATTGCCGCCGCTCCGGCGCCGAAGGTTGCCGCTGCAAAGAAGGCTGCCGCCAAGGTTGCCGCCGAGGAAACCGCTGCCCCGGCAGCGAAGAAGACTGCAGCCAAGAAGACCGCAGCTCCCAAGCCCGAGAAGAAGGACTAGCACCGTGGGCCAGAAAGTAAATCCGCACGGCTTCCGCCTCGGCATTACCACCGACTTCGCGTCGCGTTGGTTCGCCGACTCGGCCAAGCCCGGCCAGCGCTACCGCGATTACGTCCAGGAGGACGTCAAGATCCGCAAGCTGCTGTCCACGGGCATGGAGCGCGCAGGTATCTCCAAGGTCGAGATCGAGCGCACCCGTGAGCGTGTTCGCGTCGACATCCACACTGCTCGTCCGGGCATCGTCATCGGTCGCCGTGGCGCCGAGGCCGATCGCATCCGTGGCGATCTCGAGAAGCTGACCGGCAAGCAGGTCCAGCTGAACATCCTCGAGGTCAAGAACCCCGAGATGGATTCCCAGCTGGTAGCTCAGGGCATCGCCGAGCAGCTCTCGAGCCGCGTCTCGTTCCGTCGCGCCATGCGCAAGGGAATGCAGAGCACCATGAAGAGCGGCGCCAAGGGCATCCGCGTTCAGGTCTCGGGTCGTCTCGGTGGCGCGGAAATGTCGCGCACCGAGTTCTACCGCGAGGGTCGCGTGCCCCTGCACACCCTGCGCGCGGATATCGACTACGGCTTCTACGAGGCACGTACCACCTTCGGTCGCATCGGCGTCAAGGTCTGGATCTACAAGGGCGATGCACTTGGCACCCGCACCGAGCGTGAGGCAGCAGCTGCTGCAGCTCGCCTTGGCCAGCGCGCTGCCGCTCCGGCTCGCCCGCGTCGTGCAGGCGGTCGCGATGAGGCTGCACCCGTCGCCGAGGTTGCGGCCCCGGCCGATGCCGCTCCGGCAGAGACTGTGGAGGGCTGATCCATGCTGATTCCCCGTAGGGTCAAGCACCGCAAGCAGCACCACCCCACGCGGCGTGGCGTTGCCAAGGGTGGCACCGAGGTGACCTTCGGTACCTATGGCCTGCAGGCTCTCGAGCCCGCATATGTCACCAACCGCCAGATTGAGTCCGCTCGTATCGCCATCACGCGTCATATCCGTCGTGGCGGCAAGGTGTGGATCAACATTTACCCCGATCGTCCGCTCACCAAGAAGCCTGCTGAGACCCGCATGGGTTCCGGCAAGGGTTCGCCCGAGTGGTGGATCGCCAACGTCAAGCCCGGACGCGTCATGTTCGAGCTCTCGTTCCCCGATGAGAAGGTTGCGCACGCTGCACTTACCCGTGCCGCGCACAAGCTTCCGATGAAGTGCCGCATCGTTCGGCGCGATGAAGCAGGTGAGAAGTAAATGGCAGCAGGAACTCAGGCCGGCGAACTGCGTAATCTCGATGACGCAGAACTCGTGACCAAGCTTCGCGAGGCGAAGGAGGAGCTCTTCAACCTCCGCTTCCAGGGCGCGACCGGACAGCTCGAGAATCATGGTCGTCTGCGTGCGGTCCGCAAGGACATCGCACGTATCTACACGATCCTCCGTGAGCGTGAACTGGGCATTACGCCCGTCCAAGGTGGTGCCGCATGAGCGCGAAAGAGGCAAGCGTGACTGAAGACAAGCGTGGCGACCGCAAGACCCGTGAGGGCCTTGTAGTCAGCGACAAGATGGACAAGACCGTGGTCGTTGCAGTCGAGGATCGCTTCAAGCACCCGATGTACGGCAAGGTTGTCCGTCGCACGAGCAAGCTCAAGGCACATGATGAGGCCAATGCGGCCGGCATCGGTGACCGCGTACTGCTCATGGAGACCCGCCCCACCTCAGCGACCAAGCGCTGGCGTGTGGTGGAGATCCTCGAAAAGGCCAAGTAAGTAAGTTCCGCCAGGCTCTACCCGAGAACCGGCAGACGATCAGGAGAATGCAGTGATTCAGCAGGAGTCGCGACTTCGTGTCGCTGACAACACAGGTGCGAAGGAACTCCTTTGCATCCGTGTTCTCGGCGGTTCGGGTCGACGCTACGCCGGCATCGGCGACATCATCGTTGCGACGGTGAAGGACGCTATCCCCGGTGGAGGCGTGAAGAAGGGCGAGGTCGTCAAGGCGGTCATCGTGCGCACCCGCAAGGAGCGCCGCCGTCCCGACGGTTCGTACATCCGCTTCGACGAGAACGCAGCGGTCATCATCAAGGCTGATGGCGAGCCCCGCGGCACGCGCATCTTCGGCCCTGTCGGTCGTGAGCTCCGCGAGAAGAAGTTCATGAAGATCATTTCGCTCGCACCGGAGGTGTTGTAATCATGGCAACCCTGAGCATTCGCAAGGGTGACCTCGTTCAGGTCATCTCCGGCAAGGATCGCGGCGTCAAGGGCAAGGTCATCGAGGTCATGCCCGAGTCCGAGCGCATCCTCGTCGAGGGCGTCAACCGCATCAAGAAGCATGCCAAGATCGGCCAGGACGCCCGTGGCGCCAAGACCGGCGGCATCATCACCACCGAGGCACCGATTCACGTGTCGAACGTGATGATCATCGATCCCGAGGACGGCCGCCCGACTCGTATCGGCTTCCGTAAGGAAAAGGTCGAGAAGCGTCGTCCCGACGGCTCCACCTACGAGGCCGAGCGCAGCGTTCGCATCTCACGTCGCACTGGTAAGGACATCTGATGAGCACCGCAACCGAAGCCAAGACGCAGCCGCGTCTGAAGGCGCGTTACCGCGCCGAGATCGCCCCGGCGCTGCTGGAGGAGTTCTCCTTCGACAACGTCATGCAGATCCCCGGCCTGACCAAGGTCGTCGTGAACATGGGTGTCGGTGAGGCAGCTCGTGACTCCAAGCTGATCGAGGGCGCCATTCGCGACCTCACCGAGATCACCGGCCAGAAGCCGCAGGTCACCAAGGCTCGCAAGTCCATCGCTCAATTCAAGCTGCGCGAGGGCCAGCCGATTGGTGCCCACGTCACCCTTCGTGGCGATCGCATGTGGGAGTTCCTCGATCGCCTGCTCTCGGTTGCGCTGCCGCGCATCCGTGACTTCCGCGGTCTGTCGCCGAAGCAGTTCGACGGCAATGGCAACTACACCTTTGGTCTGAACGAGCAGTCGATGTTCCATGAGATCGACCAGGACAAGATCGATCGCGTTCGCGGCATGGACATCACCATCGTCACGACCGCCAAGACTGATGACGAAGGCCGAGCGCTGCTCCGCCAACTCGGATTCCCCTTCAAGGAGGCCTGATCCACATGGCGAAGAAAGCACTGATCCAGAAGCAGCAGAAGACCCCGAAGTTCAAGGTCCGCGCTTACACGCGCTGCAACAAGTGCGGACGTCCGCACTCGGTCTACCGCAAGTTCGGCCTCTGCCGTATTTGCGTCCGTGAGATGGCACATGCCGGCGAACTGCCGGGTGTGACTAAGAGCAGCTGGTAAACCACGACGCTGCAGGTCCAGCCCACCCGGGCGGGAAACCACAGCGAGGAAGGCCGTAGGCCAAAGACATGACAATGACTGACCCGATTGCGGACATGCTTGCGCGACTGCGCAACGCTAACTCCGCGTACCACGACACCGTGGCGATGCCTCACTCCAAGATCAAGGCGAACCTTGCCGAGATCCTCAAGCGTGAGGGCTACATCGCCGGCTTCGAGGTCGCTGACGCCACCGTCGGCAAGACCTTGACCCTCAACCTGAAGTACGGCCCGTCGCGCGAGCGCTCGATTGCCGGCCTTCGCCGCGTCTCCAAGCCCGGCCTGCGCGTCTACGCAAAGAGCACTGCTCTTCCGCGCGTGCTCGGCGGCCTTGGCATCGCGATCCTGTCCACGTCGAACGGTCTCCTCACCGACCGCCAGGCTCAGAGCAAGGGTGTAGGCGGAGAAGTTCTCGCCTACGTCTGGTAACCGGAAAGGGGTTAGCGCATGTCACGTATTGGGCGTATGCCGATTCCGGTTCCCTCCGGAGTCAAGGCTGATATCGCAGGTGATGCCATCACGATCACGGGCCCGAAGGGCACCCTGAACCTGAAGGTCGCCTCGCCGATCGAGGTCAAGGAAGAGGACGGCAACCTCGTTGTCACCCGTCCCGACGATGAGCGCGATTCCCGTGCACTGCACGGTCTGACTCGCACTCTGGTCTCCAACATGGTCATCGGCGTCACGACCGGTTTCGAGAAGACTCTCGAGATCGTCGGCACCGGCTACCGCGTTGCAGCCAATGGCACTGGTCTTGAATTCCAGCTCGGCTTCAGCCACCCCGTGGTCGTCGCCGCACCCGAGGGTATTTCCTTCGCGGTTGAGAGCCCGGTCAAGTTCAAGGTTCAGGGCATCGACAAGCAGAAGGTTGGCGAAGTCGCCGCGAACATCCGCAAGCTGCGGAAGCCGGAGCCCTACAAGGGCAAGGGCGTTCGCTACGAGGGTGAAGTTGTTCGCCGCAAGGCCGGAAAGGCGGGCAAGAAGTGAGTTCCTTCGGAGTCAAGCTGGGAACGGGTACCAAGACCGTTACCGCGCGCAAGCGTCGCCACGTCCGCGTTCGCAAGAAGGTCTCGGGAACCCCGGCGCGTCCGCGCCTGGTGGTCACCCGTTCCGCTCGCCACGTTGTCGCCCAGATCGTCGACGATACGCAGGGTGTCACCCTCGCATCGGCGTCGACCATGGAGGCCGACCTGCGTGGCGCATCGTCCGACAAGAGTGCCAAGGCACGCCAGGTCGGACAGCTGGTCGCAGAGCGTGCGAAGAAGGCCGGCATTGACGCCGTCGTCTTCGACCGTGGCGGCAACAAGTACCACGGTCGCGTTGCTGCTCTCGCTGAGGGCGCCCGCGAAGCTGGTCTGACCTTCTAACGACGTATTCACCCTTCAAGCAAAGAGGTATCTCATGTCAGAAACGCAGCGCCGCGGTGGTGGCGCAGGCGAGCGCAAGGATCGCAAGGAGCGTGGTCCTCGCGAGGAGAAGTCGGCCTTCATCGAGCGCGTGGTTGCGATCAACCGCGTAGCCAAGGTCGTCAAGGGTGGTCGTCGCTTCAGCTTCACCGCACTTGTCGTCGTCGGTGACGGTGACGGCAACGTTGGTGTCGGCTACGGCAAGGCGAAGGAAGTTCCCGCCGCCATTGCCAAGGGTGTCGAAGAGGCCAAGAAGCACTTCTTCAAGGTCCCGCGCATCCAGGGCACGATTCCCCACCCCATCACGGGTGAGGCAGCGGCCGGCGTCGTCATGCTGCGTCCGGCAGCGCCCGGTACCGGCGTCATCGCCGGTGGCCCGGTTCGCGCCGTGCTGGAGTGCGCTGGCATTCACGACATCCTGAGCAAGTCGATGGGCTCTGACAACGCGATCAACGTCGTTCACGCGACCGTTGCCGCACTTCGTGGTCTCGAGTCCCCGGAGGCCGTCGCGGCTCGCCGTGGTCTGCCGCTGGAAGACGTTGCCCCGGCAGCTCTCCTGCGTGCACGTGCAGCGGGGGTGGGTGCGTAATGGCACAGCTCAAGGTCACTCAGACCAAGTCCAAGATCGGCGGCACCTCGGTGCAGCGCAATACCCTTCGTTCGCTGGGCCTCAAGCGCATCGGCGACACGGTGGTCAAGGAAGACCGTCCCGAAATCCGTGGCATGGTCAACGCCGTGATCCACCTCGTCTCTGTTGAGGAGGTCAAGTAACTATGACGCTCAAGGTCCATCACCTGCGCCCGGCACCGGGCGCCAAGACCGCCAAGACCCGTAAGGGCCGTGGCGAGGCATCCAAGGGCAAGACCGCGGGCCGCGGTACCAAGGGTACGAAGGCTCGTTACCAGGTTCCCGCGCGCTTCGAGGGTGGCCAGATGCCCCTTCACATGCGCCTGCCGAAGCTCAAGGGCTTCAAGAACCCGAACAAGGTCGAGTTCCAGGTTGTCAACGTGGCCATGATCAACAAGCTGTTCCCCGAGGGTGGCGAGATCACTGTTGCTGATCTCGTGGCACGTGGCGCCGTTCGCAAGGGCGAGCTCGTCAAGGTGCTCGGCCAGGGTGACATCAGCGTCAAGGTCTCGGTGAGTGCTGACAAGTTCTCCACCGCGGCCCGTGACAAGATCGTTGCTGCGGGCGGCTCAGTTCACGAACTGTAAGTCGTCCGTCATGTCCACCGAGTTCTGAGCAGGAGGCACGATGCACATCAGTGCGTTTGGGGCAGCCCTGCGTACACCGGATCTGCGCAAGAAGATTCTCTTCACGTTGAGTCTTCTTGCGCTGTTCCGGTTGGGCTCGGTCGTTCCTACTCCGGGCATCGACTACTCGGCAGTGCAGAGCTGTATCGCCCAGGTTCAGGACAACTCGGTCTACGCGCTGGTCAACCTGTTCAGCGGCGGTGCGCTCCTGCGCCTGTCGGTCTTCGCGCTCGGCATCATGCCGTACATCACCGCGAGCATCATCCTTCAGCTCCTCACCGTGGTCATCCCGCGACTGGAGACCCTGAAGGCTGACGGCACGGCCGGTCAGGCGAAGATCACCCAGTACACGCGCTACCTGACCATCGGGCTCGCGATCCTGCAGTCGACCGCGATTCTCTCTCTCGCTCGCACTCCCGGCACCCTGTTCCAGGGCTGCAACCAGGAGATCATGCCCAACCAGGGGCTCTGGGTCATGCTGGTCATGGTCACGGTGATGACCGCGGGTACCGCGATCATCATGTGGTTCGGCGAGCTCATCACCGAGCGCGGCATCGGCAACGGCATGTCCTTGCTGATCTTCACCTCGATCATCGCCACGATCCCGTCGCAGTTCGTGGGCATCTGGGTCAGCCACGGTCCCTTCAGCTTCCTGCTCACGCTTCTCGTGGGCCTTGCGGTCGTAGCGCTCGTGGTGTTCGTGGAGCAGGCTCAGCGCCGTATCCCGGTCCAGTACGCCAAGCGCATGGTCGGCCGCCGCATGTATGGCGGCACCTCGACCTACATTCCGCTCAAGGTCAACATGGCCGGTGTTATCCCGGTCATCTTCGCCTCGTCGCTGCTCTTCCTGCCGACCCTGCTCGTGCAGCTCACCGGCTCCGACGGCAGCGTGGCCCAATGGATCCAGACGAACTTCGGCTCGGGCACCGGCACCTGGTACCTGGTCTTCTACTTCCTGCTGATCGTCTTCTTCTGCTACTTCTACGTCTCGATCACCTTCAACCCGGTTGAGGTGGCCGACAACATGAAGAAGTACGGCGGCTTCATCCCGGGTATTCGTGCCGGCAAGCCGACCGCTCAGTACCTCGATTACGTGCTGACCCGCCTGACGGCCCCGGGTGCGCTGTACCTCGGCCTGATCGCGATCCTGCCGGTCTTCGCCTTCAACTTCCTCGGCGTCGCCAACCGGTTCGTCTTCGGCGGCACCAGCCTGCTGATCATGGTCGGCGTGGGCCTCGACACCGTCAAGCAGATCCAATCGCAGTTGCAGCAGCGCAACTACGAGGGCTTCCTCCGCTAGGGGAGTATGAGCATGCGACTGATCCTGATGGGCCCTCCGGGCGCAGGCAAGGGCACCCAGGCCGTGGCCATTGCGGCTGACCTCGGTATCCCGCACATCTCGACTGGCGATATCTTCCGCGCCAACGTCTCGCAGGGCACGCCGCTGGGCATCGAAGCCAAGCGCTACATGGACGCCGGCGAGTACGTTCCCGACTCCGTCACCAATTCCATGGTGCGCGATCGTCTGGCGCAGGAAGACTGCAAGCCGGGCTTCCTTCTGGACGGCTACCCGCGCACCATCGAGCAGGTCGGCGAGCTCGACTCCATGCTCAGCGCTGCCGGTGCCAAGCTCGACAAGGCCATTGAGCTGACTGTTGATGTCGACGAGGTCGTGCAGCGACTGGTGAAGCGCGCTGCCGAGCAGGGTCGCGCCGATGACACCGAAGATGTCATTCGTCGTCGCCTGGAGGTCTACTTCGCGCAGACTGCTCCGCTGACTGCACTCTTCGAGCAGCGTGGCCTTCTGGTGCAGGTTGATGGCATGGGCACGGTCGACGATGTCGCCGCGCGCATCCACGCCGTGCTTAACGCCTGATCGCAGGAATACTTCACCATGGCCTTTCGCAAGGGCGGCATCCAGATCAAGTCGGCCGACCAGCTTGCCGTGATGCGCCAGGCCGGGCTTGTCGTCGCGAAGACCTTGCAGGCCATGGCCGAGGCCACCAAGCCGGGCGTGACCACAGCTGATCTCGACTCCATTGCCCGCGATTGCCTCGCGACCATGGGTGCCACCAGTTCCTTCCTCGGGTATCACGGTTACCCCGCCGTGCTGTGTGCCTCCGTGAATTCGGAGGTCGTTCATGGCATTCCCGGACCACGTGCACTGAAAGAGGGGGATCTCATCTCCCTCGACTTCGGCGCCATTGTCGATGGCTGGCACGGCGATGCCGCCCTCACCGTTCTGGTGGGGGAGGTGCCCGCTGACGTCGCGGCCCTGTCGAAGGCCACTGAGGCATCCCTATGGGCAGGTCTCGAGCAAGCGCGAGTCGGCAATCACCTGACCGATATCAGCCACGCGGTCGAGCAGTCGGCGCTGACCTCGTCGGCGGCGGACGGCCGCGCCTACGGGATCGTGGCTGACTACGGGGGCCACGGCATCGGATCGGCCATGCATATGGATCCGCACATCCTCAACTACGGCAAGCCCGGTCGCGGCCCGGTGCTCAAGGCCGGCATGGCCTTGGCCATCGAACCGATGCTGACCCTGGGGGAGCCCGAGGTCATGGTGCAGGGCGATGACTGGACAGTCGTGACCGAGGACTCCTCGATTGCCTGCCATTGGGAGCACACCGTGGCAATTACCGACGACGGCCCGTGGGTGCTGACCGCACTCGACGACGTGCGCCTGTAGCCAACCTTCAGGAAACGGGAAGGTTCCGTTCCGATCGCGGTGCCACACTGCACCCATGACAGGTTCGCGAGCTCGCGGCACCTCCCGCGCAACTGCTGACTCAACTTTGGGTTCTGCTTGGCGCGCACGCATCCTCGTGATTGATGACGAACCCGCTCTTGCGGAGCTCATCGATCGCACTTTGCGAGTTGCCGGCTTCGACTCTCGAACGGCCGGCACCCGACGTGATGCCCTCGCCATGGCGAAGGAGCATCAGCCTGAGTTAGCGCTCATCGATGTGATGCTTCCCGATGGCTCGGGGTTTGAACTCTGTCATCAGCTGCGTGACCTGCTGCCTGAACTCGCCGTCATCTTCGTGACGGCGAAAGACTCACTCGCCGACAAGCTCACCGGCCTGAACCTCGGTGGCGATGACTACATCACCAAACCCTTCAGTGTCACCGAGGTGGTTGCCCGAGTAAATGCCGTGCTGCGCAGGCTCGGCGGTGAACCTGCTGACCTCAGTGGCCGAATCGGCATCGGCAATCTGGTGCTCGATGACGACAGTCACGTGGTGATGCGAGGTGATCGAGAGCTCGATCTCTCGCCGACCGAATTCAGGCTTCTCAGATTCCTGCTCGAGAACGCAGGTCGGGTCATGTCGAAGCAGCAGATCCTGGCACATGTATGGAACTACGACTTCCCGGGTGATCCTGGCGTGGTCGAGAAGTTCGTGAGTCAACTCCGCAAGAAGCTCGATGAGGGCGAACCGCCGCTGCTTCATACAGTGCGCGGCTTCGGCTACGTGATGCGCGAGAGCGCATGAGATTCCGTCCGTTTGCCAGCCTTCGCGGTCGCCTAGGCATTGGCGTCATCGTCATCTTGATCTTCGGTGTCGTGACCGCAGACCTTGCTACCTTCGTGGTGGCGAAGGGGCTGTACGAACGGCGCATCACCGAGAGCATCGAGGTGGTGACGAATCGGATCATTGCTGCGGAGGGCTCTGCGAGCGGTGGAAGCTATACCTCCGACGCGCAGAGTGTGACGCTCACTGATCCGTACATCGCCCTGTATTCCACCGATGGGGAGTTGCTCTCTGAGCGCATCCCGATTTTTCCCGACAAGCAGAATCCACCCGCGATACCCGCGGCATCAGAACTTGGATCTGGTCCGACGACAGTCGAGACGCCGGGGGAGTCGAACGGAATCGTGGTGCGAGCTCGCGAGCTGGAGCCCGAGGAGCAGTTCACCGTGGAGAGCGACGGGGTCACTGCGACAGTCGGCTCACTTGTCGTAGGTCTCACGAGCGCTCGGGCGACGGAGACTTTTCGAAGCATCGTCTCGGCGCAGATCATCGTCGGAATCGTGATTCTCGTCATCGCGATTCTCGGAGTCATCATCTTGCTTCGTGTCGGATTGAGGCCGCTCGTGCGCGTGGCGCGCACCGCCGAGGAGATCAGTGGGGGAGACCTCTCCCAACGAATCCCGGTGACCGATGCAAAGACCGAGATTGGCGCAGTTTCCGTCGCTCTTAATGACGCCTTCGACAAGGTCGAGCAGAGTGAGGAGCGCATGCGCGGTTTCGTAGCCGATGCCTCGCATGAGTTGCGCACGCCACTGGCCACGATTCGCGGCTGGGCTGACCTTTATCTCAGTGACGGCATTCGCGAATGGGATGACGTCGATACCGCGATGACCCGCATCCGCACCGAATCAGATCGCCTGGCCGATCTCGTCGAACAGCTTCTGACACTTGCTCGACTTGATGCAGAACCGCCTCGCGCCGCGCAACGTGTGGATCTCAACGCCCTGGTGACTGAGGTTGTTGACCTCTTCGGGGAACAGAATCACGACCACAAGCTCGAGGCTCGGGTCTCTCCATCCATCGATCAGCAGTTCAATTACATGAGTGATCCGCAACTGATCCGCCAGATCCTGGTGAACCTCATCTCCAATGCGCTACGTCATACCCCATCGGGCACGAGCGTCAACGTCGCCGTCGATCTTGAGGCCGATCGTGGTCACGTTCTCATCGTGGTCAGTGATGACGGGCCCGGCCTCACGGCCGAGCAACTCAACCGTGCCTATGACCGCTTCTGGCGTGCCGAGCCCGGGCGAGGCCCAACGGGTGGTACTGGTCTTGGCCTGGCCATCGTGCGCAACTCAGTGCTCGCCCTAGGCGGCACCATTGACTTGGAATCCGAAGTTGACCGCGGGCTGACAATCACGATTCGGATCCCGACGCATCGCTGAAAGCACTGCACTCCCTCCACATCGTCAGGAAATCGGAAGGTTGCAGTCAGGTAGGCGTCAGGTGCGTGACGTGTACTCCCAGCATGACCAACTCTTCACGTACCGTTGTCCGCAGCGGACTCATCGCCCTCGCCAGTTTCGTGCTTGTCGCTGTAGCTCTTCCGGGCACAGCAGCTTCTGCAGTAGCTGCACCAACGTACGACTCGGCGAATCGTGGCTCGTCGCCACTTCGTGTAGGAACTGCGGGTGGAGTTGATCTCTACCTTTACGGGGTGAGCGGCTTGCTCACCGGTGCCACGGCGACCTTCACCCCGTACGACATTGGACTGGCGGCATCAACTGTGACCGGAGTTCCCGTCACCCTCTTTGATTCAGACACGGCCACGGCCCTGGTGACTGCCCCCGCGATGCCCGCGGGTCCGGTGAAGATCACCCTGTTTAGTCCCGGTAGCGCAGCTTCGTCGACCTTCATGACAGTGAGTTACGGCGACACCGTTGTTGACCTACCTGTTAACTGCACCGAGACTTCCATTCCACTCAACGCCAATGTCGGTGACTTCGTTCGCTTGATTCCCTCGGGAGTGTGCGACGACACGTGGGTTCGAAACCCGGGCTGGAGTCCCGAGGGTAAGTGGAGCGTGGGAGCGATGGGCAACCTCTCACCGGCTCCTGCATCGAGCTTCGGCTACCTAGTGGCGCAACATCCGCTCTCACGTGTCGGTTCTTTCACCAACCCTGCGTACTGGCCGACCACACAGCCTGGGCTGGCGCAATCGGAGTTCGGCAGTTGGCACCCCGTGGTCGGTTCCGACTGGGACGCCCCGAACTGGGCAGGGGGCTATAACTCGTTCAGGAATGATCCGACCGGGATCATGATGCAGGTCAATGCCGGAACGACTGTTGGCGACAACGTGGCCTTCCTCTACGAGAAGGCGACAGTTCTCGACCCCGCGGTTCAGATTCCGATCGTCTACGCGGGTGGCCGCATCGAACCGGTAGTTCCGCCGGCTCCGGCGCCTGCGCCCACCGCAGAGCCGATCGTGGTTCCGACTGTTGCACCTGTCGTGATCCCGACTACGGCTCCCGCCGCGGCCCCGGTTGAACTGCCGGCGGGCACTGGCGGCGCACTGATCAACGGAGTCTCGACGCCGGTCACTGTTGCAGCAGCACCAGGGGGAAATGCGGTGGTGGTCTCGGCCGGTGGAGTGACGGTCGAGGTCGGGGGTACTGCTCCTGACGGCACGCCCTTGCCGTTGGCTCCTGATGGTTCGCTGATCGTGGCGGAGTCCGGGGGAGTGCAGATGGGCGGCGCGGGCTTTAGCCCGAACAGCACCGTCAGCCTGTTCCTCTACTCAACCCCGACCAAGCTGGGGGAGCTGCCGGTCTCGGCGACCGGCGCGTACAGCGGCTCGGCTCTGATCCCAGCCGGCATCGAGGCGGGCTCGCACACCATCCAGGCCGTGGGCTACACCCCGAGCGGGGAGACCTTGGCCTTGTCGGTGGGAGTCACGGTGAAGTCGGCGGCGGCCATTCGAGGGGCCAATCCGATCGTGCAGGCCTCGTCTGCCGCGAAGTCCGCCGGCGCGCGGTTCCTCGCCACGGCATCCGGAGTTCAGTCTCGCTGCACCGTCCGATTCTGGACAAAGGGGTCATCTGCGACAGTTAAGGCAGGGGTCGCGGGCCGTGCCCAGGCCAGCTTGACCGCACCAAAGACCCCTGGCACCTGGGTCGTGACCGCCACGGTCAGCGGAGACGGTTGCGAACGGCGGATCACCAAGTCGACCTACAAGGTTGGCCGCTCCTAACGAGGCGGAACAAGTCGTCCGAATAGTGGACGCACAGCTCGAGAGGGGCGAGGGGCCGGGACCCGATTTCAGTTTCCCTGCCCCTTGCCCCTAGACTCGCCTGGCTGACGCGGCTTCCCCGCCTCTCACCAATGAAATCCCGGAAACGGGCGATCTTGGCGTGTGCGAGATAGCGCTCGGCAACTCGGATGAAAGCGGAGGATATGGGCAAGAAAGACGGTGCGATCGAGCTCGAGGGCACGATCACCGAATCATTGCCCAATGCGATGTTCCGGGTTGAACTTGATAACGGGCACAAGGTGCTCGCACATATCAGCGGCAAGATGCGGATGCACTACATCCGAATCCTTCCGGACGACCGCGTAGTCGTGGAGCTCTCGCCCTATGACCTCACGCGTGGCCGGATCGTCTACCGCTACAAGTAAGCCTGAACTGCCCACAACACCCGAATACTTCACGAAAGAGTCATCATGAAGGTTAAGCCGAGCGTTAAGAAGATCTGCGACAAGTGCAAGGTCATCCGTCGGCATAGTCGCGTCATGGTGATCTGCGAGAACCCTCGCCACAAGCAGCGTCAGGGCTAAATAGCCTCGACGTGTAACACGATGTCTGGGGAGATAACCCGGGCATCGACTCATAAGCAGAACCCGACCCCTGAAGCGGCGCGTGCGTAACTTCAGGACGACACCCTTGGTCACGAGGCCGAGGACCTGATTGGCGTCAGGACTGGCTCTGTTCCCAAACCTCGTGCTTGGTAAAGAAAAGAGAACGCCCCTATGGCACGTCTAGTAGGAGTTGATCTGCCGCGCGATAAGCGCATGGCAATCGCGCTCACCTACATCTACGGCATCGGTCGCTCACAGGCTGCGAATGCGCTTGAGGCCACCGGCATTAGCCCCGATCTGCGCTCCAAGGACCTCACTGATGAGCAGGTCCTTGCTCTGCGTGACTGGATCGATCAGAACCTCAAGGTCGAAGGTGACCTGCGACGCGAGGTTGCTGCAGACGTTCGACGCAAGGTCGAAATCGGCTGCTACCAGGGTCTTCGCCACCGCAAGGGCCTCCCGGTCCGCGGTCAGCGCACCCACACCAACGCTCGTACCCGCAAGGGTCCGCGTAAGACCGTCGCAGGCAAGAAGAAGGTCGGCAAGTAAGCCGTCCGGCTACTTCCCAGAAACCAGGAGACATCACACATGGCCCCGAAGTCAGGTAATAAGCCTGCGGCAAAGAAGCTGCGCCGCAAGGAGAAGAAGAATGTGGCCCACGGCCACGCTCACATCAAGAGCACGTTCAACAACACCATCGTCTCGATCACTGACTCCACTGGAGCAGTCATCTCGTGGGCGAGTGCCGGACAGGTGGGCTTCAAGGGAAGCCGCAAGTCCACTCCGTTCGCCGCGCAGCTCGCAGCCGAGGCTGCTGCTCGTCGCGCAATGGAGCACGGCATGCGCAAGGTCGACGTGTTCGTGAAGGGTCCGGGCTCCGGCCGCGAGACCGCAATCCGTTCGCTGCAGGCCACGGGCCTTGAGGTTGGCTCCATCGCCGACGTCACCCCGGTGCCGCATAACGGAACCCGCCCGTCCAAGCGTCGTCGCGTCTGATCGCGCGCAGAAGTACAGGAGATACTGACTAATGGCACGTTACGTTGCCGCCGACTGCAAGCGTTGCCGTCGCGAGAAGATGAAGTTGTTCCTCAAGGGCGCCAAGTGCGAATCGCCGAAGTGCCCCTTCGAGAAGCGTCCCTACCCCCCGGGCCAGCACGGCCGTGGCCGCACCAAGGACAGCGAGTACCTGCTGCAGCTTCGTGAGAAGCAGAAGGCCACCCGCATGTACGGCGTGCTCGAGAAGCAGTTCTCGAACTACTACAAGGAAGCACAGCGCCAGCCCGGCAAGACCGGCGAGAACCTGCTGCAGATCCTTGAGTCGCGTCTCGACAACGTGGTCTACCGCGCAGGCTTCGCCAAGTCCCGTGACATGGCACGCCAGCTGGTCACGCACGGTCACTTCCTGGTCAATGGCAAGAAGGTGAACATCCCCTCCTACCGCGTTTCGCCCAACGACATCGTTGAGGTTCGCGTCGGTTCGCGTGAGATGACCCCCTTCGTCGTTGCTCACGCAGAGATCGGCGAGAAGCCGGTTCCCGCATGGCTCGAGGTCATCCCCTCGAAGATGCGCATCCTCGTTCACTCCGTGCCGGCCCGCGCGATCATCGATACGCAGGTCAACGAGCAGCTGATCGTCGAGCTCTACTCCAAGTAATCCATCGTTCGGCAGATACGCGACTTCAAATAGCGGTCGTCGCGGGAAGGAAAGACAACTGTGCTTATCAGCCAGCGCCCCTTGCTCACCGAAGAGGTCATCAGCGAGAACCGTTCGCGGTTCGTGCTTGAGCCCCTCGAGCCCGGTTTCGGCTACACCCTCGGCAACTCGCTGCGTCGTACGCTGCTGTCGTCGATCCCGGGTGCAGCAGTCACCAGCATCCGTATCGATGGCGTGCTCCACGAGTTCACCACGATCCCGGGTGTCAAGGAAGATGTCACCGAGCTGATCCTGAACATCAAGCAGCTCGTCGTCTCCTCCGAGCACGATGAGCCCGTGGTCATGTACCTGCGCAAGCAGGGCCCGGGCACCGTTGTCGCCGCCGACATCCAGCCCCCGGCTGGCGTCGAGGTTCACAACCCCGATCTGCACATCGCCACCCTCAACGGCTCGGGCAAGCTCGAGATCGAGCTCGTCGTCGAGCGCGGTCGCGGCTACGTCTCGGCTGACCTGAACAAGGCCGTGGGCCAGGAGATCGGCCGCATCCCGGTCGACTCCATCTACTCACCGGTCCTCAAGGTCACCTACAAGGTCGAGGCCACCCGCGTTGAGCAGCGCACCGACTTCGACAAGCTTGTTCTCGATGTTGAGACCAAGAACTCGATGCGTGCACGCGATGCTGTCGCTTCTGCCGGCAAGACCCTGGTCGAGCTCTTCGGCCTGGCTCGCGAGCTGAACGTTGATGCCGAGGGCATCGACATCGGCCCGTCGCCGACCGACGCGTTCGTCGCCGAGCAGCTGTCGACCCCGATCGAGCAGCTCGACATGACTGTTCGCTCGTACAACTGCCTCAAGCGCGAGGGCATTCACACCGTGGGCGAGCTCATCACCCGCAGTGAGGCTGACCTGCTCGACATTCGTAACTTCGGCGCGAAGTCGATCGACGAGGTAAAGGTCAAGCTCGCAAGCCTGGGCCTGGCACTCAAGGACAGCCCGCCCGGATTCGATCCCGGTGCGGCCATCTACTTCGATGATGAAGACGATGACGACCTGGCATTCGCCGAGGACGAGCAGCTCTAAACCACACTTCGTACTACTGAACGTTCGACAGGAGAACCCCAATGCCTACGCCTACTAAGGGTCCCCGCCTCGGCGGCAGCCCGGCGCACGAGCGGCTCATGCTGGCCAACCTGGCCACTGCGCTGTTCGAGCATGGCCGCATCACCACGACCGAGGCGAAGGCAAAGCGGCTTCGCCCGCTGGCCGAGCGTCTGATCACCTTCGCCAAGCGCGGTGATCTCCACGCTCGTCGTCGCGTCATGACTGTCATCCATGACAAGTCAGTCGTGCATGCGCTGTTCACCGAGATCGGCCCGAACTTCTCGGCCCGTCCCGGTGGCTACACCCGCATCACGAAGATCGGTCCGCGCAAGGGTGACAACGCGCCCATGGCAGTGATCGAGCTCGTCGAGCCGATGACCGAGGCAGTTATTGCCGAGGCCACTGGTGCCACCAAGCGCGCAGCCAAGGAGAAGGCAGCTGCTCCGGCAGCCGCAGCTCCGGTTGTCGAGGAGACCGTGGTGGAAGAGACCGCAGTCGTCGAAGAGACCCCCGAGGCAGTGGTCGAGGAGACCGTTGTCGACGAGGTCGCAACAGACGAAGCACCTGCCGATGAGGCAGCGGAGACCAAGGAATAGTCCAGGCTTCACTTCTTACAGCGCTCAGCCCGTCACCGAGAGGTGGCGGGCTGAGCGCTTTGTTGGCTCCTGCTGACGTGTGCGGATTCATCAGCCTCCGACATCGCAGAAGGCTCCCACTCACACATCGTGAGCAGGAGCCTTCCGTGAGTCTCGGCGCTGTGGCCGAACAATCCGTGCCTTAGCCGACGATCCACTTCGCGAGCTCGAGGCTGTAGACGAGGGTTCGCGTGCACACGGCGCCACCAGTGCCGGCATTCATCCACTGTGACCACGACGTACCCCAACCGCCGCTGGTAACACCGGCCCAGTTGAGGGTCGAGGGGGCTGCATCTGCGCACGTACCCGTTGCAGGTTTGCCGAATTCCTGGAAGACGGGTGCCGGGCCGGAATCACCAGAATTGGAGCCGCCACCGCTGCCCGCGGTAAAGACTACGGAGCCATTGGCGCCCATCCAAGTGTGAGTAATCGTGGTCCAGCCGGCAGGTAGGGAAACGGGAGCTATGACGTTACCGTTGAAGCCCGCGTTGCCTGCGCTGGTGCTAGCTCCTGTACCGCCAGTTCCGGCGCCAACCCTGACGATGACGCCACCGATCGAGCCTACGATTTGACTGAATGAGGATGCATTTCCGCCAGTGCCGGCCTGCGCAGTGCCTGATGCGTTCGCGCCATTGGTGCCGGCGGTGCCCACTGTGATCATGAGCGTCTCTGTGGTGACATTGGTATTGGTGTATTCACCAGAGACTTTGCTTCCCACGCCGCCATTGCCACCCATGAACGAGCCGTTGCTTCCACCGTTGCCACCGTCGGCGCCCTGGATGACGAAGGCGAGGCTCTCGCCCGGTTCAATCGTGCACGAGGTGCCGTTTATGGTGATGGTTTGTCCCAGACAGGTTCCCGCGGTGGCCTGAGCAGGAGACGCTAGTCCGAGTGTGCCGGCCAGAAGCAGGACAGAGGCGCCCCCTCCGGCCACGAGTCCTACATTTCTGCGCATAACGAAACCCCTTCGTATGAAACGGAGAACCGGGGACTTCCCTGATTCGCCGTGAGGCTATGACGCGTGAAATTGGCACCCTTGAAAAGTGAGGGATATCCCCGATTGTTGACGCGGTCTCCGCTAATCGCGCCAATGAATGTGGAATTGCTGCTCGTTCACATTCGTGAGGGATATCCCTCACCCCGCCGTCAACTCCATCGTGATGGCTCGTACTCTGACGATGTGCCTGCCGTGGAAGGTCGCATTCTCGTCGTGGAAGACGACCAACTCATGGCCTCACTTCTTTCTAAGTTGCTGGTAGTGCAAGGCTTCGCAGTGGAAACGGCGGGCGATGTGGTGAAGGCGCGCGCATTCATTCGGACTTTTGATCCTGATGCGGTACTTCTCGATATTTCGCTTGGAGACGGGCCCA
Source organism: Actinomycetes bacterium (assembly GCA_024639145.1). Taxonomy (GTDB): domain Bacteria; phylum Actinomycetota; class Actinomycetes; order S36-B12; family S36-B12; genus CAIKZY01. The sequence goes on along the minus strand of JAHEIZ010000021.1, from coordinate 20,042 downwards.
GCGGACTTGATCTGGCTTACGCCCTTACCCAGCAGCGTCCGGATATCGCGATCATCATTCTGACGAAGCACTCTGACTTGCGCACCGCGGGTGTAGCTGAAGCTGACGTTCCTCCGGGTTGCGGATTCCTGCGCAAGGACCGCGTTCGGGATTCGGAGTACTTACTCGAGTCAATCGAGGCGGTGCTCACTGATAGGCCTCGCGAGGTGCGACACGACATGGAGCCGAGTAGGCCCCTTGGCGGGCTGGATGACAAGCACCTGGCAATCCTGCGTCTCATGGCCATCGGTTACACGAATGACTACATCGCTCAGTTGAAGGGCGTAGGCCTTTCAACGGTGGAGCGCTGGACGAAGGAGATCTTCGAAGTGCTGCGCATCGAAACCAAGGGGCCTATCAACCCTCGGGTGGAAGCGGTGCGCCAGTTCATCACCGCGGCCGGGACCCCAGAGCGTCCGTGAACGATCTCAAGGAGATCTGGCGGCGCATCGGAATGCCGGATGCGATCTCCTGGCCGGTGTTCTGGACAAGCCTGATTGCGGGGGTGCTGGCCAACTTTGCGACTAGCACGATGCCGGCGTCGATATGGGTGCGCTTGGTCATCTTGGCTGTGGGCCAAGTCGGACTGTGGATTCCGCCATTGCTCGCTCGCCGATTCCTGCTGAAGGATCCTGATCTTTCTCGACCGGTGGTCGTGCTCGTAGCCTTCACTCTTGGCTTTCTTGCGAGGGCCGTGCTGATCGGCTCACTTTCGGGAATGCTCATAGCGCCAGCGGAGGCGCTGTGGTTCCGGCGCTTCATCGGTGCGCTACTGAATATCGGATGGGTGCTCGTTCTCACTGGGTACGTGACGACGTCGATCCGCGAGCGACGCCGCCAGATCGCGCGTCTACGTCAGCAGCGCAGTGAGCTCGAGTCGGCTGTTACTCGAACAAGTGCACTCGTGAGTCAACGTAACGAGGATGTTGTCGCTCGAATTCGTGAGACCCTCGTGGACGAATTGAAGCTGCTCGACAGTGCGAATCCGCACGCCTCTTTAGCCGCACTTCAGCACACGGCGTCGGCTGTTGTTCGACCATTGAGTCATGAGCTTGCGAACGCTTTCCCGGCCTTGGATAGATCGGCGGTTAGTGGCGCTCCAGAAACGGCGGCGTGGAGCGAGGTCCTTGACTCAGCGGCCACGAGTCGACCTTTTCGGCCATGGGCAACCGCATTTGCTCTTGCCCTTCCCTTGATTGCCGCTGCCGCAGTCGAGCCGTCACTCGCCGTCTGGTTCCTCCTCCAACTATTCGTCGTCGTTGGATTCCTCTCGATCGCGAACGTGGCTCTCACCCCCCTTCTCCACGGTAGATCGCGAGAGATGCGCCTGGCGCTCGTGGTAATCGGGGGAGTGGCATGTGGTCTGGCGACAAGCATCATTGGCCTACTCCTGATCACCTTGATTCCGGGCATGGCCGGTGCGAGTGGTGGACTGTCGGCCTACGTGACCGGCTTCCTTGTCGGGCTTGCCTGCTACACGACCCTGTTCAGCCTCGGCATCGCGGTCGTCATGGCCTTTTCCCGCGATCGAACTCGAGTGGCAAGGGAGCTCATCCAAACGTCGGCCGACTTGGAGCGGAGCCTCGTGCTCATGCGTCAAACCCAGTGGTTGCAGCAAAAGGCGTTGTCTCGTGCTCTGCATGGGCCGGTGCAGACAGCAGTAACCGCTGCGGCGATCCGGCTTGAGGACTCTCTTCTGGACGACCATGCGCCGAATGCGGACATCGACTCGGTTCGGCGCGAACTCATGGACGGACTGGATGTGCTCACCGTTGAACATGGTTTCGTCTCCTCGCTAGCGGAAGCCGCAGAACGCATCGAAGCGACGTGGGAGGGCATCTGTGACATTAATTGGTCCATCGATGCGACGGTCGAGGTTCTCATCAAGGAGCGAGCGGCCTTGCGCGGGTGCATCATCGACATCATCTCGGAGGCAGTGGCCAATTCGATTCGTCACAGTGCGGCGTCTATCGCATGGATTGACATCGAATTGCTGGCAGATGCTGGACCAATCCTCCGTGTGCGCGTAGAGAGCAACGGTCATTACGCGGGTGAGGGCAGAAGTCGCGGGCTGGGATCGCGGCTCTTGGACGAATGCACGCTCAACTGGAGTCGTGTTCCGCGCCCTCGGGGCCAGCTGCTGACGGCTGATCTGCCGATCGCCGGTGCGTAGACCGCTTCATCGTCATCCTGCGTTGAGCCGCATTCACGAGAAAATTTCCCTGTTGACCTCCCCTGTGCGCCGTGTCTCATCCGGCTTATCTATGAAGCGCCCTGCTCCCATAGACTCCTCGACACTCATGTGAAAGAGCGGATCGAGCAGACGCGAAGGGGTGTGGCATGTCAGACGCCGCGGCGGGTGCCTCAGTTGATGCTGCTGCGACGATCCGCTTGCGCGTGGGCATTGAGTACGACGGCCGTGACTTCGCCGGCTGGGCCAAGCAATCACATGCCCGCACCGTGCAGGGAGACCTCGAGCTCATGCTTGGTCATCTCACTTTCGGTCATGTTGACCTCACCTGCGCGGGTCGCACCGATGCAGGTGTGCACGCGCGCGGGCAAGTCAGTCACTTCGATGTCACCCCCGAGCGCCACGAGCGCATGATGACCGGTCGTGAGCCCGTCACTGCTGCTCGAGTCAACCGAGCAATCTCCGACGACATTCGAGTGACATCACTCGAGATCGCGCCCGAGGGATTCGACGCACGCTTCTCCGCGCTCTGGCGCCGCTATAGCTACCGCGTTTGCGACAACCCGCTCGGCCCGACACCGCTGGCCCGCGACGTATCGCTGCCCTGGTATCGCATCCTTGATCTTGATCGCATGAACGAAGCTGCTCTGCCGCTTCTCGGCCAGCAGGACTTCACCCCCTTCTGCAAACCACGCGAGGGCGCCACCAACATCCGCGAACTTCAGATTCTCCGATGGGATCGCAGCCCCGAGGGCGACGCCATCATGACGATCCAGGCCGATGCCTTCTGCCACTCCATGGTCAGGCACATCGTCGGTGCCCTGCTTCCTGTCGGCGATGGTCGCCGCGACATCAGCTGGGTGGGGGAGATCCTCGCCAGTGGGCGCAAGAACGCGGGTGTTGCTGCCATGGCCCCGCACCCGCTCGTGCTCGAAGTGGTCGGCTATCCGGCTGACGACGAACTGCAGGCCAGGCAGGACCTCACGCGTGCTCGGCGCTCATTGGGCGAGGAGTCGGCTGAGGGTTCGCCTGACGGAAGTGGCGACTAGCCGTCCTCCTGCGATGGGAATCCATCGATTCCTGAGGGGTCAAAAAGTGGGTCATTGAGAATGCAAGTACTCACTTTTCACTGGAGGTTTCTGTGCGTCGCAAACTCACTGCCATTGCTGCTTCGTGCGCCGCAGTTCTGGGCGTTGGGGTGATCACGACTTCCCCGGCTAACGCTGCTGCAAACCCGGCTTCCGTCACATTCACCTGCGACTACATTGCATTTCTCTCGATGTATACCTTGAGTGCCGGTTCTGTAAGTGGCATTACAGGAGCATCCAACGATGCTGTGGCAATCACAAATAACAGTGGAGCCACTCTCACGATCACTGCAGGTTCAGGACTGAGCAGCCTTTCGCCAACCCCGATTCCAAGCACTGGCGGCAGTGTCGGAACCTTGACCCTGGGTACCGGTGCCCAGTCTGTAACTTTTAATGCGACCGGTGGAAACTGCAACAACAAGACGGCGACGATCGGATTGACGGTCTCAGCTGGGGGTGGCGGGGGCGGTGGCGGTGGTTCGTCCTCCTCGAGCGCTTCAGCCCCTGTCGAGACACTGTCGCTGGCTGTCGCGGCCAGCGGGGCGACCTGCACCGGCGGCAACCCGACCGGCTACGCCGGCGCATGGCTGACCCTGCCCTCTGCAGACAAGTGCTCACAGTCGGGTCCGACCGCGAAGCCCGGTGCCAAGCTGCTCGGCTGGTCGACCAGCGCCAACTTCCCGATTGCTCGTGCCCAGGCGCAGATCGACAAGAAGTGGGGCGTCATCGATGAGGCTATTGATGGCCAGCGGATGATCTTCATCCCCGGTGGCATGGCGACCTTCGTCTCAGGCTCGAACAACCTGTTCCCGGTCTGGTCCATCTGATCTAGTTCCAAGAAGAGGGTCATCGATGGGAAACCATCGGTGGCCCTCTTTTTTGATGTGTACACACCTATCCTGACCAGGTGCCCGGAGCAAAACGCAGGATTCTGATCGTCGAGGATGAGCCGCTGATGGCCTCTCTCCTCGCCGACCTGCTCGTGGCCAATAACTTCGTGGCTGAGACTGCAGCCGACGTCATCGAAGCGCGAGAATCCATTCGTTTGTTCGACCCCGACGGAATCCTGATGGACATCTCCCTGGGGGATGGGCCGAGCGGGCTCGATCTCGCGCGAGTGCTCAACACCCAGCGCCCCGATATCGCGATCATCTTCCTGACCAAGCACCCTGACCCGCGCACAGCCGGCATCGACGAATCGGACCTTCCGCCCGGCTGCGGATTCCTTCGCAAGGACCGCGTCCGCGACACCGAGTACCTGCTCGAGTCGATCGATGCGGTGATGACCGATCGGCCGCGCGAGGTGCGGCACGACATGGATCCGAGCAAGCCGCTCGCGTCACTCTCGGCCAAGCACATCGAGGTGCTGCGCATGATGGCCACTGGTTACACCAATGAGCACATCGCGCGCGTGAAGGGCGTTGCTGTTTCGACCGTCGAACGCTGGACTGCCGAGATCTTCAAGGAGCTCGGCATCGATGGGAAGGGCACGGTGAACTCACGAGTCGAGGCCGTGCGTCAGTTCATCGCCGCTGCGGGCATTCCCGACCGACTGTGAGCGGCGTACGCGGAGTCATCCGTCGATTCGGAATGCCCGATGCCATCTCATGGCCGGCTTTCTGGGTGACCTTCCTGTCGGCCCTCATTGGCAACTTTGTCACGAACTCAACCCCGGTCTTCCTGCTCGCGCGAGTGGGAATCCTGCTGGTCGGATCTATTCTGCTCTGGGCCATCCTGCTACTCGCTCGGACAATGTTCTTCCGGGATCCGGAGCGTTCACGGCCTGTCGTGATGCTCATTGCTCTCACTGTCGGCGTAGTCGTTCGCGCACTCTTGGTGGCCGCGCTGTTCGAGATCGCACTTGGTCCTTCAGAGGCGAAGCTCGGCGCCCGATTGCTGGGCGCATTCATCAACACCGGTCTGGCCTTCGTGCTCACGGCGAATGTCGTGGGCGCATTTCGCGAGCGTCGGCGGCAGATTGCCACGCTGCAAACTCAACGCCTGCAGATGGACGCGGCGATCGACCGTATTGCGTCGGGCATCGACGAGCAGAACGAGCAAACCATCGAGCGCGTACGCACCGTATTGGTGATAGAGCTGAGTGCGCTCGAAGGCGCCTCGGCCGATCAGTCGTTGAGCGTGCTGCAGAAGACGGCCGGTGATGTCGTGCGGCCCATGAGCCATGAGCTCGCGCACGCAGTTCCCCGCGTGGAGTCTCACTTGGGTGAAGCGGATCCCGCGACGGTCTCCTGGCCGATCGTGATCGATCAGGCCGTGTCAGGGCGCCCGTTCAGCCCATGGATCGTGGCGCTGCTGATCGGTATTGAATCCCTGGGCGCAGTTCTCCATGACCCGCAGGGCACGGTGGTCTTCCTCGGGTTGATCGGTGCGGTTGTAGTGCTGCTAGCGCTCTCGAACCGAATTCTCGATCGACTTCTCGCGGGCAAGGCGAGGCGAACCCGCATTGCACTCGTCGTCGAAACCGCGGTCATTGTTGGAGCGATCGTCGGAGCTATCGAGATCATCGTGCGTGGCACGGCCTCAGTGAATATCGCTATTGGCGTCGCGCTGGGAATCTTTACCGCGACCTTTGCGCTTGGCACGGCCGTCGTCACTGCACTCGGCCGCGATCGTGACCGCGTGATCCGTGAGCTTCAGGAGTCGTCCCGAGAACTCGAGCACGGGCTGGTGCGACTGCACCAGGCGCAGTGGTTCCAGCAGAAGGCGCTCTCGCGCGCACTCCACGGGCCGATTCAGATGGCGGTCACTGCAGCAGCGATCAAGCTGGATGCTGCAATCCAGCAGGGCAGCGTGCAGTCCGGGCTCGTTGACTCGGTGCGCGGAGAGCTGCTTGCCGGGCTCGACGTGTTGCACGAAGCCGATAGTGAGGTCGTCGGGCTCGATAGAGCGATTGAGCGCATGCGTGCCACTTTCGAGGGAGTCTGCGAGGTGGGCACGGAGATTAGTGACTCGGCAGCCGCGGCGGTGGCCGCTGACGGCGTCCTGCGTTCTTGCGTCATCGACATCGTCACCGAGGCCGTCGCGAACGCTGTGTTCCACGGCAAGGCAGATCAGGCAACCGTCACGATCGTCCTAGATGTGTTGGCCTCCGACGTCCTGCACGTTGAAGTGACCAGCAATGGCGCGGTCGTGACTGAGTCCGAGCGCCGCGGTCTGGGCTCCCAGCAGCTCGATGACTGGACCCTCGCCTGGAGCCGGGAGATCAGTGAGCAGGGGAGTCGCCTGGAGGCGGCCCTGCCAGTCGCCTCAGCGGCCGTCTAGGGGAAGCGCCTCCTGCGGAATCTATATGAAATCGGATGATTTCGGGCATCCGGAGCGATTTGGCCTGCGGCCTCACGCACGGGTATTCTCGGCAGGCTGCTTTCGAGCAGACTGATCGGCAGGGATGCCGGGCAGTACGGCGCATCTTCGGATGTGCGCAGAAACCAGGTCCATCGAGTGGAAGGAAGTGCCGTGCGCACTTACAGCCCCAAGCCGGGCGACGCTAACCCCGTCTGGCATGTCATCGACGCGAGCGACGTAGTCCTCGGCCGTCTCGCAACACAAGCTGCAGCACTGCTGCGCGGCAAGCACAAGCCCACCTTCGCTCCGCATATGGACATGGGTGACTTCGTGATCATCATCAACGCCGACAAGGTCGCTCTCTCGGGCTCCAAGCTCAAGCAGAAGTTCGATTACCGTCACTCCGGTCGTCCGGGCGGCCTCTCGGCCACCCCGTACTCCGACCTGATGGCAAACAACCCGCGTCGTGCGGTGGAGAAGGCCGTCAAGGGCATGCTCCCGCACAACAAGCTGGGTCGTCAGCAGATCAAGAAGCTGAAGGTCTACGCAGGCACTGAGCATCCCCACGAGGCGCAGCAGCCCAAGCCGTTCACCATCACCCAGGTTGCGCAGTAAGCGCCCTCGACTTTTCAGAATAAGGATTTCTCATGACTGACGCAGTAATCGAGATCGACAACGACATCGACGAGGACATCCCCTCGGAGTACACCAGCGAGACCCCCGCAGCGCGCGCCGTCGTTCAGCGCGACGTTGTCGTCGCACCGGGCGCAGCCACCGGCCGTCGCAAGCAGGCCATCGCCCGCGTTCGCCTGGTGCCCGGCACCGGCAAGTGGACCATCAACGGCCGCGACCTCGAGACCTACTTCCCGAACAAGGTTCACCAGCAGCTCGTCAATGAGCCGTTCGTGACCCTCGGCGCAGAGGGCAAGTTCGATGTCATCGCGCGCATGAGCGGTGGCGGCGTGTCCGGCCAGGCCGGCGCACTTCGCCTCGGCGTTGCTCGCTCGCTCAACGGCATTGACACCGAGGGCAACCGCCCGAGCCTGAAGAAGGCCGGCTTCCTGACGCGTGATCCGCGCGCCAAGGAGCGTAAGAAGTACGGTCTCAAGAAGGCCCGTAAGGCTTCGCAGTACAGCAAGCGCTAATCCGTTGGGCCGACTTTTCGGTACCGATGGAGTGCGGGGGCTCGCGAATCGCGAGCTCACCGCAGAGCTTGCACTCGATCTGTCCGTCGCTGCTGCCCACGTCCTCGCGGACGTGGGCGCATTCGACGGGCATCGACCCAAGGCAGTCGTCGCACGCGACGGTCGTGCCAGTGGTGAATTCCTCGAAGCGGCTGTAGTCGCAGGCCTGGCTAGCGCTGGCGTTGATGTAATCCTCCTGGGCGTCGTGCCCACCCCCGCGGTCGCATATCTGACCGATGCGCTTGGTGCTGATCTCGGCGTGATGCTCTCTGCCTCGCACAACGCCATGCCCGACAACGGCATCAAGTTCTTCGCCCGCGGTGGCCACAAGCTTGATGATGCAATCGAAGATGCCATTGAAGCCCGCATGGGCGAGCCGTGGGAGCGCCCGGTGGGCGCCGCGGTCGGCCGCGTGCACTCCGACGCCTACGCCCCGCAGCTGTATGAGAAGTTCCTGCTCTCGACCCTGCCGCACAATCTCGATGGCCTGACCATCGTTGTCGACTGCGCCAATGGAGCGTCATCCTTCATCGCGCCGGAGCTCTACGCGAGCGCCGGTGCAACAGTCATCGCGATTCACCACACGCCCGATGGCAACAACATCAATGAGAACTGCGGAAGCACGCATCTCGAGGATCTCATCGCAGCGGTCAAGGAACACGGCGCTGACGCGGGCATTGCGCACGACGGTGACGCCGATCGCTGCCTCGCCGTTGATGGCCTTGGCAATGTTGTTGACGGTGATCACATCCTCGCGATCCTCGCCGAGGGCATGCGCGATGCGGGCAAGCTCGCGAACAACACCGTCGTGGCTACCGTCATGGCCAACCTCGGCTTCAAGATCGCGATGCGCAAGGCAGAGATCACCGTCGTTGAGACCGGTGTCGGCGATCGCTACGTGCTGGAAGAAATGAAGGCGAACGGCTATGTGCTCGGCGGCGAGCAGAGTGGTCACGTCGTGATGAGTGAATACGCAACCACCGGCGATGGCCTACTGACTGCACTTCACCTGCTCGCCCGCGTGGCACAGACCGGCACCTCGCTTGCTGAGCTCGCTGCTCGCGTCGAGAAGCTGCCTCAGGTGTTGGTCAACGTCAAGGGCGTAGATAAGTCGCGTGCGGAGACCGACCCGGTCGTTGCTTCAGCGATTGCTGCTGCCGAGGCAGAGCTCGGTGAGTCCGGCCGGGTTCTTCTCCGTCAGTCAGGCACGGAGCCCGTCATTCGCGTGATGGTCGAGGCATCAAGCCTCGAGCAGGCGCAGCGTCTTACCGACGAGCTTGCTTCCGTCGTGCTCGCCCAGCTCGCGCTGTAGCCGTTCGCTCCCAGACCTTCTGCTGCAGCAGCAAAGTTGCCCAGCCGGCAGCGGCCATGCCGGTCACATTGATCACCAGCTGAGCTGCACTGCCGAACACCTCATGCCACTGCAGGAAGACAAGTGCGACGGCGATGTTTCCCGAGGCAGGGATCGTGGTCACCGAGATAAAGACGCCCACTAGGCCACCGGATCGTGATGAGGTCAGGGCAAGAACTCCGGCGGCACCCGCAATCAGCGCGACAATTAAGGACCACCAGTTCGGGGTGTAGATGAACTGAGTGCCCGGACGCGGGCGCATCAGATCATCCACGCTGATGAAGCCGATGAGTCGGCCGATGAGCGTGACCACCGTGACCACGCTGATCGAGACAGCGAAGCCGATGGCCAGAGTGCGCAGGGATCGCTTGAACAGCATCGGTCGCTTGCGCACGAGTGCCAGGCCGAGTGCTGCGATGGCGACGAACTCAGGGCCGAGGACCATGGCGCCAATGACCAAGATGATCGAGTCGGTCAGGATCGCGATGGCAGCGAGCAGGGTCGCCATGATCATGAAGCTCAGGTACGTCCAGGTGAGACCGGTCTCGTCATAGGACTTCTGGACGACATCGGCCCAGACCACGGCATCGGCGCTCGCACCCGGAGCCGCGTCCTCGGCCTTGAGCGCTGACTCGGAGATCCAGGTCGGCACCGGGGTGACCTGGATCGTGCCCGCGTGTTGCACGCCGATAGCGGTGAGCTCTTCGATCAGCTCATTCGCGCTCTCGCGAGGCAGGTCGGCCTCGTAGATATCGCCTGCGGGTCGGATGCTTGCACCCGGAAGAACTGTCAGGCTGCTGACCGTCGGCTCGGCCTCCAGGATCTCCCTCACTCGGGGAGAGAGGTCGGCCGGAGCGGCAACGCGAATGGTGAGCACGGGCACATTGTTCCTGGTCTGTGGCGTAAGCGGGCTCAGCGCGGCCAGCGAATAGGGTTTGAGCATGTGCGGAATCGTGGGTTATGTCGGCCAGAAGCAGGCCCTCGAGGTCGTGGTCGCTGGCCTTCGTCGCCTCGAGTACCGCGGATATGACTCGGCCGGCGTCGCAGTCATCGCCGATGGCGCTCTTGAGGTGCGCAAGAAGGCCGGCAAGCTGGCGAATCTCGAGAGCCTGATCGGTACCGACCCGCTTCCGCAGTCGACCACCGGCATCGGCCACACCCGCTGGGCCACTCACGGCGGCCCTACCGATTCCAATGCTCACCCGCATGTCAGTGAGGACTCCTCAATTGCGGTGATCCACAACGGCATCATCGAGAACTTCGCCGAACTGCGCGAGGAGCTCACCGCTGCCGGGGTCACGCTTTCCTCCGAGACTGATACTGAGGTTGCGGCTCACCTGCTCGCGGCCACCATGCCCGCGGCCGGCGGCAATCTCACCGATGCCATGCGCATGGTCTGTCAGCGTCTCGAGGGCGCGTTCACCCTCGTCGCCATCGACAAGGCCCAGCCTGATCTCGTCGTGGCCGCACGTCGCAATTCCCCGCTCGTCGTTGGACTGGGGGAGGGTGAGAACTTCGTCGCCTCCGATGTCTCGGCCTTTGTCGACCACACGCGCAATGCACTTGAGCTGGGCCAGGATCAAATCGTCACGATCACTCCCAGCGGTGTTGACGTCATCACCTTCGAGGGCGGCCCGGCTGAGGTCACACCCTTCACGGTCGACTGGGATGCCGCGGCTGCCGAGAAGGGCGGCTTCGACCTCTTCATGCTCAAGGAGATCGCCGAACAGCCGAAGGCTGTCGCCGACTCGCTCCGCGGCCGCTTCGATGCCGACAATCGCCTCCAGCTCGACGAGATGCGCCTGTCGGACGTTGACCTTCGCGGAATTACCAAGGTTGTCGTCGTGGCCTGCGGTACGGCATTCCACGCAGGCATGGTCGCGAAGTATGCGGTTGAGCACTGGACCCGCATCCCCGTCGAGGTCGAACTCGCCAGCGAATTCCGCTACCGCGACCCGATCGTCGGCCCTGACTCGCTCGTCATCGCTATCTCGCAGTCGGGCGAGACCATGGACACCCTGATGGCACTTCGTCATGCGAAGGCCCAGGGTGCTCGCACCCTCGCGATCTGCAACACCGTTGGCTCGACCATTCCGCGCGAATGCGATGCAGTGCTCTACACCTACGCCGGCCCGGAGATCGCTGTCGCATCGACGAAGGCCTTCCTCACCCAGATCGTCGCGGCCTATCTCGTCGGCCTCTATCTCGCGCAGGTGCGCGAGCAGATGTCCGCCGCTGATATCTCCGATGTCATGGAAGACCTCAAGGGCATGCCGCAGAAGGTCGATCTCGTACTCGACACTGTCGAGCCGGTGCGCGCGATCGCCCGTACTTTCGCGAACTCGACCTCAGTGCTCTTCATCGGCCGTCACGTCGGCTACCCGGTTGCCCTGGAAGGCGCGCTCAAGCTCAAGGAGCTCGCCTACATGCATGCCGAGGGCTTTGCGGCCGGTGAGCTCAAGCATGGCCCGATCGCGCTGATCGAGGATGGCGTGCCCGTTGTCGTCATCCTTCCCTCACCGAGTGATCGACTGCACGACAAGATGATCTCCGCGATCCAGGAAGTGCGTGCCCGTGGCGCGGTCATCATCGCGATCGCCGAAGAGGGCGACGAGAAGATCCTGAACTTCAGTGATCACGTCATTCGAGTGCCGGTGACCCCTTCGCTCATGCAGCCGCTGGTCTCGACGGTGCCCCTGCAGGTGTTCGCCTGCGAGATGGCCACGGCCAAGGGTCACGATGTCGACCAGCCGCGCAACCTGGCGAAGTCGGTCACTGTTGAATGACGAGTTCACGGGGGGCCTGCCGGCGTCCGTGATCGGCATCGGCGTCGACATCGTCGACACCGAGCGATTCGCCACTGTCATCGCGCGCACTCCGCGAGTGGTCACCCGGCTCTTTACCGAGGCTGAGTCGCTGACCTCTGATGGAGTCTCACGCTCAGCGGTGTCACTGGCTGCTCGCTTTGCGGCCAAGGAGGCCGTGGCAAAAGTGCTCGGGGATACCCAGGGGCTCGAATGGCATCACTGCGAGGTGATTGCCGATTCGCTAGGCAAGCCGTCTCTGCGCATCACCGGCACCATCGCTGACGCGGCACGCGCACGGGGCATCGCCGACTGGCATCTGTCGCTGAGTCACGATGGCGGTCACGCGATTGCCTTCGTCGTCGCGGAAGGCGTATCCCGTGCGTGAGATCTTCACCGCTGCGCAGGTGCGCGCGGCCGAGAACGAATTGATGGCCACCCTTCCCGGGGGCGCGCTCATGCAGCGAGCGTCGTTCGGTCTCTCGGTGATCTGCGCTCGGCTTCTGGGAGAGGTCGCGGGTGGTGTTGCTGGGGCCGAGATACTTCTTCTCGTCGGCGGTGGCAACAACGGCGGCGATGCCTTGTTGGCCGGTGCCTACCTGCGTGCGCGTGGCGCTGCAGTGACCGCGCTCCTGCTCACCGATAACCCGCATGCGGCCGGCGTGGCAGCCCTGCGCCGTGTAGGTGGCACTTTCATCTCCTGGTCTGATGACTGCCTCGCAGATGTCGGTGATGCTGATCTCGTTATCGATGGGCTCGTGGGCATCGGCGGCTCCGGCGCACTACGCGAGCCGATGGCCGAGTGCGTGCGCGTAGTCAATGCCCTGGCCAACGCCATCGTCTCCGTCGACATCCCCAGCGGAGTAAACGCCGACACCGGCGCAGTTGAGGGTGAGGCGATCGATGCTGATCTCACGGTGACCTTCGGTGCATTGAAGCCCGGTCTGCTGCTGATGCCGGGCAAGGAGTTCGCCGGCGCCATTCACTTCGTCGACATTGAGCTTGAGTCCATGCTCGGTGAACCGGTGGCGGAGTTGCTTGAAGATGAGGATGTCGCTGATCTCCTGCGCGTGCCATCGAGCAGCGACCACAAGTATTCGCGCGGGGTTGTCGAGATCATCGCCGGAAGTGCGCAGTACCCCGGTGCGGCATTGCTGGCCGTCGATGGCGCGCGTTCGGCCGGCGCTGGCATGGTGCGCTACCTCGAGCGCCCGGGAATCGACACCACCGCGCTGGTCACGGCATTCCCTGACGTCGTCATCAGCAGTTCTCCTGATGCGCGTGTTCGTGCGCGCGTGATCGGCCCGGGTTTCGACGGTGACTCGGAGCAGCGGGGGCTGCTCGTTGCTGCCTGTGCGGAGGAAGCACCGCTGGTGATCGATGCGGGGGCGCTCACTCTGCTCGCCGGCGATGTGGAACTTCGCGATCTGGTCATTGCGCGTGGTAGAGCCGGGGGAGTTACCGTTCTCACCCCGCATGACGGCGAATTCCGCCGATTCCAGCCTGTGGGAGACGATCGGCGAGCGGCGGCACTCTCACTGGCCTCGTCACTTCACGCCATCGTGATTCTCAAGGGCGCCGGCACCGTGATCGCAGATCAGCACGGTCGGGTCTTCATCGATGCCGAGGGCACTGCTGATCTGGCGACAGCAGGCTCGGGTGATGTGCTCGCCGGGATCCTGGGCGCCCTTCTCGCCGGGGGCTCGGCATCTCCGAGTGAAGCGGCTGCGGCCGCCGTGCTTGTGCACGGCCGCTCAGGTCGCCTTGCCGCCGATGTGTCCTCGCCCATCACCGCCGTAGAGATCGCTGAATTCGTCCCCGATGCCCTGGCGGCCTTGCGGGCGAGTGTCGAGGATGCGGGTAGGGGAGACTAGGTACATGCCCCGGGCTGCAGCGGTCATCGATCTTGCGGCGGCGCATCACAACATAGGTGTGATGGCCGCCCGTGCAGGCGACGCCGAGCTCATGGCCGTGGTCAAGGCCGAGGGCTATGGGCACGGCATGGTGCCGCTGGCTCGCGTGGCACGCGAGGCAGGCGTGACCTGGCTGGGCGTGGCACTGCCGAGCGAGGCCCTTGAACTACGCGCTGCCGGTGACTCCGGTCGCATCCTTGCCTGGCTCTGGGCTGCGGGTGACCCTGACATCGCCTCCTGTGTGGCGGCTGACGTCGACCTCTCGGTCTCCAGTCTCGCCGCCCTCGAGGAGATCGCGGCCGCGGCTCGTGTCCAAGGTCGACGCGCACGCGTGCACCTCAAGGTCGATACCGGTCTGTCTCGCAATGGCGTTCCCGAATCCGACTGGGCGGGCGTGATGGCAGCACTCACGTCGAGTGCCGATCTCGACGTCGTCGGTATCTGGTCGCACCTGTCGAGTGCCGATGTGATCGGTACGACCTCTGTCGCCTCGCAGCGGGCCGTGTTCGAGCGCGCGATTGTTCTTGCTGAGGCTGCCGGTCTCACCGACCTGACTCGTCATCTCGGAAACACGGCAACGGTGCTCGCGCACCCTGACTGCCAGTACGACATCGTGCGAGTCGGCATCGGCCTCTACGGCGTCTCGCCGAACCCCGAGATGGGTACCGCCTCTGATCTCGGGCTTCGCCCGGTGATGACCCTGCGCGTGAAGATCGCCGGTATCAAGCGCATCGAGGCAGGCGCATCGGTTTCCTATGGCGAGACCTGGACAGCCACTGAGTCGACCCTCATCGGGCTCATCCCGATCGGCTACGCCGATGGTGTGCCGCGCAGCGCGAGCAATCGCGCCCACGTCAGCGTGAATGGCCGCACCTACCCGATCGTTGGAACCGTGGCCATGGATCAGTTCATGGTCGATCTCGGCGAGAACCCCGATGGCCTCGCCGTCGGTGACAACGTCGTGCTCTTCGGCCGTGACGCCGATCCTGTCGAGGTGTGGGCCGAGCACGCCGACACCATCGGCTACGAGGTCATCACGCGCATCGCACCCCGCGTCCCCCGGGTCTACGAGTCATGAGCCGCCGACATGGGTAACGACCTCGGCAGCGCGCTGCGCGTGGCAGGCGGTGGCCTGCTCGCGGCCGGTGTTCTCGCTGCAGGTGCTGCGGTGGGTGCCGTGGTCGAACGTGCGGTTCTCGCCCGGTCTGCTCGACCTGATGTCGATGACAATGAGCTCGGCTCGGTGCGCGGCACGGTTTACGAGATCACCGCTGACGACGACGTCATCCTGCACGCGGAGGTCGATGAGGCAGACCCCGCGACCGACACCGGTCTGACCATCGTCTTCGCGCACGGATATGGCCTGAGCCTGGACTCCTGGCACTACCAGCGCCTGGCGCTTCGCGGTCGCGCACGCCTGGTGTTCTACGACCAGCGCAGCCACGGCCGATCCGGTCGCGCCGACTTCGACTCACATCACATCGATCAGCTCGGTCGCGATCTCGAGACCGTCATCGAGGCCCTCGCGCCGACCGGCCCGCTCATGCTCGTCGGTCACTCGATGGGCGGAATGACACTTATGGCTCTCGCTGACGTACGACCCGACATCATCGAGGATCGCGTCTATGGAGTCGCGTTCATCGCGACGACGCCCACGTCGATCGAGAACGGCTCACTCGGCCTTCCGTTCGTGGGCCCGATGCTCCACCGCATGGCCCCGCACGTATTCGCCTCCCTGGCCAAGCGCAAGGAGGTTGTCGAGAAGGCCGTGCGCGGCGGTAGCGATCTCGCGCTACTCGTCACCCGCCTCTACTCCTTTGGCTCGACCGCACCTGATGCCGCGGGCAAATTCGTGGCGGAGATGATCGCCGGCACGCCCATCGATGTCATGGCTGAATTCCTTCCCGCGTTGCAGGATCACGACAAGCGCGATGTGCTGCCGGTCTTCCAGAGTGCCGAGGTGCTCGTGATCGCCGGCGATGCCGATCGACTCGTGCCGCTGGAGAACAGCGCGCTGATCGTCGAGTGCATTCCCGGTGCCGAGTTCGTGATCCTTCCCCATGCAGGTCACATGCTGACCCTCGAGCACCCCGATCAGGTCGATGACCTGCTCATCGAGCTGCTCGATCGCGTGCAGCGCGATCTCGCGATGTCGACCTCACCGGTCGCATGAGTTCAATCAGCATCCCGACCGGCCCTGCGATGCGCGACCGCGGCGCTCACATCGCGCGCTGCTGCCGACCCGGTGACCTGGTAATCCTGAGCGGCGATCTCGGCGCGGGCAAGACCACCTTCGTGCAGGGCATGGGTGCGGGTCTCGGCGTCACCGAGCAGATCACCAGCCCGACCTTCGTGATCGCCCGCGTGTATCCGACGCCCTCCGGCGCAGATCTCGTCCATGTCGATGCCTATCGCCTGGGTTCCTCGCTTGAGCTCGACGATCTCGACCTCGACTCCGATCTCGGCTCGGCCATCACGGTGGTGGAGTGGGGAGAGGGCAAGGTGGAGCAGCTGTCTGAGGATCGCGTCGTGATCACGATCGCTCGATCGGATTCCGATGATGACGAGACCCGAGTGATGAGCGTTGCCGGTTTCGGTGCCCGCTGGGATGCCGCCTCGCTGCTGGAGTTGCTGGCATGAGGATCCTCGGCATCGATACCTCTTCCGAACTCTCGTCGGTCGCTCTCGTCGATGGTGACTCGGTCATCACGCGTGAGGTCCTCGACGGACGCCGGCACGCGGAAGTTCTCGCCGTGCTGCTGCGCGAGGTTGTCGATGAGGGCCTGCGCCCCGAGCTCATCGCCTGCGGTGTCGGGCCCGGCCCGTATACGGGCCTGCGGGTCGGCGTCACCACTGCTCAAGTGCTGGGCCTCGCCTGGTCGGTACCCGTCGTGGGCATCTGCTCCCTCGATGCGACCGCTGCGCAGGTGTCGTGCGACGGTGACTTCCTGGTGACCGCCGATGCGCGACGCAAGGAGGCCTACTGGGCTCGGTACGACCGCAATCGTCGTCGCACCGATGGCCCGCGGGTGAGCCGGATCGACGAGCTCGATGCCGGTACAGCTGCGCTTCCTCGATTCGGTGAGCTGTCTGGCACTTCCGTGGAGCCCCTTCGCCCGCGTGCAGCGGTCATTGCGCGGCTTGCCGGTGCCTACCTCGATGCGGGGGAGTCGATGTCGACGTCCGATATTGATCTTTCGGTGCACGGCGGCGACACCGGTGCGACCGCTGACTCGGTGCGCGGCTCTCGCCTGCTCGCGCCGGTGCCGCTCTACATTCGCCGCCCCGATGCTGTCGCGCCCGGAGGCAAGGCATGAGTGACGTCATGAGTTCGGTCACGCTTCGCCCGATGCGCTGGCCAGACATCGAAGCCGTGCACGCGATCGAGACGGCTGTGTTCGAGGTCGATCCGTGGAGCGCCGAGCAGTTCTGGGGTGAGCTCGCTCAACCGACTCGCGAGTACGTCGTCGCTGAGGACGACGGTGTGATCATCGGCTACGCCGGTGCGTACCTGTTGCCGCCCGATGCCGACGTTCAGACCATTGCTGTCGCACCGGTGGCGCAAGGTCGAGGTATCGGCCGAGTTTTGCTCGAAGAACTCATCGCGAACGCGGTTCGGCACGACTGCGCTCAATTGCTGCTCGAGGTGCGCTCTGACAACGAGAGCGCGATTGGCATGTATGAGCGCTTCGGCTTCGAGTCGATCAGCAAGCGTCGTGACTACTACGCGAGCGGTATCGATGCGTTGATCATGCGGCTGCGACCACTGTCAACGGCTTCCGAGCGAGGTGACTCATGAGCAACGGGCCGTTGGTACTCGGGATCGAAACATCGTGCGATGAGACAGGTGTAGGCATCGTGCGCGGTACCACGCTGCTCGTTGATGCGGTGGCCTCGAGTGTTGAAGAACATGCGCGCTTCGGTGGCGTCGTACCCGAGGTCGCGAGCCGTGCACATCTCGAGGCGATGGTGCCGACCATTGAGCGTGCGTGCTCGGAGGCAGGTGTCTCGTTATCCGACATTGACGCGTTCGCGGTAACGGCCGGGCCGGGTCTCGCCGGAGCGCTGCTCGTCGGAACGGCATCGGCGAAGGCGCTGGCCGTCGCGCTAGGGAAGCCGATCTATGCGGTCAATCACTTGGCCGGGCACGTGGTGGTCGATGAGCTTGAGCACGGCCCCCTGCCGGAATCTGCGATCGGTCTACTGGTCTCTGGCGGTCACTCTTCGCTACTGCTCGTGCATGACGATGCGCAGGACGTCACCTCGCTCGGAGCAACCCTCGACGACGCAGCCGGTGAGGCCTTCGACAAGGTTGCCCGCCTGCTCGACCTGCCCTTTCCCGGTGGCCCGCACATTGATCGAGTCGCTCGCGACGGCAATGGCTCGGCCATCGCCTTCCCGCGCGGGCTGACTGCCTCGCATGACATGGCGGAGCACGAGTTCGACTTCTCGTTCTCCGGCCTGAAGACCTCGGTTGCGCGCTGGATCACCAAGGAGAAGGCGGCAGGTACCTCGATCAACGTTGCTGATGTTGCCGCGTCGTTCCAGGAAGCAGTGGTCGATGTGCTCACGCGCAAGGCCGTGGCAGCCTGCCTGGCCAATGACGCGCAGCATCTGGTGATCGGCGGCGGCGTGGCGGCGAACAGCCGACTACGGGCCCTTGCTCAGGAGCGATGCGATGAGGCTGGCATCAGCCTGCGTGTTCCGAGCCCGAAGCTGTGCACCGACAATGGAGCCATGATCGCTGCAGTCGGAGCCAAGCTCGTGCGCCAGGGCGCACAGCCGTCCACGCTCGATTTCCCGACCGCCTCAGTGCTCCCGGTCTCGACAGTGGTGGTGCGCGATGCCGGCTGAGGTGATCATCGACGGCGGCATGTCGACCCAGTTGGAGTCGATGGGCCATGACATCAGCGGCAATCTCTGGACAGCTCGGGCACTTCTCGAATCGCCCGACGCCATCGTCGATGCGCATCGCGCCTTCGCGGAAGCCGGCGCCGATGTCCTGATCACCGCGAGCTACCAAGTCTCGCGTCAGGGCTTCGTGGAAGCGGGACTCACGGCCCAGCAGGCCGATGAGGCGCTCGTGCGCAGTGTTGAACTGGCACGACAGGCCAGCAGTAAAGCGAAGGTGGCTGCGAGCGTGGGGCCGTACGGCGCGATCCTGCATGACGGTTCGGAATACCGCGGTAACTATGGGCTTACTCGCGAGCAGCTCGCTGAGTTCCATCGCGAGCGCATTGAGATTCTCACTTCAGCGGGCCCGGACTTCCTCGCCATCGAAACGATCCCCGACGTGCTTGAGGTACAGGCACTTGCCGATGCACTCGAGGGCAACGTGATTCCTTCCTGGATTACCTTCAGTGCCAAGGACGGAGCGCATACGTGCGCGGGCCAGCCGATCGAGGATGCCGTGCGTGCGGCAGAACTGATTCCTGGCATCACCCGAGTGGGCATCAACTGCACTGATCCGGTCTTCGTTCCCGAGCTGATCGATCGCATTCGTGCCACCACGTCACTTCCGGTGATCGTCTACCCGAATGCTGGTGGCACGTGGGATGCGGCCACAGGCCTGTGGAATGGCGTCACGATCGACGACATTGCTCGCAATGCAGCCGAGTGGGTTGAGCATGGCGCGACCTGGATAGGCGGATGCTGCGGCACCGACGCGAAGGCGATTGCCGCTATTCACTCGGCAGTGGTGTGACCAGATAAGCCTGCTGCTTACCCTCGCGCACGAGAATTACCAGCACGCCTGACTTCGTGCCATTGAGTTTCAGTGACGCCCTGAACTTTTCGGCATCGACTCCTGCGCCTCGGGTCTTCACGGTGAGATCGCCGATGCCGAGCTCACGCAGGATTGGGCGAAGTGCGCGTGCGTCCGCGGTGACCTGCTGATCGACGTGAAATCCGCGCAAGGCAGGGTGAGTGATGGGTTCATTACTCGTGAGCCAGTGAGAGTCATGGTCGACCCGAGTGAGCCGATCGCTGCACAGTGCATCGAGTGCTCCGGCGCTCACCACTGCAGGGTCGGGTTCGTAGAGATATTCCTCGACGTCGCCGATCGCTGGCTCGTTCACCGTCGACGCGATCTCGAACGGCTCGCGACCGAGCCCGACGGCCCGCCGATCACCGAAGAGCGGCCAGCTCGCCAGCGTGCACTCGACCACGG
>JAHEIZ010000019.1 GCA_024639145.1 Actinomycetes bacterium | reverse complement strand
TTCGTCGGCGGCGCCTCGGGTCGCATGCGCAAGTACCAGAGTGGTTTTGCACGTTCCTACGCGTTGTCGATGGTGGGTGGCGCCGTGATTGTCGTCCTCGCCCTGGTGTTGGTGAGGCTGTAATGAGCTCCTTTCCCTGGCTGACCCTCCTCGGAGTGGTGCCCCTCGTTGGAAGCATCGTCGTGGTGCTGCTGCCGAAGGCCAAGGCACTCCTGGCCAAGCAGGTCGCACTGGCCTTCGCCTTCGTGACCCTCGTGCTTACCGTCGCGATGGCCCTGCAGTTCCAGGCCGACTCCACCGCACAGTTCCAGTTCGTCGAGCAGCAGTCGTGGATCCCCGCATTCGGCATCTCGTACGCGGTCGGCGTCGATGGCATTGGCCTGGTCCTCGTGGCTCTGGCGACCACGCTCGTGCCGATCGTGATCCTCGCCGGCTGGAAGGACGCCGACAATGAGCGCGGCAGCGTCAAGGGCTACTTCGCCCTGATCCTCGTGCTCGAGACCTTGATGATCGGCGTCTTCGCCGCAACCGATGTCTTCCTCTTCTACGTCTTCTTCGAAGCGATGCTGATTCCGGTCTACTTCATGATCGGTCGCTACGGCGGCCCGCAGCGCTCCTACGCTGCCGTGAAGTTCCTGCTCTACTCGCTGGTCGGCGGCCTGTTCATGCTCGCCTCGCTGATCGGCCTGTACGTCGTCTCGGCACAGCTGACCGGTCACGGCACCTTCGACTACGCCTCGCTTGTCGGCCTCGACATCGATCCATTCGCCCAGAAGCTGCTTTTCCTCGGTTTCTTCTTCGCATTCGCGGTCAAGGCGCCGCTGTGGCCCTTCCACACCTGGCTGCCCGATGCCGCTGCTCAGTCCAAGCCCGGCACCGCCGTGCTGCTGATCGGCGTGCTCGACAAGGTCGGCACTTTCGGCATGCTGCGTTACTGCCTGCCGATCTTCCCCGACGCTGCATCGTTCTACGCGCCGATCGTGATCGGCATGGCCCTGATCGGCATCTTCTACGGTGCCTACGTGGCCCTCGGCCAGAACGACATGAAGCGCCTGTTCGCCTATTCGTCGATGTCGCATTTCGGCTTCATCGCCCTGGGCATCTTCGTCTTCACGAGCATCGGCCAGTCCGGCTCGGTGGTCTACATGGTCGCCCACGGCCTCTCGACCGCTGCGCTCTTCCTGACCGCAGGCTTCTTGATGCAGCGCAACAAGAACTCGGCGCTCCTGTCCGACTACTCAGGCGTGAACAAGGCGGCACCGGTCCTGGCCGGCTTCTTCCTCATCGCGGCGCTGTCCTCGCTCGCACTTCCGGGCCTGGTCAGCTTCGTCGGCGAGTTCATGGTGCTGCTGGGCTCCTTCCAGCGCTACATGTGGGTGGGTGCACTCGCCACCTTCGGCATCGTGATCACCGCCGCTTATGTCCTGCGCGTCTACCAGAAGTCGATGACCGGCCCGCTGTCCGACAGCCTCGTGGGCATGAAGGATCTCGGCGGTCGCGAAATCACGGCCCTGGTGCCCATTGCTGCACTGACCATCGTGCTCGGGTTCTTCCCCGCGCCGATTCTCAATGTCATCAATCCGGCGGTCGATCGCGTGATGACCACGATCGGAGCAAGTGATCCCGCTCCCACCGTGCCTAGTGCCTCCGTTGAAGGGAACGGCCAGTGAATCCCGTAGTCCTGGCCGATAAGGCCCTATTCGATCTCCCGACGATCGACTACAGCGCAATCGCCCCGATCCTGATCCTTCTGGGCGTCGGCGTCGTCTCGGTGCTTGTCGAGGCCTTTGCCCCCAAGGGCGCACGTCGCCCGATCCAGCTGGTGCTGGTGTTCGGCGCACTCATCGCTGCCTTCGTCGATGTCGTGACCTTGTCGGGCATGCGCATCATCACTGCCTCGGGCTCTATCTCGATCGATGGCCCGGCGCTGGTCATGCAGGGCGCCATCCTCATCCTGGCGGCACTCGGCGCCATGCTGATGGCCGAGCGCCTGGTCGATCCCTCGGGTGATGCTTTCGCCGCACGTGCCTCGGCGCTGCCGGGCTCAGAGGATGAGAAGCAGTTCACCGCACGCGGGTACTTCCAGACGGAGGTCTGGCCGCTGTTCCTGTTCTCCGTCGCCGGCATGCTGCTCTTCGTCTCGGCGAATGATCTCCTGCTGATGTTCGTGGCACTCGAGGTCATGTCCTTGCCGCTGTACCTGCTGGTGGGCATGGCTCGTCGTCGTCGCCTCCTCTCGCAGGAGGCGTCGCTCAAGTACTTCCTGCTGGGCGCCTTCTCCTCGGCGTTCTTCCTCTACGGTTCGGCGCTCATCTACGGTTTCGCCGGGTCGGTGAACTTCGCGTCGATCGCCGATGCGATCTCGGCCAAGCCAAGTCAGAACGGGCTCCTGCTGATCGGCGTGGCCATGATCCTGGTCGGCCTGTTGTTCAAGGTCGCCGCGGTGCCGTTCCATCAGTGGACTCCCGACGCTTACCAGGGCGCCCCGACCGCTGTCACGGCGTTCATGTCGACCACGGTCAAGATCGCCGCCTTCGGTGCCCTGCTTCGCGTGCTCTATGTCGCCTTCGGCGGCCTTCGCTGGGACTGGGAGCCCATGATGTGGATCGTCGCGATCCTCACCATGGTCGTGGGCTCGGTAATCGCCGTCACCCAGAGCGATATCAAGCGCATGCTCGCTTACTCCTCGGTCGCTCAGGCCGGCTTCATCATGGTCGGTGTCATCGCCACGAGTGCGGCAGGCCTGTCGAGCGTGCTCTTCTACCTCATTGCCTACGGCTTCACCACGATCGGCGCCTTCGCGGTGATCTCGATTGTGCGTGACTCCTCGGGTGAGGCTACGCACCTGTCGAAGTGGGCCGGCCTAGGCAAGAAGTCCCCGGTGACCGCAACCGTCGTCGCGTTGTTCATGCTGTCCTTCGCCGGCATTCCGCTCACCAGCGGATTCATCGGCAAGTTCGGTGTCTTCGCGGCCGCGATCGACTCGGGTGCAACCTGGCTCGTCATCGTGGCCGTGGTGGCCTCGGTGGTGTCGGCGTTCTTCTATGCGCGCGTCATCGTCATCATGTTCTTCTCCGAGCCGACCGATAGCACCGCCTCGGTGGTCGTGCCGTCCGCCTTCACCACCATCGTGATTGCCGCAGGCGCCACGGTCACGGTCGTACTCGGCATCCTGCCGCAGCCGCTGCTCGACTTGGTCGACAATGCGGGCCTGTTCCTGCGGTAGTACCGTGCTTTCATGACCGACTCTGCCAGCGGCTTCTTCACGCCCGACTCTGCCCTCGAGGCAGAGCTCTCGGCGGGGCTTGCCGATATCGAGTCGGGTATTCGAGCTGCGATCGCGAGTGACTACTCCTTCGTCACCGAGGTTTCGCGACATTTGGTCGAGGCCGGCGGCAAGCGCTTCCGCCCGCTCCTGGTGCTGCTCTCCTCGCAGTTCGGCTCGGGTATAGGCGCCGATGTCATCAAGGCCGGTGTCGTTGTCGAGCTCACTCATCTGGCCACCCTGTATCACGATGACGTGATGGACGAAGCGATGCTGCGTCGCGGTGCCGCCTCGGCGAACGCACGCTGGGATAACTCGGTCGCGATTCTCAGCGGCGACTTCCTCTTCGCTCGCGTATCGGGCATCCTCGCTGATCTCGGCCCGGAGGCCGTGCGTATTCAGGCCGTGACCTTCGAGCGACTGTGCATCGGCCAGATCAAGGAGACCGTCGGGCCCAAGCCCGGTGAGGATGCCGTGACACATCACCTCGAGGTCCTGGCCGACAAGACCGGCTCGCTCATCGCCGCGAGCGGCTGGTACGGGGGTCTCATGTCAGGTGCGTCGGAGTCCACCATTCGCACTCTCACGGCCTTCGGCGAGGCCATCGGCATCGCCTTCCAGCTCGCTGATGATCTCGTCGACATCACCTCGGAGTCCGAGCAGTCCGGCAAGACTCCCGGCACTGATCTCAAGGAGGGCGTGCCCACCCTCGCGGGTCTCATCGCCCTGCGAGGCACTGACCCGGCTGATGCTCGCCTGCGCGAACTGCTGTCGCGACCGCTGCCTGATCCCGCTGAGCATGCCGAGGCACTCGCACTGCTGCGTGCGCACTCGGCTCTCGGCGAGGCCCGTCAGCAGGCTCGTGACTGGGCCGATCAGGCTCGTGCCTGCCTTCATGAGCTCCCCGCGAACTCGGCGCGCGACGCACTCGAGGTGCTCTGCGACTACGTCGTCGACCGCACCGGCTGATTACTCCTCAGGCAGTAACTGCGCGTCCTCGAGTTCCGAGGGCTGTGATGATCGGCGCGCGTCGATCGTGAATACGACAAGCGCGCACCAGATGAGGGCGAATCCGACCCATCTCGTCGGTGACATTGCCTCGTGGAAGAACCCGACGCCGACGATGAACAAGCCGATCGGAGTGATGTACTGGAGGATCCCGAGGGTGCTGTACGGCAGGCGAGTGGCCGAGCCGGTGAAGAGCAGCAGGGGGATCGTCGTCACTGGGCCGGCGAGCATCAGGAGCAGAAGAGTTGACGCGCCATTGCTGACCGTCGCTGCGGTGCCCTGCACGATCATGATGATCAAGATCGTGATCGCGATAGGGGAGAGCACCGCAGTCTCGACGGTCAGGCTCTCCACAGCGCCCCAGCCGACGAACTTCTTGATGAATCCGTAGGTGGCCCAGGAGAACGACAGGATGAGTGCGATCCACGGCAGGGCACCGTAGCTGATGGTCAGCACGGCGACGGCTACGACCGCGAAGCTCACGGCGATCCACTGGCCTGCGCGAAGGCGTTCCTTGAGAAGTAGCACTCCCATGGCGACGATCACCAGGGGAGAGATGAAATAGCCGAGTGAGGCTTGCAGAGCCTGATTCGTGCTGATCGAGACGACGTAAGCACTCCAGTTCGCGGCGATGAAGAGTGAGCCGAGGGCCACGAGCCCGAGCTCACGTCGATTACCGGCCAGACGGGTGAGTGAGCCCCACCCTCGAGTGATCGTGGTGATGATGAGCAACAGGAGGAACGACCACACCACTCGGTTCGCGACGACCTCGACAGCAGAGACGTAGTCGACCGCCCGGAAGTAGAACGGAAACAGCGCCCAGATGACATAAGCCGCGATCCCGAACAGCAATCCGATCGCTGTTCGGGACCGCGGCTCGCGATCGGGGGTGATTAGCCGACTAACCAGGTGTCGTTGCCACGTACGAGTGCCTGCAGATCGCCGGCACCCTTCTTCTCGCGCGCCTCATCGAGCTGCTCGCGCACGAGGCGGTCATAGGAGGGACGCTTCACATCGCGGAAGATGCCGATCGGGGTGTCCTGCAGGGTGTGCACCTCGGACAGGCGTGAGAGGGCGAAGGCCAGGGCGGGATCCTCGCGGTGCGCATCGTGCACCAGAAGTGCGCCCTCACCGACCTCGGCCACGTCAGCGATCGTGATCTGGCCGTCGGCGGTACGAATGACGCCCTTTGCGCCGTCCTTGCCGAAGCGGATCGGCTCACCATGCACGAGCTTGATCAGCAGATCATCAGCGGTCTCGGCATCCTTGAGCTTGTCCCAGGCGCCATCGTTGAAGATGTTGCAGTTCTGGTAGATCTCGACGAGTGCTGTGCCCTCGTGTGCCGCAGCGGCGGCGAGCACCGAGCTCAGGTGCTTGCGATCGGAGTCGATTGAGCGAGCCACGAAGGTTGCCTCTGCGCCGAGTGCCAAGGACACCGGGTTGAAGGAGTAGTCGACCGAGCCCTGCGGGGTCGACTTCGTGATCTTGCCCTGCTCGGAGGTGGGGGAGTACTGACCCTTGGTCAATCCGTAGATGCGGTTGTTGAAGAGCAGGATCTTCAGGTTGACGTTGCGGCGCAGTGCGTGGATCAGGTGATTGCCACCGATCGAGAGTGCGTCGCCGTCACCGGTGACCACCCAGACCGACAGGTCAGGGCGCGAGACGGAAAGGCCGGTTGCGATAGCCGGGGCGCGGCCGTGGATGGAATGCAGGCCGTAGGTATTCATGTAGTACGGGAAACGGCTGGAGCAGCCGATGCCCGAGATGAACACGATGTTCTCCTTGGCCAGGCCGAGCTCGGGCATGAAGCCCTGCACGGTCGACAGGATGGAGTAGTCGCCGCAGCCAGGGCACCAGCGCACTTCCTGGTCGGACTTGAAGTCCTTGGCCGACTGAGCGACATCACTCTTGGGAACCAGGCTCAGGGCGGGGAGGTCGTTGATCGTCATGACAGGTGCTCCTTAAAGGCTCTTGAGAACATCGGTGATGACGCCTGCCAGCTCGTCAGTCTTGAAGGGCAGGCCGCGAACCTGGTTGTAGTTCACGGTGTCGACGAGGTACTTCGCGCGCAGCAGCATGTTGAGCTGGCCGAGATTCATCTCGGGAACGATGACTCGGTCGTACTTGGCCAGGACCTCGCCGAGGTTCGACGGGAACGGGTTCAGGTGGCGGATGTGCGCCTGGGCGACATCGTGGCCGGCATCGCGCACCAGCTTGCATGCGCCGCCGATCGGGCCGAAGGTCGAGCCCCAGCCGATGACCAGCACGCGTGCCTTGCCGCTGGGGTCATCGACCTCGATCGGATCAATGGTGCGGGCGATCGCATCGACCTTGGCCTGGCGGATGCGCACCATCTTGTCGTGGTTATCGGGGTCGTATGAGATGCCGCCGGCGCCGTCTGCCTTCTCGATGCCGCCGATGCGGTGCTCGAGACCCTTCGTGCCGGGCACTGCCCATGGACGGGCCAGGGTCTCAGGGTCACGCAGGTAGGGCCAGAAATCCTTGCTGCCGTCGGGCAGCTCGTGATTGGGCTCGGTGGTGAAGTTCGGATCGATCTTCGCCAGTGCCGAGGTGTCGGGAACCAGCCACGGCTCGGAACCGTTCGCCAGGTACCCATCGGAGAGCAGGAACACGGGGGTGCGGTACTCGATGGCAATGCGGGCTGCCTCGATGGCGGCGAAGAAGCAGTCACTGGGCGACTGCGGGGCAACGATCGGCACGGGTGCCTCGCCATTGCGGCCGAACATGGCCTGCAGGAGGTCGGCCTGCTCGGTCTTGGTCGGCAGGCCGGTCGAGGGGCCGCCACGCTGGACGTCGACGATGACGAGCGGAAGCTCGAGCATCACGCCAAGGCCGATGGCCTCGGACTTCAGAGCGACACCAGGGCCTGAGGTCGTGGTGATGCCGAGTGCGCCACCGTACGAGGCACCGATAGCCGAGGTGACACCGGCAATCTCGTCCTCGGCCTGGAAGGTCGTGATGTCGAAGTTCTTGTACTTGCTCAGCTCGTGCAGGATGTCGGACGCCGGGGTGATCGGGTACGTGCCGAGGAAGATCGGCAGCTCGCTGAGTTGACCCGCAGCGATGAGGCCGAGGGAAAGTGCGAGGTTGCCGTGGATGTTGCGGTACTCGCCGGTGGGCATCGGAGCGGGCTTGACCTCGTACTGCACCGAGAAGGCCTCAGTGGTCTCGCCGAATGACCAGCCGGCCTCGTAGGCCGCGATATTCGCCTTGAGGATCTCCGGCTTCTTGCCGAACTTGGAGGTCAGGAAGTCGATGGTGCCCTGGCTCGGACGGTCATACAGCCAGCACAGCATGCCAAGGGCGAACATGTTCTTCGCGCGCTCGGCCTCCTTCTTGGTGAGGGCGAAGTCCTTCAGGGCCTCGACGGTCATCGAGGTGAGCGCGATCGGGATGACGTTGTAGCCCTCGAGGGAACCGTCCTCGATCGGGTTGGCGGTGTAGCCGACCTTCTCGTAGGCGCGCTTGCCGAACTCGTCGGTGTTGACGATCAGGGTGCCGCCGGGGCGGAGCAGTTTCAGGTTGGCCTTGAGCGCTGCCGGGTTCATCGCGACGAGCACGTCAGGGGCATCGCCAGGGGTGGAGATCGCGTGATCGGCAAAGTGCAGCTGGAAGGCCGAAACGCCCGGGATTGTGCCGGCAGGTGCGCGGATCTCGGCGGGGAAGTCGGGCAGGGTCTTCAGGTCATTGCCCAGGCCCGCGGTCTCGGTGGTGAATCGATCGCCGGTGAGCTGCATACCGTCGCCGGAGTCACCGGCGAATCGGATGACGACCTTGCTGAGTTGAACGACCTGCTTGGCCACGGGCCCACCTTCGTTGGAGCAATGTGAATGGATGTAAATCCAGGGGTGTCGAGCACGTTTCTACTTTGTTGAATCCAAGTGGAGTAAGCCCCACTCTGCAACCATAATTCTGCCGATACGAGGTGATATGCGCCTCACAGGGTCCGCTCAGCGTGCCGCGGCCTCCACTAGCCTCGTGCCATGACCTCCGCCAGGCACTACAGCGTTCCGGGAGTCCCCGGCCTCGCCGTGGGGGTCCTCGACCTCGGCCTGGCCTGCTGCTCCATGGAGATCGGCGCCGCGATCACCGCCGGTCTCCTGGTTCCGGCTGACAACACCCCGTCGGAGGCTGCCGTCCTGCTGGTCTCGGGCACGGTCACCGATGCGATGGCGCCCGCGGTGCTGGCCGCCTGGAATGCCCTTCCCGAGCCACGTCGCGCCGTCTCCTTCGGAGCCTGCGCCAACACCGGTGGCCCGTACTGGGATGCCCCGACCGTGCTCAAGGGCATCGACCAGGTCATCCCGATCGAGGTCTACGTGCCGGGCTGCCCACCCCGGCCCGAGGCGCTGATCGCCGGGCTGGCCGAGCTGGTGATCCGATGAAGCAGGTGCCGGTGGAGGCCTGGGCCGCGGAGCTCGCCGCCTGCAGGGATGCCGGCTACGACGTTCTCGACATGATCGCCGGCGTCGATCGAAGTGAGTGGATCGAGGTCATCGCCTCCGTCATGCGCACCAGTGACGCGGCGTGCGAGCTTGTCGCCACGCGTCTCGATTCCGATCATGTGATCGCGTCGATCACCGACGTCTACGCCGGTGCGTCGTGGTACGAGCGCGAACTGGCCGAGATGTTCGGTGTGCGCATCGCAGGTGCTCATGATGAGCGACCCTTGCTTCGTCGCACTGACGAAGGTGCACCGATACTTCTCAAGAGCACTGTCCTCGGTGCGCGAGTGCTCACGCCGTGGCCCGGTGACGCGGATGCAAGCGATGACGCGAAGGCCAACCGGCGCAGGCAGCGCGCAGTCGGAGTTGCCGAAGACTGGCTTGTCAGTGACGGTGGCTCGCATGAGTGAGCGCGGCATGCCGTCGAATGCGCACTCGCTCATCGGCCTGAACCCCGATGCGTGCACGTCATGCATGATCTGCGTGCGCGAGTGCCCGGTGTGGTGCATCGATCTCGCGAGCCACACGCACGAGGTCACCGAGGAAGGCGCGCGGCGTCCGAAAGTCGTTCACGTACTTGATGAATTCACTATTGACTTCGGTGCATGCATGTACTGCGGTATCTGCGTCGATGTGTGCCCGTTCGACGCTTTGGCCTGGTCGAATGAGACGGATCAATCAGCGCACTCGGCCAGCGGCCTGGTGCACGGCATCGATCAACTCGTGAAGTGGTTCCCCGCTAGCGGTAGTTGACGAACTGGGTCGCGAAGTCGAGATCCGCTTCCTTCACCAGTCGCTGGACTTCCTGCAGATCGTCGCGGCTCTTACTTGTCACGCGAAGCTCCTCGCCCATCACCTGGGTCTTCACGTTCTTGGGGCCTTCGTCGCGGATGAGCTTGCCGATCTTCTTGGCCTGCTCCTGGCTGATGCCGTCCTTGAACGTGCCGGAGATCTTGTACTCCTTGCCCGACGAGCGCGGATCCTGCGCCTCGAAGCACTTCAGCGACAGGCCGCGCTTGATCAGCTTCTCGCGGAAGACATCGAGGGCGGCCTTGGCGCGCTCCTCCGTGCCCGAAGTGATCTCGACGCCCATGTCACCCTTCCACTCGATGGTGGTGTCGGTGTTCTTGAAGTCGAAGCGCTGCGCGAGTTCCTTCGCGGTCTGGTTCAGGGCGTTATCGGCCTCCTGATGGTCGACCTTGGAAACGATGTCGAAGCTGCTGTCGGCCACTGATCCTCCTGAGTGCGGGTGAAACTGCTGGGGCACATTCTGTCCTACCGGCGAGCCTGTATTGTTCTCTCGCAGCCCCTCGTGGGTTGTAAGGCGGGTTGCCCGAGCGGCCAATGGGAGCGGACTGTAAATCCGTCGGTTTTACCTTCGATGGTTCGAATCCATCACCCGCCACGCGAAGGACCGGTTGCCTCAGGGCAGCCGGTCCTCTTCGTTGTGGGCTGGGAATTCTCGAGAACCCGAGACCTACATCAATCGAACGGGTACACGACCCCGGTGAGCTGCTCGCTGGCCGTCCAGAGGGCGGCGGCATCGGCGAGGTCCGCGGCGCGGGTGCTGCGCCCCACCAGGTGGGGATACCCGCGCATTTCCATGAATCCGTTCGGGCCGACGAAGGAGTCACCCGGCAGGCCTGGCGCGGTGGCCGCGAAGAGGGTGGGTAGGGCTCCCATGGCGGCACTTTGTGCGAGGACGTCGTTCATGTGGTCGGTGACCCGCACCTGAAAGGACTGACCCTTCATCTTCGCGCTGGCCGACTGGAGATTGGTGTGGGCGTAGCCGGGATGCGCGGCCATGGCCTTGACTGACAGGTGGGCCTGATCCAGGCGGCGCTGCAGTTCGCCGGTGAAGAGGAGGTTGGCCAGCTTGCTCTGGCCGTAGGCGCCCCAGGCCCGGTAGCGGTGCTTGCCCATGAGGTCGTCGAGGTTGAGACGACCCATGCGGTGGGCGAAGGAGGACACGGTCACCACGCGAGAGCGGTGGCGTGCCACGAGGGCAGGCAAGAGCAGGCCGGTCAGGGCGAAATGTCCCAGGTGGTTCGTGCCGAACTGCATCTCGAAGCCATCTGCCGTCACGCGCTGGGGGAGGGCCATGACCCCGGCGTTGTTGATCAGCAGGTCGAGGCCGTCGGGGTGGTCGGACGACCAGGCCGCAGCGAATTCCCGGATCGACGCCAGACTGGCGAGATCGAGGGCAGAGACCTCGATGGCCGCAGTCGGATGAGCCTTTCGGATTCCGGCAGCGGCCTGCTCGCCCTTCGCGGTATCGCGTACGGCCAGCGTGACCTGGGCGCCGCAGCCGGCCAGGGCCAAGGCAGTCTCATAGCCCAGGCCCGAGTTCGCGCCGGTCACCAGCGCCCGGCGGCCGGTCAGATCGGGCAGGTCTGCGGTTGTCCAGGGCATGTCTGTAGTGTCCAGGGCATCGATTCACGGGGCAACCAGGGGGTTGCCGGACCCGATTTCGCCATGAGGGGATCCCCCCTGTACGCTTGCCAGGCTTCACGCCCCTTTAGCTCAGTCGGCAGAGCGTCTCCATGGTAAGGAGAAGGTCTACGGTTCGATTCCGTAAAGGGGCTCGGCTGATGAGGAGTACGTGGCCTCATCGCACGGCGGGGTAGCTCAGTTGGCAGAGCAAGCGGCTCATAATCGCTGTGTCGCCGGTTCAAATCCGGCCTCCGCTACCACCTTGGATGCTCCCGCCTCCAAGACCAGCACCACCCGAACGCACGTCCAGACGAAAGAGGAAGTCCAATGGCCAAGGCCAGCGACATTCGCCCCAAGATCACCATGGCCTGTGAGGACTGCAAGCACCGGAACTACATCACCAAGAAGAACCGGCGCAACGATCCCGATCGTCTCGAGGCCAAGAAGTACTGCCCGAACTGCAATAAGCACACGGCTCACAAAGAGACCCGCTAGTCCGAGAGCCCTCGGGCTTCAGAGTCCCCATGGCACTCAATCAGGAGTTCGTCGGTCGTAGTTTCCCGCCCAGCCCGGTGTACCAGGTGGGGCGGGAGAAGATCCGCGAGTTCGCGTCTGCGATCGGCGACTCCAACCCCGTCTTCCACGATCCCGCCGCGGCTGCAGCACTCGGTTACGCCGACATCATCGCGCCGCCCACCTTCGCGATCATCGTCTCGCTGAAGGCAGTCATCGGTGTCGCCCATGACCCTGATCTGGGCCTTGATTACTCACGCGTGGTTCATGGTGACCAGCGATTCGTCTATACCCGCCCGATCTGTGCCGGTGACGAGCTCGTCACCACTGCCACCATCGAAAGCGCCCGCACGGTGGCCGGCAACGACATGCTCAGCGCCCGCGCCGATGTCACGACAACTGCCGGCGAGCACGTGGTCACGACGTACTCGACCATCGTGGCGCGCGCCGCAGAGGAGGCCGGCGCATGACCCCCGCCTTCGCTGACATCGAGGTCGGCTTCGAGCTTCCCGCCCAGGAGTTCGCGATCATGCGTGCTGATCTCGTGCGCTACTGCGGTGCCTCGGGCGACTTCAACGTCATTCACTGGAATGAGCGCGTGGCGACTTCTGTCGGCCTGCCGAATGTCATTGCTCACGGCATGTTCACCATGGCCGAGGCTGTGCGCGTGGTCACCGATTGGCTCGGCGATCCCGGCGCACTCCTCGAGTACGGCTGTCGTTTCACGCGCCCCGTTGTCGTTCCCGATGACGACCAGGGTGCAGTTCTCACGGTAACCGCGAAGGTCACCGAGAAGCGCGAGGACAACACGGCCCTGATTACGATCACCGCGTCATGCGATGACGCCACTGTCCTGGGCAAGGCCCAGGCCGTTGTCCGACTTCCGTGACCATGTCGACCGCCCCTGCAGAGGTCATCGCACTCGCCGAGGCGCGCGCGCAGGCTCGTGCTGACAAGGACTTCGGCCGTTCCGATGAGCTGCGGGATGCCATTGCGGAAGCAGGCTGGCTGGTCAAGGACTCCGCTGACGGGTACGCACTCACCGAGAAGCCGCCCTTCGAAGTTCTCGCCACGATCGCGGCCCTCGCCGAGCAGTCACCGCGCGTTGCGGCCCCGCTGTGCACCATCGGCGTTGTCATCGATGGATGGCCCGATGATCTGCGCACGTGCTTTGACGCGCTGATCACGCATGCGCCGCAGGATGTGGTCGTGATCGGACTCGATCTCGGAAATGTCGAGGGCGCCGGCCTTGTTCTGCACGAGTACGCGCTCACGCATCCCTCTCGCTTCATTGAACTGCACTGCGCGCAGACGCTTCAGCAGTGCGGGTGGTCGGCGGCCGTCACTGCGCTGCTCCAGGTGTCCTCATCGCGCGTGCACGTGATCATGGATCTCTCCTCGGTGATCGAGGGTGATGCGATCACTCCGCTCGTCACCGCGATTGACGGTGCGGTGGTGGGTGCAGGCTGGAAGGGCGCCAACGTCGACATCGATGATGCCTGGCGCTCGGTGATCGATGCCGGGCCGGGTGAGGTTGACGTACTGCTCGGTTATTTCGCCGCACTCGATCGCGAGGCGGCACTGGCAACCCCGCCGCATCCGAAGGCGAAGTTCTACCGCAATGCCGATCTCGAATGGTCGCTTGCCCTTCGCGCGGCAGGCGGTTCGCTCGTGGTGCCGACGACCGAGCTGCCCGTACGCCAGGACCGTCACCGCGGTTACCACGATTCCGATCCGGCCTATCGCGACAAGGAGTCGCGTAAGACCTATGACCGAATCCTGCAGGCGTACCGCGGTCGCGACGAGATCCTGCATCGCTGATCTGTGTAGCGTGCTCCCCATGACCAGCCGTCCGGCACTTGCTGAGATGACTACCTTTCGCATTGGTGGTCCCATCGGATCGCTGATCGTGGCCACCACCGAGCTCGAGCTGATCGAAGCCGTGCGCGCTGCCGACTCGGCCGGCACGCCTGTCCTGCTCATCGGTGGCGGAAGCAATCTGCTGTGCGCCGACGCGGGTTTCGCGGGCACCGTGATCGCTATTCGCACGAGAGGTGTCGAGGTCGTCGAGACCGGCTCGACAGTGCGCCTGACTGTTGCGGCTGGTGAGTCGTGGGATGCGCTGGTCGCGCGGGCGGTGGGCCACGGCTGGTCAGGCATCGAGTCGCTGTCGGGGATACCCGGCCTCATGGGCGCGACACCAGTGCAGAACGTCGGTGCCTACGGACAAGACGTCTCGCAGGTGATTCGCGAGGTGCGAGCCTGGGATCGACACGCCTCATCGTGGGTGACTCTCACCTCGGCCGAGTGCGAGTTCGGCTATCGCTCCAGCGTGTTCAAGCGGGAGCCGAATCGCTTCGTGGTGCTCGAAGTGGTGCTCGAACTTGCCACCGGCGACCGCGGGTCGGTCGAGTATGCGCAACTGGCACGCGCGCTCGAGGTGAGCGTCGGCGATGAACTTCCGCTGGCACTCATCCGCGAAGAGGTGCTGGCCCTTCGACGTGAGAAGGGAATGGTGCTCGATGACGACGACACCGACACCTGGAGCGCGGGATCCTTCTTCACGAATCCGATCATCGACGTCGTGACTGCCGCCACAGTGCCGGCGGACTGCCCTCGTTACCCGTGCGATGAGGGCGTGAAGCTCAGTGCCGCCTGGCTGATCGAGCAGGCCGGCGTTGAACGCGGATTTCGCGTGAATGCGGATGCGCGTGCTCGCGTCTCGACGAAGCACACCCTGGCTCTTACCAACACGGGTGGCGCGACTGCGTCAGACATACGAGAACTCGCCGACGTCATACGTCGACGAGTTCTCGAGGAGTTCGGGATCGAGCTCGTGCCCGAGCCGGGGTTAGCTGGCTTCTGACAGCAGCTTCTGCATGCGCGTGACGCCCTCGGTGATGTCTGCATCGCCGAGTGCGTAGGACAGGCGCAGGTAGCCCGGAGTGCCGAAGGCCTCGCCCGGCACCACGGCAACCTCTGCCTCGTCGAGGATGATGTTCGCCAATTCCGCGGACGACGAGATTGTCTTGCCGCGCAGCGACTTTCCAATCAGGGCCTTCACCGATGGGTACACGTAGAACGCTCCCTCGGGGGTGGGGCACTCGACGCCGTCGATCTCGTTCAGCATTGCGACGATCAGCGTGCGTCGACGATCGAAGGCCACCTTCATCTCGTCGACTGCTGCGAGATCGCCGGAGACTGCGGCGATGGCCGCAGCCTGAGCCACGTTCGAGACATTCGAGGTGGCGTGCGACTGCAGGTTGGTGGCGGCCTTGATGACATCAGCGGGGCCGATGAGCCACCCCACGCGCCAGCCCGTCATTGCGTAGGTCTTCGCGACGCCGTTGACGACGATGCAGGTATCGGCCAGACCGGGAACGAGAACAGGCATCGAGCTGAACTCGGCATCGCCGTAGACCAGGTGCTCGTAGATCTCGTCGGTGATGACCCAGATGCCATTGGCCAGGGCCCACTCGCCAATGGCCTTGACCTCAGCAGGGGAGTAGACGGCGCCGGTCGGGTTCGAGGGCGAGACGAAGACGAGCACCTTCGTGCGCGAGGTGCGTGCGGCCTCAAGCTGGGCGACGGTCGCGCGGTAGCCGCTGGTCTCGTCGGTCATGACCTCGACGGGCACACCGCCTGCCAGGCGGATGGCCTCCGGGTAGGTGGTCCAGTACGGGGCGGGCAGGATCGCCTCGTCCCCGGGATCGAGCAGGGTGGCGAAGGCGTTGTAGAGGGCCTGCTTGCCGCCGTTCGTGACCAGGACCTGGGCTGCGGTGACCGCGTAGCCGCTGTCGCGCAGGGTCTTGGCCGCAATGGCCTCCTTGAGCTCGGGCAGGCCACCTGCCGGGGTGTAGCGATGCATGGCCGGCACGCGGCAGGCCGCGACGGCTGCCTCGACGATGTAGTCGGGGGTCGGGAAGTCCGGCTCGCCGGCCCCGAAGCCGATCACGGGGCGCCCGGCGGCCTTGAGGGCCTTGGCCTTGGCGTCGACAGCCAGCGTGGCCGACTCGGTGATGGAGGAGATTCGGGCGGAGATGCGTGAGGTCATGTCTCCATTGTTCCAGGCCCGATCCAGTGCGCTGATCGGGTATCTGGATCGGTACGCACAGGTGTTCCGGAGCGGGCACCGGAGGGCCCGATATGCCCGATTGGACCGCCCTTCCCGAGGGGCCGTAGACTCACTGATCCGTAAGGAAGCTTGGCGGCAGCCTGCCCAAAGGCAGCCGACTTCTCCTCACAAAGGGTCGTAGCTCAACTGGCAGAGCACCGGTCTCCAAAACCGGGGGTTGGGGGTTCAAGTCCCTCCGGCCCTGCGGAGCGGTCATACGGCCGCGCAGCAGGTTGTACCACCAGCAGTACTCAGGTTCACGAAGAGAAGGCAGTCATGACAGACACCGACACGTCAGAGCGCTCGAGCTCAGACGCGCGTCGTTCGCGCGGGAACATCTTCTCGCGTATCGCGCTGTTCATCCGTCAGATCATCGTCGAGCTTCGCAAGGTCATCTGGCCGACTCGCAAGGAGTTGATTGCCTACACGACGATCGTCATCGTGTTCGTTGCAGTCATCTCGGCGATCATCGCCGGCTTCGACTACGTCTTCACCAAGGGAGTCCTGCTCATCTTCGGATGATCACGCTCGCTTCCCCCACCCTGTTCGTCTATTAAGGAGAATGACCGCCGTGTCCGATCTGGACCAAGAGTTCGCCGCTGATGACTTCGAGGCAGAGGCTGCCGCTGTGCTGTCCGCCGCGGAGGAGATCGCCGAGACGGCGGCTGCGGATGTCGTGACCACTGCTGCACTCGATGCCGAGATCGACGCCGAGCTGATCGTCGACGCTGCTGCGATCGAGATTGAGGGCGAGGTGGCTGCTGAGGTTGCTGCCGAGATCGACGAGGAAGTGGACGAAGATCCCGTTGCCGCGTTCAAGGAGCAGATGCGTATCTCTCCCGGTGACTGGTACGTCATTCACTCCTACGCCGGCTATGAGAACAAGGTCAAGGGCAACCTCGAGAGCCGTGTCATCAGCCTCAACGTCGAGGACTACATCTTCCAGGTCGAGGTACCGATGGAAGAGGTCACCGAGATCAAGGGCGGCGTCCGCAAGCTCGTCCGCCGCAACAAGTTCCCCGGCTACGTGCTCGTGCGCATGGAGCTCACCGATGAGTCGTGGGGCGTCGTGCGTCACACTCCCGGTGTCACGGGCTTCGTCGGCCACGGCCACCAGCCCGCACCGCTGACCCTCGATGAGGTTGTCGCCATCCTTGCTCCCGTTCCCGAGAAGAAGGCCGGCGCACCCGGTGCCCCGGCAACGTCCGGTGGCGCGAGCTCGAGTGCACCGGCCATCGAGATCGACTTCTCGATCGGCGACTCGGTCACCGTGGTCGACGGTCCGT
Source organism: Actinomycetes bacterium (assembly GCA_024639145.1). Classification (GTDB taxonomy): domain Bacteria; phylum Actinomycetota; class Actinomycetes; order S36-B12; family S36-B12; genus CAIKZY01. The sequence goes on along the minus strand of JAHEIZ010000019.1, from coordinate 23,224 downwards.
TCGCCACTCTCCACGCGTCGATCTCCGAGATCAACATCGAGGCCCAGAAGGTCACCGGCCTCGTCGAGATCTTCGGTCGCGAGACCCCGGTCGAGCTGGCCTTCAACCAGATCCAGAAGAACACCTGATCCTCTGCGGGGCAACCCGCAGATCGCACCACCTCGTCAGGCAGTCACTGACGAGCAGCACGTCCCTCGCGGGGAACTCGCGAGGTCATCACACAGGTAAGGACCCGAATCACCATGGCACCCAAGAAGAAGAAGGTTGCCGGCCTGATCAAGCTCCAGATTCAGGCAGGCGCCGCGAACCCCGCGCCGCCCGTTGGCCCTGCACTCGGCCAGCACGGCGTGAACATCATGGATTTCTGCAAGGCCTACAACGCGGCCACGGAAAGCCAGCGCGGCAACATCATCCCCGTCGAGATCACGGTCTACGAAGACCGCACGTTCGACTTCGTCCTGAAGACCCCGCCGGCATCCCGCCTCATTCTCAAGGCCGCAGGCCTGGAGAAGGGCTCGGGCGAGCCGCACAAGGTCAAGGCCGGATCCATCACATCGGATCAGGTCCGCGAGATCGCCACCACCAAGATGCCCGATCTCAATGCCAATGACATCGATGCTGCGATGAAGATCATCGAGGGCACCGCTCGTCAGATGGGCATCACCGTTTCCTAAGGGAAACCCCCCAATCCGAATCACGTGGGAGAGCCTGCGCGGCTCACTAACCACAACCTGCGAAGGAGCAGAACATGAAGCGCAGCAAGGCATACCGCGCCGCCGCTGAGAAGATCAACCCCGACGAGCTGTACTCACCGCTCTCGGCCGTTCGTCTCGTCAAGGCCGGCGTTGCAAGCAAGTTCGATCCGACCGTCGAGGTCTCCATGCGTCTGGGCGTTGACCCCCGCAAGGCAGACCAGATGGTGCGTGGCACCGTCAACCTTCCGCACGGCACCGGCAAGACCGCCCGGGTCCTGGTCTTCGCCAACGGCGAGAAGGCAGACGAAGCACGCGCAGCAGGAGCCGACTTCGTGGGTTCCGATGAGCTCATCGAGAAGGTGCGCGGAGGCTGGACTGATTTCGATGCCGCCGTCTGCACGCCCGATCTGATGGGCAAGGTCGGAACCCTGGGCAAGGTGCTTGGTCCTCGTGGCCTGATGCCGAACCCGAAGACCGGCACCGTCACCATGGATGTCGCGAAGGCTGTCGACGACATCAAGGGCGGCAAGATCGAGTTCCGTGTCGACAAGCACTCCAACCTGCAGTTCCCGATCGGGAAGGCCTCGTTCAGCGAGACCCAGCTCGTCGAGAACTACGCAGCGGCCCTCGACGAGGTCCTGCGCCTGAAGCCGTCCGCGGCCAAGGGTCGTTACATCAAGAAGGCCACCTTCTCCTCGACCATGGGTCCGGGCGTGCAGGTGGACTCGAACCGCGTCAAGAACCTCACTGCGGAAGACGACATCTAGTCGTCACGAAGCGATCAACGAAGGGGCAGCCATCGGCTGCCCCTTCGTCGTTTTCAGCCAAACCGATTGACCACCGTTTGCGCCCACGACACACTGGCAGGGCTGTCGAACGGCAGTGAGGGTTAACGGTGATCGGACGGAGTCGCATGAGCGGGGTGCCGGTCGACTCGGCGATCTCACTGCGCGATGTCTCGATCAAGCTGTCGGGGCTCCAGATCCTCGACTCGGTGAGCATTGACGTCCCCCAAGGAGCTGTCACCGGCCTGATCGGCCCCAACGGCGCGGGCAAGACCACGGTCTTCAACGTGCTCTCCGGATTCCTCTCCGCTGACTCCGGCACAGTCACCATCAACGGTTCACTCCAACGTCGGATCAGGCCGCAACGGCTGACCAAGCTCGGTGTCGCGCGCACCCTCCAGGGGGTGGGGCTCTTCGCCACGCTCTCGGCACTCGACAACGTGATGCTCGGTGGCTCGGCGTCCATCCGCACCGGCATCATCGCCGACGGTCTCGCGATGCCCTGGGCCGATACCCGTACCGCCCGACTGCGCGAAAGAGCTCTCGCCGTGATGGCCGAGCTCGGCGTGGCAGATGCCCGCGATCGATTCCCGTCCGAGCTCCCGTATCCCGTGCAAAAGCGCGTGGCGCTCGCACGCGCGCTGGTCAGTGATCCGTCGATCGTCATGCTCGATGAACCTGCAGGCGGCGTGAGTGTCGGTGACATCGCCGAGCTTGGTGCCCTCATCCGGAGCTGGACTCCTCAGCGCACTGTTCTCCTCGTCGAGCATCACATGGATCTCGTCATGAATGTATGTGACCTCATCTGGGTCCTCGATGCGGGCAAGGTGATCGCCTCCGGAACGCCGACGGAGATTCGGAACAACCCCGCAGTCCTCGAGGCATACCTCGGTCACGAGGAGGCCGTCTGATGCTCGAGGTCAAGCAGTTGAGCGTCAGCTTCGGTGCCGTGCGCGCACTTGATGCCGTCAGCCTGATCGTGCCGCGCGGCGAGGTCACTGCGGTGATCGGCGCGAACGGAGCAGGCAAGTCCACGTTGATGCGCACCCTCGCCGGCCTGGTCAAGCCCGAGTCCGGCTCCGCCGAGCTCGATGGCGCCGTGGTCACCGGTCGATCGCCCGAGGACATCGTCCGAACCGGCATGGCGCTGATTCCCGAGGGGCGCTCGACCATTCCCGAACTGACCGTCGAGGAGAACCTGCACCTGGGCGGGCTGTGGCGACCGAGCGCAGAGCGCAAGGCGACATCAGCGGAGATCTACGACATGTTCCCCGTGCTGGCGGAGCGTCGCCGCATGCGCTCCGACACCCTCAGCGGCGGTGAGCGTCAGCAGCTCGCGATCGGCCGCGCGCTGATGTGCGACCCGACCTGCCTCCTGCTCGATGAACCGTCGCTCGGTCTCGCGCCCCTCATCGTGACGCAGATCCTGCAGCTGGTGAATCAGCTTGCACGCGAGAAGAACCTTGCGGTGCTGCTCGTCGAGCAGAACGCCGTGACGGCACTTCGCGTCGCGACGACCGGCATCATCATGAACCTCGGCACTGTTGTCCGGGTCGGCACTGCGGAAGAGATCGCGGCCGACGACGAACTACGCGATGCGTACCTGGGGTCGTAGGCGCTGACATGACGACTTTTATCGACTACCTCCTCGGCGGGTTCTCCAGCGGCGCGGTCATCGCGCTGTTCGCCCTCGCGCTCGTTCTTGTCTGGCGCTCGACGCGCATCGTGAACTTCGCTCAGGTCGGCCAGGCGATGTTCACGACCTTCATCGCACTGATCGTGCAGCAGGCCACAGGCTCATGGTTTCTCGCGCTGCTCGCCGGCCTGGTTGCCGGAGCGATTCTCGGACTCATCGTGTACGCGCTCGTGCTGCGGCCGGTGCAGCGACTCGACACCTCAGGTTCCATTATCGCCACCTTTGGCGTGCTGATCTCCCTGCAGGCACTCGCGGCGATGATCTGGGGCGGCGAGCCGCAGTCCTTCCCGCCGCCCGTGGCCAATGACGGTCTCGAAATCGGCGGGCGCATCTGGCCGATTTCCTGGTACGACGTTCTCGTCTATGTCGTCACGGCTGTGCTCGTCGTGGCACTCACCTTGCTCTTCACGCGCACCTCACTCGGATTGTCGATGCGCGCCTCGGCCTTCAACCCCGAGGTCGCTAAGCTCTCCGGTATTCGAGTCAATCGCATGCTCGCCTTCGGCTGGGCTCTCGCGGGCGTCGTAGGTGCGGTCGCCGGTGTTCTCATCGCACCGACCGCGAGTCTGTCGCCGAATAGCTTCGACATCCTGCTGATCTTTGCCTTCACCGCTGCGGTCGTCGGTGGTCTCGACAGCCTCATTGGAGCGGTGGCCTTCGGCGTCGGCACGGGCCTCGTACTCGCATTGGTCACCGGTTACGGCGAGGCCGGTGACGCGCCGATCGTCGTCTTGATACTGCTGGCCATCACGCTTGTGGTGCGTCCCGGAGGCGCATTCGGTCGCGGTAAGTCGAGGGCGGTGTGATGCCTTCCTGGCTGCGCAATTCGCGCCTTCTCGTTCACGCACCGCTGTTCATCGCGATCTGGCTCGTACTGTCGCGTCTGAACGTGATGGTCGAGCCGCTGATGAGTTACTACCTCGCGCTCGCGGCGATGTACGCCACCGCGATGTTCGGCATGGTGATCCTGGTTGGCCTGTCCGGCCAGGTGTCACTCGGCAATGGCGCATTGATGGCCGTTGGCGGATACGTCTTCGCCGTGACGAGCCTGAACTGGCAGACGGTTCCGATCCTCGGGATGCAGTGGAACGCTGTGTGGTCGGTGATCTTCGCCGGGCTCGGGGGAGTGATCGCCGGCCTGATCATCGGCCTGCTTGCCGCCCGCCTGCGCGGGCCATACCTCGCAGGCCTCACCCTCGGCATTGCCGTCGGGCTGCCGTCCATTGCTGCGCGCTTCCCGGGTCTGCTCGGTGGCAGCCAGGGTCTCATGCTCACAGTTCCGTATCCCGAGGGCGGCTACGCGACCGATACGGCTGCCGCCATCGATGCTGCTGTCGAGAGCGATGCTGCAGCACTCGATCTCGCACTCTCGGGAACCAGCCCTGTCCCGTCCGATGCCTCATCGGGATCGTCCGACATGCTCACGCCCTCTGATGTCACCGGCTCGTCGTCGCCGTCCGACATGCTCACGCCCTCTGATGTCACCGGCTCGTCGTCGCCGTCCGACATGCTTACGCCCTCTGATGTCACCGGCTCGTCGTCGCCGTCCGACATGCTTACGCCCTCTGATGTCACCGGCTCGTCGTCGCCGTCCGACATGTTGACGCCGTCCGATGTCACCGGAGCCGGGTCGAGTGCGTCGGCAGATCCTGTACCCATGCCCTCGGCATCGGCGATCTCCTCAACTCCGTCCGGCACCGTCACCGATGCCGGCTTCATCCTCGAGCAGTGGCAGGCCTCGGTCTCGATCGCGGTGGCCTGCATCGCCGGCTTCGTCGCCCTCAACCTGGTGCGCGGTCGCCAGGGTCGGGTCTGGAAGGCCGTGCGCGATGATCCGATCGCGGCAGCTCTCTCGGGCATCTCGCCCGCGGCCTCGAAGGTGTCAGCCTTCGTCGTCAGCAGCCTGTTCGCCGCCCTCGCCGGTGCCGTCTTCGCCCAGATCCTGACCTACGTCGGGCCCGGGGCTTACGGGGTGGCCCTCTCGCTCTCCCTGCTCGTCGGCGTCGTCCTCGGTGGCCGTGGCTCGCTCGTCGGAGCCGTGATCGGCGCGGTCCTGCTGGTCGGGCTCCCGGCGGCGGTCTCGAATCTGGCGGGGGATCGAGGCTGGAGCGACCAGGTGACCAATAACTTGCCCACCTTGGCCTACGGTCTGCTCCTGGTCCTGGTGGTGCTCATTGCCCCGGGAGGGGTGATGGGGCTGCTCGGCTCTGGTTGGCGACGACTTACTACTCGTCGGTAGCAAAGACAGGACACCGACCCCCTCGGGGGTCTAGCCTCGGGCTACCTCAATGTGACGCGGCTTACATGCTCATGCATGGGCAGTGTCACCGAAGCCAAGGAGATCACGTGAAGAAGAAACTGATCGTCAAGGGCCTCGCCACGACCGCGGCAGTCGCCGTCGGCGCGGTGACCCTGGCCGTGCCCTCGCACGCTGCCGACCCCGGAGTCTCGAAGACCCAGATCGTCATCGGCTCCACCTCGCCGCAGACCGGCCCAGCCGCGACGGGCTACTCGCTCATCCCGCAGGCTGCCCAGGCGTACTTCGACTACGTGAACAAGAACGGCGGCATCAACGGCCGCAAGATCAAGTTCGTGGCCAAGGACGACATGTACAACCCTGCCACGACCCAGGCGCAGACCAGCACCTTGCTGCTCAGCGACAAGATCTTCGCGATGTACGGCGCTTTCGGTACCGATCAGCACTCCACTGTCATCGACACCCTGAACAAGCGCGGCGTGCCGGATGTCTTCATCAACACCGGTGCCTCGCAGTTCGGCAACGTGAAGAAGTACCCGACCACGATTCCGTACCTGCCGTCCTACGCCGTCGAGGCCAAGGCGATGACCTACTACATCCAGAACACCCCGGCGCTGAGCGGCCTGAAGGCCTGCTTCATGTACCAGGACGGTGACTTCGGCATCGACGCGTCGAATGGCTTCAAGGCCGCAGGCATGACCTTCGCCACCACGACCTCGTTCGCCGCCGCGAACATTGCGGCGGGCTTTGCCTCGCAGGTCGTGAAGATGAAGACGGCCGGCTGCCAGCTGGTCACCTTCTTCGGCATCACCCAGGCCACCGCAGCACTCCTTGCCACCTCGGCCAAGGTGGGCTTCGCCCCGACCTGGATGGTCACCTCGGTCGGTTCCGAGCCCACGATCATCAAGGGCATTCTCGGTGCAGCGGCCACGAAGCTGATGAACAAGATGTACACCCCCAGCTTCCTGACCCCGATTACCGATCTGGGCAACCCGTACGTCTCGCAGATGAAGACCCTCGTCGAGGCCAGTGGTCTCCCGTGGAACTTCTACACCTACTACGGCGTCAACACTGCGTACGTCCTGTCGCAGGCGATCAAGGCGGCAGGTCCCGACCTGACCCGCAAGGGCCTGCTCGCGGCACTGCAGACCAACTCGTCGAAGTTCCGTTCGGCCGCATCGGTGCCCCTGGTCGTCACTACAACCTCGCACCAGGGCCTGACCGGTTACTGGATGGGTCAGTACGACTCGGCTGGCACCCTGGGCCGTCTCACCGAGTACGTGATGCTCGCGACGAGCGCGCCCACCGGTGGCGCCAAGCGTGCGATCTACACGCAGGTGGGTCCGACCAAGAAGCTGCTCCCGTAAGGGAAGGCGTCTAGGGGAGGGGGTGGCTTCGGCCGCCCCCTCTTCGCTTGCCTGGTGCCGGATTTGCCGCGGCGCCCTTCGGCCCCCTAATCTGACCTCACCAAAGACCGCTGGTCGCTCTCCCGCAAGGGAGGGTCGAAGGCTCCGCTCAAGCGGACGGCCCGCGTAGGTGAACTGGAAAGACCGCGAAAGCGGTGTTGCCCCGTGCGCCTGCGCCGGGGCGTTTTGCTTGTCGGGGCATATGAAAGGAGCCCCATGGCACGGCCTGACAAGGCGAATTCAGTCGCCGAGCTCGCCGACCACTTCCGCAATTCAAGTGCGGCAGTGCTCACTGAGTACCGCGGACTGAGCGTCGCGCAGCTTAAGACGCTGCGTCGCACCCTCGGTTCCACGGTCACCTATGCGGTCGTCAAGAACACCTTGACCAAGATCGCAGCGAAGGAAGCCGGCGTTGCCGGTCTCGACGACCTGCTTGCCGGTCCCAGCGCAATCGCCTTTGTTAAGGGCGACGCCGTTGATGCCGCGAAGGCAATTCGTAACTTCGCCAAGGAGAATCCCGCCCTGATCATCAAGGGCGGCATCATGGACGGTGCGCCGCTGAGTGCATCCGACATCAACAAGCTCGCCGACCTTGAGTCGCGTGAGGTTCTCCTGTCCAAGCTCGCCGGAGCCATGAAGGCAAAGCAGTCGCAGGCAGCAGCCCTGTTCGCGGCACCGCTTTCCAAGACGGCCCGCGCACTTGGCGCCCTGCAGACCAAGCTCGAGGCGAACCCGGGCGCAGCAGCTGCTGCTCCCGCAGCCGAGGCCGAGGCTGCACCCGCCGAAGCAGTTGCCGACGAGGCAGTTGTCGAAGCAGTCGAGGTTGTTGCCGACGAGGCAGCCGCCGTTGATACCACCGAGGCAGTTGCAGAAGCAGCTGCTGAGGAAACCACCGAGGGCTAGAGCCCAACACCATCCGGCCGCCCTCGGGTTTTTGGCCGGCTTTACCGAAAGGACGCCATCATGGCGAAGCTCAGCACCGCAGATCTGCTTGACGCATTCAAGGAAATGACCCTCCTCGAGCTCTCCGAGTTCGTGAAGATGTTCGAAGAGACCTTCGACGTCACCGCCGCAGCACCCGTTGCCGTTGCAGTTGCAGCAGCACCGGCAGGCGGCGACGCCGGCGCAGCCGGCGGCGACCAGGATGAGTTCGACGTCATCCTCGAGTCGGGCGGCGACAACAAGATTCCGGTCATCAAGGAGGTGCGCGCACTCACCAGCCTCGGTCTCAAGGAGGCCAAGGATCTGGTCGAGGCAGCACCCACCGCTGTCCTGGAGAAGGTCAACAAGGACGCTGCGGAGAAGGCAAAGGCACAGCTCGAAGCAGCTGGCGCCAAGGTCACCGTCAAGTAGTTCTCTCGCAGCTTCGGCTGCACGCGAAGGGCGTCCCCAGCGGGGGCGCCCTTCGCTTTTGGTTTTCCGCGGGAGGACCGAATCCCCCTCAAGGCTGAAGCAGATATGCCCCCGTTCGGCTCCCGACCGACAGGCTCAAGGAACTGTCCTAGAGGTCGGGAACCGAACGGGGGGCACCCCGGCCTAGCCCGAATTGGGGCATTCGGTCCGGATTAGGTCTCGCTTTGGTCACAGCACGGCGCTTTGTGCTTGACTCCCAAGGCTTTTCGGGTCACCATCCTCCTGCGCAGTTGGTTTTACCCTCGCGTGCACGACCCGAAGATCGAGGATTCACCCGCAGGTTGCTGGTTTCGCTGTCGGAGCCAGGGCAAAAAGGTGCAATCGAGGAAATTCGGACAATCGGGGCCGGGGTCGACAGCGGCTTGCCTTCTCAGGTATGCTGCCGCTTTGCGCTGCCCTTTCTAACCTCTCTGACCCGGTACGTCATTTGACATATCGGGTTAACGGTCATGAGGGAGTAGCGCGGCCCAGCCAAAAAGCGCCTCGGAAGGACCATCTTGACCGCCTCGCGTTCAACGGACGTCACGCCCCTTTCCCCCGGACTCCACCGGGCATCCTTCGCCAAGATCCGCGAGCCCCTGGCCGCACCCGATCTCCTGGCCCTGCAGACCGCCAGCTTCGACTGGCTGCTCGGCAATGACCTCTGGAAGGCCCGCGTCTCCGCGGCCCTGGCCAGTGGCACCACCGAGATCCCGCAGGTCTCCGGCCTGACCGAGATCTTCGAGGAGATCAGCCCGATCGAGGACTTCGCCGGCGCGATGAGCCTCTCGTTCCGCGATCACCGCTTCGAGCCGCCGAAGTACACGATCGAGCAGTGCAAGGACAAGGACTTCACCTACTCCGCACCGCTGTTCGTCACGGCTGAGTTCATGAACAACGAGACCGGCGAGATCAAGAGCCAGACCGTGTTCATGGGCGACTTCCCGCTCATGACCGACAAGGGCACCTTCGTCATCAACGGCACCGAGCGAGTGGTCGTCTCGCAGCTCGTGCGTTCGCCCGGCGCCTACTTCGAGCGCTCGGTCGACAAGGCCAGCGACAAGGACGTCTTCGTCGCCAAGCTCATCCCGAGCCGTGGCGCCTGGCTCGAGTTCGAGATTGACAAGAAGGATCTCGTTGCCGTCCGCGTTGACCGCAAGCGCAAGCAGCCCGTCACCGTTCTGCTCAAGGCCCTTGGCTGGAGCCACGAGCAGATCGTCGAGCGCTTCGGCAAGTACGAGACCTTCATGGCGACCCTCGAGAAGGATCACATCGCCACCCAGGAAGACGCACTGCTCGACATCTACCGCAAGCTGCGTCCGGGAGAACCGCCCACGGTCGAGAACGCGCGCAACCTGCTCGACAATTTCTACTTCAATCCCAAGCGTTACGACCTTGCAAAGGTCGGTCGCTACAAGATCAACAAGAAGCTCGGCATCGACGCACCGCTCACCCAGAGCGTCCTCACCGTCGATGACATCGCTGCTGCGATCGAGTACATCGTCTGCCTGCATGCCGGCATCGTCAGCATGGAGTCCGAGCGCGGCGAGATCCGCGTCGAGACCGATGACATCGACCACTTCGGCAACCGTCGTCTGCGTACCGTCGGCGAGCTGATCCAGAATCAGATCCGCACCGGTCTGTCCCGCATGGAGCGCGTCGTTCGCGAGCGCATGACCACGCAGGACGTCGAGGCCATCACGCCGCAGACCCTGATCAATATCCGCCCGGTCGTCGCCTCCATCAAGGAGTTCTTCGGCACGTCGCAGCTGTCGCAGTTCATGGATCAGACCAACCCGCTCGCGGGCCTGACCCACAAGCGTCGACTGTCTGCACTGGGCCCCGGCGGTCTGTCGCGTGAGCGTGCAGGCTTCGAGGTTCGCGACGTTCACCCCTCGCACTACGGCCGCATGTGCCCGATCGAGACCCCGGAAGGCCCGAACATCGGCCTGATCGGCTCGCTCGCCACCTACGCGCGCATCAACGCGTTCGGTTTCGTCGAGACCCCGTACCGCAAGGTTGTCAACGGCAAGGTCACCGATCAGATCGATTACCTGACTGCCGATGAGGAAGACACCCACGTCGTCGCACAGGCGAACACGAACATCGATGGCACGGGCATCATGCTCGACGATCGCGTTCTGGTTCGCCGCAAGGGCGGCGAGGTCGACTACGTCCTGCCCAAGGATGTCGACTACATGGACGTCTCGCCGCGCCAGCTGTGGTCAGTCGCCACCTCGATGATTCCGTTCCTCGAGCACGACGACGCCAACCGCGCACTGATGGGCTCCAACATGCAGCGCCAGGCAGTTCCGCTGCTGCGCGCTGAGGCGCCGCTCGTCGGTACCGGCATGGAGTTCCGTGCGGCCTACGACGCCGGCGACATCATCACCGCGAAGAATGCGGGCGTTGTGTCCGAGGTCGCAGCCGACACCATCACCATCGCAACCGATGGCGGTGAGTACGAGACCTACCGTGTCGAGAAGTTCCATCGTTCCAACCAGGGCACCTGCTTCAACCAGCGCCCGGTTGTCAGCGAGGGCGAGCGCATCGAGAAGGGCCAGGTCCTCGCGGACGGTCCCTCGACCGATCTCGGCGAGATGGCACTCGGCAAGAACCTGCTCGTGGCATTCATGTCATGGGAAGGCCACAACTACGAGGACGCCATCATCCTCAACCAGCGTCTGGTGCAAGACGATGTCCTCTCCTCGATTCACATCGAGGAGCATGAGGTCGACGCACGCGACACCAAGCTCGGCCCCGAGGAGATCACCCGCGACATCCCGAACGTCTCCGAGGAGGTGCTCGCCGATCTCGACGATCGCGGCATCATCCGCATCGGTGCCGACGTGGTGCCCGGCGACGTCCTGGTCGGCAAGGTCACGCCCAAGGGCGAGACCGAGCTCACCCCGGAGGAGCGCCTGCTCCGTGCGATCTTCGGCGAGAAGGCGCGCGAAGTGCGCGACACCTCGCTCAAGGTTCCCCACGGCGAGTCGGGCAAGATCATCGGCGTTCGCGTGTTCGATCGCGAAGAGGGCGATGAGCTTCCCCCGGGCGTCAACCGCCTGGTGCGCGTCTACATCGCGCAGAAGCGCAAGATCAAGGAAGGCGACAAGCTCGCCGGCCGTCACGGCAACAAGGGTGTTATCTCCAAGATCATGCCCGCCGAGGACATGCCGTTCCTTGAGGATGGAACCCCCGTTGATGTCGTCCTGAACCCGCTGGGTGTCCCTGGCCGCATGAACGTCGGCCAGATCCTCGAGACCCACCTGGGCTGGGCAGCTGCTGCTGGCTGGAAGGTCGATCCGACCGACCCGCGTGCACGCAACCTGCCTGATCAGGTGAAGGAGGCCCCGCGTCGCACGAAGGTCGCGACCCCGGTCTTCGACGGTGCCCGTGAGGAAGAACTCGCACTCGTTCTCGAGTCGACCCTTCCGACTGACGACGGTTTCACCCTCGTCGGTGGCGATGGCAAGGCGCAGTTGTTCGACGGTCGTAGCGGCGAGCCGTACCCCGGTCGTATCTCGGTCGGCTACATCTACATCCTGAAGCTCCTCCACCTGGTCGACGACAAGATCCACGCACGTTCGACTGGTCCGTACTCGATGATCACGCAGCAGCCGCTGGGCGGAAAGGCCCAGTTCGGCGGACAGCGTTTCGGCGAGATGGAGGTGTGGGCACTCGAGGCATATGGCGCGGCCTACGCCCTTCAGGAACTGCTCACCATCAAGTCCGATGACGTCCTTGGTCGCGTGAAGGTCTACGAGGCCATCGTCAAGGGCGAGAACATCCCCGAGCCGGGCATCCCTGAGTCGTTCAAGGTGCTCGTCAAGGAAATGCAGTCGCTGTGCCTGAATGTCGAGGTGCTGTCCAGCGACGGCCAGATGATCGAAATGCGCGATACGGATGACGATGTCTTCCGCGCAGCCGAGGAACTCGGCATCGATCTGTCTCGCCGTGAGCCGAGCAGCGTCGACGAGCTCTAGCACGAGCTCATCCCCATCTGAACTGACCGCTTCAAACGAAGGACAAGAATCGTGCTGGACGTGAACTTCTTCGATGAGCTCCGCATTGGCCTTGCCACTGCAGAGGACATCCGCACCTGGTCATACGGCGAGGTCAAGAAGCCTGAGACCATCAACTACCGCACCCTCAAGCCCGAGAAGGACGGACTCTTCTGCGAGAAGATCTTCGGCCCGACTCGCGACTGGGAGTGCTACTGCGGCAAGTACAAGCGCGTGCGCTTCAAGGGCATCATCTGCGAGCGCTGCGGCGTCGAGGTCACTCGCGCCAAGGTGCGTCGTGAGCGCATGGGCCACATTGAGCTCGCTGCTCCGGTGACCCACATCTGGTACTTCAAGGGTGTTCCGAGCCGCCTGGGCTACCTTCTCGATCTCGCGCCGAAGGACCTCGAGAAGGTCATCTACTTCGCTGCTTACATGATCACCTGGGTCGACGTCGAGGGTCGCCACGAGGCGCTCCCGTCGCTCGAGAATCAGCTCGGTGTCGAGAAGAAGCAGATCGCCAATCGCCGCGATGCTGATATCGACGCACGTGCCAAGAAGCTCGAAGCCGACCTGGCCGAACTCGAGGCCGAGGGCGCCAAGAGCGAGATCCGTCGCAAGGTCCGCGAGTCAGGCGAGCGCGAGATGGCAGCACTGCGCCGTCGCGCCGATGCCGACATCGAGCGCCTTGACCGCATCTTCGATCGCTTCCGCACTCTCAAGGTCCAGGATCTTGAAGGCGACGAGATGCTGTTCCGCGAGATGCGCGATCGTTACGGACGCTGGTTCGACGGTGCCATGGGTGCTGCTGCAATCCAGAAGCGCCTGGAGACCTTCGACCTCGCAGCCGAGGCCGAGATCCTCAAGGAGATCATTGCCACCGGCAAGGGCCAGAAGAAGACCCGCTCGCTCAAGCGCCTCAAGGTCGTCTCAGCGTTCCTGAACACCACCAATTCGCCCACCGGCATGGTGCTCGACGCAGTCCCGGTCATCCCGCCGGACCTGCGCCCGATGGTTCAGCTCGATGGCGGCCGCTTCGCGACTTCTGACTTGAACGATCTCTACCGTCGCGTGATCAACCGCAATAACCGTCTCAAGCGCCTGCTTGATCTCGGTGCACCGGAGATCATCGTCAACAACGAGAAGCGCATGCTACAGGAGGCCGTCGACGCACTGTTCGACAACGGTCGCCGTGGCCGTCCGGTCACCGGGCCAGGCAACCGTGCGCTCAAGTCGCTGTCCGACATGCTCAAGGGCAAGCAGGGCCGCTTCCGCCAGAACCTGCTCGGCAAGCGCGTCGACTACTCGGGCCGTTCGGTCATCGTCGTCGGCCCGCAGCTCAAGCTGCACCAGTGCGGTCTGCCCAAGCAGATGGCTCTCGAGCTGTTCAAGCCGTTCGTGATGAAGCGCCTGGTTGATCTCAACCATGCTCAGAACATCAAGAGCGCCAAGCGCATGGTCGAGCGTTCGCGCCCGGTCGTCTGGGACGTCCTCGAAGAGGTCATCTCCGAGCATCCCGTGCTGCTGAACCGCGCACCCACGCTGCACCGCCTCGGCATCCAGGCCTTCGAGCCTCAGCTGATCGAGGGCAAGGCCATCCAGATTCACCCGCTCGTCTGCACCGCCTTCAACGCGGACTTCGATGGTGACCAGATGGCCGTGCACGTGCCGCTGTCCGCAGAGGCGCAGGCCGAGGCCCGCATCCTGATGCTCTCGAGCAACAACATCCTGTCGCCGGCACATGGTCGCCCGATCACGACGCCGACCCAGGACATGGTGCTCGGCATCTACTTCCTCACCTCGCAGGCCGAGGGCGCCATCGGCGAAGGCCGCGCGTTCTCGTCCATCGCCGAGGCGCTCATGGCATTCGACGCCCACAGCCTCTCGCTGCAGGCCGAGATCACCATTCGCCTGACCGAAGGCATCCCGCCGGAGGGCTTCACTGCAGCCGAGGGCTGGGTCCCGGGTGAGCCGTTCATGCTGAAGACGACCCTGGGTCGCGCACTCTTCAACGAGGCGCTGCCGGCCGACTACCCCTTCGTGAACAAGCAGGTCGACAAGAAGGTTCTCGGCCAGACCGTGAATCAGCTCGCCGAGCTGTACGCGAAGGTCGACGTCGCCAACACCCTCGATCGCCTGAAGGCGCTCGGCTTCCACTGGGCAACCCGCTCGGGTGTCACCATCTCCATCTCCGATGTCGTCACTCCGCCCCGCAAGGCAGAGCTGCTCGGCCACTCAGAGGAGAAGGCCGACAAGGTGCAGAAGCAGTACGAGCTCGGTTTGATCACCGACTCGGAGCGTCGCCAGGAGCTCATCGAGATCTGGACCCGCGCAACTGATGAGGTTGCCAAGGCCATGTTCGAGAACTTCCCGCGCACCAACCCGGTGTACATGATGGTCGACTCGGGTGCTCGCGGTAACTTCATGCAGGTTCGCCAGATCGCCGGTATGCGCGGCCTCGTGGCAAACCCGAAGGGCGAGATCATCCCGCGTCCGATCAAGTCCAACTTCCGCGAAGGCCTGTCGGTGCTCGAGTACTTCATCTCGACCCACGGTGCGCGTAAGGGTCTTGCTGATACCGCACTTCGTACCGCTGACTCGGGTTACCTGACCCGTCGTCTGGTCGACGTCTCGCAGGATGTCATCATCCGCGAGGTCGACTGCGGCACCGAGCGTGGCAACGAGCTCGCACTCGCCGAGATGATCGACGGCAAGCTCGTGGCATTCGACACCATCGACACCTCGGCAGCGACTCGTACGCTCGCTCGCGATGTCGAGGTCGACGGCACGGTCATCGCGACTGCCGGCGAGGAACTCACGACCCCGCGTCTTGAGGAGCTCGTGGCGCAGGGTGCGCAGACCATCCGCGTGCGCTCGGTCCTGACCTGCGAGAGCAAGGTCGGAACCTGTGCCATGTGCTACGGCAAGTCGATGGCGACAGGCAAGCTGGTCGATGTCGGCGAGGCCATCGGCATCATCGCCGCTCAGTCGATCGGCGAGCCCGGCACGCAGCTGACCATGCGTACCTTCCACACCGGCGGTGTGGCAGGCGACGACATCACGCACGGTCTCCCGCGTATCGTCGAGCTCTTCGAGGCACGCACCCCCAAGGGTGTTGCCCCGATCAGCGAGGTCACCGGTCGCGTGCGCATCGATGACACCGACAAGACCCGCAAGATCGTCGTCGTTCCTGACGATGGCTCTGAGGAGATTGCCCAGCCGGTGTCGAAGCGCTCGAAGCTTCTCGTCGAAGACGGCCAGCATGTGCAGGTCGGCCAGCAGCTCATCGCAGGTGCTGTCGATCCCAAGCAGGTCCTCCGTATCCTCGGCCAGCGCTCGGTGCAGTTGCACCTCGTTGACCAGGTGCAGGAGGTCTACCGCTCGCAGGGCGTGTCGATTCACGACAAGCACATCGAGGTCATCGTGCGCCAGATGCTCAAGCGCATCACCATCATCGACTCGGGCGATTCCGAGTTCCTTGCCGGTGAGCTCGTCGAGCGTGGCAACTTCGAGACCGAGAACCGTCGCGTCGTGTCCGAGGGTGGCACTCCCGCCTCGGGTCGTCCCGAGCTCATGGGTATCACCAAGGCCTCGCTCGCAACCGAGTCGTGGCTGTCGGCGGCCTCCTTCCAGGAGACCACCCGCGTGCTCACCGATGCCGCCATTCATGCCAAGAGCGATCCGCTGCTCGGCCTGAAGGAGAACGTCATCCTGGGCAAGCTCATCCCGGCAGGCACCGGCATGCCGGTGTACCGCAACGTCAAGGTCGAGCCGACCGAGGAGGCCAAGCAGGCCATGTATGCCTCGTTCTCCGGTTACGACGACCTGGAGTACAGCGCCTTCGGTGCATCCTCCGGTGCCGCTGTTCCGCTGGAGGAGTTCGACTTCCGCGGGTACAACAACTAAGTCAGTTCCGACAGAAGGGGCACTCGCGTAAGCGGGTGCCCCTTCTGCTGTCCGTGGCGGCATAAGGTGGCGTCATGACTGATGCACCCCAGACCGGCTCCGCTGACGACTCGAACCCCGCGGTCTGGCCCTCCGCAGGCACCGTGGCGGGGGAGCCGGCACCGGCGAGCCCGCCTGCTTCCGCGGACCTCCCGGCGATGCCTGCAGCGCCGGCGAACGACCCCGTGCTGCCGCGGACGTCGACCAACGCCATCGTTGCCCTGGTGCTCTCGATCGTCTCCTGGACCTTTTGCCCACTTATCACATCAATTGTCGCAATTATCCTGGCTTATCAGGCTGACAAGGAGATCCGGAGCTCCGGTGGGACCGTCACCGGCCAGGGCCTGAGCTTCGCGGCCAAGATCATCGCCTGGATCAATATTGGCGTGAGCGTTGCCCTCATCGTCCTGGCAGTGGTTTTCGGCCTCGTGCTGCTGGTAGCCGGGGGATTCGGCTCGACGCCCGCCTAGGAAGCGGGCCGCGAACACCCCGTTTATAGGGGTATTCCTGCGGGGCTCGCCTCCGCCTTACTCCTCGGCGATGGCTTATGCGTCGATCCCTGCGGGACTCGCTTCGCTCATTCCTCGGCCTCGGCTGGACCCCGTTTTGACTCTCGACCCATCACCCCTGTAACCTCCATCTTCGTGCCTGACCTCAGGTACATCGATGTGCACGGCTTCCCCCGAAGATGTGCATAGAGCGCCCGGCGCTCCTTCCGTGAATTGGATGTCGCAAGCCCCCGCGGGCTACGCGACACACCCGACCGCGTGGGCCGAGAAACCCTGAGGAAAAGCACGACACGAACTCTCTACACATCGAAAGAGGCTATCGAGTGCCCACTATCCAGCAGCTGGTCCGCAAGGGCCGGCAGGACAAGGTCTCAAAGAACAAGGCCCCGGCCCTCAAGGGCAGCCCGCAGCGTCGTGGCGTGTGCACTCGCGTGTACACGACCACCCCGAAGAAGCCGAACTCGGCTCTGCGCAAGGTGGCCCGTGTTCGCCTGACCTCGGGTGTCGAGATCACCGCCTACATCCCGGGCGTCGGTCACAACCTGCAGGAGCACTCGATCGTGCTCGTGCGCGGCGGCCGCGTTCGCGATCTGCCCGGTGTTCGTTACAAGGTCATTCGCGGTGCACTCGATACCCAGGGTGTCAAGAACCGCAAGCAGGCACGTAGCCGCTACGGCGCGAAGAAGGAGAAGGCCTAATGCCTCGCAAGGGTCCCGCTGCCAAGCGCCCGATCGTCATCGATCCGGTCTACGCATCGCCGCTCGTCACTCAGCTGATCAACAAGGTTCTCCTTGATGGCAAGCGCTCCACTGCAGAGCGCATCGTCTATGGCGCCCTCGAGGGCTGCCGCGAGAAGACCGGCACTGATCCGGTTGCCACGCTCAAGCGCGCACTCGACAACATCAAGCCGACCCTCGAGGTTCGCTCACGCCGTGTCGGTGGCGCGACCTACCAGGTGCCGGTTGAGGTCAAGCCGAACCGCAGCACCACCCTCGCACTGCGCTGGCTCATCGGTTACTCGCGCCAGCGTCGCGAGAAGACCATGACCGAGCGTCTGATGAACGAGATTCTCGACGCATCGAATGGCCTTGGCGCAGCAGTGAAGAAGCGCGAAGACACCCACAAGATGGCGGAGTCCAACAAGGCCTTCGCTCACTACCGCTGGTAGTCCTCACCACTTACCTGACAGCCCTCGAAAGCAAACGGAGAACATCGCGTGTCTACCTCGACGAGTCTCGATCTCGCCAAGACCCGAAACATCGGGATCATGGCGCATATCGACGCGGGCAAGACCACGACCACCGAGCGCATCCTCTTTTACACCGGTATCAACTACAAGATCGGTGAAGTTCACGAGGGTGCAGCAACGATGGACTGGATGGAGCAGGAGCAGGAGCGCGGCATCACGATCACGTCCGCCGCGACCACCTGTGTCTGGAAAGACCACACCATCAACATCATCGATACACCTGGCCACGTCGACTTCACGGTCGAGGTCGAGCGGTCACTGCGCGTTCTCGACGGCGCTGTCACCGTGTTCGACGGAGTTGCCGGCGTCGAGCCGCAGTCCGAGACCGTGTGGCGCCAGGCTGACAAGTACAGCGTCCCGCGTATCTGCTTCGTCAATAAGCTCGACCGCACCGGTGCTGATTTCTACCGCTGCGTCGACATGATCGTCTCGCGCCTCGGCGCGACCCCGCTGGTTCTTCAGCTTCCGATCGGCAACGAGTCCGACTTCCTCGGCGTCGTAGACCTCATCGGCATGCGCGCTCTCACCTGGCGTGGCGAGACCCAGAAGGGCGAGGACTACGCAGTCGAGGAGATCCCGGCCGATCTCGTCGACAAGGCCAACGAGTACCGCGAGAAGCTGCTCGAGACCCTCTCCGAGGCTGATGACGAGATCATGGAGAAGTTCCTCGAGGGTGGCGAGTTCACCGTTGAAGAGCTCCAGGCCGCGATCCGTCGTGCGACCCTGGCCTACAAGCTGACCCCGATCCTGACCGGCTCGGCATTCAAGAACAAGGGCGTTCAGCCCATGCTCGACGCCGTCGTCGCGTACCTGCCGTGCCCGCTCGATATCACCGCGATCACCGGTCACAAGCAGGGCGACGAAGAGGTGCTCATCGAGCGCCAGCCCAATGACAAGGAGCCCTTCGCGGCCCTGGCATTCAAGATCATGACCGATCCCCACCTGGGCAAGCTCACCTACGTGCGCGTGTACTCGGGCCGTCTCGAGACCGGCACCGCCGTTCTCAACAGCGTGAAGGATCGCAAGGAGCGCATCGGAAAGATCTACCGAATGCACGCCAACAAGCGCGAAGAGATCGATTCGGTAGGCGCTGGCGACATCGTCGCAGTGATGGGCCTCAAGGACACCACCACGGGCGAGACCCTGTGCGATCCGGCCAACCCGATCGTGCTCGAGTCGATGACCTTCCCCGCTCCGGTTATCTCGGTTGCCATCGAGCCGAAGACCAAGAGCGACCAGGACAAGCTCGGCGTCGCCATTCAGCGTCTGGCCGAAGAGGATCCGACCTTCCACGTCCGCACTGACGAGGAGACCGGCCAGACCATCATCGGTGGCATGGGCGAGCTTCACCTCGAGGTTCTCGTCGACCGCATGCGTCGTGAGTTCAAGGTCGAGGCAAATGTCGGCAAGCCGCAGGTTGCCTACCGCGAGACCATTACCAAGGCAGTCGAGAAGATCGATTACACGCACAAGAAGCAGACCGGTGGTTCGGGTCAGTTCGCGCGCGTCATCATCAACCTCGCACCGAACGCCGGCGCAGAGGGCTCGAACGACGAGGGTTACTCCTTCGAGAACAAGGTCACCGGTGGCCGTGTTCCCCGCGAGTACATCCCCTCGGTCGATGCAGGCTGCCAGGAGGCCATGGAGAACGGCGTTCTCGCCGGCTACCCGATGGTCGACGTCAAGGTCACCCTCACTGACGGTGCCTACCACGACGTTGACTCCTCAGAACTCGCATTCAAGATCGCCGGCTCGATGGCGTTCAAGGATGCGGCTCGCAAGGCAGGCCCCGTCCTGCTCGAGCCGATGATGGCCGTCGAAGTCACCACCCCCGAGGATTACATGGGTGATGTCATCGGCGATCTGAACTCCCGCCGCGGACAGATCCAGTCCATGGAGGAGCGCTCAGGAGCCCGTGTCGTTGCGGCACTGGTTCCGCTGTCCGAGATGTTCGGCTACGTGGGAGATCTGCGCAGCCGTACACAGGGCCGCGCGAGCTACAGCATGCAGTTCGATTCATACGCACAGGTTCCGGCGCACGTGTCGACGGAAATCATCGCAAAGTCTCGCGGCGAATAACCGCGGATCACAGCACCATCCAATAACCAAAGAAACCATCCGATCCGCGACAACGCCGGACGGCAAAACGAAAAGGGAGAACTCAAATGGCGAAGGCCAAGTTTGAGCGCACCAAGCCGCACGTCAACATCGGCACCATTGGTCACATTGACCATGGCAAGACCACGCTGACTGCTGCAATCACCAAGGTGCTGCACGACAAGTACCCGGACGTGAACCCCTTCACGCCGTTCGACATGATCGACAAGGCGCCCGAAGAGCGCCAGCGTGGCATCACGATCTCGATCGCACACGTCGAGTACCAGACCGAGGCGCGTCACTACGCACACGTCGACTGCCCCGGTCACGCTGACTACATCAAGAACATGATCACCGGCGCAGCCCAGATGGACGGTGCGATTCTCGTCGTCGCCGCCACCGACGGCCCGATGCCGCAGACCAAGGAGCACGTCCTCCTTGCTCGCCAGGTCGGCGTTCCCGCCATCGTCGTTGCACTCAACAAGTGCGACATGGTCGATGACGAGGATCTCCTCGAGCTGGTCGAGATGGAGGTTCGCGAGCTGCTCAGCGCTTACGAGTTCCCGGGCGATGACATCCCCGTGGTTCGCGTTGCTGCCTTCCCGGCACTGCAGGGCGACGAGAAGTGGGGCAACTCCATCCTCGAGCTCATGACCGCTGTTGACGATTACATCGTCACCCCGGAGCGCGACGTCGACAAGCCCTTCCTGATGCCCGTCGAGGACGTCTTCACGATCACCGGTCGTGGCACCGTCGTCACCGGTCGTATCGAGCGCGGCATGATCAAGGTCAACGAGGAAATCGAGATCGTCGGCATCCACACCGGCCCGCCGACCAAGACCACCGTCACCGGTGTCGAGATGTTCCGCAAGCTGCTCGACGAGGGCCAGGCAGGCGAGAACGTCGGTCTGCTCCTTCGTGGCACCAAGCGCGAGGACGTCGAGCGCGGCCAGGTCTGCTGCAAGCCCGGCTCGATCACCCCGCACACCGAGTTCGAGGCACAGGCATACATCCTGTCCAAGGACGAAGGCGGCCGTCACACCCCGTTCTTCAACAACTACCGTCCGCAGTTCTACTTCCGTACGACTGACGTGACCGGCGTTGTGTACCTGCCCGAGGGCAAGGACATGGTCATGCCCGGCGACAACACCGACATGCGCGTTGAGCTCATTCAGCCCATCGCCATGGAGGACGGCCTCAAGTTCGCCATCCGCGAGGGTGGCCGCACGGTCGGCGCAGGCCGCGTCACCAAGATCCTGAAGTAACTCTCAGGACAACCGGTTTGACCCGGTGGTGGTCGAGAGGCCACCACCGGGCACCACACCTCCTCACGGGGGAGCGGTGCAAGAGATTTGACAACTAGAAGCATCGGCACACGAGAAGTAAGGACGCAAGCCACCATGGCGGGACAAAAGATCCGCATCAGGCTCAAGGCCTACGACCATGAGGTCATCGATTCATCGGCGCGCAAGATCGTCGAGACCGTGACCCGTACTGGCGCGCAGGTTGCAGGCCCCGTGCCGCTGCCGACGGAGAAGAACGTGTACTGCGTTATCCGTTCGCCGCACAAGTACAAGGACAGCCGCGAGCACTTCGAGATGCGCACGCACAAGCGTCTTATCGACATTCTCGATCCCACGCCGAAGACCGTTGATTCGCTGATGCGTCTCGATCTTCCGGCTGGCGTCGACATCGAGATCAAGCTGTAAGGACGACAGACGAATGGGCACCAACGTTAAGGGCGTACTGGGCACCAAGCTCGGCATGACGCAGGTCTGGGATGAGAACAACAAGGTCATCCCCGTCACTGTGGTTCAGGCCGGACCTTGTGTTGTCACCCAGGTTCGCACCCCCGAGAACGACGGATACTCCGCCGTGCAGATCGCCTTTGGCGCGATCGACCCCCGCAAGGTGACCAAGCCCCAGGCCGGTCACTTCGCGAAGGCTGGCGTGACCCCGCGTCGCCACCTGGTCGAGATTCGCACCGAAGATGCCACCGAGTACACCCTCGGCCAGGAGATCGGCGTGGAGACCTTCGAGGTCGGTCAGAAGATCGACGCTGTCGGCACAACCAAGGGCAAGGGCTTTGCCGGCGTCATGAAGCGTCACGGCTTCCATGGCCTGCGCGCCTCCCACGGTGTGCACCGCAAGCACCGCTCGCCGGGCTCCATCGGCGGCTGCGCGACCCCCGGTCGCGTGTTCAAGGGCATGAAGATGGCCGGACGCATGGGTGGCGCACGCCAGACCACGCAGAACCTGGTTATTCAAAGTGTCGACGCTGAGCGCGGTCTGCTGCTCGTCAAGGGTGCCGTTCCTGGCCCCAAGGGCGGCCTCGTGTTCCTGCGCACCGCCGCGAAGGAGGCATAACCATGAGCTCTGTAGACATCCAGACCCCTGCCGGCAAGGCATCGGGCAAGGCTGAGCTTCCCGCCGAGATCTTCGACGTTCCTGCCAACATCCCGTTGATGCATCAGGTCGTCGTTGCTCAGCTGGCTGCTGCCCGTCAGGGCACGCACGACACCAAGACCCGTGCAGAGGTCAGCGGTGGCGGACGCAAGCCCTACAAGCAGAAGGGCACCGGCCGCGCGCGCCAGGGCTCGACTCGTGCACCGCAGTTCGTCGGTGGCGGCGTCGTCCATGGACCGCACCCCCGCGACTACAGCCAGCGCACCCCCAAGAAGATGAAGGCTGCTGCCCTGCGCGGTGCCCTTTCTGATCGGGCACGCGATGGTCGTATCCACGTCATCTCAGAGCTGGTCACCGGCGACGTCCCCTCCACCAAGGCGGCCGTGAAGGCGATCGAGTCCTTGAACCTCGAGGGCGGCATCCTGGTCGTCGTCAGCCGTGACGAGTCCGTGAGCTGGCTGAGCCTGCGCAACGTGCCCACTGTGCACGTGCTCTCGCCCGATCAGCTGAACACGTACGACGTTCTCGTCTGCGATCAGGTGCTGTTCACCAAGTCTGCTCTCGAGACCTTCCTGGCCGGTCCCTCGACCGGTAAGGCACTCAAGGCCACTGCCAAGGAAAGCGAGGTGCAGGCATGAGGATCGCTGACCCCCGCGACATCCTGCTCGCCCCGGTGATCTCCGAGAAGAGCTACGGCCTTCTCGAGGAGAACAAGTACACGTTCATCGTTTCCCCCGATGCCAACAAGACCCAGATCAAGATCGCGGTCGAGCAGGTATTCGG
>JAHEIZ010000001.1 GCA_024639145.1 Actinomycetes bacterium | reverse complement strand
TCGAGGGCTGGCTGTTGAACAAGACAGACTGGGTCATCGGTGAGCCGGTGCGACTCGCACTCGCCAAGGCCTGGACCAATGACGACGGCACCATCGTGCATACCTACGGATTCGAGGCCATCTGATGAGCGGCGCCGATATCGACAACGAGGTCTACATCGTCGGCGGTGGCATGACCGAGTTCGGCCGCTTTGACGGTGAGGACCAAGAGCTCGCCGAGCAGGCGATGCGCGAGGCGCTTGCTGATTGCCGTCTCACCTGGAATGACGTCGACTTCGCCGTCGGTGGCACCAATGGCGAGACCAAGCCCGACAACATGGTGGCGCGAATGGGCCTGACCGGCCTGCCGTTCATCACGGTGAAGAACGGCTGCGCCACTGGCGGCGTCGCACTGATGACCGCACGCAATGGCCTGATCGCGGAAGGCCGCGATGTCGCTGTTGTTGTCGGCTACGACAACCACGCACGCGGTGCCTTCGCTGCGTCACCGGCGCGCTACGGCATCGGTGGTTGGTACGGCGAAACCGGCATGATGGTCACGACCTCCTACTTCGCACTCAAGATCAAGCGCTATCTGCACGAGCACGCTATCGACGAGCGCACCCTCGGCTATGTGTCCGAGAAGGCCTTCGACTACGGCTCTGCGCATCCGCTTGCCTGGCGCCGTAAGCCGGTCTCTGTCGATGAGGCGATGAACTCCGACATGATCAATGCGCCTCTTACCCGCTTCATGTTCTGCTCGCCCGATGCCGGCGCTGTCGCACTCGTGCTGGCCCGCGGCAAGCGCGCCTTCGAGTTGTGCGAGAACCCGATTCGCCTCGCCGCAGTCGAACTACGCGGTCGACGCCCGGGCTCATTCGAGGTCTTCTCGCCGTGGCTCTCGCCGGGTGAGCGCACCAGCCCCTCCATTGATGCCGCGAAGGCAGCTTTTGCCGCGGCCGGCATCACACCCGATCAAGTGCAGGTCGCTCAGCTTCAGGACACCGATAGCGGCGCCGAGATCATTCACCTGGGCGAAACCGGGTTGTGCGCCAACGGCGAGCAGGGTGCCGGCTACCTCAATGGCGACTACACGATCAATGGCCGTCTGCCGGTGAACACCGACGGCGGCTGCCTGGCCAACGGTGAGCCGGTGGGCGCATCAGGCCTGCGCCAGGTGCATGAGGTGATGCGTCAGCTGCAAGGACGTGCGCTCGGCCAGCAGGTGCCCAATAATCCCCGTATCGGCTTCACTCATGTCTACGGAGCACCCGGAATCTCGGCGTGCACCGTTCTCGTCAAGGAAGGTGCGAACTCGTGAGCGAGCTCGATCCCGCCCAGCTCGAGGCTTTCCGCGCCGATGTGCGCGGCTGGCTGGCCACTGTCGCGAAGCCGCGCACCGAAGAGGTGCGGGTGTGGGGCGAGGGTGACCCTGAGCTGCAGATCTTCATCGCCAAGAGCGAGGAAGATGAGCGCGCGCATCTCGATCGCGTGCGCGAGTACCGCAAGGCTCGTTTCGATGCCGGATTCGGCGCACTAACCCTTCCCGAGGAGTTCGGCGGCCGTGGCCTCCCCAGTGTCTACGCCGTTGCCTTCGCCGACGAGGAGCGTGAATTCGACGTTCCGCCCTCATCGGAGATCATCTCGGTGACCACAGGTCTGGTCGGTGCGGCTGTCAGCGTCTTCGGAACCCCGGCGCAACGTGACGAGTTCGCTCGCGCTTTCTTGCGCACTGACTCCCTGTGCTGCCAGTTGTTCAGCGAGCCGGGCGCCGGTTCCGATCTCGCCGGTCTGTCGACCAAGGCCGTGCGTGATGGCGATGAGTGGGTCATCGACGGCCAGAAGATCTGGACCTCCAACGCCCAGTTCTCCGAGTACGGATTCATGCTGGCCCGCACCGATCCCGATGTCGTCAAGCAGGGCGGCATCACTGCCTTCCTGGTGCGGATGGACTCCCCGGGCATCGAGATCCGCCCGATTCGCCAGATGAGCGGCCCCGCCTCATTCAACGAGGTGTTCTTCGATGGCGTGCGCATTCCCGACTCGATGCGCATCGGTGATGTCAATGACGGCTGGAAGGTCGCCATGGCGACCCTCGGCTTCGAGCGCTCCTCCTCGGGCTCCGGCCATCGCCGCAAGGGCGGCACCTCAGCCGATCTCGTCGAGCTCGCGAAGGCACTGGGCGTCAACGACGATCCGGTCGTCCGCCAGGAGCTCGCCGATGTCTACGTGCGCACTCAACTGCACGCGGCCGTCGTAGCGAAGGTCGCTCGAGCGAATGCCTCCGGTGACAAGCCCGGCCCGGCCGGCTCGCTCGGCAAGCTCATCGCGTCCGACAATCTGGTGCGCATCGGCAATGCCGCTGCCGACATGCTCGGCTCCGCACTCGTCGCTGACACCGGCGAATGGGGGCAGTTCGCGTGGTCCGATCACGTGCTCGGCGCTCCGGGCTATCGCCTCGCCGGCGGCACTGACGAGATCCAGCGCAACATCATCGCCGAGCGTGTGCTCGGCCTTCCTGCTGAGCATCGTGCCGACAAGGCGCCGTTCTCGCAGCTGAGCAAGAACTAGTCGTAGCAATCGAAAGGGCCGCCCGAGGGCGGCCCTTTCTCATGCTCGTGACGAGCTACCAGCCGAGCAGCGTTGCCACGCGCTCGCGATGGAACGACGCGTCGCCCAAGAACGCCGCATCGAATCGTGCCCGTCGGAAGTACAGGTGTGCATCGTGCTCCCAGGTGAAGCCCACGCCGCCGTGCAGCTGAATCGCCTCTGCTGCAAGGGCATTGAATGCATCCGAGCCCCAGGCCTTGGCCACGGCGGCGTCGGCGGAGAGGTTCTCGGAGTGATCCCAGGTCGCGCGCTCGAGACCGGCGCGTGCCATCTCGACCTGGATCAGCGCATCGGCCATGCGGTGCTTGACGGCCTGGAAGCTGCCGATCTCGCGATTGAACTGGCGGCGCAACTTGATGTACTCGAGGGTCATGTCGAAGCAGTACTGCGCACCACCGAGTTGATCGGCGCCAATGGCGAGAAGTGCGATGTCGAGCCCGCGCTCGAGTGCGGCGAGGCCGGCACCGCCCTCGGTGAGGCGTGTTGCCGCGGACGAGTTGAACGCGACCGTCGCAGACGGTCGACTGAAGTCGAGTGACGGCAGTGCGGTGACTGCGGCATCGGCGGATTCGACGATGAAGAGATCGATGCCGGCATCAGTGCGAGCGGCCACGAGAAAGAAGTCGGCCGAAGCGCCGTAGGGGACGAAGCGCACGCCGCCCTGGACGGAGGAGTGGGTACCGACCACGCTCACGCCGCTCTCGGTGAAGCGCCCTCGCGCATCGGTGATGGCCGGTGCGGCGATCTCTCCGCCGGCGATGCGCTCAAGGTAGGGGAGCGCGGCTTCCCCGGCCGCCGCCAGGATCTGGCCGGCGATGACCGTGCTCATCAGGAAGGGCACGGGCGCGAGGGTGGCGCCGAGCTCCTCGGTGACCGCGAGAATCTCGGCGAGGCCACCGAGGCCACCGACGTCCTCGGGCAGGCCTACGCCGGCCAGGCCGATGTCCTGGGCGAGGAGAGTCCACAGTTCGGTATCGAGGCCGGGGTTCTCGTCGCGCGTCTCGAGCTCGCGAACGCGCTCGGGGTAACCGGACTCGGTTGCCGCGGCCCGCACGGTGAGGCGAAGCTCCGCGAGCTCCTCGCGATCGAGGCTGGCGAGGGCGAGTTCGCTGGTCATCTGTCTCCCGAGGGCAGTTCAGTCAAGGATGTCGGCGTTTCGATAGTCCGATAACAGTAAGTCTATCCGCCTCCCTCCGCAGGCGGCAGGGGGAATCATCGCGTTGATCTGGGGCAATGGGGGCATTTCGTCACCACATTGTTACGGCCCAAGCCATCGCATTTCATAGGACGTGCATGTATCGTGACGCTACTTCGCCACCTGCGGGCGGTACTCGACCGGAAGAGAGATCCATGCGCAAGCCCCTCGTCGCCCTGGCCACGCTGGCCTCGGCCTCCCTCGTACTCGCGGCATGTGCCATGCCCGCCGATGACCCCAATTTCCAAGGCGGCGGCGGAGTCGGTGGAGACTCGGCGGCCATTGCCGCGGCGAATGAGTCCGGAGTTGCTGCCATCGAGGCTGCTTCTGCGGCGCCGACCAGCATCGGTGTCGATGCGGCGCTCGCCGCTGCGCCTGCCAAGGGTGCCGAGATCATCAGCATCACCGACGGCTCCGATTACGAGGCCGTGACCGAGACCGCCATGGCCGCGGCGGCCAAGGCCCTCGGCTGGAAGCTCAATGTCGTCAAGGTCGATCCGCTCGACACCACGGCAACGGCAACAGCATTCGATGACGCTCTTGCCAAGAAGCCCGCGGGCATCCACATCTTCGGAGAGTTCTTCGACTCCGTCAGCATGAGCCTGCCTAATGCCGAGTCGGCGAAGATTCCCGTCGTGTGCACCGGCTGCTCGGGTGAGGCCGGCGGCGGTATTACCGACGCCAGCATCGACGGCACCGTGCAGAACCAGGCCTGGGCCGACGTCCTGGCAAGCTATGTCGTGAAGTCGCAGTGGAAGGGCGAGGCTGCCGGCGTGCAGATCTTCGTCGCACCGGGCGGCGCGATCAATGACTTCAACATCCAATTCGACACCACGCTGCTCAACCAGTGTCACGAATGCTCGACCATGCAGTCGATGGTCGACCCGACCATGACCGACCTGGCCGATCCGGCAGCTGTTGCGGCCTTCGTGGCCGGTGAGATGGGCACCAGCCTCGGTGCCTGGACCATGCTCGATACCGGTGCCTACTCGAACGGTGTTGCCGAGGCCCTGGCCACGGATCCCACCATGCTCGCGCCGATCACCATGATCGGTCGAGGCGCAAGTGCAACCGATATCGCGAACCTTGCCTCTCTGGGTGCAGCGCCGACCCTGGACCCCGCGGCCACCGCTCGTACGCCTGAGGAAGCCAAGGCGCTGCAGGCGTGGATCGCGATCCCGCTGCCGGTCATGGGCTGGCGCGTGATCGATCAGTTCGCGCGCATCATCGGTGGCGACGCACTGGCCGATGGCCCGCTGCCGAGCCAGTTCCTCACGGCCGCTAATGCAGCCGATGCGGTGCTCGATGCTGACGGTAACTTCATCGGAGTTGCGGACTACGAGGCCCAGTTCCTGAAGCTCTGGGGCGTGAAGTAGCTACCGGCACAGACTCTGAGATGGCCCGCCCCTCACGGGGGGCGGGCCATCTCCGACTTTCTGGACATTTTGCCCACCGGGGGACATCCGAATGGCGGGCGGGGGACTATCGGACAGCCATTGGTCGGGGCGCCTAGTTTCTTGACAGTAACTACGTGAATTGGGCTCTTGATACCAATTCGTGACCTGAATACGACGGAGAACCCCTTCACAATCCAAGGACGTTCATGTAATTTCCTACTGCTCGGGTTCGTAAGCACCCCTCGACTGGAAGAGAGATCCATGCGCAAGTCAATTGCAGCAGTGGCCGTTGTTGCCGCTGCTTCGATGGCAGTCGTTGGCCTCGCCCCGGCAGCTTCCGCTGCTGATGGTGTCGCCACCGCCAAGGCCATCGTCGCCAAGTACTCGAAGAACCCCACCTCGCTGGGCAACATCCCGGTGATCGGCAAGCCGATCCCCAAGGGCAAGTACATCGTCACCATCACCAACCAGACTGATGCCGCCATCACCCTGAACGACAACATCGTCCAGGCCGGCAAGCTCCTCGGCTGGAAGATGGAGTCCATGCAGGCTGAGGCCACCATCGAGGGACAGCGCAAGACCCTCTCTGACGCCATCGCCAAGAAGCCGAACGGCATCGCCGTCTCGGGCATGGAGCCGGAGTCCTACGGTGACCTCTACAAGAAGGCCGCTGCACAGGGCATCGCCGTCATCTGCTCCGCTTGCCTCGCACCTGCTGGCAATGGCCTGCTCGACACCCACGTTTCTGGCCCGAAGATGCTCGATCTCTGGGGACAGATGATCGCTGCCTTCGCAGTCGCCAACGTCAAGGGCACGCCCGACGTTCAGGCCTTCGGCCTGTCGGTCTACCCGGTTCTCGTGCGCTACGACAAGTCGTTCGCCAAGAACCTGAAGCTGCTCAGCCCCAAGGCCAAGTACGCCTTCACCGAGCTCGACTTCTCGCCGGGCCAGATCGGCAACAACTACAAGGCCAACCCGACCACCAACTTCATCTCCAGCGATCTTGGTGACTTCGCCCTCGGCTGGCCCCAGCAGCTCTTCACCGTGGGTGCAACCCCCGGCCAGAAGCCGCTGATCGGTGGCCTGACCGCAGGCAAGTCCGCGATCCAGGCACTCAAGGACAAGACCGAGAACGCATGGACCGGCTACTCGCTGCCCATCGTGGGCTACTCGGTGATCGACTCGTTCGCTCGCCTGTGGACCAAGACCCCGTTCGCCAAGGCAGATCTGCCCACCCAGATCCTGACCCAGAAGAACGTCGGCACTGCAGTCATCGATGCCGCTGGCAACTACGTCGGCATCAAGGACTTCCAGGCTCAGTTCAAGAAGATCTGGGGCCTTAGCTAGTCCTCAGTTCGGTTCGAATCGGCCCGTCTCCCCTCCGGGAGGCGGGCCGCTTCATGTGCGGCAGGCGCTGGCCCGCCGGTCCTCTAAGGCCGCTACCCCCCCCCACCGCGTTGAAGGTACGAGTGAAATTTTGATTTATGGCGATTTGCCCGATTTCTGATACCTGATCGAGATGCGAATCCCTTCCCAGTGCGTACGACCTGCTGTAGCGTCGCGCACCTCGGGTTCGCAAGGGCCCCTCGACTGGAAGAGAGATTCATGCGCAAGTCAATTGCAGCAGTGGCCGTTGTTGCCGCTGCTTCGATGGCAGTCGTTGGCCTCGCCCCGGCAGCTTCCGCTGCTGACGGTGTTGCCACCGCCAAGGCCATCGTTGCCAAGTACTCCAAGAACCCGACCAGCCTCGGCAACCTGCCGGTGATCGGCAAGCCGATCCCCAAGGGCAAGTACGTCATCGCCATCACTGGTGACTCTGACGCAGCCATCACGCTGAACAACTTCCAGGTCCAGGCCGGCAAGCTTCTCGGCTGGAAGATGGAAGCACAGCAGGCAAAGAGCACCATCGAGGATCAGCGCAAGGTTTTGGCCCAGGCCATTGCCAAGAAGCCCGATGGCATCGCGATCTCCGGACTCGAGCCCGAGTCCTACGGTGACCTCTTCAAGGCCGCCGACAAGGCCGGCATCGTCATCATGTGCTCGGCATGCCTCGCAGCGCCGTACGCAGCAGTCAAGGACACCCACGTTGCTGGCCCGAAGATGCTCGATCTCTGGGGACAGATGATCGCTGCCTTCGCAGTCGCCAACGTCAAGGGCACGCCCGACGTCCAGGCCTTCGGCCTGTCGGTCTACCCGGTTCTGGTGCGCTACGACAAGTCCTTCGAGAAGAACCTGAAGCTGCTCAGCCCCCAGGCTAAGTACAAGTTCAACGAGCTCGACTTCTCGCCGGGCCAGATCGGCAACGCCTACAAGGCCAACCCGACCACCAACTTCATGTCCAGCGACCTGGGTGACTTCGCCCTGGGCTGGCCGCAGCAGCTCTTCACCGTGGGTGCAACCCCCGGCCAGAAGCCGCTGATCGGTGGCCTGACCGCAGGCAAGTCCGCGATCCAGTCCCTCAAGGACAAGACCGAGAATGCATGGACCGGCTACTCGCTGCCCATCGTCGGCTACTCGGTGATCGATGACTTCGCCCGCTACTGGACGAAGACCCCGCTGGCCAAGGCAGATCTGCCCACCCAGATCCTGACCCAGAAGAACATCGGCTCTGCAGTTCTCGATGCTGACGGCAACTACGTCGGCGTCAAGGACTACGTCGCTCAGTTCAAGAAGATCTGGGGCGTCAAGTAAGCCTGAGTTCCATTGCAGCGTGGGCTCGGTCCGAGAGGACCGGGCCCACGCTCTTTTTATTCCCCGTAATTCAGTATCTTTACTTGACGTTCAGTATCTCAGGGGAGAGAATTCAGGGACCCCTTCACGAGGAGCAGTAGATGACTGACGTCCAGGTTTCACCGCA
The DNA here is from genome assembly GCA_024639145.1 of Actinomycetes bacterium. Lineage (GTDB taxonomy): Bacteria > Actinomycetota > Actinomycetes > S36-B12 > S36-B12 > CAIKZY01. Next base: position 154,587 of record JAHEIZ010000001.1, on the reverse strand, counting down.
GCGAGCATCCGACGAGCCGCAGCCGCCGATGTCGCCTGCCACCAGCGTGCAGGAATTCCTCGATCATGATGCGCGCCCGGTGCCCCCGGTGCTGCGCTACAGCATTAATGAGGATCTCGGCACCGAGCCGCTCGATGTCGAGCGCTTCATCTCCCGCGAATTCCACGACCGCGAGGTCGAGAAGGTCTGGCGCAAGGTGTGGCAGTTCGTCTGCCGCGTCGACGAGATCCCCGAGGCCGGCGACCACATCATGTACGACATCGCCGATGACAAGTGGCTCATCATGCGCACGAACACCGGCGACATCAAGGCCCTCTCCAATGTCTGTCTCCACCGCGGTCGCGCCCTGCGCACCGAGGACGGACGCGTCAGCGAACTTCGCTGCCCGTTCCACGGCTTTAGCTGGAATATCGACGGTACTTCGAAGTTCATCCCGTGCCAATGGGATTTCCCGCAGATCGATCAGCCGAGCTTCTCGCTTCCCGAGGCCAAGGTTCATGTCTGGAATGGCTTCGTCTTCATCAACCCCGATCCCGAGTGCGAGTCCTTCGAGTCATTCGTGGGCACCATGCTCAACGACTGGGAGCGCTGGAACTACGACGATCGCGTGATCTACTCGCACTTCGGCGGCGTCATCGACGCTAACTGGAAGATCACCGGCGAGGCGTTCATCGAGGGCTGGCACTCGCTGGCCACTCACCCGCAGATGATGGAGTGGCTCGGCGACGAGAACACCCAGTACGACGTCATCCCGGAGGAGAACTGGAGTCGCCAGATCGTTCCTCAGGGCGTGCCCAGCCCGACCATCGCCAATCACATCAGCGAGCAGGAAGTGCTCGATTCGTACTACGAGACCCGCGCTTTCTACACGCAGGGCAAGGGCCGCGACCTCGCTGCCGAGGATGGCAAGACCCCGCGCGTACCCGCCGACTCCACGGCTCGCCGTGAGCTCGCGGCTGAGATGCGCGTGGCACTGGCAAAGCAATTCGGCACTGCTCAGGATCACTGGACAGACTCCGAGCTGCTCGACGGCATCCAGTACTTCGTGTTCCCGAACTTCTATGTGTTCGCCGGCCCGCGTACCAATGCGATCTACCGCTTCCGCCCGCTGGGCAACGACCCGGACAAGTGCATCGCTGAGGTGTACCTGCTCGCTCAGGCGCCTGCTGATGGTGCGAAGCAGAAGGCCCCGAAGACTCGCTGGCTTCAGCCGGGCGAGACGTTCTCCGACATCACCGAGATCGGCCTGCTCGGCCCCGTCTTCGACCAGGATTACGCCAACCTGCCGCACATTCAGGACGGCCTCAAGTCGCTGAAGACCAAGGGCATTCAGCTCGGTCGCTATCAGGAGAATCGCATTCGCCACTACCACCAGATTCTGGATCGCTGGCTGGCGAAGTAGGGCTTGCTAGTACCGCAGCACGTAGGAGACTCGGTCCATTCGCGCACGTCGGCTGACGCGCAGGACCGGGTTTCCGTCTTGATCGGCCGTGAGGCCATCGCGCACGATCAAGGGGGTGCCCAACTTGATACCGAGGATCTCGGCATCCTCGGCGGTCGCGGCCTCGGCCGAGAAGGCGCGCCACATCGGCACGAGTTCGCCGATGGAGTCATTGAGCTGGCCATAGAGGCCGCTGACCGGCGACCAGTGACGCTTGGGATCCTTCAGCAGCTCCATCGGGAACCACGAGCTCGACCACATCCATACGTCGTCATCGACGGCAAGGGCGTTGTCGACCCGCCACAGCGGGCCGGCGGGCAGGCGCAGCTCGGCATTGTGCTGCGGGCTGTTGACCTTGGTGGCCTTGAGCAGGATGTCCTCGTACGAGTGGCCCTGGTCGTTGATCTGCTGGGTGATGCCGGATACCAGGGAGTCCGTCGAGAGCGATTGCGAGACGGGCAGTCGCACGACTGATCGGGCAACGTATGTGCCGGAACCCTGTCGGGACCGCACGAGGCCGGCCCGGGAGAGTTCCTCGATCGCGCGACGCACCGTCAGTCGATTGACTCCCATCTCGGCTGCAAGTGTGGTCTCGCTGGGCAGCTTGTCGCCGGGGCCGTACTCGCCGCTGGCGATCGCCGAGGCCAGTGACTGGCGCACCTGCTCGTACAGGGGGAGATCGGTCATGGATGACAGGGTACGGATTGTCTAGACAGGTTGCGGCCTTTGGGTAGTTTCTTTAGATCGACTCCAGTAGTGTTCCCCACGTGACCTCCCTGGAAAACCGCGTGCAGCGTCTCGAGGATCGCTTCGCCATCAACGACCTGATCGTGCGCTACGCAGTGCTGCTCGACGACATGCTTTTCGATGAGGTGGGCCAGCTCTTCACTGATGACGGTGTGTTCGCCTCGCCCAACAGCACCACGGCAGGGCGCCAGGCGATTGTCGACAACTTCCGGGCCAAGCACGCGCCCTTCGGCATGACCCTGCATGATCCGCATGGCAGTGCGATCTTCTTCATTGACGACGAGCACGCGCGAGGCACGGTGCTCGGCTACGCGGAGCTCGCCAACGAGCAGCACACGATCGTCACGAACATCCGCTACCAGGACGACTACCGCAAGGAAGATGGCATCTGGCGATTCGCGAAGCGTCACGTGCTCTCGGTGTACGGGATGACTGCCGAGGATTTCAACGCTGGTCGTGCCGGTTTCGAGCAGCGGAAGATCTGGCCGAATCGCCCGCCGGCAAATGCCGAGCTGCCCGACAAGACCCAGCAGTACCCCGGCTACGTGGAGCTTCCGTGATCGATCGCAGTGTCGAGCTCGGCGGCATCTACAACATGCGCGATCTCGGCGGCTTCCCCGGCCTGGATGGCCGCATGGTGAAGACCGGCATGCTCTTTCGCGCCTCCAGCCTTCATCGTCTCGACGACGAGCAGGCCTGGGGTGACTTCGACGCCAAGTGCGTGATCGATCTTCGCTACGACCGTGAGCGCGAGGCGTTCCCGCTGCCCGAGTTCATTACCGACTACCTGCACGCGCCGATACTTCCCGACCACTGGAAGTCCGATGAGGAAGCCCGCAAGCTGCCGGCTGATCAATACCTGGTCGCGGTCTATCACGAGATGCTCGAGCTCGGCGGCGATGCGATTCGCGCCATCCTCGACACTTTGGCCTTCGGCGACTCGTACCCCGCCGTGTTCTTCTGCATGGCCGGCAAGGATCGCACCGGGGTCGTGGCCGCGATCGTCCTCGACCTGCTCGGCGTGAGCGAGAGCGATATTGCCGATGACTTCACGCTCAGCGGCGATGAAGTTGTCGCACTTGTGGAGTACCTCAAGGGGCGCGAGAACATCGAGGATCACCCGATGATGAACCAGCGCGAGGAGCTCCTGCGAGTTCCGCGCAGCGCCATTGAACTGTTCCTCGCTGAGGTCGACACGAAGTTCGGCGGCCTCGATGGCTACGTAGCCCAGCTCGACGTTCCCGCCGCCACGGTGGAAGCATTGAGGGAACGACTGCTCGACTAGCACCTGTACCACCGCACGACCTATTCGAAGTGAAGACGAAGGCACTGGAGGAACCATGATCAACCGCGACGCCCTGTATATCGACGGCGAGTGGATCAAGCCGGCAACCGGCGAGGTCATCGAGGTCGACGAGGCAGCAACCGAGGAGATCATCGGCACTGTTCCCGCGGGCGATGCGGCTGATGCCGAGCGCGCGATCCTCGCCGCTCGTCGCGCCTTCGACGGCTGGTCCGAGACCCCTATCAATGAGCGCGCCGATGTCGTGCAGGCGCTGGCCGACGGCCTGCGTGCGAATGAGGCCAAGCTCGCGAAGATCATGGCCCAGGAAGTCGGCTCACCGATTGCGATCGCTGAGCGCGTGCAGGTCGGTCTCGCAGCTTCTGTTTTCGAAACCATGGCCGAGGCTGCGCGTGAGATGCCGGCAGAAGAGCGCATCGGCAACTCGATGGTCATCCGTGCTGCCGCCGGTGTTGTCGGTGCGATCACTCCGTGGAACTACCCGCTGTACCAGCTTGCGGCGAAGGTCGGCCCGGCGCTGGCCGCCGGCTGCACCGTAATCGTGAAGCCCAGTTCCGTCGCCCCGCTCGCGACGTTCGTGCTTGCCGATCTCGTGCACGAGCTCGGCCTGCCATCGGGTGTCTTCAACCTGGTCTCCGGGCGCGGTGCGCTCGTCGGCGAATTGCTGTCGTCTCACAAGGAGATCGACATGGTGAGCATCACCGGCTCGACCGGTGCCGGCGTGCGCGTCTCTCAGGCCGCTGCTCCCACGGTCAAGAAGGTCGCGCTCGAACTCGGTGGCAAGTCAGCATTTCTGCTGGCTCCCGGCGCTGACCTTGATGAGGCGATTCCGAATGCCGTGCGCGGTTCCTTCGTCAACAACGGCCAGACCTGCTCGGCCACGACCCGCCTGATCGTGCCGAACGCGATCATCGATGAGGTCGAGCAGCGGGTGGCGGCGATGGTCAACGCCTTCGTCATCGGCAATCCGCTTGACCCGTCGGTCACTCTGGGCCCCGTGGCCTCGGCTGGTCAGTTCACGACGGTGAAGAACTACATCGACATTGGCATGACCGAGGGCACGCTGATCGCCGGCGGCCCCGGTGCTGTCGATGGTCTCGATCGCGGTTATTTCGTCAAGCCCACCGTGTTCAGCCGCCTGTCTCCCAAGGCGCGCGTCGTGCAGGAGGAGATCTTCGGTCCGGTACTCGTCATCGTCGGGTACGACACCCTCGAGGAGGGCATCGCAATCGCCAATGACAGCGAGTTTGGCCTGTCAGGCGCAGTGTTCGCCGCTGATATTCCTGAGGCGGTGCGTATCGCCAAGCGCCTGCGCACCGGCCAGGTCGCGATCAACGGCGGTCGCTTCAACGCGAAGGCGCCGTTCGGTGGCTACAAGACCTCCGGCATCGGACGCGAGCTCGGCCATCACGGCCTGATGGAGTACTTCGAACTGCAGAGCCTGCAGTTCCCCTCGGCCGATGAACTCGGTAATTTCGGTACCACGGTCTGATCGCGCACTCATGACGACTGAGCACGAGCTCGGTATCGCGGAGCCGTGCGAGATTCTTCTCGTGCGGCATGGCGTGCCGCAGCCAGACGGCACCATGAATCCCGGTCTCGGCGTTGAAGGCCGCGACCAGTCGCAAAGCCTGGTCGCACATCTTCGCGGCGAGAGTATCGACGCGATCTACTCGAGTCATCTCATTCGTGCGGTGCAGACGGTTGAGCCTCTCGCTGCTGACCGCGGACTCGACATCACCATCGACGAACGCCTGCGCGAATGGGTGTCAGGCGCCACTGCCTACACCGGCACCGAGGGCATGGTCGATAATTCACGCACCAAGGCGTTCCTCGAGGGCAGGTTCGAGGAGGGCTTCATGCCCGTCCACAACGATGCCGAGCTGCGCGAGAACATGGTCACCGTCATGCGCGAGATTGGCCTGGCGCATCAAGGCCAGAAGGTCGTCGCGGCCAGCCATGGGGGAGCGACCAATTCCTTCCTGGCCTACGTGCTCGAGAGCCCGCACAAGTTCTTCTTCAACCCGGGCTACGCCTCGATCTCCCGCGTGCAGGTCTGGCCCGACGGCCGCTTCGTGCTGCTCTGCATCAATGAGCTGACCCATGAGCGCGATCGCGGAGCCGACATCCTTCCGATCGGTTAGGTGCTCACATTCAGCGGAATTACCGGATACGGAAATTCAGATATTTGTGCCACTCAGGGCTAGTTATTCGAATAATAAGATAATACGATCAGGGCATGGCAACCCTCGGCCTCGCCACGGATCCGACGTCGCTCGGTGACCTCTTGAAACTGGCTCGCATCAGCGCAGGATTCACGCAAGAACAGGTCGCCCGCGAACTCGGCATCACCCAGGCCTACGTCTCCGAGTTGGAGTCCGGCAAGGAGTCTCGCGCCCTCACTCGCGTCTTTGAATTCTTGCGCCTGACAGGCGTGACGCTTCGCGCTGAGTCCGGAGTTTCCACCACATCCGACACCCTCGTGCCGGTGGACCTCAGCGGGCTTGAGGACGCCTGTCGTCGTTATGGAATCGCCGAGCTTTCCGTCTTCGGGTCGGTGGCGTATGGCGCTGCCGGCGAAGGCAGTGACATCGATCTGCTTTACACCCTTTCCGACGGTGCTCAACTCGGCTGGGCGATCAATGATCTCTCCGACGAACTCGAGAAACTATTCGGGCGGCCGGTTGATCTCGTGAGCAAGAAGTCACTTCATCCGCGAATGCGCGATGATGTTCTCAGACAAGCACGGATCGTCTATGCGACGTGAGATCTTGCTGCTTGAGGAGATCGTGATGGCTGCGGATCGAGCCATCGAGATCGCGAAGGCCAACTCGCCGCAGTCACTCGAATCGCAGCTTGATTCTCGCGATGCGCTGCTCTGGAATCTCACGATCGTGGGTGAAGCGGTGAGCCAACTGCCGGATGCCTTTCGGTTAGACCACCCCGAGATTCCCTGGGCCCAGCCGGTGCGCTTGCGCAATCGCATCGTCCACGGTTACTGGTCTGTTGATCTGGATCTCCTCCACGCGGTCGCAGTGTGCGATCTTCCGAGTTTCGTGGCGAAGGTTCGTGCTTCTGTACATCAATGAGCTGACCCATGAGCGCGATCGCGGAGCCGACATCCCTCCGATCGGCTAACGCTCGACGAGGGACTTTGGTCCCATGGGATTCCCGACTTTCTGCTGGCTCGGGGCCAGGCGCCTCCTGCGATAGTGGCGAAGTAGTCATCTAGACAACTTTGACCGCCACGTCACGCCAGGAGGCCCGCCATGACCGAGATGATCGCCGACGACATCGAGATCGCGGAGCCCGAGGTTCCCCAGTGGCTGCGCAGCGATGTACTCGATGGCGAGGCTCGCGAGCAGGCGATGGACATGATGCGCCGCCTCACCGTCCACCTAAAGGCCAAGACCACCGATCAAGCCGACTCGACCCTCGAGGAACCGATTGACAATTACCTTGATCCGGAGGTCTTTGCCGCCGAGGTGAATCTGGTCTTCAAGCGCATTCCCCTTCCGCTCGCCCTCTCGGCTGAGCTGGTGGGCAAGAACACCTTCAAGTCGACCGAGGCCGTGGGAGTGCCGGTGGTGATCACGCGTGATGCCAAGGGTGTCGCGCACGCGATGATGAACGTGTGCCGCCATCGCGGTGCGCTGCTCTGCGAGGGTCGCGGCGAGGCGCGCGCACTGACCTGCCCGTATCACGCCTGGTCATTCGGCATGGATGGCGAGCTCAGGGGCATTTATGGCGAGAACACCTTCGGTGACTTCGACAAGTCGCAGCGCGGTCTGATTCAGCTTCCCGTTGTCGAGAAGCATGGCGTGATCTGGGTGTGCCTGACTCCAGGGCTGACCATCGACATTGACTCGTGGCTGGGGGAGTGGGGTCCGCAACTCGCCTCTCTCAAGCTCGACGAGTGCCATGTGTTCAGCTCACGTCAGATGCCCGGCCCGAATTGGAAGGCGACGATCGAGGGCTACCTCGAGGCGTACCACTTCGCGGCTACGCACCCGAACACCGTGTTCACGGTGAATCACGGCAACACGATGGTGTTCGACGGTTTCGGCCCGCATGAGCGCCTCGGCTTCGCCCTCCGCACGATTGACGACGTCATCGATGGCCCCGAAAGTGCATGGGATCCGTCGCACCACGTCGGCCCGATCTTCTGGACCTTCCCCGGCTTCTCAATCGCCGGCGGCTGGCGCCAGCGCATGACCGTCGCGCTGTGCCTGCCCACCACCAAGGTTGACGAGTCGATCACCGAACATCGCATCGTGGTGCGTCACGAGATCAACGAAGAAGTGCAGCACGAGCTTGAGGTCATGCGTGACTGGTTCTATGACGTCGTCTACAACGAGGATTACCTGACCCAGTACGGCGTGCAGACGGGCGTGCGTGCGACCGGCGGGCATACCCAGATCTTCGGCCGAAATGAGATCGGCGTGCAGTATCTGCATGGCTCACTTAACCGACTGTGCGACGAGGGCCTGGCGGCTGCCCGGGCCGAGGGAGACACCCGCGAGTACCGCATGCCTCGACAGGCCTGAGTCCCACTCCTGGGCTCGGAGGCCCCGAGGCAATCGCCCTGGGGCCTGGTAGTCGTCTAGACAAGTTGATACGCTCGGCGAACCCGCCTGACTAGGAGTTCACGTGAGCGAGACCGCCCAGACCGAAGCCGTCATCCCGGCCTATCTGCCCAGCGACATTCTCAATGGAGCCGCTCGCGATGAGGCCATCTCGATGATGCGCCGCCTGGTCGCACACACCAAGAACAAGACCACAGATCAGGCAGAGGCCCCGTACCTCGAACCAGCGGCGAACTACCTCGATGAGGAGATCTTCAAGAACGAGATCGAGCTCATCTTCAAGCGCATTCCGCTGCCCCTGGCACTTTCCTGCGAGTTGCCGAACAAGAACTCATACAAGGCCATCGAGGTCGTTGGCGTTCCCGTCGTCATCACGCGTGATTCCAAGGGTGAGGTGCACGCGATGCTGAATGTGTGCCGTCACCGCGGCGCACTGATCTGTCAGGCCGGGCATGGTGAGTCACGTGCACTGACCTGCCAGTACCACGCATGGTCGTACGGCATGGATGGCGAGCTCAAGGGCATTTATGGCGAGAGCACCTTCGGTGACTTTGATAAGTCCGAGCGCAACCTCATCACCCTGCCGGTGGTCGAGAAGCACGGTGTGGTCTTCGTCTGCCTCACTCCCGGGCTCGAGATCGACATCGACTCCTGGCTCGGCGACTTCGCTCCCGTGCTCGAGAGCCTCAAGCTTGCCGAGTGCCACCTGTTCAGCTCGCGCATGATGCCTGGCCCGAACTGGAAGGTCGCGATCGAGGGCTATCTCGAGGGTTACCACTTCGCATCACTGCACGCGAACACTGTCTTCAAGACCAACCTGTCGAATACCGCGATCTTCGACGGCTTCGGCCCGCATGAGCGCGTGTCCTTCGCCTTGCGCGAGATCGAGAACCACCTCGATGATCCCGAGGACACCTGGGATCCCACGGCGAATGTCGGCACGATCAACTGGCTGTTCCCGGGCTTCTCGATCGCCGGCGGTTGGCGCCAGCGCATGGCTATCGGCTTCCCGCTTCCGACCACCAACGTAAACGAGTCGATGACCGAGCAGCGCATCCTGGTGCGCACGCCTATCCCTGAGGACGAAGCGGGGCGTCACGAGCTCGAGGTCATGCGCGACTGGTTCTACGACGTCACCTATGGCGAGGACTACATCACTGGCTACGGCGTGCAGAAGGGCGTGGCGGTCACCACCGACAAGACCCAGATCTTCGGCCGCAATGAGCCTGGCGTGCAGTACGTGCACCGGACGATCAACCGCCTGGCCAAGGAGGGTGCTGAGGCCGTCTATGGCGATGCCTCGAAGGTCAAGCTCCCCGTGGTGCTCCAGGACTGACCGTCGGGGCAATTGCAGGACGACCAACTTTCCAGTTTCCATTGACTCACTCCAGTAACTGGTGTGAGATGACCGCACGACACGTTGGCGGCCCAGATCGGGCCTGCCTTGATCACCAGGAGTTCACATGGGCAGTCTCGACGGCCGCGTAGCGGTTATCACCGCCGGCAGCACCGGCATCGGCTTCGGCATCGCACAGGCATTCATTGCCGAGGGTGCCTCAGTCGTGATCGGCAACCGCGATGAGAAGAAGGGTGACTACGCCCTCGAGCGCCTGAAGGCCGGCGATCGCGCCGTCTTCAAGAAGACCGACGCCCTCGTGCGCGAGCAGGTCGACGCACTCGTCGACTTCGCCGTCGAGAAGTACGGCAAGATCGACATCCTGGTCAACTGCGCCGGTGGCTCCGATGGCTGGGCGCTCGTCGGCGACCTGAGTGACGAAGCATGGCTCAAGGGCCTCGAGTGGAATGCCAGCACCGCGTTCTGGGGCACCCGCCGTGCGCTGAAGTACATGGTTCCCGCGGGCTACGGCCGCATCATCAACATCGCCTCCATCGAGGGCAAGATCGCCTCGAAGGTCGCGGTCAGCCACTACATCGCCGGCAAGCACGCGATGATCGGCCTCACCAAGGCCACCGCCGTCGAGTACGGCACCACGGGCGTGACCTGCAACGCGATCTGCCCCGGCCCGGTCGAGACCGAGCTGATGAAGGATGCCGGCGCTCAGGTGGCCGCAGCATCCGGCATCACCTACGAGGCCTTCCTCGAGGACTTCGCCAACGACTGCCTGACCAAGGAACTCCAGACCGTTGAGCAGGTTGCCGGCATGGCCCTGCTGCTCGCCGGCCCGCTCGGCAACGGCATGACCGGCGCGACCTACAACGTCGACGGCGGCTCGGCACCGTTCTAAGCGGAAAATCTTCGACCGACTGCACCGCCCGCGTACCCTGCGAGCGGTGCAGTCGCACGAAGTGACTAGGCGCGACCGCAGCACTCGACTACCGAAGCGAAGGAATTCCCATGATCGACTCCTGGATCGTTGACTGGCAGCGCGATGAGAAGCTGCCGTACTACACCCGCGCCAACGCCGGTGAAGTACTCGCAGATCCGGCAAGCCCGCTGGGCTGGTCATTGGTGTTCGAGGAAGGTCTACTGCCGGGCTGGTTCAAGGGATTCGTCGACTTCGGGATTTACGCAGAAGATGAGATGTCCGGCCCGAAGTGGCCCGTCGTCGGTGTCTTCGGCGGTTACTTCTACCTGAACCTCTCGCACATGCGACTGCTCGGCCTTCGACTTGGCGCCGATCTCGAGAAGTTCGATGCCGATCTTCTCGGCTCGCATCCCGATACCCCGCCGTACATCGCCAAGGACGGCGACATTCGGCCCGATCTCACCGAGAAGGCCATGGGCACCATCGGGGGCATCCTCGGCGCCACCTCTTTCCCTGTCTTCGAGGAGGATCGTCGTCGCACCGGCCGCTTCCGTGCTGAGCGCCCGGACCTCAGCAGGCTCAGTGATGCCGAGCTGGTTGCGCGTGCTCGCTCCTTCATCCCCGAGCTCGACAACGCGTTCTACCAGCATGATTTCTCGAGTCTTGGCTCCACCCTCGGCCCGACAATGCTCGACGGGCTCTGCGTGTCCGTGGGTCGTCCCGAGCTTCAGCTCGAGCTGATCTCCGGCCTTGGCGAGGTTCAGTCAGCCGCCCCGTCGACCGGTCTGTGGAATCTCTCGCGCGAGGCCAATGCCTCGGCCGAGATCACGGCGTTGTTCGACCAGGGCCCCGAGGTCGTGCTCGCTGCGGTCACGAATCCCTCGACCGATGCAGAGAAGGCCTTCGCGAAGTCCTTCCACGACTTCCTCTTCGAGTTCGGTTACCGCGGCCCCAATGAGTGGGATATCCACTCACTGTCGTGGGAGTCGGAGCCGCTGCAGCCGCTCAAGCTGGTCAATGGCATCCGCAAGGCCTCCGACGCCGACTCACCCGAGTCGAGGCACCAGGCACTCGCTGCCCGCCGGGAGGCGGCTGCCGACACCATGCGCGGGCTTCTCGCCGGCAATGACGAGGCACTCAGCACCTTCGAGATGGCCTTCGCGTCGGCGAAGATCAGCGTGCCCTCGCGCGAGATGACCAAGGCGACCTCATGCGCCACCATCAACGAAGTGCGCATGGCCATTCGTGAGCTCGGCGCCCGCGGCGTGGCAGCGGGTCTTTACGCGAATCCGGAAGACGTCATGATGCTCATGAACGACGAGCTCGACGACTATGTCAAGGATCCGGCCCTGTTCAAGGACATCATCGCCATTCGCCTGGGCGAATACGCGCAGCTCTTCGAGCTCGAGCCGCCGTTCATCATCGCCTCCGATCCGCTGCCGCTCTCGCAGTGGAAGCGTCGCGCGGCTACCCGCATCACGCCCCTCGAGGTTGGCGGCGTGCTGGCCGGCATCGGCGGCGGCGCAGGCCGCTACACCGGCAGGGTGTGTGTACTCAACAATCCGTCCGACATGGCCAAGCTGGAACCGGGTGATGTTCTCGTCGCACCGTTCACCGATGCCGCCTGGACCCCGCTGTTCCTGATCGCTGGTGCCGTAGTCGTCGACGTGGGTGCACTCAACTCGCACGCCGTCGTCGTCAGCCGCGAGCTCGGAATTCCGAGCGTGCTGTCGGTCACCGTCGGCACCACCTCGCTGGTCGACGGCATGGAAGTCACGGTCGACGGTTCTGCAGGCACCGTCACGGTCATCACTGCTGACGGGGCCACTACCCTTTAGCCATGGCATCTATCACCCTGGACGACGTTCTCGAGGAGTTCCGCGAGGTCACGGTTATCGAGCGCATCGACGAGGCCCCCGGTGTCATCAGCCTGCGCTTCGCTGATCCCACGGGTGCGGCACTTCCCGAATGGGAGCCCGGTGCCCACATCGATGTCGAGCTCGACGGCGACATGATCCGCCAATACTCCCTCTGCAGTCGTCTTGATGAGCCCACCTGGCGCATCGCGGTGCTGAAGGAAGAGGCAGGGCGCGGTGGCTCGAAGTATGTGCACGAGAACCTGCAGGTCGGTAACACCGTGCGCGTACGCGGCCCCCGCAACCACTTCCCGTTCATCACCGCTAAGAAGTACCTCTTCATTGCCGGTGGCATCGGCGTCACGCCTTTGATGCCGATGCTGCGCCGCGCCAGCGACAACGGGGCCGACTGGACCTTCTACTACGGCGGCCGTTCCCTCGATTCGATGGCCTTCGTCGAGAAGATGGCCGACTACGGCGTTGTGCCGTGGCCTCAGGACGAGAAGGGGCTGCTTCCTCTCGCTCAGCTCATCGAGGAAGCCGGCCCCGACACCGCGATCTACTGCTGCGGTCCCGAGCCGCTGCTCTCCGCCCTCGAGAATGCCTGCAAGGAGGCCTTCCGCCCGGCGCCCCATGTGGAGCGGTTCGCCGCCAAGGCCATCGATACCGATGGCGATGGCGGAGACCACGAGTTCACCGTGGTCGTCAACAGCTCAGGCAACGAGTACCAGGTGCCGGTCGGCACGAGCATTGCCGAGGTGCTGCTGAAGAACAACGAGAAGATCGTGACCAGCTGCGCCGAAGGAGTCTGCGGCACCTGCGAGACCAAGGTGCTCGAGGGCGAGATCGTTCACCGCGACTCCCTGCTCAGCGATGAGGACAAGGAAGAAGGCATCTACATGATGCCGTGCGTCTCTCGCTGCAAGGGCAGCCGTCTGGTCCTGGACATCTAGTTCATGGGGCCCCGATTGGGGTCCTAGGCCCCTGATTTTCCTTGTAAGTTGTCTAGACAACTGCTAGATTCATGCTGTTCCAGCCCCCTGTGAAAGGCATGACGATGGTCTTCGTTCCCACCCGCGGTGACAACACCCTCCGCTTCGGCCCGGACATCCCCAACACGCCTTTCCAGCCCGGTGTCGTGCCGGCTGCCTGGTACACCGATCCTGAGCGCTTCGATCTCGAGCGCAAGTACGTACTGAACCCGAACTGGCAGATCATGTTCCGCTCGGAGGAGATCCCCAACGTCGGTGATCACCGCGTGTGGGAGGGCCAGGGCGAGACCGTCGTCTTCACCCGTCGCAAGGACGGCACTGTCGCCGGCTTCCACAACATCTGCCAGCACCGTGGCGCTCGTATCGTGCGCAACTCCGGCTGCGGCGCTCGTCGCTTCACCTGCCCCTTCCATGACTGGGTCTACGACTTCGATGGCAAGGTCATCGGAGTTCCCGACAAGGAGGACTTCGATCCCGAGAAGCTCGATGGCCTGAAGTCGCCGACCGTCGAGGTTGATGAGTGGGGTGGCTGGGTCTGGGCCGTTCTTGACGGCCCGGGTGTGGCACCGCCGCTGCACGAGTGGCTGGGCGAGGACATCCTCACCGATCTGGGCGCGTACCAGATGGAGAACATGTACCTGAAGGAAGTTGTCACCTGGGATGTTGACGTGAACTGGAAGGTCGTCATCGACGCCTTCAACGAGTTCTATCACGCGCCGGCGCTGCATCACATCCCGCCGCAGGACGTCAAGGACGGCCGTGAGATGCGGATCTTCGAGTTCGATCATCACGCGATGATGGTCGTGCCGCTCAAGGGTGCACTGCCCAAGCTCAAGGAGAACCCTGACCACCAGTCAGTGGCCATCTGCCATTACACGATCTTCCCGTCGAGCGTGTTCAACAACAATCCCGAGCACCTGCAGCTCTTCCGCCCGGTTCCGATCGCGCACAACAAGACTCGCTTCGAGTGCTGGGAACTCTGGTATAAGTCCGATGACGCTGCCTACCTTGAGCGCACTGAGCGGCACTGGGAGCACCTCAAGGTCGTCGTGGGCGAGGACGTCTGGACCTGGCAGGACGTCGCCGCGACCTCGCGCTCGATGTACTACAAGGAGAACGTCTACAACGACCGCGAGGGCAAGATCCCGTTCTTCCACAACCAGGTGAACGATCTGATCGTGGAGGGCCAAAAGCGTGACGCCGCCGGCAAGTAGCACTCAGCTCACGCCTGCTGACTTCGCGTTCTCCTACAACTGCCTCGGCGATATCGACTACGACACGCGATTCGCTGCTGCCAAGGCAGCCGGCTTCAAGCAGATCGGTATCAACCTGCGCCACATGGGCGTATGGCTCACCGAGCACTCACTCGATGAGCTCGATGCCCTGCTGGCCAAGCATGATCTCGTCGTGGGCGAGATGGAGGCCGTGCGCCTCATGCTGGCCGAGCCGGATCCCCGCGAGGAGACAGCCGCGATCATCGCCGAGCGCTACCGTCCGCTTCGACTGCAGGCAACCGGCCCCTACGAGGGCACCCTGGTGGAGGCCGCCGCACGTGCTGCCGTCGTCGCAGATCGTTTCGCCCAGTGGGGTGTTGAGGTCGTGCTCGAGCCCCTTCCCTTCACGAACATGAAGACCCCGGCCATCGCCGCAGAAATCTGCGATCTCGCCGGTCGGCCGAACCTGAGCATCTGCATGGATGTCTGGCACCTGTACCGAAACGGCCTCGCTGTCGCCGATCTCGAGCCAGCCTGGAAGCACATCAGCACGGTTCAGTTCAACGACGGCACTGTCATCGCCGAGAACGATGACCTGCTGCAGGACTGCCTCGACAACCGACGAGTGCCGAATGCCGGCGAGTTCGATCTCGTGGGCCTGCTTCGTGCCCGTGATGCTCATCGCCCCGACTCGACCTTCTCCATTGAGGTCATCAACTCCGCTCATGCCGCCATGACCCCTCAGGCTGTGGCGCAGAGCATTGCCGATGGCATCACTGCCGTCGTCGCCAAGCTTCAGTAATTCCGCACAGAAGGAGGAAGTCATGTCCATGGCCCGCGTAGAGGGGCTCCGCATCGGTGATCGCTTCGACATCGAGCAGCTCATGTACAAGTACTGCAAGGCAGCCGACATGGCCGACGCCCAGACTCAGGCTGATCTCTTTCACGAGGACTGCCGGGTGCGCTACAGCGGCACCGAGTGGATCGAGGGGCGCGAGAACCTCAAGGCGGCTCTCGAGAAGGCCTTCACTCGCTACAAGCAGACTTCCCATGCGGTCACGAATATCTCGATCGAGTTCCAGGACACCGATTACGCCACCGCCGACAGCCTGATCACTGCCTGGCATCGTGCCTTTGACGGCACCGAATGGACCTTGCACGGTCGCTACGTCGACTCCTGGGTACGTGATCGTCATGGATGGCGCCTGCAGACCCGCGAGATCATCGCGGCCGGTGCCGAGAATCGTGATGAGGCCAGCCTCAACATGATTCAGCGCCTCGTACTCAGCGACGGTCACTGATGGGTCGCCTCGCCGGCAAGTCGGCGGTCGTCACCGGCGGTGCACGCGGTATCGGCGAAGGAATCGTCCGCCTGTATGTCGAAGAGGGTGCTCGCTGCATCATCGCTGACATTGACGTCGAGGCGGGCGAGAAGCTCGAGGCAGAGCTTGCCCCGAACGCGATCTTCGTGCGCACCGATGTCACCAGCGAATCCGATATTGCCGCGGCCATCGATGCCGCGATCCTGGAATTCGGCGGCCTCGACATCATGGTCAACAACGCCGGAGTCGTCGGGGTCATCGGACACATCGACACCACGCCGCTCGCTGACTACGAGCGCACTATGAGCATCCTGGTCACGAGCGTGTTCCTGGGCACCAAGCTGGCGGCCGGTGTCTTCAAGAAGCAGCGTTCTGGCGTGATCATCAATACGGCCAGCACAGCCGGCATCAATGGTGGCCTCGGCCCGCACATCTATACCGCTGCGAAGCACGCGGTCGTGGGCCTCACGAAGAGCGTGGCCGTCGAGCTCGCACCCTTCGGCATTCGTAGCAACGTTCTCGTGCCCGGCGCCACGGTCTCCTCGCTCACCGCGGGAATCGTGACCGGCGATAAGGACAATCTCGAGGATGCCGCCGTGCGCCTGGGCTCGAAGTACGTCGGCGGAAGAGCTCCGATGCCCCGCGACCTTGCGAATGCTGCTCTCTTCATGGCTTCCGATGAGTCGACATTCATGAACGGCACCGTCATCATCATCGACTCGGGCAAGGAAGTCCTGAGCGATCGCGCGCGCGACAAGTTCTACCCCGCGGAATAACGCGAACTCGACTCGCCGACCCTGGGGCTCGGCACTAGGTTCGCGTTATGACAATCCGCTCGCGCGTGCCTGCCCTGGTTGCTGCTTCCATGCTCGCAACCCTGGGGCTCACGGCCTGCAGCTCCGCGTCCACGTCATCGACACCTGAGGTGGCCCCGTCGGCCGCCGCCAGCACGCCAGCAGCGACTTCGGCCGTAAGCGAAGGCTCGACCTTCGGCGAGCCCACCGGACTCTGGGAAATCCCTCGTGCCGTGCAGGTCGCCTACTTCGCGGCGATCTGCACAGCGCCGGGCACGAAGTTGGGTTATGCCGGCACGTTCAACAAAGTCACCGGAAAGTGCCTGACCTCGAGTGGCATGGAGTCCGATGTCGACTTCGTGATGAGGAAATTTCTCGCGAGTGATGCAGACCAGATGCTTCAATCGACGCAGTTCATGGTCAACGAGGTGGGAGTTCCCGTAACGGGGTGCCCCACGCCGGAGGAGTACAACACCGTCGTCGGTCTGACAGTCACCAACGAGTGCGTAGTGGCTGCACTCCAGGCCATGACGACCTACCTGAGCAACTAGCTGGCGGAACGCCCGACTGCCGAGCTTCCGCTCAGGATTGCGCGCTCATTCGTGACGCGGGTCCGCAGCAGTGCCTCGCCGCGCTCGATGAAGTCGCGGTTTACGGTGTCCATCACGAGATCCATGGCAGTCGAAAAGGCACGGCTGGCATTCTCGTAGTCGCGAATGACATCGGAGAGCACCAGTGAGTCGCCCATCTGCGCACCGGCGACGGCCGCAGCAACATCGGTGTTGCCCGTGGCCTTGGCGACATCGTCAGCGAAAGCCAGGTACGTCGGGATCTCGGTGCGCATGACCGAGATTTCGCGCTCACTGGCGTTGACACAGTCGTTGAGCACGATCATCAACATGTGCAGGCGAATCTGCTGAGCGGGATCCGTGATGACGGGCATGATGTCGCGAGTTAGTTCCTCCACGACGTCTTCGAGTGCACGCGAGGTCGAGGGACGAGTGATCATGCGGAGACCTCCGAGTAGGGCAGTTCGAGCGAGTAATCGAGGTACAGGTTGTTGAAGTGGGCGTAGGCGGTCATCAGGAAGGTGCCCATCACGCCGCGATGCAGGCCGTCGGTGACGTCCTGGGTGCCGCGGATGATGTCGACCATCAGGTGGCTGGTACCCAGGAGCAGGAAGTACTTGGCGATTGCCGGGTTGATCTGCTCTTCGGTCATGCCGGTGAGTGCTCGATACGTCGTGAGGAAGGCCTCGGGATCGGGGTGGTAGAGATGCGGGGGCATCGGGATCTGGAGGTAGTAGCCGATATCGAGACGGGGATCACCGATGCGGGCGAACTCCCAGTCGATGATGTACGGGTCGGTGCCCTCGGAGAGCAGGAAGTTGCCGGGCTGAAGGTCGCCGTGCACCAGTGCCATGGGCACCTCGACCGGCATGTTCATGCGAATCTTCTTGAGCGTGTATCGCAGGACCGGATCGCTATCGTCGATGATCTCCAGCATGCGCTCGTAGTTGGCGATGACATCCTCGATGTGCTCGCGCCAGCCGGCCGGTCGCTCGATCGACGCATCGATCGAATCCAGGGGCGTGTTATGCGCGGAGGCCATGATCGCGACGAAATCCTCGCGAGCCTTGTCGAGATCGGGCCCTGAGTCGAGGTACTTCTGCATGGAGCTGGAATCAATGGCCTCGGACACGATGGCCTTGCAGCCCATGTACTCGCCGGTGGCATCAAAGTAGCGCGGAGTCGGGATACGAAAGTTCGGAAGATCCTTGACCGCCTGGAGCATCGCCCACTCATCGGCGCGGTCGCTTCGGAAGACGCTGCTCTCCTCGGGCGGATCGCCGCGGAGCACGAACTTCTCGATGTGGCCATCGGCCCAACGGACTTCGGCCATGACCGTGTCGCGGCTGTATCCACCCGGCAGGGGAGCGGCACTGAGCACGGTCGCCCCGCGCTCTGGCTCCACGGCATCGAGGAATGCCTGGAAGTGCTCGATGTCCATTCGTGCTCCTTCGTCGTTCGGAGCCTCAGGCCTCGTGCGGGCGATAGCTCAGATCGGTGGTGTCGCGGGTGCCTCGAACGGTATTCGGCCGAAGGCGTAGGTAATCATCGGCGATTGGCTCGGTCCGTGACCAGTCAACGGCCTCAGTTCGGTGTGACATCCGCCACGAGCCATTCACCCTGCGGTATCGATCGATGTAGCGACCGCAGATGAATCGGTCGAATCCCTCGGTCGCATGCTTGTGATACGCCTGGAAGTACACCTCGCCCGTGGCCTCGTCCCCATCGATCTCCAGATTGATCTGGCCGAGGAAGTGCTGGGTGTCGCTGTAGGCGGAGAGGGCCTTCATGGCCATGCCGGCCATCTCAACGGGGCCGCCGGTGAAGGAGCCGTAGTGGGTGGTGGCGTCGTCGGTGAAGACACTGCGGACAAGTGCCTCATCGGAGCGATCGAGCCCGCGCATGTAGGTGGCAGAGAGGGCGCGCAACTCCTCGCGATCGAGGAGCCACTGAAGGCGGGCGGGGTCGATACCGTTGAGTTCGAGATCGCTCACGGTGTGATCACGCATTCCATGTGGCCGAAGCCGGCATCAGCGGGATTATCGAGGTTCACGCACGTCGCGAACTGCTCGGCCCACGCATCAGGGCGCTGCACGAACCAGCCGGCCGGATCGCCCACATTGATCGGGTGCGTGACATCCCAGACCTCGCCGTCGCTGAACTCCTCACCGCGGTACACGCCGCGGCCGAGGCCGTCGGCGAAGCCGTCGTGGTAACCGCCGCCCTGCAGGTACACCGGCCAGCCGACGGGGGTGTTCTGGAATCGATCGATAGTTCCATCCGGACGAGTGAGTGAGATCGTGGATTCCTTCAGGCGCGGGTAGCCGTCGATGCGCTCATGCGTCACGCTTGCATCGACATACGACCACCATTCCTGCGTAGTGTCATTGGGAATCACGATCGTCTCGAGCTGATTGAACGAGCCATCGGGCTGCTGGTGGAACTGCCAGAACATCACTCGGTCGGACATCTTGAACATGGTCCACTGGCGCATGGCGAATCCGCGTCGCGGATCTTTGCCCGCCTCGGGTGCAACGCCGGCGTTCTTGCCGCCGGTGCGGCCCATGCCCCACGAGTGATCACGCACGCCCACCCACGACTTCGGCGAGACGCTCAGCGTGCGGTCGCCGACGGTGATGGTGCCGGTGACATCGAGGCACTGGTCGTAGTTATTGCGCGTGTACACCTTGCGCCCGCCGGAGTAGCGGATGATCTCGTCCTCGAGATAGGGCTCATGCAGCGCCGTCCACTCCAGGTCGTAGCTGATGCCGTACTCGTTCTTGGCGCACGTGGTGCGCAATCGCTTGAGCGGCTCGAGGATCTCGAGTGCAAGCGGCCCGACTCGGATGTCGTCGATGTTCGGGCGCAGGCGGCGTGACCAGCGTCCGTTGTACTGCTTGCCGTCGACGGTGACGCAGGCAAAGCCGTCCATGACGTCGGTATTGGAGTACATCCGCATGCCCACGAACAGGCTCGCGCCGGTCTCCTGGTCGCCGAGGGTGAAGTAGAAGCCGTCGCTCCAGTTGGGGGAGTCACTCGCCACCGAGTTGAAGGTGCCTGTGGTCTGGTGACGCGGGAACTCGTCGAGGGCGGTCAGCCGCTGGTTGCTCATGCGGGCAGCCTACTGGCGGATTCGGCACTATGAGACAAAATGTCTCATAAATCGAGAATCTGGGCTAGGGTCCCCGCATGAAGTCACTCATCCTCGGTGGAAGCACCTTTGTCGGACGTCGCACGGTCGAGCAACTGCGGGAGGCGGGCCACGAGGTCACCGTGCTCAATCGCGGCAAGACCACCAGTGAACTGCCGGAGGGCGTGAGCCGGATCGTCGGAGACCGCACCAGCACCGAGTCGATGCGGGCAGCCCTCGAGGGCACCGAGTGGGATTCGGTGATCGACGTCTCGGGCTTCGTGATGGCAGCAGGCGGAGGACTCTACGAAGACCTCATCACTCTGCTCGACGGTCGTGTCGGCTCGTATGTCTTCGTCTCGTCGATCATGGCCTACGCGCCGACCGGCCTCATGCCGTGGACGGAAGACCAGCCCTATCGCGATGATCCCGAGACCACCTATGGCGGATTCAAGGCCCATGCCGAGCGCGTGATCCTCGATCGCCACGCGCGCACGAACTTCCCTGGTTCCATCGCGCGGCCGGCCGCGATCTACGGCCCCGACAACAACATCCATGACATGGAAACCGCGATGTTCCTGCGCTTGCGCAAAGGACTTCCGGTGCTCGTGCCCCACGAAGGCCTCGTCACCACGTCCTACGGCCATGTCGACGACCTCGTCACCAATCTCGTCGAAATGTCGAAGCTCCCGAAGGCCGCAGGTGAGGTCTTCAACATCACCGGACAGGGCTGCTCGGCCATCGAGTACGTGCATCAGCTCGCCGACATCGTCGGCGTCACGCCCGAAATCATCACCGTGCCCACCGGTTACACCACCGAAGGCCCGCTGTTCGGCCACCTATTCAAGGATCGTCACCACGGGATCCTGTCGGTGGAGAAGGCGGCCGACTTCGGTCTCACCGTCGAGCGCGGTTTTCGCATCGGCCATGAGCAGACCTACACCTGGTTCTGTGAGTCACCCGTCGCAGATTCGCCTGACGTACTCGCCGATCCGATGTGGGGCGCGGGCTACGACTTCGGCCTCGAGGCGAAGTTCGCCGAGGAGCTGCGCGCGTGACCGTTCGCATTGACGACAAGGTACTGACCGAAGCGATCGCCGGCGCGCATGCCGCGGCGGATATCGCGCATGGAGATGTGAGCCAGTGGGCCGGTATCGAGAAGTACGCGGCCACCCGGGGCGAGGATCCGACTCCTGCACGGGCGGCGGTCATCATCGATCTGCTGGGCATGCCGGCGGGCACCACCAACGAGGCTGCCTACGAGGCTGCGGCCCAGGCGATGCTCCTCGATTTCGGCCCATCACCACTGCGCGAACAGTTGGTGGCCTGGTCGCGGGAGGATTTCACCGTCGCCGAGCCACTGCTCGCGGTCTTCACCGGGCATGGCACTGATGTCGAGCACCCGGTGATCGAGGTCGACGAGAGCGAACTCACGAAGCTCGCAGCCTGGCTGACCGCCGAGCATGGTGCACCGGTCGAGATCCTGCGGGCGGAGGTCATCGGCGGCGGCTTCTCTCGCCGCATGTGGCGCACGACGGTGAGCATCAATGGACGCCAGCGCAATGTGATCGTCCGCATCGAGCAGGGCGGAATGTTCGGCACCGAGACCACCACCGAGGTGGCCGCGATGCGCGGCCTGCTGAAGGCCGGCTACCGCGTGCCGGCGATCCTGCACGTTGAGCCCACCGGGTCGGTACTCGGCGAGCCCTTCTTCGTGATGGAAGAAGTGCGCGGCGAGGTGCGCCTCGACGATGCCGGCCTCGACGACATCATTCGCTCGGTCGCAGATCTTCACAAGGTCCCCGTGACCGCAATCGACGAGTCCGGGCGCTCTGCGCAGCAGGTCATCAGCGACAACATCGACGGCTGGCTGGCGCTCTATCGTGCGCACGCACCGCTGCCGATCCCGCTCATCGAGCAGGGCGCAGCATGGCTGCGCGCGAATCTCGAGCCCACCGGTCCGAGCGTGATCGTGCACGGCGATGCCGGGCCCGGCAATGCGCTCTTCGATACCGAGAAGGGGCTCACTGTTCTCGACTGGGAGTTCGCTCATGTCGGCGATGCCGCGGAGGACTGGGCATACCTCGCGCTGATTCGAGGCCGGCGCACGATGAGCCCTGAGGCCTGGAAGGCGCGACTTACTGAGACGATTGGCCTGGAGTACACGGAGCTCCAGTGGCGAAATTGGCTCGCGTACAACCACTTCCGTGGCGCCTGCGTGAACCTCACTGCTCTCACCGTCTTCACCGAGGGCTCGCATCGCACCGCAGATCAGCTCGCCATCGGTATCGCCGTGCACCTGCGGTTCCTCGGCCAGCTGCTCGACATCACCTGCGAGTAGGCATGTCGACTGACGCACGATACGAGCGCTCGAGGGCCGCGGTATTCGAGGCGGTGTGCTCGGTGCTCGTGGCGGATGGCGTCGCCGGGCTCACCGCCGATCGACTTGCCGAGGAGTCGGGAGTCTCGCGCAGCACGATCTATCGCAACTGGCCCGATCTCGCCGCGCTCACCTGCGAGGTATTCGACGAGCTGATGCATCGCGATTCCGCCGAGTTTGCCGAGGATCCGATCACGGCATTGCGCGACTATCTCGCCGATTACGCGCGGCGACTCAATGACCCGACCTACTGCGCCGTGCTCATCGCGCTCATTGAGGGATCGATGCGCGATGACTCCTTCGCGGACGTGCACAGTCGCAGCTTCTCGCAGACACGTTCACGTGCGGCCCAAATCATCAGGCGCGGTCAGGCTAATGGTGTGTTCCGCGAGGATCTCGACGTGAAGCAGGGGGTGGAAGACATCGTGTCGCCATTCCTCTACCGCCGTCTCGTCACCCAGGCGCAGATCAGCTCACGCCAGGTCGAGCAATTGCATCAGCGCCTGATTGGCGCGTGGAGCCCGCCTTCGTGAAGTGACTTATCGCGGGAGGTGCCCTCGTGATAGTCCGCTTCGAGGACGACCGTGAGTCCGTCGAACTGCAGGAAGCTCAGGCCCTCGACGATCCACTTCTTGCCCTTGTGCTCCGCGCCCTTGGAATCGTCCATGACGGTCGCGCTCATCACCCATTGCAAGGCGATGCCATCAGGACGCGCCCAGTACTCGCCGGTTGGCTCGAGGACGAGATCGGGGTAGCGCTGGAGGCCGTGGGCGAAGTACTCGCGAATATTCGACCAGCCGTCCTTCTGACCGCCGATGGAATCCCACAGGGTGGCCTCTGCCGCCATGAACTCGGCGGGTGCATCGGCGTTGCCGCTGCTCCACGCGGCGAAGAGCTTCTTGGCGACCTCGATGCGCTGCAGATCCAGTTCGGTGAACTCGGCCATGGTGATTCCCCTTCTCGAAGTTGTCTGGGCAGAACTGCGGTGGACTAGCCGGGGAACATGACTCCGCCGTTGGCGGTGACGGTCTGCCCGCTGACGAACGACGCTCCCGGCGAGGCCAGGAAGTCGATGACATTCGCGATCTCCTGCGAGCTCGCGGATCTACCGGCGGCAATGCCACTGACCAGTCGCGCGTGGCGCTCCTCGTCGATGCGACCGATCACGAGCTCGGTGTCACCCGTGAAGCCGGGCGCCACCACATTGCAGGTGATGCCGCGCGGGCCCTGGGTGCGCGTGAGGCTGACGACATAGGTCTGCAGGGCCGACTTCGCTGCCGAGTAGGCGATCGAGCCATTGCCGAACTGTGCGGCGAACGAGCCGACGATGACTATGCGACCGCCGGGAGAGGTGATGCGGGGGAGCAGCGCTTCAGTCATGAGTACTGCGCTCATCAGGTTGCCGCGGATAGTCGACTCCCACACGTCACTCAGATCCTGCAGGCCGCCGGCGAAGCGAGGCTGGGTAGACCCCGCGTTGTTGACGAGCACGTCGATGGTAGGGAGCTCTGTCGTCGCCCACGCCGCGAAGGCCTCCACTGCCGTCACCTCGGTGAGGTCGACCGACTTCACGTAGGTGGTCACCTCGGGGTGCGAAGCAGCGATCTCGGCAGCCACCTGCTCGAGCTTCTCCAGCCGCCGACCCACGAGCACCACAGTGGTGCAGCTGGCGGCGAGGGTGCGGGCGGTGGCGGCGCCGATGCCGGTTCCTGCCCCCGTGACGATGGCCGTGCGACTCATGAATTCCCCTGACTGGTCACTGGAGAGAGGCTAGCGAGTGCCTCGACCTCGGGGGATAGTATTAGGACATCCAACTAAAAGGAGTGTTCATGACCACGTGCGTAGTCCTCGATGGTGCCCGTACCCCGATCGGCAAGCTGCTCGGCGTCTTCTCGTCGCTTTCGGCCGTCGATCTCGGTGGCATTGCGATCAAGGCAGCTGTTGAGCGCTCCGGCGTGACCGCCGACCAGATCGACGCCGTGGTCTTCGGCAACGTGGTGCAGGCTGGTGTTGGCCCGAACCCCGCTCGCCAGTGCGCCGCCGCAGCGGGCCTGCCGATCACCATTCCTGCCGTCTCGATCAACAAGCTGTGCCTATCGGGCCTCGTCGCCATCGGCATGGCCGTGCAGATGATCAAGGCCGGCCAGCACACCGTCGTCGTTGCCGGCGGTACCGAGTCGATGACCAACGCCCCGCATCTGCTGCAGGGCTCGCGCCAGGGCTACAAGTACGGCGAGGTCAAGGCCGCAGACGCACTCGATCGTGATGCTCTCATCTGCTCGTTCGACAAGGTCTCGATGGGCAGCTCGACCGAGACGTACGGCAACGACCATGCGATCACTCGCGAGGAGCTCGACGCATTCTCCGCTCGTTCGCACCAACTCGCCGCCGCGGCCACCGCAAGCGGTCGACTGGCCGAGGAGATCGTCCCCGTCGAGATCAAGACTCGCAAGGGCGTCATCACCGTGACCGAAGACGAAGGCGTCCGCGCCGACACCACCGCCGAGGGCCTGGCCAATCTGAAGCCGGCCTTCGCCAAGGACGGACTCATCACCGCGGGTAACGCTTCGCAGCTCTCCGATGGTGCAGCAGCTGTCGTGGTCACCACCAAGGAGTTCGCCGAGGCGCACGGCCTGACCTGGATCGCCGAGATCCGCGCGCATGGCGAGGTCGCCGGCCCGAACCCCTCACTCCTGCTGCAGCCTGCTGACGCCATCAAGGACGCTCTGCGTCGCGATGGCAAGGCCACGGTTGCCGACCTCGATATCGTCGAGATCAACGAGGCATTCGCCAGCGTCGGCCTCGCCTCGGTCAAGGAGCTCGGCCTGAACCCCGACATCGTCAACGTCAATGGCGGCGCGATTGCCCTCGGCCACCCGGTCGGCATGAGCGGGGCTCGCGTGCTGCTCACCGCTGCTTACGAGCTCAAGAAGCGCGGCGGCGGCCTCGGTGCCGTGGCCCTGTGCGGCGGCGGCGGTCAGGGCGAGGCAATCTTGTTCAGCACGCCTGCATAAGCGATTCACCAAGGACGCGACGCACTGGAGGGATACAGTGCGTCGCGTTTCCTTGTGTTCGCGCGAAGGGCGGAGCGATGACCAAGAGTCGTGAGGAATGGCTGCTGCATCCGCAGCCGCGCCCGCTCTCGCGTTCGGGCTGGCGCGCCACCATCATCGCCGTGATCATCATCGTCGCGGCGATCCTCGCGATCTCGATCGCCTATGAGAATGAGGGCGATCTCAACACCACAGGCGGACTTGAGAGGCCGGCGAGCCCGGGCATTTCCGTCACGATCCAGCCGCTGTCGCTCGAGGCCGCGAACAATATGCTCACTGCCCGGCTGGTCTTCTCAGCAGTCGGCCCTGATTTCGTCGACGTGGAATCCGACACCCTGCGTCAGAACACTCGCATTACCGTCGCGACCACTGAGGGCAATCAGGAGTTCTACTACCCGCAGGGGAGCCACCTCGGTGCTGCGCAGGTTGTCCTCGGTGCTGATGGTTCCGTGAGCAGCTATCCGTTCGACACCTATGAGGCCGATCTCTACGTGCGGGCTGAGAGCGTGCAGCGCGAGACAGGCGGAGCCTGGACAGTCATCGGCCCTATCCCCGTCGGTACCGAGGGTGGTGGCGGTCTCAGTGGCTGGGATGTCTCGATGCAGATGCCGACAGACATGGAAGACGGCTCGCAGGTATCGATGCGCGTGGTGCGTGCCTTCAGTACCAAGCTCTTCGCGATCGTCCTGCTCATCACGATGACCGCGCTCGCGGTGGTCGCGCTCTTCATCGCACTTCTCGTTTCCTCCGGCCGTCGCCGCATGGAAGTCGCACTTCTCGGCTGGCTGGGCTCACTTCTCTTTGCGCTGCCGTTGCTTCGCAACTCACTTCCGAATGCCCCGCCGATCGGTGCATCGATCGACATCCTGCTCTTCCTGTGGGTGCTACTCGCCGCCATGGCGGCCATGATCTTGTCGGCGATCACCTGGACTCGGGCGAAGAAGGCTGAGCTCAACGCCCTGCGCGACGACAACTAGACGCGCGTGTACAGCAGGTCGGTAATCGACCTGCCTGCCTCGAGGGCAATCGACTCATATTTCGTCACCGGGCGGTAAGTAGGACGATCGATGACGCCACCTACCCACTCGAGCGAGGCGTCGAGGACCTCGATCATCTGCTCGGCGTAGTCAGCGATGTCGGTGGCAAGGTGCCAAAAGCCACCTGGGCGCACGAGGGTCGCGAGCAGAGTGGCGTACTCAGGCTGCACGATGCGGCGTTTGTGGTGGCGGGCCTTGGGCCACGGGTCGGGGAAGTACAGGCGCACGCCGGCGAGTGACTCGGTCGGAATCATCTGCTTCAGTACGACTACGGCATCGCCTTCGATCACGCGCACCTGCGTGAGGTCTTCCTCGTCGATGCGATGCAGAAGTTCGCCTACGCCTGGAGTGTGGACATCGATGGCGAGCAGACCTGTCGTGCGGTCTGCCATCGCCATGGCAACTGTTGCGGTGCCGGTGCCGAAACCGATTTCAATCACGACATCGTCAAGGCCGGGCCAGGTGGTCTGGAAATCGAGCAGTTGATCGGAGACCGTGATGATCGGGCCGCTGAGATTCGTGAGCGCCGCATTCTGCTTCTGCGTGACGCGACCGCGGCGGGGCTTAAAGGTGCGAATGTGTGCGTGATGAAACTCGGCAGTCTCAGGTGCGGGTGACTCAGACACGTGGCACTCGCAATTCAAGTGGGCTGTTGACCCGGTACTTGCGATCAGCCTCGATGCGCCAGGCTGATTGACGCCCGCGCGGGCGGAACAGCCAGGTGCCCGAGTCGTTCATCTCGCCGAGAAGCGCAGTGTCCTCATCGATGCCGACGACCTGAGCACCATCGGTCACGAGCGGCCGCATCGCGAAATCGGGGATCCACTTGCCATAACGATCAAAGTGCGGAAGCACGCGGAGATCGGGAATGAGATTCAGGCCATCCTCGCCGCCCTTGCTCGGATGTCTGAAGTCGGGAACGTAGCCGCACAGGGCCATTGCTCCGGCGCTACAGCCTGCGATTGATGCGCCGGCGAGCCATTCATCCTTGATTGCACGCCAAGCGCGTGAGCCGCGCAGGCTGCGGGCCAGGAAGCCCGGGTTGCCGCCGGAGAGATAGATCAGCCCGGCACCCTGAATCGCCTCAATCCAGTGATCCTCATCGGCATCAGGGCGCTTGCGGATGTCGACGATGACCTGCTCGACGCCGAGACGCTCCGCTGACTCGCGACCGAGCTCATGCCACTTCGCGAGTGACTTATCGCCTTCGGGCGCAGCGGCGGTGGCGATCTGCACGAAGCGCTTCGGCCTGCCTTCGAGCAGCCAGGCCTCGGTCTCCTGCATGACGGGCAGGTATTCGCCGCTGCCGACGAGGGCGATGCGACCGGGTGTCATGACTCCACCTTACGGAGGCGATGCCAGGCCAATGGCGGGCCGATCGCCAGACCTACGACAAGGGCAATCAGATGCAGGGCTACGCCGACAAGAAGGACGAAGGTGGTGCCGTGTGTGAGCAGGGTGCCGAACAATGCGGCGGCGAGACCGAACGCTGCGGTGCGCAGGCTTGCTGCGGTGGAGAACACCTGAGCGCGAACGCGGGGCGAGGACTCGCGATTGCGCACGAGATACATGGCCGAGAGCATCGGCGCATCGGTGGCACCCATGAGGAAGGCACCTAGAAGCACGACCCACAGCACGGGCGCGACGGCGATGAGCAGCAGCGCGAGCATCGAGATGATCATCGTGATCACGATGAGGAGATCGGGTCGTCGAATTGGAACTCGGGTGATCACGAGCGCTGCGGTCACGCCGCCCGCGGCGTTGAATCCGAGAATCACGCCAGTGAACGTCAGTGAATCGGTGAGGTGTTGCGAGAGTAGGGGCGCACTGATGAACAAGGCGGCCTGTCCCGCGAATCCCAAGGTCGTGATGAACGTGGATCGCCGCAGTGATGCGCGATGAATGATCGTCTCGACGCCGTGCTTGAGATCCTCCATCAGGGTGGGTCGCTCGCCCACGTGGTCGTGCACGGCCGGCCTCAGCGGAACGAAGCGCAGCATCGCGATGGCAATGACGAGCAGCACGATGGGCAGCCAGATCGGTGCACGGTCGGAGAGGTAGAGCATTGCCGCAGCTGCAGGCGGCCCGAGGATCGCAGCGATGCTGTAGGTGCCCGCGTCGATCGAGTAGCCGCGATGCAGGTTCTCGGGCGAGACCATCAAGGGCATCTGGGCGCTCCAGGCACCTGTCACCGCGGGGAAGCCCAGACCGGCGATGAAGGCGAAGGCCATGAGCAATGGCACGGGTGCGTGGCCGATCGTGAGCACCAGGCCGAGAAGTCCGCCGACGAGTAGACCCATGCCGAGGGTGAATGAGGCTCGCGGGTTGTGGCTGCGGTCGATCAGTGCGCCGGCGACGGGCCC
This sequence comes from Actinomycetes bacterium, assembly GCA_024639145.1. GTDB lineage: Bacteria > Actinomycetota > Actinomycetes > S36-B12 > S36-B12 > CAIKZY01. The sequence continues at coordinate 125,533 of JAHEIZ010000001.1, read as the reverse complement.
GGTGAGTGCGGCGGCGACAGTGAGCGCCGCGACCAGGTACGAGCCGGTCGAGGCCTTGCCGAGGATGGCGATGGCCGTCAGGAGCACCGCGGGGCTTGCGGCCTCTGTGGCGGCTCGGGCGATCAGCCCGGTGGCCAGATAGGGCGTGAAATGGGAGCCACGGGCGAAGAGGGCATTGCCGTTCGGCACCCCGCTCGCCGCCTGCTCATTCACGCTGCCACGGTATCTGGCGGTCACCTTCCGCGAGAAAGGCGATACCTGCGGGGGTATGACCTAAACTGAGGACATGAACCTTGATCCGGAGATCAATCGCGATGTGCTCACCCGCCTTAAGCGTGCTCGGGGCCAGCTTGATGGCGTCATCTCCATGATCGAGGACTCCCGTTCCTGCACCGATGTCGTGACCCAGTTGGCGGCTGTCTCCAAGGCTCTCGATCGTGCCGGTTTCAAGATCGTCGCGACCGGGCTCAAGCAGTGCCTGACGGATGGCGATGCCGCACCCATGACCACCGAGGAGCTCGAGAAGCTCTTCCTCTCCCTCGCCTGAGGAATAGGGCGAGCCGCGCCTGCGTTGTGCGGCAGTGAGGAAGGAGTTCGATGATCACGACGGCGTACAAGGTGCAGGGCATGACCTGCGACCACTGCGTGCGCGCGGTGACCTCTGAGCTCAGCGCGCTCGTCGGCGTGAGCGAGGTATCCGTCAACCTGAATGCCGGCGCTGTCTCCGACGTCACAGTGACGAGTTCCGTGGCACTCGACGATGCGGCCGTGCGATCGGCAGTCGATGAGGCCGGCTACGAGCTCGTGGTCTAGTCGTGCCGACCGAGGTCGATCTCGAGATCGGCGGAATGACCTGCTCGTCATGCGCGATGCGCATCGAGAAGAAGCTCAACAGGCTTCCCGGCGTGATCGCCACAGTGAACTACGCGACGGAAAAGGCGCACGTCACGCTTCCCGCCGACGTCAGCGTCGAGAAGGCAATCGAGACAGTCGAGGCGAGTGGATACTCAGCCTCCCTGCCCGTGCCGGGCACGGTGGATGACCCAGGTGAACTGGGGAACGTTCGTCGACGACTGATCGTCTCCGCGATCCTGACTGTTCCAGTCGTGCTCCTGGCGATGGTGCCTGCGTGGCAATTCGACTATTGGCAGTGGATCTCACTCGTGCTCGCCACCCCCGTTGTCACCTGGGGTGCGTGGCCGTTCCATCGCGCTGCGTGGCTCAACATCCGTCATGGCGCCGTCACCATGGACACCCTGGTCTCACTCGGTGTGATCGCGGCCTATCTCTGGTCGCTATATGCACTGTTCTTCGGCGGCGCGGGAATAATCGGCATGTCGATGGACTTCGCATGGCTGCCCTCGGAATCCGGGCAGGTCGAGATCTACCTCGAGGTGGCCTCTGCCGTCACCGTGTTCATCCTCCTGGGGCGCTATCTCGAGTTACGTGCGAAGGCTCGCTCCGGCTCAGCGCTGAAGGCACTGCTCACTTTGGGGGCCAAGGACGTCTCAGTTCTCCGCGACGGACTCGAGACCCGCATTGCCGTGGCCGACCTTGTCGTGGGGGATGAGTTCATCGTGCGACCGGGGGAGAAGATCGCCACCGACGGAGTCATTGTTGAGGGCGAGTCGGCCGTGGACAGCTCACTGCTCACGGGCGAGCCGGTACCTGTCGACGTCGGGCCGGGTGACGCGGTTGTCGGCGCGACCATCAACGCAGGCGGTCGCCTCATCGTGCGTGCCACGCAGGTCGGTGCGCAGACCCAGCTCGCGCGCATTGCCCGCATGGTCGAGCAGGCCCAAACCGGCAAGGCTCCGGTGCAGCGACTTGCGGACCGCGTGGCCACGATCTTCGTGCCGATCGTCATCGGTCTCTCCTTGCTGACGCTCGCCGGCTGGCTGCTGACCGACCACGGCGCCAATGCCGCATTCACTGCTGCGGTCGCGGTGCTCATCATTGCCTGCCCCTGCGCTCTCGGCCTGGCGACACCTACCGCCCTGTTGGTCGGCACGGGTCGGGCAGCACAGCTCGGCATCGTGATCAAGGGCCCGCAGATCCTCGAGTCGACTCGTCGTATCGACACTTTCGTGCTCGACAAGACGGGCACCGTCACTACCGGCCGCATGTCACTGATCGACGTGGTGCCCTGCGGAGCGTTGTCACGTGCGGACCTGCTGCGGCTGGTCGGCGCGTTGGAAGCGGCATCCGAGCACCCCGTCGGTCGCGCCATCGCGGTGGCGGCCGGCGAGACCCTGCCGAGTGTCGAGGGTTTCGCCTCGGTCAGAGGCCTGGGCGTCAGCGGCACGGTCGAAGGTCGCGCCATCGCAGCCGGACGCGTGAACTGGTTGACCGAGCAATGGTCGGTGGGCTTCACCCCGCAGACACGGGCCGAGATAGATCGGCATCAGTCATTCGGTCACACCGTGATCGGCATCGCGGTCGACGGAGCGGCCGCCGGAGTCGCGATCGTGTCAGACACGGTCAAGCACGAGAGTGCCCGAGCGATTGCGGGCTTGCGCGAACTCGGGCTGCGACCGGTGCTGCTGACGGGCGATAACCCGCGTGCCGCCGCGGCAGTGGCTGCTGAGGTAGGCATCGACGAAGTCATTGCCGAGGTTCTGCCCGAGGAGAAGGCGCAGACCATCGTGGGCCTTCAGCGCCGGGGAGACATCGTGGCGATGGCGGGCGATGGCGTCAATGACGCCGCTGCGCTGGCGCTCGCCGACCTGGGTCTAGCCATGGGCACGGGTACGGATGCGGCGATCGAAGCCGCTGACATCACCTTGGTGCGTGGTGATCTGATGGGTGCCGTCGACGCGATCCGTCTCTCGAGGCGAACCCTGCGCATCATCAAGGGCAATCTCTTCTGGGCCTTCGCGTACAACATCGCCGCCATTCCCCTGGCCATGGCCGGTCTGCTCAACCCGATGGTGGCGGGTGCCGCGATGGCCTTCTCCTCGGTATTCGTCGTCACCAACAGCCTGAGGCTTCGCAGATTCCGTTCCGTGGCTGACGGCCAATAAGCATTTCGCGACGTACGGTGGTCACATGCGACTTCCCCTTCTTGTCGCGGGCGTGATCATCGCGACCGCGGCTCTTGCTCCCGCAGGGGCAGCTGCTGATTCCTCACCTGCCCTCGATGCCATCACGGTGGGGGACTCCGTGCAGCTCGGCGCGAAATGGGTGCTGCTGAAGAAGGGCGTAGACATCGTCGACGCCAAGGTGAACCGCCAGGCATCCACCGGCCCCGGTCTGCTGCGCAAGCGCGGGAAGAAGCTTCCGACGAATGTCGTGATCCACCTGGGCACCAACGGCAGCTACTCGCTCGAGGACTGCAAGGACATGGTCAAGATCGCCGGGCCCGACCGACGCGTATTCCTGCTGACGATCTCCGTGCCCCGTCGATGGGAGAAGGTGAACAACGACACCATCCGTCGTTGCGCGCGGGCCTTTCCCGCCGGGCGCGTCACGATCATCGACTGGAAGGCGGCAACCACGGCTCATCCGTCATGGTTGTACTCCGATCACACTCACTTGCCGCCTGCCGGTGCAAAGGGTTACGCGCGGCTGATTCAGCAGGCGATCACTGCGCCAGAGTGACCTAGTTCACGACTGAAAGACGGACGTCCATGCACTTTGTGCCGTGGGCCACATTCCCTCATGTGCACTTGATCACACGGAAGCGTTTGCACGGGATTTCCAGGCGAAATGCACTCGGCTGAGGAGCATGCTTAGGCGATCAGCGCTCGCCGAGATGGTGGGCCGGAATCGCAACGGAGCGAGTGAATGATCCCTGGTCTGGAAAACGCACCCACCAAGAACGCCAAGCTTCTCGCCTGGGTCACGGAGATGGCCGAGCTCGCTCGGCCTGACCAGGTTGTCTGGTGCGATGGTTCGCAGGCCGAGTGGGATCGCCTGACCCAGCAGATGGTCGATGCCGGCACATTCATTCGCCTGAACCCGGAGATCCGCCCCAACTCCTTCCTCGCCCGCTCGAGCCCCAGCGATGTCGCGCGCGTCGAGGATCGCACCTACATCTGCTCCGAGAAGGCCATCGATGCCGGCCCCACCAACAACTGGGCCGATCCCGCAGAGATGCGCGGCACCCTCAAGGGCCTGTTCGCCGGCTCGATGCGCGGTCGCACGATGTATGTCGTCCCGTTCTCCATGGGCCCGCTGGGCTCGCGCATCTCGCAGCTCGGCATCGAGATCACTGACTCGCCCTATGTCGTGGTCAACATGCGCATCATGACCCGCATGGGCCAGGCAGCACTTGACCTCATCGGCGAGAACGGCGACTTCGTTCCGGCAGCTCACACGGTCGGCTACCCGCTGATCGACGAGGCGGGCAATCGTCGCGATGACGTCTCGTGGCCGTGCAATGACACCAAGTACATCGTGCACTTCCCCGAGACCCGCGAGATCTGGTCCTACGGCTCCGGCTATGGCGGAAATGCTCTTCTGGGCAAGAAGTGCTTCGCGCTGCGCATCGCATCCGCCATGGGTCGCGACGCCGGCTGGATGGCCGAGCACATGCTCATCCTGAAGCTCACCTCGCCGACCAATGACGTGCGCTACGTGACCGCGGCCTTCCCGTCAGCCTGTGGCAAGACCAACCTCGCCATGCTCGAGCCCACCATTCCGGGCTGGAAGGTCGAGACCGTCGGTGACGACATCGCCTGGATGCGCTTCGGTGATGACGGTCGCCTCTACGCGATCAACCCGGAGGCGGGCTTCTTCGGCGTTGCCCCCGGCACCGGTATGGAGACCAATGCGAATGCGGTCAAGAGCCTGTACGCGAACTGCATCTTCACCAATGTCGCACTCACTGATGATGGCGATGTGTGGTGGGAGGGTCTGACCCCCGAGAAGCCCGCTCACCTGATCGACTGGAAGGGCAACGACTGGACTCCGGCCTCGACCGAACCCTCCAGCCATCCGAACTCGCGCTTTACCGCTCCTGCCGATCAGTGCCCGTCGATCGCCCCGAACTTCGAGGATCCCGCGGGTGTTCCGATCGATGCGATCCTCTTCGGTGGTCGTCGCGCGACGAACGTCCCGCTTGTCACCGAGTCCCTCGACTGGCAGCACGGTGTGTTCATGGGCTCCTCAGTGTCGTCCGAGACCACTGCTGCTGCCGTCGGCGCCGTCGGCGAACTGCGTCGCGATCCGTTCGCGATGCTTCCGTTCTGCGGCTACAACATGGGTGACTACTGGGCCCATTGGCTCAAGATCGGCACCATGACTTCCGCTGACAAGCTGCCCAAGATCTACGCGGTCAACTGGTTCCGCAAGGACGACGAGGGCACCTTCCTGTGGCCGGGCTATGGCGAGAACTCGCGCGTTCTCGAGTGGATCGTCAATCGCCTTGAGGGCCGCGTTGACGCGGTCGAGAGCCCGATCGGCAACATGCCGGTCAAGAGTGATCTCAACCTCGACGGCCTGGCGATGAGCGCCGAGCAGCTCGATCAGCTCTTCGCCGTGAACCCCGAGTCCTGGCTTGCCGAGTGCGGGCTGACCGAGGAGTACTTCGCGAAGTTCGGCGATCGCCTGCCGACCGAGCTCTCCACCGAGCTCACCGATCTGCGGGCCCGCCTCGCGAACGCATAACTCTCAGCACGAAAGAGAAGGGGTGGCCATCGGCTGCCCCTTCTTTCTTTCTCTCGCACGGGTGTCCTAGGGTTCCCACGGACTGAGGAGGTCACGATGGCGCGATTCGTCGTTCGGGGAATGGTCGGGGCTTCACTTGCGATCGGTGCTCTCGCGCTGACGTCAATTGCGCCGACAGCGTCCGCGCAGGTATCGCGTGGGGACGTCGTCCACTCCACCTCAGCAGCTTCGTACACCTATCCCCACGCTTGGCGTGGGCCTGTTGTTGATCGGTACTTCGGTGTGCCAGTGGCGGATCCGTATCGATGGCTGGAGGACTCTTCTAGTCCGCGCACGCAGCGATGGGTGAAGCAGGAATCCGATCTCGCCCGCACCTACCTCGATTCACTCCCGACTCTCGCATCTCGAACAACGCAGATGACCGGACTGCTCAACTACGAACGCGTAGGAACTCCTGTATCGCGCGGCCCGCGCCGTTTCTGGACCTACAACTCAGGGCTGCTGGCTCAGGCCGTCATTCAGGTGAGTGATTCCGATGGGTCCAACCCCCGAGTGCTCGTCGACCCGAACGGGCTGTCGCTGGACGGCACCGTGTCGGTTCCGCAGTGGTCGCCCAGCTGGGATGGTGCGCATCTGGCCTGGGCCGCATCGGTCAGTGGCAGCGACTGGCGCACGATCCGATTCACGGACGTCTCCTCCGGTGAGGTTCTGACTGACGTGCTCGAGGGGGCAAGATTCACCGCACTCGCCTGGGCGCCTGATAATTCCGGCCTGTACTACTCGCGTTACCCCCAATCGGCGAATCCTCTGCAGCAGGCCGCGTCGAATCAGGCGGTGTACTTCCACCGCCTGGGCACGGCACAGTCAGCCGACATAAAGATCCTCGACGATCCGGCGAATTCAGAGAGACGCTTCTGGCCGATCGCCACGCCCGAAACGAAGCGGCTGTGGGTCGTCACTGTCGAGGCCGATCGCAAGCAAGGCCTGTTGATGAAGGATCTGGCAGACCCCTTGAGTGCGGTGACTCAGGTCGTGGCTCCCTTGGGAGACATCAACGTGCTCTCCGATAGCCCGGCAGGGCCGACGATCTACTCTGACTACCTCGCTCCGAATGGGCGCATCGCTCGGGTGAATCTCGCTGACCCGAGTCCGGAGAACTGGTCGACCGTGGTGCCGGAAGGAACGTCGCCGATTCTCAATTACGCAACGCTCGGTAACAGCATCTGTGTGATGACGCTGAAGGACGCCATTTCGCAGGTGGAGCTGTTCGACGCTCAGGGTGGTAATCGCCGCTCAGTGCGGCTGCCCGGTCTTGGATCGGTCTCGAGCATGACGGATGCCTCGGATTCGGGACCCGCGTACCTGACTTACTCCTCCTTCACGACGGCGCCTGAAGTCCTGGCACTCGACGCCACGTCAGGTGCAGTCAGCACGTGGCGCACCTCCGCGGTTGCATCAACGTCTTCCCCGAGAATCGTCACTTCTCAGGAATGGGTCCGGAGCAAGGACGGCACGCGAGTTCCCGTCTTCGTCGTGAGGCGTTCGGACACTCGTCGCGATGGCACCAACCCGACGCTGCTCTACGGATACGGCGGGTTCAATATCTCGATCACTCCCGACTATCAGCCCTTCGTCCTGGGCTGGGTGCAGCGCGGGGGCATCTACGTGAGTGCGAATCTGCGCGGCGGGGGCGAGTACGGCCGAGACTGGCACCGCGCGGGAACCCTGCAACGCAAGCAGAACGTCTTCGACGACTACATAGCGACGGCAGAATGGCTGGTGGCGAAGAAGTGGACCACGCCCAGTCATCTCGCGATCACCGGACGAAGCAATGGCGGATTACTGGTCGGGGCTGCGATGGCACAGCGCCCCGATCTCTTCGGTGCTGCAATTCCGATTGTGGGCGTGATGGACATGCTGCGTTATCACCGGTTCACGATCGGGGCTGCCTGGGCATCGGATTACGGGCGCAGCGACGATTCCTCCGCGATGTTCACATACCTGCTCGGGTATTCGCCCGTGCAGAGCCTGCGGCCGGGCACGTCCTACCCGGCCACCATGGTGATGACGGCGGATACCGATGACAGGGTCGTGCCGGCACACAGTTACAAGTTCGCGGCGACACTCCAGCACGACAATGCCAATAGCCGACCGATGCTCATCAGAATCACCGTGGGTGCCGGACATGGTGGGGGCAGTAGCGGTGGCGGATCCGTTCAGCAGGACATTTCTGCATCGGCAGATCGCCTGGCCTTCCTCGACGCTCAGATCGGTGGCCGCGGCCCAGTGCCAACTCCGACTTTCGCCAATCGCTGACAGCCCACGCCCACGGCTGCGGCCGTGGAGCGGCTCAGGACAGTGTCGCGACGAGTACAGCCTTGATGCTGTGCATGCGATTCTCGGCTTGCTCGAACACGATGCTCGCCGGTGACTCGAAAACCTCGTCAGTGACCTCGACCCCGCCGGCAAGCCCGAACTCGGCCTCGACCTTGCGACCCACGGCCGTATTGGCGTCGTGGAAGGCCGGCAGGCAGTGCATGAACTTCGCGTCGTCGCGACCAGTGAGCGCCATCAATGCCGAATCAACGCGATACGGCCTCAGCAGAGCCACGCGACTTTCCCACACCTCAGCAGGCTCGCCCATCGACACCCACACGTCAGTGTGCACGAACTGCGCGCCCGGGATGCCCACGGCGGGATCTTCGGTGAGTGTGATGACCGCACCGCTGTCGGCTGCGCGTGCAGCTGCCAGTGCCTGCACTTCATCGCTCGGCCAGAGTTCCTTCGGCGCAATGATGCGCACATCGGCACCCATGATCGCGCCCATGACGAGAAGTGAGTTGCCCATGTTGCTGCGCGCATCGCCCACGTAGGCGTAGGAGAGCCGCCCGGGCGCGGCATGCTCGCGCATGGTCAGGAAGTCAGCGAGCATCTGAGTGGGATGCCAGTCATCGGTCAAGCCATTGAACACGGGCACCGAGGCGAACTCAGCGAGCTGCTCGACGTTCACATGAGCGGCGCCGCGGTATTCGATGCCGTCGAACATGGTCGACAGCACGCGAGCAGTGTCGGCGACGGATTCCTTGTGACCGATCTGCGAGGTGCTGGGGTCGAGGATGCTGACGTGACCGCCCTGATCGCGCATGGCAACCTCGAAGGAGATCTTGGTACGAGTCGACGTCTTCTCGAAGATGAGCGCGATCTGCTTGCCATTCAGGCGCTGCTGCTCGGTGCCCGCCGCTCGTGCCGACTTCAGTTCGGCGGCGAGGTCGAGCAGTGACTCGAGCTCACTGCGGGTGAAGTCGGATTCCTTGAGGAAGTCGCGTCCGTAAAGCGTCATTACCCAACGCTACAGGAGGAGCGAATGCTCCTAGGCGATCCCCAGCGCCCGTGGGCTGACCGCGAGAGCGATATCGCGCTCAGCGACGCGGAGTCCATCGCCCTTGGCTCGCGGGTAATTTCGCGAGTCCAGACGTGAGTAGATGCGTTCGCGCTCGTCCTCCGACAGGCCACCCCATACGCCGTAGGGTTCGCGTGCGCGCACGGCGTAGTCGGCACACTCCAGGCGCACAGTGCAGCCGGCGCATACCTGCTTGGCGGCACGGTCGCGCTTGATTCGCGCTGATCCGCGCTCATTTTGCGGGTGAAAGAAGATCAGGGGATCGACGTCGCGGCACGAGCCGAGCTCCTGCCAGTACCACTGGGCATCGACCGGTACTTGAGCCAAGGGCTGTTGCGGCATGTTCCCCACTCCTTCTGCCGTGTGCGCATTGCGTTCACCGATCACGCTAAGGGCAAGGACGCCCTCGCTCAGAGGGACAAAGGTCCTGACTTCGTGCTAGTTGTCGGTTTCTCGCGTGATCTGCGCCACGGCAGACAGAGAGCTATTCGGCGGAGGGATCGATGCCCTCGCCCTGGGCGGCAATCTGCGCCCGGACGTCATCCATGTCGACCTCGCGCACCTTGGCCACGAGATCGGCGAGCTGGGCCTCGGGAAGTGCACCCGGATTCGCGTAGAGCACCACTCCGTCGCGGATGGCCATCAGCGTGGGAATCGAGGTGATGTTGAAGGCGCCGGCGAGATCCTGCTCGGCCTCGGTATCGACCTTGGCGAACACGATGTCGGGATTGGCCTCCGAGACCTTCTCGAAGGTCGGGGCGAACTGTCGGCACGGCCCGCACCAGGCGGCCCAGAAGTCGATGAGGACGATCGGATTGCCGTTAACGGTGTCGTTGAAGGTGTCGGCGGTGATCTCAGTGGTAGCCATGCACCAACTCTAGGAGGTGCATGCGCGAGATGCAGGGGCAGATCTACACTTCCCGCATGGCTGCCTACCTGATGTCGACACCGCTGGACGCCCCCTCGATCGAGGGCAGCACCTTGCTCGAGGAGCGCACTGAGTTCAGCATCGATGAAGGCGACCACGAGCGCTTCGCTCACTACGTCGAGAAGGCCAAGATCATGGAGAGCGCCGTCACCGGTACTCCCGTGAAGGCACTGTGCGGCAAGACCTGGATCCCGAACCGTGATCCCTCCCGATTCCCGATCTGCCCCGAGTGCCAGGAAATCCACGCCGGCCTGCCCCGCGGTGGCGGCGACAAGGACTCCTGATCGACGGCTCGGCGCCGGCGGTCGATGCGGCGCCGCGCTCGGTGTGGCATGGCGATCTCGCCCCGATCACGATCGGTGTCGTCGTCCTCATCACCTTGAACGCTTTCGAGGCAATCGGGTCGAGCACGGCAATGCCGGTGGTTGCCCGCGAACTCGGAGTGCTCGCCGACTACACCTGGGCCTTCAACGCGTACACCGTCGCGTCCTTGTTCGCGATGGTGGTGTCCGGGCTCTGGGGAGATGCCCGTGGCCCACGCGGCCCGCTCATCGCCGGCATCACCTGCTTCTTCCTCGGCTCAGTCGTCACCGGTGCGGCAGGTGGACTGACGATGCTCATCATCGGCCGTGGGCTGCAGGGCATGGGTGGTGGCGCGGTGCTGGTGAGCGCGTACCTGCTTATTGCGCGTGCATACCCCGAGAGTCTGCGGCCCAAGGCATTCTCGGTACTTTCTGCAGCCTGGATCGTGCCGTCGATCGTGGGCCCATTCATTGCAGGGTGGCTTGCCGATTCGATGAGCTGGCGTTACGTCTTCTGGATCGTGCCGATCCTGATCATCCCTGTCGCGGTACTTCTCCTGCCTCGGGTTGGCCCGTATCAAGGCGGCGAGGTGCATCCGAAGTGGCGCTCGCGATTGCTCGCCGGTGCAGTCGCGACCCTCGGGCTCTTCTGGCTCCAGGACGGCGCGCTCAGGCTGTCACCGCTCGGCTACGCCGAGGCAATCGTCGGCATCGTGGTGCTTCTGCTCGCTGTGCGCAAGGTGCTGCCGCCCGGTGCACTGCTGCTTCGCCGCGGATTGCCGGCGAGCGTCATGATGCGTGCATTCTTCGCCGCCGCCTACTTCTCGGCAGAGGTGTTCATTCCGCTCGCTCTCGTGCAGATTCGAGGGCTGAGCACCACGATGGCGGGGCTCACTATTGCCGTGTCGGCCGTGGCGTGGGCCGGTGGCTCGTATCTACAGTCACGACTGTCCGCATCCGATGACCGCTCGACCTCCGTGCGCGTCGGCGCAGCAGTCCTCGCTGCATCGATCGTCACGCTCCCGCTCTCGCTCCATGACTCGTGGCCCACGTGGGCGGCCGGGGTGTCCTGGGTCCTTGCCTCGGCAGGGATGGGCCTGGCCGTGCCGTCGATCTCGGTCCAGGTATTCCGGCTCTCGCCCGAGCACGATCAGGGCGTGAATTCCGCAGCCATCCAGATCGTCGATGCGGTCGGCTTCTCGGTTGCCGTTGCCGTGCTCGGCATCGGCTATGCGACCGCGGTCGCCCAGGGCGGCGCAACCGCTGGGACTTTCACCGGACTCTGGCTCGCCTCCGCGGCGATCGCCACTGTCGCCGTTGTCCTGGCCGGGCGAATGCGCCCGCGTATTCCTCGCTAGGGATGGCGACATGGCATCTGAGATGATGCCCCTGGAAGGTTTCCATCAAAGGAGTGTCATGTCGCGTCGTCTGCTTGCCCCTGTCCTCACTATCGCTGCAGCGAGCCTGCTGCTCGCCGCCTGCGGCCAGGCATCCACACCGTCGGCTGCGTCCACCGCCGCCGCATCGACCGCTGCCTCCGTAGCCGCGACCGATGAGTGCTCGCCCGCGAATCTGACCACCGTGACCGGCGGCCAGCTGACCATCGGAACCGACTCACCGGCCTACCCGCCCTACTTCGTCACCGATGACTCCACCAAGGAGAACGGCGACCCCGCCAGCGGCCAGGGCTTCGAGTCGGCAGTTGCCTACGCCGTCGCTGACGGTCTCGGCTTCACCAAGGATCAGGTGAAGTGGGAGGTCGTGCCGTTCAACTCCTCCTACGCACCCGGCGACAAGAACTTCGACTTCGACATCAACCAGATCTCGATCACGCCGGAGCGCCAGAAGGTCGTCGACTTCTCCGATGGCTACTACACGGTGAACCAGGCCGTTGTCGCACTCGCTGACTCGCCGATCGCCAACGCCACCACCCTCGCCGAGCTGCAGAAGGCGAATCTCGGTGCGCAGGTGGGTACCACGTCGGCGAAGTTCATCGACGAGGTCGTCAAGCCCACGAATCAGGCACAGATCTTCAACGACACCAACGATGCGAAGAGTGCCATGCAGGCCGGCCAGATCGACGGCCTCGTCGTCGATCTGCCGACCGCGTACTACATCACCGCTGTCGAGATCGAGAACAGCAAGATCGTCGGCCAGTTCGCAGCCCAGGAGGGCGGCGAGCAGTTCGGCATGCTCTTCGCCAAGGGCAATCCGCTGGTTACCTGCGTGAACAAGGTGCTCGGCGAGCTCAAGGCCTCCGGTGAGCTCCAGAAGATCCAGGATCAGTGGCTCGCAGGCGAGTCGGCTCCGTACATCAAGCAGTAGTCCCGGCACAGGCGAAGGCCCTCGGTAGTCTTCGCCCGTGAACGCTCCTTCGCCCGGCACTGAGGTCGCATACGTCGACCCTCAGCGCCGGGCATTGGTGCGTCAGCGCGCTCGACGCAACGCGTTCGTCGGCATGGCCAGCCTCATCGGCTTCGTCATCGTCGTCTCGGTGATCGTCTCGCGCACTCCTGGCTGGCCGGTCGTGCAGGAGACCTTCTTCAACGGCGAGGAGTTCGTCAAGACCTTCCCGGGCCTGCTGAGTGCGTTCATGCTCAATGTGCGCATCTTCGTCATTGCCGAGCCGCTGATCTTGATCCTCGGGCTGCTGGTCGCGCTCGCGCGCACCCTCAAGTCGCCGATCTTCCTTCCGGTGCGAGTGATCGCCACCTTGTACGTCGACATCTTCCGGGGTATCCCGACGATCCTCGTGATCTTCCTGCTCGGCTTCGGCATCCCGGCGCTTCGCCTGGCCGGATTCCCGAATGGTGCGATCTTCTGGGGAACGGCGGCCCTCGTACTGTCGTACGGTGCCTACGTCGCTGAAGTGTTCCGCTCGGGGATCGACTCGGTGCATCCCAGCCAGCGCATGGCCTCGCGTTCCCTGGGCCTGAGCTCTTGGCAGACCAATCGCTACGTGGTGCTGCCGCAGGCCATCCGCAACGTGATCCCGCCGCTGCTCAATGACTTCATCTCCTTGCAGAAGGACACCGCACTTGTCGCAGTGCTCGGCCCGATCGAGGTGCTGCGCCAGGCGCAGATCGACACGTCCTCGTCGTTCAACTACACGCCCTATGTCGGTGCTGCTCTGATCTTCATCGCGCTGACGATCCCGATGACCCGCTTCGCAGACTGGGTACAGGAACGCTCGCGGCGCCGGCGTCGCGCGGGAGGTGGCGCATGAGCGGCTCCATGCTCGAGGTCTCGGGTGTCTGGAAGTCATTCGAGGGGCATCCGGTGCTGCGCGGACTCGACCTGTCTATCGGTCACCATCAGGCTGTCGTGCTCATCGGTGCCTCGGGTTCCGGCAAGTCGACACTGCTCCGCTGCATCAATGGCCTGGTGATGGTCGATGCCGGCCGCATCGTTCTCGACGGTGAGCTCGACATCACCTCATTCGACACCGACATGGACGCCGCACGCCGACGCATCGGCATCGTCTTCCAGTCGTACAACCTCTTCCCGCACATGAGCGTGCTCGACAACGTGGCGCTTGCGCCGCGCAAGGTACTCGGTCGCTCGAAAGCTGAGTGCATCGACACCGCACGCGCCCTGCTCGCGAGGTTCGGCCTCGAGTCGAAGGCAGGTGAGTACCCCGATCGTCTCTCCGGAGGCCAGGCCCAGAGAGTCGCGATCGTGCGCGCGTTGGCAATGGAACCCGAGCTCATGCTCTTCGACGAGATCACCTCGGCACTTGATCCACTGCTCGTGGGCGAGGTTCTCGAGGCCGTGCGCGAGCTCAAGGAGTCAGGGCTGACCTTGCTCATGGCCACCCACGAGATGGGCTTTGCTCGCGAAGTCGCCGACAAGGTCTGCTTCCTCAAGGACGGCATAGTTCTCGAGCAGGGGACACCCGAGGTCATCTTCAGTGCCCCAGAGCGCGAGGAGACTCGCGAATTCCTCGCTCGCGTCCTGGGCTAAAGGGGTGTCGTACGAGGGGTTTTCTCTCATTCGGCCGTAAAGTCGAGGCGTCGCGGGTGCATACGGCACCCCACTCGCATGGAGGTACAACCCATGGCATCGGTAAACGCCGGTCCTTCCGAAGCACAGCTTGAGGCTGGTGCGCTCAATGCCATCGCCCGTAACTGGTGGATCGTTCTGTTCTTCGGCATCATCAGCATCATCGTCGGCATCTTCTGCGTGATGCAGCCGGAGGACGCAATCGCGATCCTCGCCATCCTGTTCGCCATCTGGCTGCTGGTCACCGGCATCTTCTCGATCGTTCGTGCCTTCGCGCACGGTCTCTCGGGCGGAATGCGCGCGCTGTTCATCATCACCGGCGTGCTCTCGCTCATCCTGGGTGCCATCGCGTTCCGCGCGTGGGCACACAACGACAACATCCTGCTCGCTGCCTGGATCCTCGCCATCTTCATCGGCGTGGGCTTCCTGTTCCGCGGCATGTCGGTGCTGTTCTCCGGCATCGAGGGCAAGGGCCAGCCCGGTCGTGGCTGGAATATCTTCGCCGGCATCGTCATCATCATCGCCGGCCTGATGATCCTGACTGTCCCGACCTCGGTCGTGGCACTCGCCTGGATCGTCGGAATCTGGCTGATCGTCATCGGCGTCTTCGAGATCGTCAGCTCCTTCATCATCAAGGGTGCCGCCAAGTAATTCAGCACTTCGGTAGTGGCCTGCGTCGGATTCCGGCGCGGGCCACTACTTTTATTTCGTGGCATCAGAAACTTCGCAAACCCTCGACCGCGGTCTTCGCGTGCTCGAGGCTCTTGCTGACGCCCCGGAGGGGCTGACGGTCACCGAGCTCGCCACCCAGCTCGATATCGGCCGTACGGTCGTCTACCGCCTCGTGGTGACCCTGGAGCAGCACGCCTTCTTGCGTCGTTCGCCCGATGGCAAGTGCCGTCTCGGGCTGGCTGTGCTCACCATGGGCCGTCAGGTGCAGCCGGTCGTGCGTGATGTCGCACTTCCGGCTCTGCGCTTGCTGGCCGACGCCGTCGGCGCGACGGCCCACCTGACCATCGTCGATGGCGCTGAGGCACTGACTGCAGTCGTGGTCGAGCCCTCACGCTCCGACCTGCACGTGGCGTACCGCATGGGTGCGCGACACCCGCTCGAGGCAGGCGCTGCCGGTCGTGCGGTGCTCGCTGCGCGCACCGCCGCAGGTCGCCTGCTTGATCCCGCCTGGATCGTGGCCACGAGTGAAGGCGCTCAGGGCGGATACGGCATTGCGGTGCCGATCATCGGAGTCCCGGGCCTCGAAGGCAGCGTCGGAGTCGTGTCGCTGCGAGAGCTCAATGAGGCCGAGGTGGGGCCACGAGTCGCGCGGGCAGCGGCCGAAATAGCCCGCGCACTGCGCTAGCTGCAGCCGGTGATGACCGCCGTCAGGCCATCGATGGCCTGACGAGTGGCGAGCTTCGAGTACTTTGCGGGGCGCTTGTTCACCATGATCGAGAATGCCCGCTGTGCGCCGTCGACACTCGAGGCCACGCCAGAGAGGGCGATGGTGTCGAAGAGAGTTCCAGTCTTCGCACGAATCTTGCCGGCTGCGCACTTGCTCGCCTTCGTCACGTAGCGACCGAAGCCGGATTTCAGGGTGCCGGTCTGGCCGGAGATGGGCATGGCGTGATCGGCATACATCTCGGCGAATCGGGCAGGATCACCTGTCGTGGTGAGTGCAACCAGTTGGGTCAACGTGCTTGCGGTCAGGCGATCCTTGCGCGAGACGCCGCTGCCGTCATAGAGCGACAGGGCAGCAGGGTCGACGCCGAGTTCGCGCAGGGAATCCTCGGCCGCCCTCTTGGCTCCGGCCCAGTCCGCTGGAAGCCCGCGCTTGACCGCGACCTGGCGATACAGGGTCTCGGCGATGTTGTTCTCCGAGTCGAGGAGCATCAAGTGCACTGCGTCGGCGACCGTGTGCTTGGCGTTCTCGGCGATCAGTGTCGCTTCTGCCGGAGCGGGCACATCGTCTCCGCGCGTGACCGTGAAGCCCAGCGACGTGAGCTTCTTGACGAAGACATCGACCGCATGAGTTGTCGTGTCATTCGAGTAGTCATACAACCGGGCGAGGGAGCGAACCGGGGCAACCACGTAGGGGGTGTAGCCATTCGTCCACCCCGGAGCGTTCGTCGGCGTGGGAAACAGCGATGCGTCGACATGGACCGTGATCGGGACAGATACGTCGCGACCCTTGGCGGTGTCAACGGCAAGGTTCTCCAGACTCTTCGTGGTGAGCATGGGGTCACCGCCGCCCTTCAGATAGAGCTGAGTCGAATCCGGGCCGCTCAGCACCTGAGTGCGGAAGGCGTAGTCAGGGCCGAGCTGGCTCAAGGCGTTGACCGCGGTGATGATCTTCATGTTCGAGGCCGGGCGCTGCGGATCATTCGGATCATGGCTGAATACGGTGGTGCCGGTCGTCAGGTTGGTGACATTGACCACCACGTCGCGGCCGAGCCGCGGGTTGCCCAGCTTCTTGGCCAGCACCGAGGCAATTCGGGAATCCTGGGCCGCGTAGGCGGAAGGATCAGTCGTGTCGGCCGCATGCGCCATGGGGGCGGCGATGACGGAGGCGACCAGGACGAGGGGAAGGATCAGCCTGCGCATTAGTCCATCATGCGACAGGCCGCTTCCCTCGGCGTGTAGGGGGTACCGCGTGGCATGACGCACAATGGGTGCACACCCCAGACTGGAGACTTCCCGTGCGCCGCCTCATCACTGCCCTCGTCAGCGTGCTCGCCCTCACCGTGGCGATCTCACCTGCGGCGCATGCGGCGCCCAAGAAGATCGTGACCGGCTGGATTCCCTACTGGATGGCCACGCCGGGAAATCCGGTCGGAGTGAACAATGCCGTGGCGAATGCAGATCTGTTCAGCGAGGTCTCGCCCTTCATCTATTCGGCGCTGTCCGCAGGCTCCAAGGGCGTGAGAGTCGCGCTGAACCCGAACTTCTCCAATGGCGCGGCGAATGCCGCGTGGGCGACGAATGCCCTGCACGCAGCCGGAATCCCGGTCATTCCGTCGATCGCCGACGGGTCGGGCAAGGGCGTCATGGCCAGCACCCTCGCCGATCCGGCGAAGCGCACGGCCCACGTGCAGGACATCGTGGCGACGGTGGTCAATAACGGCTACGACGGAATTGATCTCGACTATGAGGTGTTCGCGTTCACCGACGGCAGCTCGTCGTGGTCAGCCACGCAGCCGAACTGGACTGCCTTCGTCAATGAGCTTGCCGGTGCGCTGCACGGCCAGGGCAAGAAGCTCTTCGTCACGATTCCCGGCCCGTGCAGCACGACGAATAAGTGCGGCGGAAAGAACGGCTACTGGGTCTACGACATGGCAGGCATCGCGCCGGCTGTTGATCGGATCCGGATCATGGCGTACGACTACCACGTCAGTGGTGCAGGGCCGATTGCCCCGATCGATTGGGTGACCGCGATCGTGCAGTACTCGATCACGGTGATGGATCCTGCCAAACTGCAGATTGGCGTGCCGACGTACGGACGAAGCTGGACCAAGAAGAAGGCGAACGGCAACTACCAGCTGAGCGGAAACTGCCCGACCTCGTCACAGGATTCGAAGGCCTACAGCGCACTCACGTCGAAGTCCGCCGTCAACGACTCCGATATCGCGAAGATCCTCGCAACCAACAACGTGCCTGCCACCGACGTGAAGTGGGATGACGCGTCGCAGGAGAATTTCGTCGAGTACGACAAAGTCGTGAACTGGAGCGGAGGCACGTGCTCCGCGCGACGGATCATGTGGTTTGTCGGCCCGCAGGCCGTTCTCGTGCGCACTCAGCTCGTCGGCACCTACGGAATCAGCGCTGCGGCTTACTGGACGGTAGGCGGGGATGACCCGGCCCAGTGGCCGCTGATTCGCGCGTATGCCGAATCCCTGGGCACTCTCGACACCGCGATCCTGCTGAATGCCCCGCCGAATGCGATCGCGGGAGCAGCCATTCCGATCTCCGCATCAGTGAGCTCCAATGGGGCACCCTTGGCCGGCGTCGCCGCTACCTTGAGATTCAAGGCGGCAGGTACCGCTGACTTCGTCGATGTCTCCTCCGCTGCGACGGGGGCCGATGGGTCCGTGGCCTTCGCGCCGATCGCAGCGACTCCGGGAGAGTGGGCCGTATTCGTCGCAGGCGCCGAGGGTCGCGCCGAGAAGCTCAGCGACCCGGTGAGCATCTCGGTCACGTCGTCCGTAACCGTGACCTCCTTCCCTGCAAAGAAGGTCAAGCGCCTGAGCGTCGTCCCGATCGCAGTCAGCGCGATCCCCGCTCTCGACGGCCAGCAGATCGTGATCCAGCTCAGCAAGGCCGGAACGTGGATCAACTCGGGCCGGGCGAAGGCTGATGCGACAGGCGCTGCCGTCGTCCAACTCAAGGTCCGAAAGAAGGGCGCCTATACCTACCGCGCGGTCGCCGTGGGCCAGGCCGGATACCTGACCGGGGCAAGTGCGCCGTTCCGCATTCGGGTTAAGTAGGCACGTGAGCTCACAGTTGGATGTCGCTCGGCCCGAGACCGAGGTCGTGGTCGATCGTCCGTGGATCACCCTTGTCTGGAATGACCCCATCAACCTCATGTCGTACGTGACCTACGTGTTCATGGAGTACTTCAAGTACGACCGCGCGAAGGCAGAGCTTCTGATGCTCGACGTTCATGAGAAAGGCCGTGCGGTCGTCTCGAATGGCACCCGCGAGGAGATGGAACGCGATGTCGCGGCGATGCACGGTTATGGACTCTGGGCGACCTTGAAGAAGGACGACTGATATGGGCGGCTTCAGTAAGTCACTGACCGGCCGAGTGATCCTGCGAGTGGATGAAGTGGAGAAGGGCCTGCTCGTCTCCCTTGCTGATCAGGTCTGCGAGTTCGTGACACCGGAGCCCCGCGAGAACGCCGATCCGCTCGCGGCGATCGTCGGCATCGACATGGATGCCGAGTTCCCCGATGACCCGGCCATGGCACGCCTGTTCCCGGATGCTTACCCGGACGACCCTGAGGCAGCGCTCGACTTCCGTCGATTCACCCAGCGATCGCTGCAGGAGACCAAGCTCGCCCATGCGCGCACGGTGCTGCAGTCGCTCTCGAAGTCGGGGGAGAAGATCACTCTCGGCTCGGGAGATATCCCGTCGTGGCTCGGATTCCTCAACGATGCGCGCTTGGCTATCGGCACGCGCATCGAGATCACCGAGGACAATCACGAGGAGCTCGCCGACCTTCCCGAGGATGACCCGCGGCACGGCATGTTCCACGTCTACGACTGGCTCACCTACCTGCAGGAGTCACTCGTGCAGTTGCTGCTCCCGTAGAATTCTTACGTGCTCACCATCTCGCAGGAACTCGTCGACGCGATCGTCGCGCACGCGCGCGCTGATCATCCGGACGAAGCCTGCGGAGTGATCGCCGGGCCGATCGGAACTGATACGCCGTCTCGATTCATTCCGATGGTCAATGCCGCGAGGTCGCCCACGTTCTACGAATTCGACTCCGTCGATCTCCTGAGGCTCTACCGTGAGATGGACGACAACGACGAGATCCCTGTCGTGATCTACCACTCCCACACGCACACCGAGGCGTACCCCTCGCGTACCGATATCTCGCTGGCCGGGGAGCCGGAGGCTCACTACGTGCTGGTATCGACCAGGGAGACCGGTACGCAGGACGGCCCGTATGAGTTCCGCTCGTATCGAATCGTCGATGGAGTGGTCACGGAGGAGCCTGTCACCGTCATCTGAGCCGATGTGACAGGGGTCTCCTGCGAACGGTTTGCAGGTGATCCTCGCGCGGTGGCGGGTGCTCTCGATCCTCCGTAGCCTGTGCGAGGCAGGCTGCGATCGCAGCGACGAGACATTCGGAGACACCATGGCAGTCGAGGTTCGGATTCCCACGATCCTGCGCTCGTTCACCGGCGGCGAGAAGGCGGTCACCGCTGAGGGCACGACAGTGAAGTCCGTCATCACCAGTCTGGATGCCTCCTACCCAGGCATCGGTGACCGGCTGCTCGACGACAGCGGCCTGCGCCGCTTCGTCAACGTGTACCTCAATGACGAAGACGTCCGCTTCCTCGACGGACTCTCCACTCCTGTTGCTGACAACGACTCGATCACGATCCTGCCGGCCGTCGCCGGCGGCTGAGGTGCGCTTCGACTCGCTGCTCGACTCTGTCGGGCACACTCCGCTCGTCGGGCTCCCGAGGCTCTCACCGTCTCCGGATGTGCGCTTGTGGGCCAAGCTCGAGGATCGCAATCCCACAGGCTCCATCAAGGACCGCGCAGCGTTGGCGATGATCGCGCAGGCCGAGCGTGAGGGTCGCATTAAGCCGGGCGACACCCTGCTCGAGCCGACGTCCGGCAATACCGGCATCTCGCTTGCGATGGTGGCCAAGCAGCGTGGCTACACGCTCATCTGCGTCATGCCGGAGAACACCTCCACGGAGCGCACGCAGCTGCTGCTCATGTGGGGTGCCGAGATCATCTACTCGCCAGCGGCGGGTGGTTCCAATGAGGCCGTGCGCGTAGCCAAGGGACTGGCGGCGGAGCATCCCGACTGGGTAATGCTGTATCAGTACGGAAATCCTGCGAATGCCCAGGCGCACTACGACGGGACCGGCCCCGAGTTGCTTGCCGATCTTCCGACGATCACTCATTTCGTGGCCGGACTCGGCACGACCGGAACGCTGATGGGTGTCGGTCGCTACTTCCGCGAGCACAAGCCCGATGTAGAGATCATCGCTGCCGAGCCGCGCTACGGCGAACTCGTCTACGGACTTCGCAATATCGACGAGGGCTTCATCCCCGAGCTGTATGACGCGTCGCTGCTGAGCTCGCGATTCTCGGTGGGCCCGCGTGATGCGGTGAAGCGGATGCGCGAACTACTTGAGGTCGAGGGAATCTTTGCCGGTGTCTCGACCGGTGCGATCCTGCACGCGGCGATTGGTACGGCGAATAAGTGCGTGAAGGCCGGCGTTTCCGCTGACATTGCCTTCATCGTGTGCGACGGCGGGTGGAAGTACCTGTCTACGGGCGCGTATGAGGGCACCCTCGATGATGCTGAGGATGCCCTCGACGGCCAGCTGTGGGCGTGACGCCCGGCTGAACTACATGTTCTGGGTGAACCAGGCCTTCGCAGATGCGGTGTTGATCATCAGCAGGATGATCAGGTTGATGATGATGCTGACGAAGCCACCGCGGCCAAGGGCGAACAGGCCGAAGATGATGTTCAGCACTGCAAGCAGCGAGATCAGCATGTGTGCGGTCGCACTGCCGAGGAACGTGAGCTTCGAGAGCCAGAAGTAGATCAGGCCCAGGAAGATCATGAGGGCACCGTTGAACCACAGGTAGAAGGTGCTCACGGTCTGGGTGTTACCGAATGCGTCGGTCCACTCGGGGTTCGAGCCGAATGAGGCGAAGATGAGCCAGACGCCCATGAAGATGTTGAAGACGGCGGCCAGGATGATCAGGAAGCCGACGACGGTGACTCCGCCGGGGCGCTTCATCGTGGGCATATTCATTTCTACGGACATGTCTCTCCTCCGGGGAAGTACGTTTCGCTCTTCGGCCGGTCGGCCGACGTCATGAACAGTAGGCAACCGTGAGGCCAAAGGGGGGGACGCGCGCCGTAGGCTGGGGTCGTGATGGCTGACGCTCCCGTAGGAATCATGGATTCCGGGGTCGGCGGGCTCACTGTCGCCCGAGCGATCCTCGACCAACTACCCCACGAGCCTGTCCTGTACGTAGGCGACACCGCACGCGGCCCTTACGGCCCCCGCCCCTTGGCCGAGGTCCGCGAGTTCGCCATCGAGATCATGGATCGCCTGGTCGACGAGGGCGTCAAGGCACTCGTGATCGCATGCAATTCCGCCAGCGCCGCCACCCTTCGCGATGCCCGTGAGCGCTATGCGGTTCCGGTGATCGAGGTCGTGCACCCCGCCGTGCGTCGTGCTGCTGCAGCCACCCGCAGCGGCCGTATCGGCGTGATCGGCACCTCGATGACCATCACGAGCGCGGCCTACGAGGATGCCTTTGCCGCAGCCCCCGATATCGAGGTCATCTCGGTTGCCTGCCCGAGATTCGTCGAATTCGTCGAGGCAGGTATCACCAGTGGCCCCGATCTGCTCGCCAGTGCTCGCGAGTACCTCGCACCTTTGCAGGATGCCGATATCGACACCCTCGTGCTCGGGTGCACGCACTACCCGCTCCTGACCGGCGTTCTCTCTTTCGTGATGGGCGAGAACGTCACGCTGGTCTCGAGCGCCGAGGAGACAGCCAAGGATGTCTACCGCACGCTGGTCGCCCGCGACCTGATTCGTGATGCCGCACTGCCCGAGCCGGTGCACCACTTCATGGCGACTGGCGACCCTGTCGAGTTCCAGCGCCTCGGTCGACGCTTCCTCGGCCCGGAGATCGGCACCGTCGAATCCCTGGTCTGAGTGCTCATCTAGGGTTCGGACATGACTCGTACCGATGGCCGCACCAACGACCAGCTTCGCCCCGTCACCTTCGAGCGCAACTGGCTCGATCAGGCCGAAGGGTCAGTTCTCGTCTCCTTCGGACGCACGCGCGTGCTGTGCGTGGCCTCGTTCACCGAGGGCGTGCCGCGCTGGCTTAAGGGATCAGGCAAGGGCTGGGTGACCGCCGAGTACGCGATGCTGCCGCGCTCGACCAATACGCGCAATGACCGCGAGAGCGTCAAGGGCAAGGTGGGCGGCCGTACCCAGGAGATCTCGCGTCTCATCGGTCGCTCGCTGCGTGCGGTCGTGGACATGGACGCCCTCGGCGAGAACACCATCGTCATCGACTGCGATGTGCTGCAGGCCGATGGCGGTACGCGCACCGCCGCGATCACCGGTGCCTACGTGGCACTCGCCGACGCGATCGACTGGGCGATAGCACAGGGCATCATGAAGAGCTCTCCGCTCAAGGACACCGTTGCCGCGGTGAGCGTCGGCATCATCGACGGCGAGCCGCGTCTTGATCTTCACTACGACGACGACGTGCGTGCCGAGACTGACATGAACGTCGTGATGACCGGAAACGGTCGCTTCATCGAGATCCAGGGCACCGCCGAGGGTGAGCCCTTCGATCGCGCCCTTCTCGATCAGCTACTCGCCCTCGCGGGTGATGGCTGCACCACCTTGACGGCCATGCAGGCCGACGCCCGAGCCTGACATGCGGGTAGTGCTCGCCACGCAGAATGCGCACAAACTCGTCGAGATGCGTCGCATCCTCGATGAAGCGGGTCTCGAGATCGAACTTGTCGGTACCGATCAGTTTCCCGATCTTGCTGATGTTGCCGAAACCGGCTCGACCTTCGCGGCGAATGCGCTTCTCAAGGCCCGCTCAGTCTGCGCCGAGACCGGCTTACCCGCCATCGCCGATGACTCGGGCCTGGGCGTCGATGCGCTGAACGGCATGCCCGGCATCTTCTCGGCCCGATGGTCAGGCTCCCATGGCAATGACCTCGCCAACCTGAATCTGCTACTCGGCCAGCTCAGTGATGTGCCCGATGCGCGACGAGGTGCCGCATTCCATTGCGCCGCAGCGGTCGTGCTCCCCGACGGCACCGAGCGCGTGGTCGAGGGCACCGTCGACGGAACCCTCATCCGGGAGCCTCGTGGCAGCAACGGCTTCGGTTACGACCCGATATTCGTACCGGTCGGTGTAAGCCGCACGACGGGTGAGATGAGTGCCGACGAGAAGGACGCGATCAGCCACCGAGGTCGCGCGATGCGCGCATTGGTCCCTGTCCTGCGCGATCTACTCACCTAGCGACGACGGGCGATTTCTCCCTATCGGAGACTCAGATGTTCTTGTCTCCGATAGGGAGAAATCTGAGGGAGTCGCGATAGCGACTACAGATGCGTATTCGCGCGCGCGAGATCGTCTTCGAAGTCGACCTCGACAGCGAAGAGGTCACTGATGTCGAGCGGTACTACCTTCATGCCGACCTTCTCGATCGCGATCTCGATGCCACGCTCGAAGTAGTCGGTGTCTGCGCAGGCCTCGAGCCCGGCGATGAGGTTCGCGCGATCCGAGGAGCTGATGTAATTGATACCGACTGACTCGCCGAGAGCGTTCTCGACAGTCTTGGAGAGCAGTGCGACATGTCCGTCAGCGTCGACCGTGTACTTGACCTCTTCCTCAGCGGTTGCCGAGGTGTTCACGCAGATGAACGAGGTACCGGCCTGCATGAGCGGCTTGACGCGCTCGAGCACGGCCGGGTCGAAGACCACGTCGCCATTCATCCAGAGCACCCCACCGTCGCCGGCGATGCGCAGTGCCTTGAGCAGGCTCCGATTGGTGTTGGTCTGGTCGTAGTTCTCGTTGTAGACGTACGCGACATTCGGGAATGCCTCGATGATGAGCTCGAGCTTGAAGCCGATGACGGTCATGACGCGCAGGTCGGAACCGAAGGCCTTCTCGAGGTTGTCCATCTGCTGACGCATGATGGTGCGGCCGTCGACCAGGGGAGTCAGCGGCTTGGGCCAGGGCTTGCCGAGGCGGGTACCCATGCCTGCGGCGAGAATGACGGCCTGCACGTTCATGCGCTGTCTCCGGAATCTGTCGTGGGGGCGAGGCGCACTCGGCTGAGATCTCCGAGCGCTGAGTCATGATCGTAGATGGCTGCACTCAGGCACTCCCAGAACCGGGTGGTGCTCTGGCCGGGCTCCAGGGAATCGAAGTAGTAGTCACGAAGTTCGCGGCGCTTGTCCGCGCGAGGGTCATTCGCGATGATCGCGGCCAAGTCGGCCCCGAGGGCGTGGATGCTCGAGCTGTCGACCACGTGCGCGCCGGCGGCCACAGGCGCATCGGCCAGAAGCTGATCGCGATCCGAGCGGCGATCGCAGAGCACGATCGGGGCCTCGGGTCGCAGGTAGAGATGATCGAGGGTGACACTCGAGACATCGGAGATCATCACGTCGGTCCCGCGGATGACTCCGAGGATGTTCTCCTTGCGCAGCACGGCGTGACCACGAGACGGGTCTGCGGCGGCTGCCCCCTTGATCGCGGTGACGATCGCATTGTGTGCCTTGCGCACTGCGGCATTCTCAGTTTCGAAGACTCGGGGGTGGGGCTTGTAGATCACTCGGGCGCCGGGCTGAGCCAGAGCCGCAGCGATGATGCGCTCGCCATAGAGGTCAAGCGAGGTGTAGTTATTCGCGTCGTCCTCGCCCTCCCAGGTCGGGGCGTAGGTGATGGTGGGGCCATTGAAGGTCGCGAGTGGGCTCTTCACCTCGAGGTCGAGTTGGGGGCGGCCGACGCGCACCAGGTGCTGAGGGTCGAACCAGACGAGCGCGGCAGCGTGCCGGCGCACTGCGGCCTCACCGGCCACGAAGACCCTGTCGTAGGCCTTGGCCTGATTGCTGACCATGCATATCTTGTCGCTCTCGCCATGATTGACGTGAATATGCACGGCCTGCTGGAAGCTGAGGGACTGGAAGTTGGTCCAGCCGTTGTTGACGTAGACCACGGAATGGAAATCCGCGCGGTCGTAGAGCGCCATGAGGTCCTCGAATGTCGGCACGAGCAGTACCTGGAGGGAGGTCAAGCCGACGAGTACGTTGTACGTCTCGACTTGGCGCACCACGACGATCGTCTTGCGATCCTTGCGCTGCTCGAAGACCGGCAGCCATTGCGCGAGCTGGTAGAGCTTCACCGGACCGTCAGAGAAGTAGAGAGCGACATCGGAGCTGGGTACGTCGGAGAGATCGAACCCTTCGGGCTCGACTACCCCGTAATCGCGCAGGCGGCGCGAGAGGGAGCGGGCAGCGCGCTTGCTGAACGAGGTCACCTGCGAGGCCGAGGAGCCCGACTTCGACTTGCTCACGTAGACCGCCTGTATCCGAGGGTGCAGACCCGACCGCGTGGCACCGTGTCGACTTGATATCGGGTTCGCCTATCGTAGCCGTGTGCGTGCTATCTGGGAGCACCGTCAGGTGCTTCGAATGCTGGTCCTTCGGGACCTCCAGAAGCAGTACACGAAGTTCCGGCTCGGCTACCTCTGGACCCTCCTCGAGCCTCTGGGCATGTCGATCGTGCTCTGGCTCGTGTTCTCGGTCCTGCTGTCCCGCCAGCTCGGCGAGAAGCCCTACGCCTTGTTCATCACAGTGGCGATTCTTCCGTGGTGGTGGTTCACCAAGGGCATCTCGCAGGCGACCCGCGCCTTCAAGAAGAACACGAATGCCCTCGCCATCAGCCTGCTTCCCACCGAGCTGTGGGTGCTGCGCGTGGTTCTCGTGTCGATGGCCGAGTTCCTGCTCTCGCTGCCGATCATCCTGCTCGCCATGGCCTTCACTCACTACCTGCCCGGCCCCTTGATCATCTTCTATCCCGTGGCGATCATCCTGCAGTTCCTGCTCATGTACGGAGTGGGCCTTCTCGTCGCGAGTGGCGTCGCGGTGATTCCGGATCTCGCCCGCATCGTGCGCATCGTGATGCGTGCGCTGTTCTACCTGTCACCCGTGCTGTATTCCGTCTCGAAGATCCCGCATCACATCCAGGGCTTTGCGTCGCTGAATCCGATGGTGGGCATTCTCGGCCTCTACCGCATCGGCTTCTGGCCTGAAGAGATCGAGAGCGTGATGAACTACGTGATCTCCTTCGCCGTGGCAGTGCTGTTCATCGTCGTGGGTCTGCTCGTCTTCCGCCGCCTCGAGCCGCGCATCCTGAAGGAGGACTGAGATGCCCCGGATCCATCTCACCCCTGATCTCGCTGCGCTGGTCGAATTCGACTCGGTCGGGACGAGCGTCGTGCGCAGGAATCGTCGCAAGGGCGGCGGTCGCAAGCAGAAGATCCGTCGATTTGCCGGCGAGTTCCAGCATGACCGCGAGTGGCTGCTGCGCAGTGTGAGCACCCGAATCGGGGCGGGGGAGTCAGTCGCGATCCTGGGTGCCCCTGACTCGGGACGCGAGGAGTTCCTGCGCCTTGCTGCCGGCACGTTGATTCCCGATGAGGGCAAGGTTCTTCGACGCGAGCCGCTCATCCCGATGATCAACGTGATTCGTGCACTCGATCGCTCCTACACATTCCGCCAGAACATCTACATCATCGGCGGGCTGCTGGGCATGACGCCCTCGGAAGTCGAGACCAAGGTCGAGGCAATCGCGGCCGAAGCAGAGGTCAGCGGCAGGCTCGACAAGTACCTCGGGGATGCGAAGCCGATGATCCGGCAGAAACTCGCGTGGTCAATCTGCATGGCTGTCGAGGCTGACGCCTACGCGATTGACCAGATCATCGTGGTCGGCGGCGAGGATTACCGCACACATTGCTGGGAGCGCATGGAGGCCAAGCGTGCTGCCGGCGCCACTTTCCTCCTTGCCTCCGACGAGCCTGACTTCCTGCTGCGCTTCTGCGATCGCGCGATCGTGCTCAAGGACGGCGGAATCCTCGTCGAGACCTCGGTCGAGCAGGGGTTGGCGATCGTGGGCGATATGCCCGGTGGAGAGCGTCGTACCAAGCGCAAGCAGGATGACGACGATGATGTCGATGAGGATGAGATCTAGGCGCTTCGTCTAGACTGCACTCATGTCTGCCGGCACTGAACTTCTGCCGACTGCGCCCGAAATCCCCGCCGATGGGGTGCTCTTCCACGTCGGTGTCCACAAGACCGGAACCACTGCCCTTCAGGCCGCACTCGCCGATGCGCGTGATGATCTCGCCGCAGTGGGCATTCTCTATCCCGGTAAGCGCTCGGCCCAGCATCAAGCGGCTCTCGCGATTCTCGGTCGCACGTGGGGCTGGAAGGACAACGGCGGCTGGGCCACTCCGATGTCGCGTTACGAGAAGCTTGTCGAGCACGTGGGTGCGCATCGTGGCCGCGTAGTGATCAGTAGTGAGTTCTTCTGCGAGACCGATGCTGAGACCGCAATGCGCGTCGCCGAAGATCTCGGCCGCGATCGGCTCCAGGTAGTCGTCACCCTCCGCAATCTCGGGAACCTGCTCCCGTCATCGTGGCAGCAGTACCTCAAGTACGGAGTCCGGGCACCCTACGAGACCTGGTTGCACGATGTCTTCGACAACCCGCAGGGTTCGTCGATCACGCCTACGTTCTGGCGCCGCCATGATCACGGGGCTGTCGTGCAACGCTGGGTCGATGCTGTCGGCGCCGAGAACGTCACGGTGATGGTGCTCGAGGGAGTCGACCGCCGCTCTAATTTCGTTGGGTTCGCGCAGATGCTCGGTGTCGAGGCGGAAATGCTCACCACCCGGATGAACCTCACGTCCAATCGGTCGATGACCGCGGCCGAGGCAGAGTTCCTGCGTCAGCTCAACGTCGTGGCCAAGAAGGAGATGACCTGGGCGGAGTACGTGAAGTACATCCGCAATGGCGTCGCCCTGGGTCTCGTCGAGGGTCGCGAGCCCGATGCTGACGAACCGCGAGTGCACACACCCGACTGGGCCCTCGATGCCGCGGTCGAGCACGGAAATGAGGATGCCGAGACGATCGCGGCCCTGGGAGTGAACGTTCTCGGAAGTCTCGATGCACTTCGTGCTCGAGTCGCCACCCCAGCCGAGACTCACGGCAAGATCGTCGTCCCGACCGATGTGGCCGTGCATGCGATTCTCGCCACGATCAAGGCCGCGGAGGCTCCGGTCACGTCGAAGGATCGAGCGCGTGGAATCGTGAACAAGTCACGGGCGGTGGGGCGCAAGCTCAAGCCGGGGAGCAAGAAGAAGTGAGCGTGTACGCCTTCGTGCCGGGTGACCTCGATACCGCCGGAGTGCTGCGCAGCCTGGCCGCTCAAGTGCGCGAATCCGAAGGGCTCGTGCTGTGCGATCCACGACTGGTGATCGCCGAGGCTGCCCTCGCGCCGATTCTCGATGACTCCGCGACGGCACTGCTGGTGCGTCCGCAACGCGTGGACGCCGATGTCCGTGTTCGTCATCATCTCGTCAATGCCGTCGGCAGCACCTGGCATGAGGTCTCGGGCCCCGATCACATCTTCATCGGCGCCATGCGAATTGGCCGTGCTGATACTTCGCGAGCAGCCGACGCGATCGATGAGCTTGCCGATGCGCTCGCGCGCGGCGCAATCACCGCGAATCGTGATGATGCGATTCGGCTGTGCGCTGTTGCCATTGTGCGTGGAGGTATCTCCTGCAAGGCAATCGACCTCGTTGACGTCCCATGGTTCCTTGATCCCCGCGATCGCGATTCTGCGGAGCTCGCGATTGGCTCAGTGTCACCTGAGCGCATCGCGCGACTGCAGGCGAATCGGGTCGATGACGGTTTCTATTCGACCTTCGTGGTGCGCAAACTCTCGAAGCCACTCACGGCAGTGGCCCTCAAACTGGGCATGTCTCCGAACTCGATCACGCTGATCTCCTTTGCGGTGGGCCTCCTGGCGGCGGGCAGCTTCGCACTCGGTGATCGCTGGGCACTCGTGGTCGGCGCCATCCTCCTTCAGCTGAGCCTGATCATCGACTGCGTCGACGGCGAGGTAGCTCGTGCTACCCGGAAGTTCTCGGCCATGGGTGCCTGGCTTGATGCCTCCACCGATCGCGTGAAGGAATACCTCGCCTATGCGGGCCTCGCGGCAGGCGCGGCACTTCACGGTGTCGATATCTGGTGGCTGGCCCTGGTCATGATGGTTCTGCAGACCACGCGGCACATGACCGATTACGACTTCTCGCGCGTGCAGCGCCAGCGCGAGGCGCTCGTGCCGATCACTGACATCGTCGAGCGCGCTGATCTGACCGCGGCGAGCGGTTGGTCGGTCTCCGGCGCAATGGAGATCTCGACTCGCATGAACTCGCGCAATGCGATTCGCTGGGCCAAGCGCGCCATCCATATGCCGATCGGCGAGCGCTGGCTAGTGATCAGCGTGGTCGCGATCGTCGGCGGCGCGGCGTGGGCCCTCGGCATCTTGCTCGCACTCGGCATCATCGCCCTGGCTTATGTCACCGCGGGTCGTGTGCTGCGCAGCCTGAGCTGGCACGGCTCGGCTCCGACTGACGCGTGGGTGTTGCTCTGGCGTCAGGCCGATGCCGGTCCCGTGCTCTCCGGACTTGGCCGCGTCATCTCGATCAATGGTGTCTGGGGAGCTCCCTTCGGCTGGGCCGTGCCGGCCCTCCTGCGACTGATCGAACTCGGCCTGGTGGCCGTGCTGGCGATCTGGCTCTTCCCCTCGGCCACGACCGTGGCCTTCTGGTGGGTCGCGGTGATCGCCTTCCACCACTACGACGTGCTCTATCGCGCGATCCAGGGGCGTCCGACCCCGCGCTGGATCACCTGGGCGGGCCTGGGCTGGGATGGCCGCACGATCATCGTGATCGTGGCGTCGATCCTTGGCCTCGGTGCATTCACGACCGTGCTGAGCTGGGGCGCGCTGGTACTGGCAATCCTCCTGGTGGGTATCGCCTCGGTACAGTGGTTGCGCAGCGGGCAGTAGCCCCGCACTCGCGCAGACGAACAGGATTCCTCGATGACCGATCGCCCCTCTCGCCCCACCGTGGCCGAGATCCGCGAGGTCTGCCAGCCGCCCGCCATTCGCGGTCGCAAGAACTCCGAGCACTGGGTCGCCGATGTCTACCTGCGCGATATTTCGCCGTACCTGACCAAGCTGCTGCTGCGCACGCCGATCACGGCGAACCAAGTGACCTGGCTGATGATCCTTACCGGTGCGAGCGCCGGCCTGGTCGTGCTTATTCCGGGTGTCATCGGTGGCCTTCTGGCCATGCTGCTCGGCCAGATGCAGATGCTCTGGGACTGCTGCGATGGCGAGGTCGCGCGCTGGCGAAAGAAGTCGTCGCCTCTCGGCGTATTCCTCGATCGCGTCGGTCACTACACGACCGAGGGCATCATCCCGATTGCCCTGGGCTTCCGAGCCGCAGGCTTCCCGAATCCTGGCTGGCTTGATTCGCCCTGGCCGCTGATCGGCGCGCTGCTCGCCGTGATGATCCTCTACAACAAGGCTCTCAATGACATGGTTCATGTCTCGCGTGCCTACAACGACATGCCGAAGCTCGCTGATCGCGCTGATGTCGGAGTGCCGAAGGCTGCTGGCCTGAGAAACCTTCGCTCATTCGCGCGCTTCGTGCCCTTCCATCGCTCGTACCACTCCGTTGAGCTGACGATCCTGATCTTCCTCGCCTCGATCGGTGATGCGATCACCGGCGATCTCGTCGTCACGCGAATCCTGCTTGCCTTCCTCGCGATCTTCGGCGTCGTCACGATCATCGGTCACCTCGCCTCCATCCTGAGCTCGAGCAAGCTGCGCGCATGACGGCCACGTATGGCGTGGTTGTCCTGACCATGGGTAAGCGCCCGGAGGAACTTCGCGCGGCCGTCGACTCAGTGCTCACACAGCGCGATGTCGAGGTCGACGTGGTCGTGGTCGGAAACGGCTGGGTCCCCACCGGTCTGCCGGCTCAGGTGAAGACGTTGGCACTTCCCGAGAATCTCGGCATTCCTGCGGGTCGCAATGCCGGCGTGCCCGAGGTCGGTGGGGAACTGATCTTCTTCCTCGATGACGATGCCTGCCTTGCCGATGACGGATTCCTCGCGGATCTCGCGCGAAGGTTCGCAGCTGATCCCAGCCTCGGGCTGATCCAGCCCCGCGTGGTTGATCCGACCGGTGCTGTAGCGCCGGGCCGCTGGGTACCGCGCCTGCGCCCCGGCAATCACGCGACCCCGGGCCCCGCGACCGCATTGTGGGAGGGCGCGGTCGCGATGCGACGCGATCTCTTCGATGCGATCGGCGGGTGGCCTGATCCGTTCTTCTACGCACACGAGGGAATCGAGCTCGTGTGGCGCGTGTGGGATGCCGGCTACACCGCTTGGTACGCCGGTGATGTCAGCGTGCATCACCCGGTGATCGATCCGGCGCGCCATGAGGTCTACTACCGGCTCAATGCGCGCAACCGCGTATGGCTTGCCCGTCGCAATCTGCCTGTCGTGCTCGAGCCGATCTATGTCGGTACGTGGGTCGGCATCACGGTGCTCCGCATGCGCGACAAGCAGGCACTCAAGGCGTGGTTCGGCGGATTACGCGAGGGCATGGCCGAGAATCCGGGCGGACGTCGCGCGATGAAGTGGCGCACCGTATGGGAGATGACCAAGGCCGGCCGTCCGCCGGTTATCTAACTCTTCTGACGGAGCGCACTACTTCGCGCAGTAGATACGGAGTCGACTGACGTCGACCGCTCTCTCTCAGGCGTACATGCGCGAATTACTTCGCGCAGTACGCCTCATCGCCGCTGTTCACGTTCGCGGTGAGATCCTTCATCGCTGCGGCAATCTGCACGGGCTTGACGCCGGTGAAGTCGGTGCCGATGACGAGATCCATCGCCTGGCCCTGTCCCTTCGTGGCCACGCCATTGGCGGTGGTCGCGTAGATGAGGGTCTTGGCGGAGACGTCGTAATCGGGGTCGTAGTTGACGGTGGTGGTCGTGACGTCCTGGGTATCCCAGTTGCCGGTGTCGCGAACGAGGTAGCCCTCAGCCTTGAGCTGCTTGGCTACCTTCTTGGCCAGGCCCTTGGTCGTGGTGCCGTTATAGACGTTGACGCGGATACCCGATGGCTCGGCCTTGAGCAGCGGCTGATCGCCGGCCGGCTTCGGCGGCCATGAGGTGTCGTTGGCGATGGCGGCCCAGATCGGCTTGGCCTTCTTCTTGTTCAGCAGAACCGTGGCGCCATCCCCGCTGGGGTACCAGGGCATCGTGGTGAAGGTGACCTTGTTCGGCTTGAGGTCCTTCAGGCTCAGGGCGATCTCCTTGAGATTGTCGACATTCGCCAGGGTCGGATCCGCAGTCAGCGACTCCGTGGCGGCGTTCAGGACGCCGAGCATCTTCGCCGGATTCAGCAGCGTGCCGCTCGAGAGGGTCTTGCGCATGAGTGAGGAGAGGAACGCCTGCTGGCGGCGGATGCGTGAGGTGTCGGAGCCATCGCCGAGTCCGTGGCGGGTGCGCACGAACGCGAGTGCCTCCTCGCCATTGACGACGTGAAGGCCCTTCTTCATGACTAGCCCGCTGAGCTTGTCGTTGACGTCTTCGGTCAGGCAGATCTCGACACCATCGAGAGCGTTGACGATCTTCTTGAAACCGCCGAAGTCGACGAGCATGAAGTTGTTGATGTCGAGGCCGGTCATCTCCTCGACTGCCTTGATCGTGCAGCCTGGGCCGCCGAGCTCGATCGCCGAGTTGAAGCGGGCCTTATAGCCGCCGACCGTGCTGCCATCGGACTTCTTGCAGGTCGGCAGGGTGATCATCGTGTCGCGGGGGATGCTCACCGCAATGGCGCTCTGTCGATCGGCGCTCACATGGAGAAGGATCGTGGTGTCGGAGCGGGCACCGCTGATCACGCCGGCCTTGC
The DNA here is from genome assembly GCA_024639145.1 of Actinomycetes bacterium. Taxonomy (GTDB): domain Bacteria; phylum Actinomycetota; class Actinomycetes; order S36-B12; family S36-B12; genus CAIKZY01. The sequence goes on along the minus strand of JAHEIZ010000001.1, from coordinate 91,983 downwards.
CGTAGCCCTTATTGCCCTTGCCCTGTCGGGTGTCACTGCCCATCATCAAGATGTTGAGGGGCGTGTAGTTGCCGGTTTCCTCATCCACGATCGAAGGGGCGGCCGAGGAGCCGGTCTGATCGCTGATGTCGATCGCGGTGATGTTGCCGGTCAGGTGCCCGAGGAGCATGTTCACGCCAGCGCCCACGGCGGTCATCGCCAGCACGGCGACGGCAAGCACGGCAGCCAGCAGGCGGGGCCAGCGGCGGCGGGCAGGGGTGCTCATTGGTGCTCCTTCGTGGGGGTTCATCCATGGTAAGTCGCTACTGACCGATTGCTGACCAGCGGCACTCCCGCATAGGACGCGGATCCACGAGGGAGAGTTCCCGACATTTCGGCCATTGTGTATCCGATGAATCACCGCGGGATGGTGTTGGTGTGACTGATGGGGCATGTGAGAATGGACATTCAGGCGGGACCTTCCTCACCCGCCGGGAAGGCACGTGTGTCCAGAACCGTACGACCGCGGCTTATGCGCGCCCTCGTACCCGTCCTGGGCCTGGCCGTGGCCGTGACCTCCCTCGCGGCACCGTCAGCACTCGCCAAGGCTCGATCAGGCGTCGCCCTGCCGAGCGCAACGACCAATGACACTGCCTATGGAAGCGGTGCTCCGATCCTGCTCACCACGAGCACTCCCGGCCCACTGACCTGGAACCTGGCGATTGCCTCGCGCTGCGCTGCAGTGCGGACTCTCACCGGGCAGCAGCCTGCTGCTGGCCCGCTGGCGATTACGTGGGATGGACTCACCGATGCCGGTCAGCCGGCGCCGCCCGGCAACTACACACTGACCCTCACCGGTACCAACGGCAGCGACAGCGTCAATGCACTCACCGCGTATGCGCGCGTCAATGCCGCACCAGGGTCACCCGCTGACCCGTGCGGCCCGCCGGACAAGTTCACGATCACCGGCGCAGGCTTCGGCCACGGAGTGGGTATGTCGCAGTGGGGCGCGTATGGCATGGCGCAGGAAGGGGCGGATGCCTCGACGATCGTGTCGCACTACTTCACCGGCTCGACCGTGCAGCCCGTGCAGGACGACATGAACATTCGCGTGAACCTGCTGTACCACGTGGCCAATGCCAAATTCCGCACTGAACCACTTGAGGCCGGCGGCGGAGCGATAGAGCTCACCATCGGACCGAATGTCGTTCTCGGCGGCCCTGGCGACACCTTCACCACTGAACTCGTCCCTGATGGAGTGCGAGTCATCAAGACCACGAACGGCGCAGCGACGGATCTGGGCACCGCGCCGAAGATCGGCGTGCGCTGGGCCGGTACGAAGACCCCGGGCACTGCAGCGGGTGGAGCGACCCTGCTCAACATCACCGGCCCGAAGGGCACTCTTGCCTCGCCCGGTCACCGCTATCGCTTCGGCTCAGTCGAGATCGTGCCGTTCAACGGCGATACAGGCCGCACCCTCAATGTTGTCAATGCCCTGCGCCTGCACGAGGAATACCTCTACGGAATCTCCGAGGTCACGAGCGCGTGGCCGACAGCTGCCCTGCAGGCGCAGATCATCGCTGCTCGCTCGTATGCGCTGAGCAAGATCGATGCCGGCGTGCGCAAGCCGTGTGCCTGCCATCTTGATGACGGCATGGGCCCATACAGCGACCAGACTTTCACCGGCTGGAGCAAGGCGAGCGCTGCCAAGGGTGACAACTGGGTGGCTGCCGTCAACGGCACGCTGACCTCCGATACGACCGGTCTCGCCCTTCTCGACAGCACGGGAAAGCCGATCAAGGCGTTCTACACCGCGTCAACCGGCGGCCTTACGACCTCGTCAAAGGATCAATGGGGCGGTGACCTTCCCTACGCGCAAGTGGTCGACGATCACTGGTCGCTGAACGCGCCGAACCCCGATCGTTCATGGACGATTCCGGTGACCCAGGCGAAGATGGCGCAGATCTTCGGCGTCGGGCAGGTGACAAGCGTGAACATCACCGATCGCATTGGTTCCGGCGCACTCAAGCAGGTCACGGCCACACTTCCCGACGGTCGTACCGTGACCAAGGGCGGCACGGCATTCATGTCGGCCATCGGCGCGAAGTCGCGTTACATCCAGGCAGTGGACGGGCAGATGGGCACACCGCTGCCGACCATCGCTTCTACAGTCATCACTCCTGCGGTGCCGGCAACTCCTGACGGTGCCCCTGGATCTACTGCGCCGACGACCCCGGTCGTCGTTGCCGCACCCACGGCCACTGTCTCCTTGACCGCCGGCCCCAGCGCTTCGCCCAAGGCCGGCAGCTCTGTCGTGTTCTCCGGTGCGGTCTCCACCGGCAAGAAGGGCCTGCGCATCGAGCGGCAGATCCTGGAGAACGGCGTGTGGCATACGAAGGCGAAGTCAAAGACCAAGAAGAAGGGTGCTTTCTCCTTCACCATCAAGAAGGCCGTGCCGGCCGGTGCGGTGTATCAGTACCGAGTCGTGGTCTTCAAGAAGAAGCAGGTGCTCGCTGTGAGCGAGTCGAGCACGATCACCGTCACTCCGTAGTTAGAGCACCACGATGCGCGATGCGCGCTCCTGCTCGGCAATCGACTGAGCGGCATTCTCATCCGTGCACATGATGATCGAGCCACCAGTTACCAGTGGCGCAGGAAGTGCCCAGACCCATGACTCGGCATTACGCGCATCACTGCACACAACGACGGTGCGCTCGGCAGTGGCGCCGACATCTGGCACGGCGGTGCTGAAACAACCGCGTGCAGCGAAGCCATCAGGCTGCATGCGCACCACGACAGAAGCATCGATGCAGCCGTCGGGAACTGATCCGGGCACCGTGAGCCCGAACGGATGCAGTGAGACCACGACCACGTCACAGGAAGCCGATGCAGCAAGTGCCTCGGCATCGAGAGATGTGCACACGACGAGATCTGCGGAACTCGGATCACCGAACGGTTCGCATTCCCCGCCGATGGCCGCGATGCCACCGATCCACAAACTGCGCTGCCAGTGCCAGGGCAGATGCACCGCGATGCGGGCTCTTGGGCCAAGCAGGAACTCGTCGGCGAGGGCTCCCGCGACCTTCGCGGCACCGTTCTCGGTCGAGATGGCCGAGAGTTCCATCCGCTCGTCACCGGATATGTAGGTGAGCAGCGGGTCAGAACCATGGGTGCGGCGGCGAGTGGAGAGCAAGCCCCACAGATCAGCATCAGTCACGGAGCGAAGACTATGACCTCGCACTGAATGCCGGGAACGGCGGCAAGCTTTGCATCGCATGTGTAAAGAGGGGCCTCGAGAATTTCGGCGAGGACGAGGTATCCCGAGTCGAAAGCTGTGGCGTTGGGAGTCAGTTGGATCATGCGGGGGAGTTGAACCGCGATTGCATGACGATGCACTGTGAGTTCTGGCAACGACAGGGCCGCGCGAGTGAAAGTCTCGTGACTTATCCGGTCCTGCAGCCGCATCCGACGAAGTGCGGATAGGCACTCGATATCAACGTACTCAGGCGCACACCACGAATCCACGGACGGAAGCCGCCTTCGAATTCCCTGACGTTGTGGGTTCGTCAGCAACTCGACAAGCAGGCTCGCATCGAGGACAGCGTTCATCCAAGCTCATCTCTGTGGGCACGCACTGCGGCTACGATTTCGGCCGTCGTCACGTTGGCGGGTGGAATTGAGTCGAGGAGCGCGGTGAGCCGATCTTCGATGGCTGATCGTTCGACTTGGGTGTGCAGCACGCCAAGGAGGTACTGCTGAACTGATTGACCCGCGCCTGCGGCGAGGGTCTTGATGGACTCGTTGAGCTCGTCAGGAACATTCCGGATGGTGATCACAGTCATGCATGCATTATGCATGCATGATGGACGAGGGTCAATGGGGACTCCCCTCCGACAACGTGTGACTGCCTGCACTCCGAGGAATACGAGCGCTTGCTCGCGCTTGTGGCACCCTGGCGGCATGACTGAAGCCGTACTGCTCGTCGGTGGCCAGGGCACGCGCCTGCGTCCGCTCACCATCAATACCCCCAAGCCGATGCTGCCGGTGGCCGGTGTGCCCTTCACGGTGCACCAGATCACCCGCGCCCGCGATACAGGCGTCACGCGCATCGTGCTCGGCACGAGCTACAAGGCTGATGTCTTCAAGGAGTTCATCGATGCGAGTGATCTCGGTATCGAGGTCGTTATCGCCACTGAAGATGAGCCGCTGGGCACTGGTGGCGCAATTCGCCACGTGCTTCCGTATCTCGAAAGTGGTGCCGATGAGCCGGTGCTGGTCTTCAACGGTGACATCCTTTCCGGCCTCGACATCGCCGGCTTGGTGCGCACGCATCAAGAGACGAACAGTGATGTCTCGCTCTACCTGACCACTGTCGAAGACCCGCGTGCCTTCGGCCTAGTGCCGACCGATGCCGAACGTCGCGTGACCCAATTCCTCGAAAAGCCGCAGACCCCCGAGGAAATCGTTACCGACCAGATCAATGCCGGTTGCTATGTCTTCAAGCGCTCGGTCATCGACTCGATCCCCACCGGTCGCCCGGTCTCCGTCGAGCGCGAAACCTTCCCTGGTCTGCTCGAATCCGGCGCTGTCGTCAGCGGCATCGTCGATCGTGGCTATTGGCTCGATCTCGGCACTCCGCTCGCGTTCGTGCAGGGCTCCTGCGATCTCGTGCTCGGCACGGCTCCGAGCCCCGCTGTCGCGAAGACCGGCCAGTCGCTGGTGCTCGATGGCGCAACAATCGCGGGCGACGCCTCGCTCACCGGTGGCACGACCATCGGAGCGAATGCGAGCGTGGCCAGCGGCGCCAGCATCGACGGCGCGGTCGTCTTCGACAATGCACAGGTAGGCGCGAACTCCCGCATCACCAACTCGATCATCGGCGAGGGTGCCGTGATCGGTGCCGACTGCGTGATCGACGGCGCAGTGATCGGTGACGGCGCAGTTGTCGGCGCGGGGAATGAACTTCTGGCTGGCGTGCGTGTGTGGCCGGGGGCGAATCTGGGCGAGACCAGCGTGCGATTCTCCAGCGATCGCAGCTGATTACTAGGTGATGAGGCCGCGCTTCTTGGCCACGCGGTAGAGATCGGTCTTGGTCGAGACCTCGTAGCCGGCCTTCGTGTACTTAGCGCGCACGCGCTTGATGTACTCCTGCGCGGTGGTCACCGAGACGCCCATGCGTCGTGATACGGCTTCCATCTTCAGGCCGGAGGCGTAGAGCGAGAGTGCGGTGCGCTCCTGGTCGGAGAGCTTGACTTCCGAGTGCAGATCGCCGACGAGCGCCATGGCAATTTCAGGTGACATGAACGGCTTGCCGGCAAGGGTGGAGTCAATCGCCGCGCGAATCTGCACGACATCGGTCTGCTTCGAGACGTAGGCGAGTGCGCCGGCTGACATTGACTCACGCACGATCATCGGGTCACCAAGGGCGCTGATCACCATGACGGGCACACCGGCCTCGACTAGTGCCCGCACATTGGCGATCGGATTCGAGTCGTCACCGAGATCGAGATCGAGCAGGGCGCAGTCGACGGCCTTGCGCTTGGCCGCATGCAGGGCATCGGCAATGACCATGCCCTCGTAGGCAATCTCGACATCGCCCAGCTCATTGAAGAGCCCGGTGATGAGAGCCGAGCGCACGAGCGGGTGATCCTCGAGCACGATGAAACGCAGCTTCTGAGCAGCCATGGTGACCTCCTGTGCGCTCAGGCTAGCGCATCATGGGGGACTTCTGTCCCCTAGTCCTCGTCAGAGGGCGGGGGACCGATATGCCTCAATGGCCGACTCGAGCAGCGGGCGCACGGCTGCTGCCTCGATTCCCATGCGCGAGGCGATCATCGAGTCCGGCAGACCGGCGGCGTAGAGGACGAGCGCTCGTTCTGCCTGCGGATCGAGTGCGACGGGCGAGCCTTCGACCGGAACCAGTACAGCCGCGAAGTCGGGAGAAATCCAGGCCTGCCCGAGCTCTGCTGCGCTGATCGCGTCGGCGAGTTGGTCGATGAGCGAGCGCTTGGGCACGTAGGCCGCGGCTCCGGCAACTATCGCGTCCTGGACGAGCAGCGATTGCTCGTGCGCACTGATCATCACCACCGGAAGCCCCGCGTCCCTCAATTGAGTGACGGTTTCCGCCGGGGTGCGCCCGTCACCAAGGTCGAGATCGACGATCGCGCAGGTGACCGATGCAGCGGCCACAGCCGCGAGCGCGTCGGCGAGTCCCACGCCCTTGTATGCGATCGTTGCACTCGGAAAAGCGGTGCTCAGGTGGTCAGTGATCGCGCGAAGCACGAGAGGATGATCCTCGAGCACGATGAACGAGTGGCGGGACACGCGCACACCATAGAGCAGGAGCCGAGGCCGTGATGGAGTCACCGAAGGATGCGAATCAGCTCATCGCATTCTTCGACCGCACCGGCGCGACCGCGCTCGTCGCGGCCGGTTCGATCGAATTCCTTCCCGCGCTCTATCTCCTGATCCTGCATCGCGGTGAGATTCCCGGCCTGATCTGGTTCACCTGGCTCATCCCGGTCGCGCTGTTCCTCATCGCCCTTCTGCCCGCATTGCGCAGGAAGCGTGCGACCGTGCAGGCAGGCGCAGGTCTGCTCTTCCTGCTGCTGGCCATCGTGATCCCGCAGTCATACGGCCCGGGCTGGATTCCCCTCCCGTTCTCGGCCTTCGCAGTCGCCTTCGGGGCGGCATTCACCCTGACGGTCATGCCTGCGCTCACTGTCGTTGCTCTGGCGGCACTTCTCAACCTGATTGCAGTCCTGCATCCGACCCAGCAAATGATCCTCGCGGCGGCCGATCTCGCCGGGGGTGCGATCGGCCCGATCTTCATTCTGATTGCGGCGCCTGCGCTTCTCGGCATGGCCAATAGCTGGCGCCGTGCCGCGCGCATTGCCGACGAAAACTCCCGGCAGATCGAATCCGCGGCCGCCGGTTCGTATCGCGCGGTGCAAATGCAATCCGCCCGCACCTCAGTTGACAGGCGGATCCACGAGACGGTGCTGAACACGCTGAACGCGATCGCGCAGGGCGGCGCAGGGCGAGGCGATCTCCTGCAGAGCGAGTGCCGGCGCGACATCGAGCAACTCGAGCTGGGTGCCCTGCCTGCGCAGGAGGTCACGCTCGGCGCTCTGGTCGGTGAATCCGTGATGGCCGCTCGTCTCGTCACTCCGCTCATCGACGTCACCGTTGACGTTGACTATCTGCTCCCACCGCAGTCCGCGGGCGCGCTGCGCGATGCACTCGTGGAGGCTCTGCGTAATGTCGAGAGACATGCGCACGCCTCGCATGTCGAGATCACCGGCGGCCAGATCGCAGGCAACCTTGAGGTGATCGTCCGCGACAACGGTCGCGGCTTCGCTGAGGGTGATACCGAGCGATTCGGTCTGCACAACACGATCAAGGCGTCACTCGCGGCAATCGGGGGCGAGGCAACCGTCGACAGCTCACCGCACCGAGGCACGGTGATCACCCTTCGGGTACCGATCGTTGTTGCCGCTGAGTTGCAGGTGCCGGCAAGCCCGGTCATCGACATCCTTCTCGACTCCGTTCGCCCGCGTGTGCTGCTCTTCGCCCCTGCGATCTTCGGTCTCGTGATGCTGCCCTGGATCGCCGGCGGCCTAGGTGCGAATACCGTGGCATTCGCCCTGGGCTTCCTCGTCTTTCTGGCCTGCAATCTCGCGCTTGCCACTCTGTGGGCCACGAGCTGGCGCCTTCCGCTCACCCTGCTCACGCTCATGGCAGGCGTGTCGAGTTACGCGATCGCGTATGCGGATGTCGATACCTGCAGCGCTGCATCGTCAGTGCACTGGATCATCAACAGCGTCGCGGGCGGCATCGGCCTTGTCCTGTTCGCCGCGCAACGGTATTGGTGGCACTGGCTCATCCTCCCCGTGATCACCGCCGCCGGTCTCGTGCTCGCCTTCGGGCTTCCCACTAATTGTCGTGCGGTACCGACGATGTCTCTCGTGGTGACTGTCGTCTACATGTCGGCGGCTCTGTACTTGATGACCGTTCTCTTCCGTGAGTTCGATCTTCGGCGTCGAGAGGCGCAATCACTGTGGGCTGCCTCCGTGGAGTACCAGGCGGAGATCGAGCGTCAGATCACCGTGACCTCCCAATGGAGCCGGGTGAGTGCCTCCACGACGGCACTACTCAAGGGGATCGCCTCGGGTGACCTCAGTGCCGACGAACTGAGCGTGCGCGAACGCGCCTCAACGGAGGAGAGTCAGCTGCGCGGGATGCTGGGCATGGAGCGCCTGTCGAACTCGTATGTCTGGCGAGCAGTGCTCGAAATCGTCGAAGAGGCCGCCGGCCGCGGCCTGAGCGTCGATGCGGCCGTGATCAGCGTCCCGACTGAGCCTCGACCGATCAGCCCACTCGTGAGAGAACTCCTCTCGACCATCGTGCTCAGCGCTCCCACTCGCACCGTGTCGATCCGCCTCTTCGTCGATGAAGGCGAGCCTGAGGTTCTCGTAACGGCCCCCAGAAACGTCATGGAAGCGGCGTGGACTCAGGTGGACCCCCAGCACGCACCGGTGCACGACATGCACGCAGTACGCAGCGGGGTTGTCCTGTCGTTCGCAGAGCTGTCGGCCGGGCAGATGATGCTCAGCCTTCGCCGCGAGAAAGGCAGCGTCAATGTCTGAGGTGGCGACCGTTCGGCCCGAGTGGACGGCTCTGCTTCAGACGCGCCGCTGGGTTTTCGTGCTCGGCGTGGGCATCACGTATGTCATCACGCAGGCCGATGCCGCAGGCAATACTTCGGCGTCGTCCGCATCGTTCGCCGTCACGGTCGACACCACTGCACCAGCTGTGCCTGTGGTCAATGCCCAGGTGACGAGCTCGCTGACTCCGACACTCACCGGCACGGGTATCGCCGGCTCCACGATCAAGCTCTACCGCAGTGGAGTGCTCCTGAACCCGTCGACCGTGGTGACCGTTGATCCGCAGGGTGTCTGGACTTACGCTGCCAGCTTCGGTGCCACGGGGATTCAGCTTGTCGCCGCGAGTGCCTCAGATGCGCTGGGCAATACGTCGAATACCTCGAGCGATGCGTCGATCACCATCGATCAGGCAGCTCCCGCCGTTCCGGTGATTAGCGGTTCGCCGATCTCGTCGAATAGTGCGACACCGACCGTCACCGGCACCGCGGAGGCCAATGCCACGGTCATGCTCTACACCGCGTCACTCCTGATCGGGCAGACGACGGCCAATGGCTCGGGTGTGTGGAGCATCGTCACCTCCTCGATGGCAACCGGCAGCTACCCGCTCACCGCCACGGCCACCGATGCCGCCGGCAACACGAGCGGAAACTCGGGGGCGGCAAGCCTGGTCATTGACGTCACTCCTCCGTTGGCTCCGACCATGAACGCGATCACGACCTACTCGCTGACCCAGGCGCTCAGCGGAACCGCAGAAGCCGGTGCAACGGTCAAGGTGTACGACGGCACCACCCTGGTGGGTACCGCCGTTGCTGATTCCTCGGGCAACTGGTCGCTCACGACGTCGAACCTCGGCTCGGGCGCTCATTCGCTGAGCGCCACGGCCACTGACCCCGCAGGAAATACCGGCGTTGCCTCAAGCCCGGCTCAGACGATTTCGGCCACGTATGCGGCGATCCTGGGTGCGGCTGACGGCACCGCGAACGGCCAGCTCTCGCTCACCGCCTCGCAGTTCGCCGCCGCTGGCTTGACCCAGATCGACAATGCCGCCAAGGCCTCGCTGCTCAACAGCGTGATCGACTCCGCTGTCGTCGGTTCCGTCGATACGACAGCCGAACTCGGCGCCCTTGCCGACACCGTCGCCGGCATCATGGCGACCGCCGCGGGCCAGACCGCTTCGCCGGCGATCACCGCTGCTGCGCTCGCGGCTCTCGGCCTCATCGGAGTCACCTCGGCCAATCTCGCCGATGTCCTCGCCGCCATCGCCGCGACCGCGGATAACGGCTCCGGTGTCAGTTCGCTCTCCGCGCTCTCGAGCGTCGTCGCGGCCGCGGTGGCAGCAGCGGCCACGCGCGATGCGGCACTCGCGACCATCAGCGCATACACGGGCAGCAATACCGCGCCGACCACCTCGACCTACATCGATGCGCAGGTCACGGGCGTGACCTCGGGCAACCTGGCCTCGATCAACTCGCTGATGGGCGTGATGAGCAGCAGTGCCACCGACACCTCCGCTGAGGTCCAAGCCGCGGTCGATGCGTACACGGCGGTGCTCGCGGCTGCTGACGGCACGCGCAACAACAGTGCGCAGCTCGTGGCCTCCCAGTTCGCGGCAATGGGGCTCAGCTCAATCGACACTGCCGCTGACCTTGCGCTCATGAATCGCGTGCTCGATACCGCCACCACAACGCAGGTCGACACGGCTGCTGAGCTCTACGCGATCGGCAATGCGGTCACGGGCATCATGACGGTTGCGGCCGGCGGCACTACGTCCCTCACTGCCGCTGACTTCGCCCTCCTGGGGCTGACCGGCGTGACCTCGGCCAACCTTGCCTCGGTCCTGGGCGCAATTGCGGCCACGGCTGACGACGGCAGCGGGGTCGACTCACTGGTCGAGCTTCAGGCCCTCGTCGACCAGATCGTGGCGAGTGCCCGCGCCGCCGCCCTGGCGATCATCACGGGATACAACGGCACCAATACGGCACCGACCGTCAATGACTACCTCAATGCGGGTATCACCGGAGTCGACGCCAACAACCTCACTGCGGTCAACACGGTGATCGCGACGGCAGTGACTGCCGCGAAGGATTCCGCTGTCGAGGTTCAGGTCATCGTCAACGCCTTCAGTGATCTGCTGGCAGGCGCCGATGGCAACGCGGCAAACAACAATGTCTCGTTGACGGCCTCGCAGTACGCATTGCTCGGCGTCACTGCGATCGATTCCTCGGTCAAGGCTGGCCTCATGAATGACGTGGTCGACGGCTCGGCGCGCACGGCTGTCGATACGCAGGCCGAGCTCGTCACCATCGCCTCGGTTATCGACCGCCTGTTCATCCTGGCAGCCGGCGGAACTCCGGTGCCGCCGCTGACTGCCGCAGACTTCGCACTGCTGGGAGTCACCGGCGTCACCGCTGACAATCTGCCGGCGATCCTGGCTGCGATCGCCGCCACGGCCGATGATGGAAGCGGAATCAGCTCGCTCTCCTCGCTGCAGTCGGTCGTGACTACGGCAGCCTCCGCCTCCGCCGCCGCGCTTGGCGTGATCAGCAACTACACGGGCTCGAACACAGCTCCGACGGTTGCCAACTACGCGAGCGCCGGCGTTACCGGAGTCGAAGCCGGCAACCTGGCCGCCATCAACTCCGTCATCGGCCCGCTTACCGTGGGGGAGACGGATACCCGCGCCGAGGTTCAGGTCATCGTCGATGCGTACAACGTGCTTCTCGCCGCTGCTGACGGCGTGGCCGGAACGGGCGGCACGCTGACGGCGGCACAGTTCCAGGCCTTGGGCATCACCTCGATCAACACGACCTCTGAGGCCCTCCTCATGAGCCTGGTGGCCGACACCCTCACCGTTGCCCAGATCGACACCAAGGCCGAGCTCGTCTCGCTGGCATCGATTGTCGATCGGCTCATGACCCTTGCCGCTGGCGGCACCCCGGCTCCGCCGCTGACCGCTGCGGACTTTGCCGCTCTCGGTATCCCGGGCGTCAATGCCTCTAATCTCGCCGGGGTTCTTGATTCGATCGCAGCGACTGCCGACAACGGATCGGGCATCGACACCTTCGCGAAGCTCTCCTCGGTGGTAAGCACCTCGGTCGCTGCACAGCAGGCTCAGTCACTCGCAGTCATCTCGGGCTACACCGGCGCGAACACCGTGCCAACGGTCGACAACTTCGCGCTGATCCTCGTGACCGGAGTGACCTCTGGCAATCTCGCAACAATCAACTCTGCACTCGCGCCGCTCTCGAGCGCGGCCACCGATTCAACGGCCGAGGTTCAGACGGTCGTCGATGCCTACCTGGCCGTACTCGTTGCGGCCGATGGCAGCCTCGACAATGACCCGGCTGTGACCCAGGTGCAGTTCACAGCACTTGGCTTGACCACTATCGATAACGCCGCGAAGGTGAGCCTGCTCAACCAGGTGCTCGACTCGCGACCGGCTTCCGCTGTCGATACGTACTCCGAACTCGCAAACCTCGCCTCGATCGTGGCGCGCATTATCGAGGCGGCAGCGGGCATCACCCCGGTACCAGCGCTGACTCCTGCTGACTTCGCGGCCATCGGCGTCACGGGTGTCACCGCGTACAACATCGACCAGATCGTGGCGGCTATCGCAGCAACGGCCAATAGCGGCACCGATGTTGACACCGTGAATGGCCTGAGTGGCGTGGTCGATGCGGCCATTGCCCAGGCCAAGGCCGACGCGATTGCCACGATCGCTGCTTATGACGGCACCACTACTGCGCCGACCATCGGTGACTACGCCAACGCGGCCGTGACCGGCGTGACCTTCGCGAACCTGGCCGCCATCAACTCTGTTGTCGCTGTGCGCCTGCCCATTGCCACGGACTCCACGGTGGAGATCCAGGCGATCGTCGACACCTATGCGGCGATCCTGACCGCCGCAGACGGAAATGCGTCCGCTACCTCGCTCAACCTCACGGCTACCGACTACTCGACCATCGGGTTGGGTGCACTCGATGCTCCGGCAGAGGTGGCGTTGATGAATTCGGTGCTCAGCGGCCGCACGAATGCTCAGGTGGCCACATACGACCAACTTGCCGAGATCGCCCGCGTGGTCGAGGCGCTCGCACTCATCGCCGCCGGCGGAGAGCCTGCTCAGGCGCTCACGGCAGCCGATCTCGCGCTGATTGGAATCACGGGTATCGATTCCACCAACCTGGCACCGTTCCTCGCCGCAGTGGCCGCGAGCGGCTCAGACGGCTCGGGCATCAACTCCCTGACCAAGCTTCAGTCGATCAGCGATCAGGTCAATGCGGCTCAGGATGCCGCGCTCGCCCTGATCTCCGGTTACACGGGCATCCCGACCATCCCGACTGTCTCGACCTACGCCGATGCGGGTGCGCTGGGAGTCACGGCGGCAAATCTCGATGCGGTGAACTCGGTGGTCGCAGTACTCGGAAATTCGGTGACCGACTCCACCTCAGAGATCCAGGCCGTCGTCAATGCCTACATCTCAGTTCTTGATTCAGCCGACGGAAGTGTGGGCTCCACGCCGCTCGCGTTCACGGCTGCTGACTACGCGCTGCTCGCTCTGCCCGGCGTGAACACGGTGTCGGAGGTGGCCTTGATGAACGAGGTCATCAGCGGGCGCACCGCAGCAGACGTCGACACGTTCACCGAACTTGCCGATCTCGCCCGAATTGTCGAGGCACTCATGCTGACCGCGGCGGGTGGAATTCCGACCCCGACCCTGACTGCCGCTGATCTCGCTCTCATCGGAATCACCGGCGTCGACGCGAGCAATCTCGTGCCCTTCCTCGATGCCATAGCGGCGAGCGGTGCGAACGGCGGTGGTATCGACAGCCTCGCGAAGATCCAGACAATCAGTGATCAGGTGAATGTCGCACAGGATGCAGCAATCGCCCTCATCGCCGCGTATGACGGCACGAACACAGCGCCCTCCCTGGCCGATCTGCGTGCTGCGGGAATCATCGGCATCGGTGCTTCCGGGCTGACCGGCTTCAACGAGACGTTGGCAGTTGTTGCCTCGAGCGGCTCTGACACGTACGCCGAGGTCAAGGCGATTGCCGATGCCTTCACGGTCATTCGTGATTACGACGGCACGAATACCGCACCGTCGGTCGCGGATTTCGCCCTGCTCGGCGTCGTGGGGGTCGGCTCCTCAGATCTCGCAGGCGTCAATTCCTTCCTCGCGACCATGGCACCTGGCCTCACCGACAGCCTGACCGAGATTCAGGCATTGGTGGATGCCTTCAGCGTCCTGCACCCTGGCGCGGACGGCATCGACAATGACAACGTCGATCTCACTGCGGCTCAGTGGCAGGCCCTGGGCTTCGTCGATGCGGTAACCCCCGAGGACATCCAGGCCCTCGACGATCTCTTCGACACCATTGACTGGACCGTTGCAGTCGATGCCGGCACCGCGACAACCAGCGGACAGGCCGCCCTGGCGGCCCTCCGCGCTGTGGTGGCACCGCGTTCCGGCGGAGATCCCGCGGTGGCTCCCACGGCTACCCCGACGCCTAGCCCCACGTCCACGGCTACTGCAACCCCGCAACCGACAGTGTCCGCGACCCCTGCACCCACGGCCACGCGCAAGCCGGCTCCGCAGCCGTCACCGAGTGAGACGCCGGTCTATGCCGCTGCGCCGAAGCCGGGTGCCGGAATCGTCGAAGTGGCGCCGGGCGAGGTTGCTGCCGTGGTCGATGGCAATGAGCAGAACGCGATCATCGAGGTCATCAACGACTACCAGGTGCGTGTCACGGTGCCCAATCGCGTGATCGTGAATCTCAGCTCGATCCTGACAGATGGGAAGCCCGCGAAGGTGGCCAGCGATGGAGCACTACTCGTCGTGCAGGGCACCTCGGTCGACATCAGCGGCTCGGGCTATATGCCGAACTCGCTCGTCGACCTCTGGATCTACTCGACACCGACTCATCTCGGTACGGTGACTGCAGATGCGCAAGGTGATTTCAGCGCGAACTTCCCGATCCCGGTGAGCATCCCTGCTGGCGATCACACGGTGAAGATCGATGGCAAGGACTTCAAGGGCGAGCTCACCACGGTGAGCGTGGGCGTGCGCGTGCTGCCGAAGTCGCAGGAAGCATCAGTCGATTCGGTGAACCCCTCGCCGACGGCCACGAACTCGGCCGGCCTGAGTGACGGCTCGAGCCTGGTGAGTACCACCACGGCCGTGGTGCTGGGGGCCTTCCTCCTACTGCTCCTGCTGGGCTTCTTCTTCGTGGCTGTCCGCCGCCGCCGCGCTGAGTCGCACTAGCCGGAATCGACGGTTTTCCTCATGGATTCATGCAGTTCTCTAGCGGGATCGAAAGAGAAGTGAGCGGTCAACGTTGAACCCGAACTAAGGGTTCAGCCGGCCCATCGCTCCGAGGACGGCGACCACATGGGCCACCTCGTGCGTGCGGTAGATGCCCGTGCCGCCGAGTGAGGCGAGCATCGCGAAAAAGCCTTCGGCAGTGCGGAACTGATCCTCGAAGAGATCGAAGGCGTGCGGCAGCGCGTTGCAGATCGGCACTCCGAGTGAGCGCAGCCGAAAGCTGTTGAGCAGCACGTGCGTTTGGTGCTGCACTCGCACTGCAGGCGTCACGAGATTGCCGTAGTAGAAGCCCATTCCCGGGTCTATCGCGATGCGATCAACGCCTGCAGCATTCGCGTGTGCGATGCGCTCGGCGAAGTGATCGCGAATGCCGGGAAATGGATCGGCGTCGAGCGTGACGTCGGTGATCTCGCGAACGTTGTCGCCCTTGACGTAGCAGAGGATCACTGTCGCGTGGAACTCCGCGGCCAGCTCGAACATCTCGGCCTGATGCGCGCTTCCGGTGAGATTCAGGACCTTCGCGCCCGCCTGAAGGCATGCGCGCACGACCCTGGGTTCGTACGTCTCGGCCGAGACCTCGATTCCATCATCCGTGAGTTGCTCGATCACGGGCACGAGAGCGGCAATCTGGTCGTCAGCGCCCACCCGGGAGGCCTTGGCCGTGCTCGACTCAGCGCCGATATCGATGAAGTGAGCGCCCTGGGCGGCCATGATGCGGGCCTTGCGGATGGCGGAATCCCCATCAATGGCAATGCTCTCTCGGTACGTGGAGTCGCGGGAGAGGTTGACCGTGCCCATGATGACCGGCGTGAGATCGGTGTCGTACGACTTCTCGCCGATCAGCAGCGGGGCTACCGGCTGATCGAGCTCGCCCGTGTGAGTAGCCGCGAGGGCAGCCAGGGCCGAGAGGGAGAGCATTCGACGAGCCTACGTCAGGCAGTGGGAACTCACCTGACGTACTTCGCGAACACGAAGCCTTCGTCGGTGATCGCCTGGGCGAGGCGAAGGCGCGTGATCTCGCCGAGTGGGCCGTCGACGATTCCGTGCCCATTGCCGGCGAGGATCGGCGCGAGGGTGATGTCGTACTCGTCGATGAGATCAGCTGCCCCCATCAAGGTGAGCAATGTCGGGCCGCCCTCGCACACAATGCGCGATAGGCCTCGCGCATGCACGGCACCGATGATGGTGCGGGCCTCGAGATCGGGAATCTGCTGCACGTCGGCATGGGCCTGAGCCAGCCGCAGTTCACTGCTCGAGCTTTCGTGGTGATGTGTGAGCACGATGGGCTGCTGGGCCGACTCGTGGAAGAGCGGGTCTTGCCACGGGAGGTCGAGGGAGCCGCTGACGATCACGACGACGGGTGCGGGCTGCAGGCCGGCCGCAGCGCGTGCCTCCTGATACTCATTGCGCGCCTTCATCGGGTTGTAGCGCTCGGCTCGAATGGTGCCGGCGCCGACGAGTACAGCATCGGCAAGCCGGCGCACCTCACTGAAGATCAGTCGATCAGTGGCGCTGGAGATCGAACCGCTCAGGCCATCGGTTCCGGCGATGGCGCCATCGAGAGTGGTGAGCATCATTGCCCTGGTCCAGGTGCCCTCCGGCCAGGCGTACGCCGCGGCGATGTCGACGGCTGAGGCCGGTTCCTGGCTCGGCCTGAGTAACTCCTTCACTTAAGGAGTCTATCGAGGAGCCCTTGCATGTGGTCTCTCTTGCTATCTAATGTAGTCACATGTTGGTTGGCATCCGAGAGCTCAAGGCTCACCTGTCTGAATACATTCGCCGGGCGGAGGCAGGCGAGGTGGTCACCATCACCGATCACGGTCGCGTGGCGGCCGTCCTGTGCTCGCCTCAGGGTCGCCTTCGAATCGAGCAGGGCATCTTGGAAGGCTGGGTGACCCCGCCCACCGCGCGAGGTCCGCTGATGCCGATCACCGGATTCAAGGCGACGTCCTCCGTTGCCCAGATTCTTGACGAGGATCGCGGCGACTGATGCCTGCTTATGTGGATTCCAGTGCCCTGCTCAAGCGCTTCCTGATCGAGCCTGGCTCCGAGCAGGCTCACGCTCTTCTTGCGGCGACAGTCGAGGTCGTGATCTCTCGGATCAGCATCGTTGAAGTGCGACGGGGTCTCTTGCGCATTGACAGTGCTGTCGAGCGAGGCATCGCCAAGGGCATCTTCGACAATGACGTGCGCTCATGCGTCATAGTCGAGTGCGATGCGGCGGTCGCCGAACATGCCGCTGATATTGCTGAGGCCCATCACGTGCGATCGCTGGATGCCATTCATATTGCCTCCGCGGTGCGCTCACTCGGCGTCGGCGGAAACTTCATTACCTTCGACGTTCGTCAGTCCCAGGCAGCTCAAGCGATGGGTCTCCAAGTCATCGGAGTATGAAGTCGTCCGGGTCTCGCATCTGCCGCTCATGAGCAAGCTGAGCGGGGTGTCCGAGGGCCACTGCGCCCAGCGGCTGCAATGCCGCTGGAAGTTGACACACCGCGTGCACGACATCGGCGCAGAACATGGTCGAGCCGATCCAGGCCGAGCCAAGGCCTTGTGCTGCAACAGAAATCATCAGGCTCTGCACGGCTGCGCCGCCAGCGACCATGAACATGTCGCGCTCGGCCGCTTTGCGTTCCGCGTCGGGATATTCGTGAGCACCGGCGTCGAGATCAATGAACGGGATGATGACGACAGGCGCCTCGCGCAGGATGTCGCCGCGGGCTACGCGCTTCTCGATTGACTCGGCGCTCATGCCGCTCGCCGTCAGATCGGTGATCCAGTGATCACGCATCGCATCCAGGAGTTGCGTGCGTATCGGCTGGTCGCGTAGCACCAGGAACCGCCACGGGGTCGTGTGATGCGGGGCAGGTGCGGTCACCGCAGCCGCGATGGCGGTCGTGATCGTGTCGTCACAAACAGCCTGATCAGTGAATGATCGGACCGTTCGACGATTCGCAGATGCGGTGAGACGGCCCTGAGCAATTGCCTCGGCAGTTCCGAGGCCGAAGAGATCCTCGCTGGCGGGGCGAACCAGCACGCGTGCGCCGGGATCGTCATCGGCAGTGACGAACTGCTCCATGCCGCGCACGATCGCGATTGGGTTGCCGGCTGACTTGCCCTTCACGAGATCAGCGGCGCTGGCGATCTCATCCGCGACTGCGATGACGGTCATCTCGAGGATGCGTCCGTACTCATCGGACGTGCCAGTGTGGTCATCGAGGGGTGAAACACCAGCAACGCCAATCGCATTGTCGGTCAGACCATCGCGCCAGGCGCGACCCATCGTGTCGGTGATGATCACGCCGAGCATCAGGCCGGTGAGGTCACTCAACCGTGCACGAATTGCGCGAGCGGAGGCGTCGGGATCGACGGGAAGTAGAACGACGGTGCCTTCATCGACATTGCTCGCATCAATGCCGGCTGCCGCCATGATCAAGCCGTGCTTGGTCTCGACGATGCGTGTGGTGCCGCGGGCGTGCACCTTTGTCGCAACAGTGCGCACCGACTCGGAGTCAATGAGGTCGTCACGATTCGCGGCCGCGACAACACGGCCCTCGGCCTTGGACACGATCTTGCTCGTGATGACGATGATGTCGCCATCGAGAAGCGCGTTGCTTCCGTCAGGGAAGCTGACGTCGCTTTTTGCAATCAGTGCTGCAATGTCATCGCCCGTGGTGATGCGCGGCAGGCCGGCGAGTGCGATGACCTGCATGACTACTTGCGCAGTGACTCGGCCAGGGCGATAGCAGCGTTGGCCATCGCGGCAGTTGCATCGACGTCGGTCATCATCAGAGGTACGGCCTTGGCGGTGATGCCGACTGCTTCGATCGCGGTGACTGAGTGGGCATCGGCCGCATCAACCAGCCAGCCGTCGAGCACGCCGCCATTGCCGCGAGCGCCGTAATGGGCGGCAACTGCCGTTGCCGTGGTCTCGATACCCAGTGCGGTCAGGCAGGCATCGGCCATGCCACGTACAGGCGCCCCGCCGACGATGGGGGACAGGCCGACGACCGGGGCCGCGGTGGTCGTGATCGCCTCACGAATGCCCGGCACCTGCAGGATCGTCCCGATCGAGACGACCGGATTGCTCGGCGGCAGCAGCACGATGTCGGCGGTCTCGATGGCCTCGAGCACCCCGGGAGCGGGCTTGGCCTGATCGACGCCCACCAGTGCGAAGCCCTGGGCCGGGATCGACGCGCGGTACTTGATCCACCACTCCTGGAAGTGAATGGCTCGGCGGCCGTTCTCGTCTTCGATGATCACGTTGGTCTCGGCGCGATCATCGGTCATCGGGATCAATGTGACGCCCGGCTGCCAGTGCTCGCACAGCGCGGTGGTGATCTCCGAGAGCGGGAAGCCGGCGTTCAGCGACTGGGTGCGAATCAGGTGGGTGGCGATGTCCTTGTCGCCGAGCCCGAACCAGGTCGGCTCGACTCCGTAGGCGGCCAGTTCGTCCTTGACCGTGAAGGTCTCGCCCTCGCGGCCCCAGCCCCGCTCGACGCTGATGCCGCCGCCCAGGGTGTACATCACGGTGTCGAGATCGGGGCAGACCCGCAGGCCATGCACCCAGATGTCATCGCCGGTGTTGCCGATGACGGTGATCTCGGCATCCGGGCGGGCGGCCTTGAGCCCGGTGAGGAAGCGGGCTCCGCCGATTCCCCCGGCCAGGGCGGTAATGCGCATGGCGGCATCCTGTCAGGCGAAGGCGGAGTGTGATCTATGTCCCCCCAGAAGGGGACTAAATGGTCGAAAACCTTGGAAATACAGGGTATTTCCAGAAAAACTTTCAAAAAGGACCCTTTTTGTCCGAATCTGGCTTGACGTAGGGGGAACTACACCCCTGTAATACGCCTAGACATTGACGAGATTCACTCGCAATGACGGGTCGAGGAGGTCCTTTTCGTGGCTGACATGGCACTGGTGCCCTTGTCTGACGTCGAGGAGTTGTCGTGGCAGGAGCGCGCTCTGTGTGCTCAGACCGATCCCGAGGCTTTCTTCCCCGAGAAGGGCGGAAGCACCCGCGAGGCCAAGAAGGTCTGCCTCTCGTGCGACGTCCGCGTCGAATGCTTGGAATATGCACTGGGCTCCGATGAGCGCTTCGGTATCTGGGGCGGTCTCTCCGAGCGTGAGCGCCGCCGCCTCAAGCGACGCAACGTCAGCTAGGCACACGCCGGGCCACGGGTTGCCGGTCGGCCCGCGAACGTCCACTGCCCCCCATGCGGCTTCGCCGTCCCCTCATACGGGAATGCCCTCTCGTGCGCACGGCAAGTAGAGTGAAGAAGTGACCGGGCCTGTGGACGAGAACATCTCGGAGCCCTCGCCTGACGACTTCGATCCCTCGCTCGACGATGCTCGTGAACTCGGCCTCGCAGATCCCGAACATCCACCCCTCGGCCCCGACGCAACCGAGGATGAATGGTGGTCGACGACCGCAGCATTGCTGATCGAACCGGATCACGTGCCGGCCGAGGTTGACGCAGATCTCCTGGATCTGCCGATCGAGGGGCAGCTGGACCTCATCGCGTCCGATGCGCTCGACGTCGTGGTGTCGGGCGAGCAGACCACCGAGTGGTTCACCTTCGATGACGAAGCCGAGCCCGAGCCCCTCCTCCCTCGCCGGCACCATCACGTGACGGCCGTGGTCGTGACGCACAATGGCGGCACCTGGCTCCCCGCCGTGATGAGCACCCTGGCCAGCCAGACTCGTCCGGCTGACGGCGCGGTGGGCATCGATACGGGCTCGACCGACAACTCGGCTGCCGTGCTGCGCGCGACCCTCGGGCTCGACCGGGTGATCACCACGGCGAATGAGGGCTTCGGTCAGGCCGTGCGCACCGGGCTCGAGCGTGTTGGCCGCATTGAGGTTCAGGAGGGCGACGAGTTCGCCGAGCTGATCACCTGGGTCTGGCTGCTTCACGATGACAGCGCACCCGATGCCGGTTGCCTCGAAGCATTGCTCAACACGGCCGACGACAACCCGAGCGCCTCGATCTTGGGCCCGAAGATCCTCGGCTGGCACGATCGTCGACTTCTCCTCGAGGTCGGCGTGAGCATCACCGGCGCCGGTCGGCGGTACACCGGCCTCGAGCGCGGCGAGCACGATCAAGGCCAGCACGATGGCGTGCGCGATGTCATGAGCGTGAGCTCCGCCGGCATGCTCGTGCGCCGCGATGTCTGGGAACTCCTGCAGGGCTTCGACCCGCAGGTGCCGTTCTTCCGCGATGACCTCGATTTCTGCTGGCGTGCGCATCGCGCGGGTGAGCGCGTGATCATCGCGACCGATGCCGTGATGCATCATCGTGAAGCGTCCGCCCATGGGCGTCGCGTGCGCGAGGGGAGCGATGAGGCCGAGCAACGTCCGCATCGCCTCGACCGCGAGGCGGCGGTGCACGTCCTGCTCGCCCAGTCCGGCCGCATTGCGGGCATCTTCGTCGCACTCCGGTTGCTCCTGGGCAGTGCCTTCCATGCGTTGGCGTACGTGCTTGGCAAAGATTTCAAGAGTGCCCGTGACGAGATCGGCGCGGTGCTCGATGTCGCCCTGCACCCCGGTCGTCTCGTGTTCTCGCGCGATCTCAATGGGAATACGGCCGATGAGCCGATCTCGATCGTGCGCCCGCTTCGACCCACGACTGCCTCGCAGCTGCGGCAAGTGTTCGAGAGTGTCGTCGGCATTGCCTCCACGAGCGGCGCGGCATCGGAACCGACCGTCAGTGCGATTGAGTCGGGCCCGAGTGACGATGATGCGGCCTTCCTGGACTCCGGCAACCCCGGCCTGCTTCGCCGAATCTTCGTGCGCCCAGGCGTACTGCTCTTCACGATGCTCACGCTGTTCTCCCTGATCGCCACGCGCATGCTGTGGTTCGGCGACGGCGTGCTGCAAGGCGGTGCACTTCTTCCCGCACCACTCGGTGCCGGCGATGTCTGGGATTCCTACACGCAGGCCTGGCATAACGTGATGACGGGTTCCTCGACTCCGAGCTCGCCCTACCTGATGATCGTCTTCGGCCTCTCCGCGGTACTACTGGGCAAGGCGCCGCTGGCGGTGAGCGTTCTGTTACTTCTCTCCATCCCGCTTGCCGGCTGGAGCGCCTACTTCGTCCTTCGCGGAGCGATCAAGACTCGCGCCATCCGGATCTGGGCAGGCGTGGCCTACGGGCTACTTCCCGCGGTCACCGGGGCTATCTCGTCGGGTCGGCTCGGCACGGCAATTGCCGCCGTGACCATTCCCTTCGCGATCCGCAGCTTCATGCGCATCACCTCGCCCGGCGGGACCACCCGCCGCGCTGCGGCCACCGCGCTGCTCATGAGCCTGGTGATCGCGGCCGCGCCGGGACTGTGGCTGATCGCCGTCATCTTCGCGCTGATCATCGTCATCACACGCTGGAATGGCGTCCGCGGGCTCTGGACCGACGTGAACCGTCGACTGCTCATCGCCGTCGTCGGCCCCCTCCTGATCCTGTTCCCCTGGTCGGGCTACCTCATCACCCATCCCGTGCTGTTCCTTCTCGAGCCGGGTGCCGCCAACATCACCGCGAGCACCGATTCAAATGTCACCCCGCTCCAGGTGCTCATGCTGCATCCGGGCGGGCCCGGCGCTGTGCCCGTGTGGCTCACGATTGGCATCGTGCTCGCCGGCTTCCTGGCGATCCTGCGTACCGAGAAGCGTCGTCAGGTCGCGGCGTGCTGGATCCTCGCGTCGCTTGCGCTGCTGCTGGGCGTCGTGCAGAGCGTGCTGACGGTGGCGCCTCCCGGCTCGACGGTGCCACTGCATCCGTGGCCCGGCCCCGCCACCTTGATCCTCGGACTCTGCTTCATCGCCGCTGCGTCGTTCGCAGTCGACGGGCTGCGCGAGCAGATGGCCGATCAGTCGTTCAGCATTGCCCAGCCCATTGCCGTCATCATTGCGATCGCTGCCGCCGCGGCGCCGTTCATGATCGCGGTCGGCTGGTTTCCCGAGGCGCAAGGCCAGATGCATCGCTCACCTGCCGAGGCCGTGCCCGCGTTCGTCGCTGCGGATGCAGCAACTCCCGATGCACCGCGCACTCTCGTGCTCACCCAGGATTCCTCGGGCGGTGTTGCCTACAACCTGATCAACGGAGCGGGACCGGTTCTCGGTGACGCCGACGTGAGCCCGGGCATCGATGTCCTCTCGCAGCTCGACGAGCAGGTGGCCGCACTGTCCTCGGGTCGCGGTGGCGACGAGGTTGATGCGCTCGCCGGCTTCGGAGTTCGCTACGTACTCCTGAGCAGCACGTCGACGAAGGACGTCATCCCCGTACTCGATGCGGAGCCCGGACTTCGTCGTCTCTCGACCTCCGGCGGCGAGGTGCTGTGGCGCATTGCCGGCACGACGTCGCGGGCTCGCCTGATCACGGGCACCGATCAGGTCGCCGTTCCCCTTGCCTCTCCTGAGTCGGTGGGCACGAGCCCGTATGTCGACGTACGCATTGCCGATGCGCCTTCGTCTCGCACCTTGCTTCTCGGCGCGACGATTGATGGCGGCTGGCGCGCCATCGCCACCAACGAGCGCACGCGTGAATCGGTGCAACTCGAGCCGGTTGACGCGGCCGACATCTTCTCGTGGTCGCAGGCCTTCGAGGCCCCAGCGGGCAATCCGATCATCACGGTTGAGTACGAAGGCGGCCTGCGTGCGCAGGCGATGACCTTCCAGTTGATCGTCGTGCTGGTGTTCTTCGTTCTTGCCCTTCCCTCTCGACGCGTGAGCGATCCGGATCCCGATGATCTCGACAGCCCGACCGCCGATCCGATGCACGAGCCGGAGGTATCCGCATGAATCGCGTGATGGCCTCCCTGCGCGCGCAGCGCTGGATGTGGATCGCCGTGGCCGGCGTGGCGATCGTGGTGCTCATCGGAACTCTGCTCGACAAGCGCGGATCCGAGTCGATCCCCGATGCGAGCTCGATCCAGCCGGTGGGCTCTGCGGTGCTTCTGTGCCCCGAGCCCGGCGCCGGCTCCGATCTCGGCGTGCGCGTGACGGCCGCAGTCGTGCCGGGCCAGCCAGGTCAGGCTGATCGAGCGGGCAAGGCCGGCATGGAGACCCTGCCGGGCAAGGAGTCGGCGAAGTCGACCATCACGACGCCCGGCGGCCAGGCTCAGATCAATGCGTTCGGCAAACGGCTTCCGGCTATTCGTGCCTACGGAATCGGATCCCTTGCGCCGGGTCTGATTGCCAATCAGTGGGGACGTGACCCGCGCGGTTCAGGTCGGGGCATGGCGAGCACCGCCTGCGCGAGTGCCGGTTCCGACTTCTGGTTCGTCGGTGGTGGTGCAATCGCCGGTCGCCAGACGCGCGTCGTACTCGTCAATCCTGATGACACACCCGCGGTCGTCGACGTCATCGTGCATGGCACCGACGGCCTGATCGACGCGCCTGCAGGCAAGGGCCTGGTGATCAAGGGTCTCGATCGCGCAGTCGTGCGACTTGATGTCCTGGCGCCGGGTATCAAGGCCACGGCAGTGCACGTCATCGCTCGCGCAGGTCGTGTCGGAGCATCCGTCGCCGATGAGCAGATGTCGGGTCTCGATGCGATCGGTACCGACTGGATTCCCCAGTCGACCGCACCGTCCACGACACTCTTCGTGCCCGGAGTCATGCCCGGCAAGGGGGCTCGCGTGCTCTCGATAGTCACGCCCGGCATCGATGATGCCACGGTGCACATCAAGGTCATGTCGCCGAACGGCACCTTCGCGCCGGCCGATCGTGAGCAGATCGATGTTCCTGCCGAGTCGGTCGTCAGTCTCGACATGTCGGATGTCATCGGCGGCGATGCGGCAACCCTGGAGATCACTTCTGACGTGCCCGTCGTCGCGGGCATGCGCCAGTTCTTCGGTGGCAAGGGCGTGCAGGATGAGACCGCCTTCAGCTCCAGCGCCCAGCCGATGACAGGTGCCTCGGCGGTCAGTGGCTTGCCGGTTCGCGTCAGCACCGACGTCAAGGTCGCCATCACTGCTCCCGACACCGACGTCACGGTCGACATCGTCCTGCTGCCCTTCAAGGGCGGCAAGGAGGCCGCGAAGCCGACCGATCCGATTCGGGTGAGCGTGCCTGCCGGTCAGGTGAAGTTCGTGTTGCTGCCCGAGCCGCAAGCCGAGTGGTTCACGGCGGTCATCACCCCGGTCGAAGGCTCAGGCCCGTATCTCGCTTCGCACCGCGTGCGTGAGCAGTCGAAGTTCGGTGACCTCGTCACCGGGTATCCCTGGGCGCCGCTGCGGACCCAAGTGCGGGTCCCGACCGCACAGGTCGACCCGGGCCTCACCGTTCAGTAGCACCGCCCTCCTCCGCGCGCCGCATTCCTTCTGTCTGCCCGCCTCTCGGCGCGCCGCAAACGCGCTCACACTCCTTCGCACTACCGTTCACGTCGTGAGTCGTCGTCGTTGTTCAAAGCCGTCCTGCAGCGGTGCTGCAGTGTCGACCCTGACGTACGTCTATGCCGACTCCACCGCAGTGCTCGGGCCGCTGGCCACCTACGCCGAGCCGCACTGCTACGACCTCTGCCAGATGCACAGCGAGCGCCTGACCGCGCCGCGTGGCTGGGAGATTGTCCGCATCACCCCTGATCCCGATGCCCTCAAGCCGACCGGTGATGACCTCGAGGCTCTGGCCAATGCCGTGCGCGAGGCTGCCCGTCCGCGCTACACCCCGGACGCCGATCCGCATCCGGCCGTGCCGAATGGCTCGGTCGAGGTTGCTCGTCGCGGGCACCTGCGGATGCTCGCGAGCGTCGACGACCTGCCTGCCCAGGAGGCTCCCGTGGCCGCACAGGGCGAATTCTTCGAGGATTTCGACGGAAACGGCTTCGACGACGACCAGGATTTCGATCCTCGATAGCCTTGGGCCGTGCGCTCACTCGATCAGATCATCAAGGCCTATGACGTCCGGGGTATCTACCCCGACCAGCTCGATGTCGACCTCGCTCACGCCGTAGGCGCCGCCTTCGTGCGGGTTCTCGGTATCGCGGCTCGCGATGGTGGCCCCGGCGTGGTGGTGATCGGTCACGACATGCGCCCTTCGGGCCCCGATCTCGTCGCCTCATTCGCCGACGGCGTGCGCGAACAGGGCTGCGACGTGATCCTCATCGGCCTTGCCTCGACCGACGGGCTCTACTTCGCCTCCGGTCACCTGAACATCCCCGGTGCCATGTTCACCGCGAGTCACAACCCGGCCCGGTACAACGGCATCAAGCTCTGCCGTG
This sequence comes from Actinomycetes bacterium, assembly GCA_024639145.1. Taxonomy (GTDB): domain Bacteria; phylum Actinomycetota; class Actinomycetes; order S36-B12; family S36-B12; genus CAIKZY01. The sequence continues at coordinate 65,803 of JAHEIZ010000001.1, read as the reverse complement.
CAGGTGCCGCACCCGTCGGTCAGGATTCCGGTCTCCGCGAGATCCGCGAGATGATCGAGAATGACGCGATCCCCGCTTACGACGGCCCCATGGGCAGCATCTCCGAACAGGACATGCTCACCGAGTACGCGAAGTACCTGCGCCAGCTCGTCGACCTCTCGGGTATTCGTCCGCTCAAGGTCGTGGTCGACGCCGGCAATGGCATGGGCGGATTCACCGTTCCCGCGGTTCTCGGCACCGGCTGCGGCCTGCCGTCGCTTCCCCTCGACATCGATGCCCTCTACTTCGAGCTCGACGGCACGTTCCCCAATCACGAGGCGAACCCGATCGAGCCCTCGAACCTTGTCGACCTTCAAAGGCGCGTTCTCGAAGTCGGCGCCGATATCGGCCTCGCCTTCGACGGCGATGCCGATCGATGCTTCCTCGTCGACGAGCGCGGCGAACTGATCAGCCCGTCAACGCTGACAGCCCTGATTGCCTCTCGTGAGCTGAAGAAGGCACCCGGTTCGACGATCATCCACAACGTCATCACCTCGAAGGCCGTTCCGGAGGTCATTCTCGAGAACGGCGGAGTTCCGGTTCGCACTCGAGTGGGCCACTCGTTCATCAAGGCAACGATGGCTGAGACCAACGCAGTATTCGGCGGCGAGCACTCCGGGCACTTCTACTTCCGCGACTTCTGGCGTGCTGACTCCGGAATGTTGGCAGCCCTGCACGCACTCGCAGCGCTCGGCGAGACACCGGCCGGCACCACGATCTCCAGCCTGATGCGCGAGTTCGATCGCTACAGCAACTCCGGTGAGATCAATACCGAGGTCAAGGATCAGAAGGCCATGACCGAGAAGATCCGTCTCGCCTACGCCGAGGGCACCACCACCGATGAGATGGACGGCCTGACCGTCGATGGTGGCGAATGGTGGTTCAACGTGCGCCCGAGTAACACCGAGCCGCTACTGCGCCTGAATGTCGAGGCGCGCGATGAGGCTCAGATGGCCGAACTTCGCGATGCTGTCCTGACGATCATGAGGAGCGAGTCATGAGCACGAACGCCGGCGCGCTGGGCCTTGACCCGCGTCTCTGGGAGATCCTCGCCTGCCCGTGTGAAGCCCATGGTGACCTCGTGGCCGACGAGCCCGCGAACCAGATCGTGTGCACGGTCTGCAAGGCGCGATTCGACATCGACAATGGTATCCCGGTGATGCTCATCCGCGAGGCCTGAGAGTGGTTCTCGTCGTTCGTGGTGCCGTCAAGGATTACGACTGGGGCATCGTCGATGGCCTGGCCGCGTGGTCCGATGAGGCCACGGGGGGCCCGCAGGCCGAGCTGTGGTTCGGAGTGCATCCCGGCGGCCCCTCGCCGCTCGTCGATCCCGTCGGCGACGACACCGGTGAGCATCTCGGTCATCACTTCGACGTCGAGGAGATTCCCCTTCTCGTGAAGCTGCTTGCCGCAGCGCGACCGCTTTCCGTTCAGGTGCATCCCGATGCCGACACTGCAGCGGCGGGCTGGAAGCGCCAGCAGCAGCCCGGTGAGGCTCGCGTGCTCAGTGATCCGTATGAGAAGACCGAGATGATGATCGCCCTCGAGCCGTTCGAGGCATTCGCCGGGTGGCGAAGTCCCGAGCAGGCAGCAGCCATCCTGGAGAACGTGCAGGGCACGAGCACTGCCGTCGCGGCAATACGTGCAGGAGACATCCCCGCGGCCATCCGTGAGCTGCTGAGTATCAGTGCGCCCGAACGCATCGGTCAACTCGCTGCTGCGGCACAGGCGGCAGGCTTGCCACTCGAGCAAATCGAGGCCTACCGCACCGTGCAGGAGCAATACCCGAATGACACGGGCGCGCTGCTCACCGCGATGCTTGATTACCTGACCCTCGACATCGGCGAGGCCGTCTACGTTCCGGCCGGTGTTCCGCACAGCTATATCCGCGGCACTGGGGTCGAGGTGATGACCTCCAGCGACAATGTCATCCGCCTCGGCTTGACGGGCAAGCCGGTCTTCGTCGAACGAGCCATCGAGGCATTGCGACTGGATCTCGAGCCGCAGATCGTGCGCGCTGAGTTCGGTGACACCCTCTGGCCTACCGCGTCACCGTTCGTCGTGCGACTGCTGCGCGACGGGCGCGAGAAGCTTCCGAAGGGCGCGTACCGCATCGTGGTCAACGTCGAGGGCAAGGCGATCATCGACTCTGACATCGGCGAGATCTCGCTTCGCCAGGGAACGGCTGCCGTGATCGGTGCGAGTGATCCCGATGCCTGGGTCGAGACAGCAGGGCTAGTCGCTGTCGTGCAGTCGACCCAGCGCTGAGCACCACACTCGAACCGCACCATCCTGCACGACCCAAGGACAGGGGAATCATGAGTACCGAAGGCGGAATGAAGGCGGTTGTCGCCGCGTTGCTCGCGAATCTCGGCATCGCCGCGAGCAAGTTCATCGCATTCTTCTTCACCGGCTCGAGCTCCATGCTGTCGGAGGCGATTCACTCCTGCGCCGATTCGGGCAATCAGATCCTGCTGCTCATCGGCAACAAGCGATCGAAGAAGCAGGCCGATGCGCGTCATAACTTCGGATACGGACGCCGCCGTTTTGTCTACGGCTTCATCGTCTCCATCGTGCTGTTCCTGGTCGGCGGCGTCTTCTCCCTCTACGAGGGCATTCACAAGATCCAGCACCCCGAGAAGCTCGAGGATGCGTGGATCGCCTTCCTTGTCCTCATCGTTGCGATCGTGCTCGAATCGCTGTCTTTTCGCACGGCGATCAAGGAAGCCAATCACTCGCGGGGCGGTCGCTCTTTTCCGCGCTTCCTCAAGGACGCCCGGCAGCCTGAGCTTCCGGTGATCCTGCTCGAGGACGCCGGCGCACTTGTCGGCCTCGTCTTCGCCCTCTTCGGAGTCACCATGGCAGTCATCACCGGTGACGGACGCTGGGACGGCATCGGCGCGATGGCGATCGGCATCCTTCTCGTGGTGATCGCAATGTTCTTGTCGATGGAGATGTCGGCGATGCTGGTGGGGGAGTCGGCCCTGCCTGAGGAGGTTGCGGCGATTCGCGCGGCACTGGAGAGCAGCGATGGCGTGCTGCGGGTGATTCACCTGCGCACCGTGCACATCGGTCCCGATGAGCTGCTCGTGACCGCCAAGATCGCGGTGGCCCATTCGGCGACCGGAGCCCAGATCGCCCAGGACATCGATGATGCAGAGGTGAGACTGAGGACTGCGGTGCCGAGTGCGAAGTACGTCTTCCTCGAGCCGGATATCGATCGAAGCCCGAGTTCCTGAGTATTTCCCACCATTGACCCGTCATCCCACGAAAGCAATAATCGTGGGATGAGCGCACAGCCAGTTGATGTCCCGCAGGTGTGGAAGGTCCGCCTCGACTCTCGTCGTCGCCCTACTCTGCCCGAAGAGGCCATGCGGGCTGCCGGATTCGCACCGGGCGAGGATTTGCGCGTCCGGGTAGCCGAAGAGGGCCTTCTGATTCTGGAGACCCCTGCCCATGCCCTTGCGCGCGCCCGTTCCCGTGTGGCTCACGTGCCTCGTGATCGCTCGTACGTTGATGAGTTCCTCGCCGAGCGCCGGGCCGAGGCGCTGATCGATAGATGAGGCCGCCGCTCCTTGACTCATCCAGCGTGCTGGCCTGGCTCCTGCAAGAACCGGGTGCCGATCTGGTGGGTTCGATGATCGGCTCGGCGTTCATCACGTCGACGAACATGGCTGAGGTCATCACGAAGGTGCAACGACTCAGCGGCCAAGGGCTCGAATGCGCAGAAGACCTCGTAGAGGCGGGCCTGACGGTTGTGCCGATCGGCTGGCGTGAGATTCACGCCGTAGCACTTCTGCGAGAGCAGGAGATTCGATTGCCATCCTCGGCAGCCATCTCTCTCGGAGATGTCACATGCATCTCCTACGCCATCGCTCAGGATATGGAGATCTGGACCGCCGACCGTGCGTGGGCGAATTACGAGTTGCCCGTGCCGGTCTCGCTTATTCGTTGAGATGCATCGGTTTCTCGAAGCGCGAACCCCGCGAGTGGAGATGATTCCTAGGGGAATGCCTAGTTCGCCCTGGCGTCAGGTGGTCATGCGGAGGACCATGAGACCGTGATCGGAACTCGGGTACTCGTGGTGGAGAACGATCCCTTCACTCTGACCAGTGTCGTGAACGCCCTCGAGTACCAGCGGATGAATGTCGTCGGTCGTGCCAGTTCAGCGCGGGAGGCTCTCGAACTTCAGCGCGAGGCGAGTCCGACCGTCGCATTGCTCGATGTTGATCTCGGAGTAGGTCCCACCGGTATTGATCTTGCTCACGCCTTGCGAATTCGTCAGCCTGATATCGGGATCGTGATCCTCTCGACGTACCGCGATCCACGACTTGTTGCTCCGGGCGTGACCCCGCCGCCACGCGGCACGGTCTACCTCAGCAAGCAGGATGTTCATGACTTCGCGCAGATCATCAGCAGCTTGGAACTCGCTGCGGAGACACCGGTGGCCCGACGCGCGACACCAGGTGCCGCGCTGCCTTCACTGACGGATGTGCAGCTCGAGGTGCTACAGGGCATTGCCGAGGGCATGAGCACTCAGGCCATCGCCGATCAACGCGAGGTGTCAGTGAAGGCGATCGAGCAAACGATCTCGAGGCTCTACGAAGTATTCGAGGTGCCGCGTGATGGTGCGCATAACCAGCGAGTACGACTAGCACGCGCGTACTTGCAGCTGGCCGGCAAGGTGGAGGCGCAGAGTCCCTGATGAGTCGGCGTCTTCGCTGGCGGGGGGCCGTACTCGATGACTTCGGGATTGGTCGAACCGCGTTCTGGCTGGTGAGTATTCCCAGCGCACTTGGTGTTCTCACTGTCATGCCCGAAGGCATTTCCATCACTCGAGGCTTCGTGCTCTGGATAATCGCGAGCATCGTGTCAACGGTATGCCTCGGGCTAATTCTCTGGTTGAGTGCTGCGCTTCGGGCCCATGCACGAATTCTCAAGGGCCTGATGCCGGTTGTCGTGCTGGCAACGATGCTCCTGGCCGGTGCGGCCCGCGGCCTCGGGATCGTCGTGGTCTTTCAGCTGGCGGGGGTCATCGATCGCGCGACTGACGCAGGGCGAATCGTGAGCTCCGCATTTATCTTCACCATCTGGCTGGTGCTGATCGGTGGCTTCCTCTCGGCACTTGCGGGCTATCGCGCTGCCCGTCAGGCACTTCTCGACGAGATCGTCATGCGAGAGCTCCAGATGCGCCTGTTCGATGAGAGTCGTGCCAGCAGTCAGCGCGAGAACGCTGCTGCCCGGATGTCAGAGACCACCGACATGGTGCGCGAGATCCTCGAGAGTGCGGAGGTAGGCAACGCCGACGAGTACTCGCGTATCTCGCTGCTCTTGCACCGCGCAATCGACGAGCGCATCAGGCCGCTCGTGCACGAGATGTGGTTCGAGACGATTCCGGAGTTCGACGCACCTGAGTCCACTCGAGGATTCCTGCGCAAGGCGTTCCTCACGCGAGTGCCTCTCGCCTGGGCCCTGGCTCTGTACGCCTTCATCGAGACAACCGGTGATGTGGTGATGCTCGGCTGGCGCATGGGTATCCAGGCCGCAGCGATCGAGTGGCTGGCTTTCGCGTTGATTCTGATCGGCGAGCGAATAATCCGCCCGCAGCCTGGTGTCCTCGCCAGGTCGGTGACAACCCTTCTGCTATTCGTCCTGCCCCTGCTGAGCGCCTGGATCGTGCTGGAAAGTCGTCTTGAGGCGGATGTTCCCTTCTTCGCCCTTCTCGCCTTCGTCGTCACGGCACCGATCCTCACCCTGACGTGCTGCGCCGCACGGGCAGTGCTGGATGAGCGAGGGCCGAGCCTGAATGAATTGCAGCAGCGGCTCGAACGGGATGACTGGGCTGAGCAGCTGGAGATGCTCGAGAGAAGAGCGGCCGAGAACTCCGTGGCCAGTGTCATGCACAACACGGTGCAGGCTCGATTGCTCGCCGCGGCACTCCAGCTTGAGACGGCGGCGATCACCAATGATCAGGAACGAGCCGAGCATGCGCTTGAGGACGCTCGCACCGCACTTGACTCCGCCGACCCCTCACCTGTGCCGAAGATGGTCTCAATCGAGAAGCGGCTCCGATCGATTGCCGAGGCGTGGCAGGGAATCCTCGACGTGCGGATATCTCTGGATGGCTCCGTGCCGGATGGGCCGACGTCACGGCTTGCCTTGGATGCCATCGAGGAGTGCGTGGCGAACGCCGCCCGTCACGCCTCGGCATCTGTGGTTGACGTCTCGCTGAGGCACACGCAGGAAGGTCTCGTGGTACACGTGCGCGACAACGGAACGGCCTTCGGGGGAGATCCCGGAAGTGGCATGGGCACCGACTGGATGCTGCGCATCTCTGCAGGTCGCTTGAGTCGCACCCGCGCGGGAGATGGATGGAACGACGTACGGCTTCTCGTCTCGGATCCTGGCTAGGGAAAGCCCTAGGGCTCATGGTGCCTGGTGAGCGCATCATTGGCCTGTGCGCCTGTGCGCCTGTGGGCCCTAGCGTGCGAGCAACCTCGCGAATGGAGACGCAATGCGCATCGGTCGATCCCTGTCAGGCATGGTGGCACTTGCTTTAGTGGGAGCCGGCGGAATGATCCTCGCGCCGAGTGCGCATGCCGTGTCAGCGAGCCCTTCCGCGATCAATGTCGATTGTTCAATTTCGGGATCAGCAAATATCTCAGTGACAGGTGCAGTCGGGGATACTTTTTCAATCACGAATACCGCTGCATTCGCAGCATTCAACATATGTGATTTGGCGACAGGTTCGTCATACTTCTCCGGAATGACCGCGGTCCCAGGGGGCTATACGGAGTCTTACTCCATCATGGCGGCAGGTTCCTTCAATGTGACGTCCTACTACGGAACCGTGGCGACGATTAGCATTTCCATCAGGAGTGGCGGAAACGGAGATGAACACATCCCCGGCACCGGCGTTCCTCGCCCGCAGGATGTGCCGAATCAGTCAGCAGGGGTTACCGCTGTCGCGTCCCTCTATGGCGCGAATGTCTCATGGTCGGCACCGACTCAGGCGGGCGAACAGCCGGTTGGGCTTTACGAGGTCGCGTCGTCGCCAGGAGATAAGCGGTGCACCGCATCAGCGCCAAGCACGTCATGCACGGTCAAGGGTCTAGACCCTCGCCTGAGCTATACCTTTACGGTCAAGGCGAATAGCGTCATCGGCTGGGGCCCGGCCTCCGCGCCGAGCAACGCCGTTACGCCTGTCGGAGCGAGCCTGAAGGCACCGAGTTTCATGTCTCTCTACCGAATCGGCACCTTGGGCCTCGAGGCCGAAATGAGGGGCCAGAATCCGACGGGGCTTCCATTGGATCTCGAGTTCGAGTACGCCGTCTGCTCGGCAAAGTGCACGTCGTTCGATGGGCTTGCGTGGGCTCCGACTTACGTGATGGGTAAGCCTGACGGATGGAGTCGGAGTCTGGCGATTGTGAAGTCAACGACTGCGCCACTAGTGGTTCGCGGACGACTAGTGACCTTCGACGGCCAGCGCTCCCCATGGGCATACGGAGTGCCGGATATGGTGCGCGATCTCAAGCCGGTGGTCATCGATCAGGTACGCGCTGATGCCACTCGAGCTCTCGTTTCCTGGGCAGATCCCATGGAGCCGACATGGGTCGACCATTACGACGTATTCGTTGCCACAAAGCACAGTGCGAAGGCCGCTTCATCGGAATACCGCTTGGTGGGAAGCACTTCGGATCAAAGGTTCACAGTGGAAACGCAGGGCGCACCGGGGGATCTGCTGCGATTCAGGATCATCTCGGTGCCTAGCTTCCTACTGAAGCTGAACTATGCAGGAGCGAGCGAGATAGATTCCGCACCTTCGGAATGGCGGGCGCAAGCCAATGTGCCGACTCCGCGAATTTCTGATGCATCATTTGGTCGACTCTCCACAGAGGTAAACGTGAGGTGGGAGCCGGGCACCGGCCCTGGTGTGGGAAACATCTCGGGATACCGCATTCAGACCCGTGATCGTGCGACAGGTCAGTGGTCCTCGGAGGCCATCTACCAGGTCAGTGGAGATTCGCGTTTCTACGCAATTTCTCCGTTTGACCTCAGTCCGGCGACGGTAAGCGGAATTCGAATTAGAGCCACCGCGGGACCAGGTATGCAGGCTTCGTCTTGGGCGTACGCCCTCAATTAGTAGGTGGAGTTGGTTACGCCATATCTGCGCATCGAAGGAGAGTTGAGTGAAGACCGGAACTCGAGTTTGGACGTGGGCCGTGGCCTCGAGCGTGATTTTCGCGGTGCTTGCAGTGCAGGGAGCAAATCCAGCCGAAGCTGCCAGTCAGGTTGATCAGTCCTTCACCAGCGACGTCACCGCCAACACACCGATTAGTCAAGGCGGCGGAGGTGGAGGTACCAACCAGTGGGTCGGGGAGTACTTCACCGCCGGAGTCACCGGTTCGTTCACGAGCATGGACTTATTCCTGTCCAAGGGCACGGTCGGCAGTTCTCCCGTGACACAGCCCCTGATCATCTCCATTTATGCGACACAGGCGGGGCTCCCCACGGGTGCAGCACTCGCGACAGTGTCCGTGCTTCCGGCATCGTTGCCCTTCGACGGTGGTTCGCATGTCACTCCAGCCCCGACACGGGTGACCTTTGCTACCCCCATACCCATCACGACGGGTACCCAGTACGCCTTCACTGGTCAGACCGCCGAGTCTGTAGGCACGTACCAGATGTGGTCGAATCTGGGAACACGAGCAGTGGGTACTAATGCGATGTTCAGCAATCCCGCCGGAGCGGCGTGGGCCCTCGACACGATCGTGTCGATGACGTTCGGGTTCATCACGTACGTGGACTCCGGCAACGCGATGGATCTCAGCCTCTGGCAGAAGGCCTACGCGCGATCGAGTTCCTCGGAGGCCTGCCAATCGGGCTGGAATCCCAGCTGGATGCAATGGCCGAATAACCACACTGGCGGATACGTGTGCGTGAGGAACACATATGCGTATTACCCAAATGAGCCCTACCCGGGCTAGGAATCGGCCGATTGAGCGGGCCTACGGGCAGTCGTCCTCTCAAGGTTCGCACCAGACCCTGAGAGATCTCATGGGGAGGGCCCTGAACGCGGTGCGCCGATTCTGCAGATTCCCCGAGATCTGGCACAATTGAGTGCCTGCGAACCAACGAAGCCTCGTGACGTTCGCCAATCCCTGTAAGCCGAATTCACGAGGAGTTCTGCATGTCTGTGTTCAAGTCCGATGGCACCCCCGATTTCAAGGTCGCTGACCTTGCCCTGGCCGATTTCGGCCGCGATGAGATCCGTCTCGCCGAGCATGAGATGCCGGGCCTTATGGCCATGCGCGCCGAGTTCGGTGACAGCAAGCCACTCAAGGGCGCTCGCATTACCGGTTCGCTCCATATGACCATTCAGACCGCCGTGCTGATCGAGACGCTGACCGCTCTTGGCGCCGACGTGCGCTGGGCCTCCTGCAACATCTTCTCCACTCAGGATCACGCAGCGGCCGCGATCGTCGTCGGCCCCGACGGCACCGTCGACAAGCCCAGTGGTGTTCCGGTCTACGCCTGGAAGGGCGAGACCCTTCCGGAGTACTGGTGGTGCACCGAGCAGATCCTGATGTGGCCGGACGGCAAGGGCCCGAACATGATCCTCGACGACGGCGGCGACGCCACGATGCTCGTGCACAAGGGCACCGAGTTCGAGGCAGCCGGTGTCGTGCCGACCGCTGATGCCAGCACCTCCGAGGAGTACGCAGTCGTCCTCGAGACCCTGCGCCGTTCGCTCACCGAAGATGCCACCCGCTGGACCGAGATCGGCAAGGGCATCCTCGGCGTCACCGAGGAGACCACCACCGGTGTTCACCGACTCTACGAAATGATGCGCGAAGGCTCGCTCATGTTCCCGGCGATCAACGTCAATGACTCGGTCACCAAGAGCAAGTTCGACAACAAGTACGGCTGCCGCCACTCGCTGGTCGACGGCATCAACCGTGCGACCGACACCATGATCGGCGGCAAGGTTGCCGTCGTCTGCGGCTTCGGTGATGTCGGCAAAGGCTCGGCTGACTCACTGCGCGGCCAGGGTGCTCGCGTCATCATCACCGAGATCGACCCGATCTGCGCACTCCAGGCAGCCATGGATGGCTACCAGGTTGCCCGACTCGAAGACGTCATCGGCCTTGCCGACATCTTCATCACCGCAACCGGCTGCTACGACGTCATCACCGTCGATCACATGTCGAAGATGAAGCACCAGGCGATCGTCGGCAACATCGGTCACTTCGACAACGAGATCGACATGGCTGGTCTTACCAACCTGCCGGGCATCAAGCGCAAGACCATCAAGCCGCAGGTCGACGAGTTCGTCTTCCCCGACGGTCACTCGATCATCATGCTGAGCGAGGGTCGCCTGCTGAACCTCGGCAACGCCACCGGCCACCCCTCGTTCGTGATGAGCAACTCCTTCACCAACCAGGTGCTGGCGCAGATCGAGCTCTTCACCAAGCTCGATCAGTACCCCCTTGGCGTCTACACGCTGCCGAAGGAGCTCGACGAGAAGGTTGCCCGCTTGCATCTTGATGCACTGGGCGTCGGCCTCACCGAGCTGACCAAGCAGCAGGCCGAGTACCTCGGCGTTGACGTCGCTGGCCCGTACAAGCCGGAGCTGTACCGCTACTAGAACTCTGTGAATGGCCCGCCTGCCGATGGTAGGCGGGCCATTCGTTTCCCCTGCTGATCCTTCCTGCCTAGGTGATGAAACTTGGTGCGCCGAAGACGGGGAGCAACGGTAGGGATTCCCCTAGTCGTGATCGGCAGTCGCGATGCTCTAGTTGTGAGGTGCAATTGCCCACGCAACGCTGATGGCATGCGAATCTCTCGAGTTGTTGCCGCCACCTCCATTGCGCTCGCTGGTGCCGTAATCGTCTGCCCGATCGCCTCAGCAGCAGGCACTCTGGACCAATCCGTTGAAACTTCCAGTGGCGGATACGGCCCGACCATCGTCGGCCAAGTTGTCGGCCAGTCATTCACCGCAGGTATCACCGGACAGTTGAGTCACGTGGAGCTCTCGGTGACCGTCCCGGGTACCCCTGCGAATCCATTCACGCTTTACCTCTACCAGGCCTCAGGCGGGCTCCCAACCGGTGCGCCTCTCGCTTCGACTTCGGTACCCGCAGGCGACTTCGCAATCACTGTCAACATCACACCCACCTGGGTTGACTTCGTATTCACCAACCCGACCACGGTCACCGCCGGTACCGAATATGTATTGACGGAGAGCATGGTGGGCGGCGGTCAGTATTCGGTCTACTACGGCGTCGCCGGATATTCGGGTGGATCTGCTGTTTATGACAACGGCGGCGGCTGGGCTGTGAATGTTGGGTTAGACTTGATGTTTCGAACTTACGTTGTGCCGACCTCAGCAAATGGCGCCACACCTCCGCCTGTGCTGCAGCAGTTTGAGCCCGTGAACTCAGCATCCCGAGCTTCGGCATCTTGTGATTCGTCAGCCGCAAGTTCACTCAACTGGGGTGGATCGAGTTCCGGCGGCTGGGGTGATTCCTGGGCGCAGTGGGCCAATGGAGGCAAGGGCGGCTCTGTGTGCACGCGGACGCTGACCTACAGCAACGCGCTAGGTCACTGGATCGCTTCCTAGAGGTCGTGCGATGGCGCCGTGCACATGCCATCTGGCTGGGGGAAGCCCTAGCTTGGCTGGGTAACGGAGATTGAGTGCTTGCTGAATATTCGAGGGCTGCCAAAACTGTCGTAACGCGCACATTCACCCTTTTGCGTACTCCACCTTGACGATTGGAAGACTATGCTCACCCGTCGTTCATTGACAGGTCTTGTTGCCGCTGGGCTTCTGATCCCAGGCGGGCTCTTCATGGCAGCGCCAGCCGTCGCGTCAAGTCTCACAATTACGTGTGGTGTCGGTGCGCCAACAACGCAAACCATCACCATTAATGTGAATGAAACGCTGAATATCGGTTATGGGTATGGGACCGGTACTTCATGCACTGGAATCACGACTGTGACGCCCACCGTGGGCAGTTTCTACAAAAATGGATCAGCGGTGACCACTGGTAGTGCGCTAGCACAGTCGCCAACCTCAGATGACGTCCTCACCTATGTATCCGCTCAGGCCGGTGCTGCATCAATAGAACTGGATAGCGCCACGCTCAACATCACGGTGACTGCTGGAAACACATCGCCAGATCTCGCGGCTACCCCTGCCGACTTGCCGCCGGTCCCAGTCGCGACAGCGCCTACGGCTGTTGCCGGCGTGGTATCAGCGACTGTTATCTGGAAGCCGGGAACAGGTTCCGGGCAACTTCCAACAATTCGTTATGAAGTGAGGGCATCTGACAAGACCCATGGGTGCGTGGTGTTCAACACAGATCCGAGCAAAGTTTCCAGCTCTTGTACGGTTTTCGGACTCAAAGCTGGTACCTCATACACATTCACCGTCCAACCTCAGAATGAAAAGGGTTGGGGTGAAGTGTCGGCTCCAAGTAATGCGGTCGTTCCCGATTATCTGTCGGCGCCCAAGAGCGTGAGCGTCTCTGACTGGGACAGCGAATGGAAGCCAAATGACATTGTGGATTACAGAATTTCATGGGTTGATGCGCCGGATCAAGGTGATCAACGTCTGAGTCACGTTGTGGAAATTGCAGAATGCGCAGTTCCTTGTACTCCCCAAAGTGCAACAAATTGGCACAAGCTGTATCAGGGAACCCTCGCCGAGGGCCTCGGTTACACAACGACTGGAGTGGAAGTCGCACCCATAGCCGTGCGAGTGAAAGCGCTTGTTGATGACAATCAATCGGATTGGACGTACGGTATCTCCCAGCCCGTCGGCAACAATGATGATCGATATTTTGACCCGGTCGGTCTCCAGGCTTGGTGTGAAGGCTTGAAAATCAATGTGGCCTGGGATGGTGGGCATCTCAACAAGAAATACAATGCTCTCTACGAGATTCAACGTCGGTCGAAAGCAACGTCAAGTGGGCAGGTCGGCTCCTGGCAGCCCGTGACAAATATCGTGGGTTCGAATGCCGTGCTTTCCTTGCCGAAGAGGCTCGACGGGCAATACGTGCAATACAGAATTCGCGCAACTTGGCCAGGCGCTGATCCCATGCAGAGGCTCCTGAGGGACAGTAACTTCGTTGAATTTCCATGGCGTGAAGTTACCGATGCTCTCCCCAGGCCTGATGTGAAAATTGCGCGGATCGCAGAGTGGGGTTCAGGTCACTGGACCACTCTCATCACGCTCACTCGACCTACCTCGCCGGGAGCGAGCAATATTTCTGAGTATGAAGTCCAGGCCGATATTCCTGGAAAGGGCTGGGTCGCAGCCAAATTTGGAAGAGTCACTGCGGAGACCGGGGATACCTCATTTGCCGCGCGAGGTGGTGGCAGAACCGGCAGTCACGCGCCTCAATCAATTCGTGTACGCAGCGTGGTTGCGCCTGACGGCTCCAAGTCCGCGTGGGAAACGATCGCGCTAACGCGCGTGCGACTTGACCAGACCATGTACGGCGGTTCGCTTCTGGGTCTTTCCTTCGATTAGGTCCTGATGTTGGTCCTCGTCTTGCAATGCGGACCAAGAGCATTTGTGATGCAACGGTCCTTCCTCATGCTTGCGTCCAGGCGCCGTAGTGGAATCCTGGAGTCGACTCTGATCGGGTAGGGATATCCCCAGTGAAGCAAGGCTGCGGCGAGGAGTTGCTGTGGCAGCCGAGGGCGTGCACCTAGCCTCGCGCCATGAGATTCCGCAGACCCCTCGTCCTCGCTGCTATCGCTGTCATCATGATGAGCGCAGGGATGGGAAGTGCACATGCGTCGGGCACTCTTGATCAGCAATTCGTGCCCGTCATCCTGGGAAGTTCCGCCGGAATTGATGCTGATAATCCAGTTGCTCAGGTCGTGACACCCGGGATCTCGGGAGCGCTCACCACAGTTGACCTGTTGCTCTCACGAGACAACGCGGTGCGAGCCGATCTCTCGCTCGGCATCTACCGGACTACCGGAGGGCTTCCGACAGGCACCGCGCTGGCGACCTCCGTCAAGACTTACGGCCAAATAGATCCCGGCCGCGCCTGGGTGACATTCAATTTCTTGGATGCGCCATTGGTGTCCGCTGGTACCCAGTTCGCGTTGGTTCTCTCAACTGCCGAGGCGCCGGGCAATACGTACTTGTGGGCAGTGCAGGGTACGGCAAATGCGTATTCTGGCGGAGCGGCCTCGTGGAACTACCTCAATTCCGGCTGGACGTTTGGGAATTTCACGACCGCTTTTCGCACCTACGTCACGATGGCTAACTCCGGTGCGACGCCCCCTCCAGTGATTCAGCAGTTCGGGATGCCGTCTTCGGGCACCTGTGATGCAGATGCGCTGATCGTCCTGAACTGGGGTGGCGCCGGAAGCGGCGGCTGGGGGAATTCCTGGGCCCAGTGGGCCAATGGTGGCAAGGGCGGCCCGGTCTGCACGCGAACTCTGGTCTACAGCAATGTCCTCAGCCATTGGATCGTCGGCTAAATGAAGTACGCGTAGAAGGGCCGGTGCCAGAGGCATCGGCCCTTCCTGCTCCCTGAGGCCTGGCTGAACAAACCGAAGCGAGGGAATGTCGTGGAGGCTCAGTTCCGAAGTCGCGGCCTATCGTGAAGTCTTCCCCGAGGAGGCCCATGAGCAACGCAATAAGCACGAACTCACCAGTTGCGAAGGCAAGCTCGGTTTTCCCTTTGGTGGTCACCGCGGTGATCGGCGCACTGGTGTTCGTCATGCTCGCGATCGTGGCGCACTCCAACGGGGGAGTGAACCCCTTCGATACGTCTCTCGCGACCTGGTTCGCTGATTCTCGCAGCGGAGTCATGGAGAGCATCGGGAAGCTGATCGCCACGCTGACGACACCTGTCGTCCTGGTGGCGGTGACACTCATCTCGTCAGCGGTGCTGTGGGCCCGGAGCCGGCGGCACGATGCCGTGATCCTCGCCGGTTCGGTATTCATCGCCTACCTGCTCGGCGCGATTGCGAAGAAGATCGAGGGGCGTGCTCGGCCTCTCGCTCCCATCAATCTCTCGCCGGAGAGCGAGCCTTCCTTTCCCTCGGGGCACGTGCTGGTCGTCACCACGATTGCGTTCGTGGCGCTCGGCCTGGCCTGGGGGTATTTGGATCGCACGGCGCGAATCATCTGGACGATCGTGGCCGTGGTGGTGGTCACCGTGGTGTCGCTCGACCGGCTCGTGGTCGGCGCTCATTGGTTCACCGACGTGCTGGGGGCACTGGCCTTGGCCTGCGTGATCGGGTCATGCGCGATGATCGCGCGGCGAAGGCTCTCAGCCGCTTAGGCCGCGCGCTGCGCTAGCGTGAAACTGGCTGCCCCTCAGCTAGCATTCACTGACTATTCAACGAGGGGATGCCACGTGCGACGCATGTATTCAAAGAAGCTGGTTCTTGCAACGGCGGCACTCCTGGCAGCCACCGCGCTGGCGGCCTGCTCCACATCGACCCAATCGTCATCGTCGAGCGCACCGGCTTCCGCGCAGCCAGCGGCCTCCAGGCTCGCTGCTGCGGAGCCTCTTCACGTCACCGAAGCTGACATGGGTACCTCCATCACTATGGCTCCTGAGCAGATGGTGATCATCGATGTCGATACGCCGGCCGGCAGCGAACTCTTCGTCACGTCAGATAACTCAGACGCGGTTTCCATCGATCAGGCTGAAGGAAGTGGCGCGGTCACCGCTTCTCCGGCAGTCATCGCGAAGAAGCCGGGAACTGCCCTCATCACTGTCCAGGCCATCAACGACAGCGAAGACTCAACTCCGCCGACCGTCCTGAGCTTCACCATCGTGGTTCAGGGCTAGGCGTCCGAAGCAACTCGATTACCGGTGGCGCCGCCCGATCACCGGTTCACGGCGCGAAGGTGCGCGCGACCATCCGGTGAATGAGTTTCAGCCACTCCTGCTCGTCGACCGGTTCGGGCGTTATTTCATCCACGATCTTTCCGATCGTGTAGGCCTGGATGAATACGGCGGCAGCCATCGGGTCAATGTCTGAGGTGACCCAGCCCTGGATCTGAGCCTCGCGCACGAGATCGGCGAAGGCGAGGGTGAGGCGCTGCTGCTCCACGCCCAGAGCTTCCTTGAATCGCTCCGAGTTGCCGGCGTGCCCGAGGGCGCGAGCCCGCTCGAAGCGAATGGCCGTCATTTCACGTGAGTGGGTGATAGCGGTGACCTTCTCCATGTCGGCGAAGAACTCCTCGCGGGTCGACGCAGTGGCGACCGTGTTCGCGATGAGGTCGATGGAGTTGTCGACCACGTGATGGAAGCGGTAGACGAGCGCGGCCTCGATGAGGGCGGGGAAGTCCTCGAAGTGGTGATAGAGCGAGCCCTTTGAGATGCCGGACTTCTCCAGCACCATCTCAACGCCGACCTTCTCCGGATTCTCGGTGTCCATGAGCTCGACAGTCGTGAGCAGGAGGCGTTCGCGGGTGGGATGCATCGACTTCATCACGCTCTCACTGTAAGGGAGGGATGTGGATACAGCCCGTCCGAGGAAGGCAATCTGGCGATAGCGTCAGAACGTGAAGCCCCTGCCGCCCGCTGACTACCTGGGCTGCCCGATCACCGTCGCACTGGCCGAGGAGTCAGGTGTTCAGCTTCGGGCCCCGCGATGGAGCCTGTGGGACTCCTGGATCATGCTCGGCGGGGCCCTCGTGCTCGCTGCGATCGTGGCCGTGACCCTTCACCTCTTCGGTGCGCCTCGAGTGATCGTGATCCTGCTCGGCACCCTGGCGCCGTGGGCGATGCTCGCAGGCTGGCCAATGCTCGCCACGCGAATGAGAGGCAACGGACCAGTCATCGATCTCGGGATCCGCCTCACCTGGCGCGACCTCGGCATCGGCGTGCTGGGGGGAGTCGTGTCCCTCGCAGTGGCAGCGGGGCTCGCAGGGCTCTCGACTCTGATCTTCGGGGACTTCACCTCGTCAGCAGGCGACGTGGCAGCGGAGCTCTCCGATTCCGCCGGCCGGCCGGTCATCGTCCTCTTTGCCTTCCTGCTGGCCTTCGGGGCACCTGTCGTCGAGGAGCTCGCCTTCCGCGGGCTGGTCTTCGCGGGCCTGCGCAAGCATGGCTACTCTCCGGGACTCACCATCGTGCTCTCCGCCGTGGTCTTCTCCCTGTTTCACTTCGAGCCGGCGCGGATCCTCGTCGTGGGGGGAGTGGGCCTGGTGCTGGGCTTCCTGCGCTGGCGCACCGGCTCGCTCGGGGCCGGCATGGTTGCTCACAGCGTCAATAACCTTCCTGCTGCGGTACTTGTCGCAGCCGGACTGGCGGGATGACACCATAGGCATATGAGCACATCAGCCCGAGGCAGAGTCCTGGTCGTCGATGACGACGCGGCTCTCTCGGAGATGCTCGGCATCGTCCTTCGGGGCGAGGGCTTCGAGCCGGTGTTCTGCGCTGATGGCGCACAGGCTGTGCAGGCCTTCCACGACTCACGGCCCGACATCGTGCTGCTCGACCTCATGCTCCCGGGCATGGACGGCATCGATATCTGCCGTGCCATTCGCCAGGACTCAGGCGTGCCGATTGTCATGCTCACTGCTCGCGGCGACACCGTCGACGTCGTCGTGGGCCTGGAGGCCGGCGCCGACGACTACATCGTCAAGCCGTTCAAGCCCAAGGAGCTCGTCGCCCGCATCCGCGCACGCGTGCGTCGGCATGAGGATTCCACTTCGTCGAATCTCGCGATCGGCGACCTGATCATCGACGTGAACGCGCACACAGTCACTCGTGGTGGATTGCCTCTCGCGCTCACGCCGCTCGAATTCGACCTGCTCGTGTGTCTCGCGAAAAAGCCCGGCCAGGTATTCACGCGTGAAGTGCTCTTGCAAGAGGTCTGGGGCTATCGTCACGCCGCCGACACTCGACTCGTCAATGTCCACGTGCAGCGACTTCGCGCCAAGATCGAGGATGACCCCGATCAGCCTGAAGTCGTGCTCACGGTGAGAGGCGTCGGCTACAAGGCCGGCCCGGCGGTCTAGCCGGCCCATGCGCTTCTCCGACCTGCTCCTGGCGGGGCCCCGCTGGATTCGCCAGGTCTGGACAGGCTCCCTTCTCGTTCGCATCACGACCACCACGCTTGTCCTGTCGGTCGTCGCCATGGGCGTACTGGGATTCTCGCTTCTCTCGCGCGTGACCACCGGGCTCCTCAATTCCAAGGAGCAGCTCTCGGTCGCCGAGGCAACCGCTGGCCTGGCGGATGCGCAGCGTCTTCTCGACGCGGCCTCCACGGGCGCTGCAGCTCCTGCGCCCTCTCGTCTGGTCGACACGGTTGTCACGGCCCTCGCCTCGCGTGCGGGAGCACCGGGCAACTACGAAGTCCTTCTTCTCTCCTCGAATCCCGGCGTGAGTGCACCCGAGCGCGGTACGAATCTTGTCTCAGTTGCTTCGGTGCCGCTCGAGCTGCGTAATGCGATCACTGAGACTCAGCGAGAGTCGTGGACCTACACGTCGATCAGCTATCTCGATGGCCGCTCGGAGCCCGGACTCGTGGTCGGTGCGCCGATCACGATCCCCGGTGTCGGGCCCTACGAGCTGTACTACCTCTTCCCGCTTGCCCAGGAGCAGCAGACTCTCGACCTGGTCAAGAGCGCAGTTCTCGGCACTGGCCTGCTGCTCATCGGCCTGCTGGTCTTCGTCGCTTGGTTCGTGACTCGACAAGTCGTGAATCCGGTGCGTGCCGCCGCTGCTACGGCGCGACGGTTCTCCGAAGGAAACTTCGATGAGCGCATTGAGGTCACGGGCGCCGATGATCTCGCGCAGCTTGCCGCGTCGTTCAACGAGATGGCCGCGAGCATCGGCGAGCAGATCGGTCAGCTCGAGAACCTCTCGCGAGTCCAGCAGCGATTCGTCTCCGATGTCTCGCACGAGCTGCGCACGCCATTGACCACGATTCGCATGGCCGCCGACCTGATGTTCGAAGAGCGCAGCTCATTCGATGCCCCGACTGCGCGAGCAGCGGAACTACTGCAGACTCAGATCGATCGATTCGAGGTACTTCTCGGCGATCTCCTGGAGATCTCTCGATTCGATGCCGGAGCCGCAGTCCTCGAGCTCGATTCCGTCGACTTCCGAGGAATAGTGCGACGTGTGGTGGAGGCGTCCATCCCGCTGGCCGACAAGTGCGGCACTGCCGTGCGCATGTTCGGTGGCACGCATGACTACCGCATCGAGGCAGACGCCCGGCGAATCGAACGCATCCTGCGCAATCTGCTCGACAACGCGATCGAGCACAGCGATCGCAAGGGCGTCGATGTCGTCATCGACGTCAATGAGACTGCGGTGGCGGTCACCGTGCGTGACTACGGTGTCGGCCTTCGCCCAGGCGAGGCGGCACTTGTCTTCAATCGCTTCTGGCGTGCCGATCCGGCCCGCGCCCGCACCACCGGCGGTACGGGGCTGGGACTCTCCATTGCCTTCGAGGATGCGCGGCTGCATCGCGGTTGGCTGGAGGCGTGGGGGCAGCCCGGCCAGGGTGCTTGCTTCCGACTCACCTTGCCGCGTTCGGGCCGTGTGTCGATCATCGAGTCGCCGCTCCCGCTTGACCCCGAGGAAGCTGATGTCACCCCGAGCGAGAACTCGAGCAAGACCAGGCTCGTGGGTCGCGTCGAGGAACGGTCGGATCGCGGTTACATCATCGACAGTGCGAGGAAGTCATGAGACGACACCTGACCGCCACGCTCGCGGCCGCTTGCGCACTTCTCCTTGTCGGCTGCGGCAACCTGTCGACGACTCTCACTGCCCAGGTGCCGACATCCGGGCCGATTGAGCAGGGCGAGAAGGTCACGGGGGGAACAAGCGATCAGTTCATTCGCGTGATCGCGCGCCCCCCGACCGCAGGCATGACGCCGACTCAGCTGATCCAGGGATTCCTCGACGCATCAGCCTCATTCGAGGGTGATCACTTCGTCGCGCGCCAGTACCTGACCACGCAGGCGAGTGACGCCTGGGATCCCTCGACAGTGGTGCGCGTATTCGAGGGCAGTGGAACCCTTGCCGAGGCCGGTCGCCGGGTCAACTTCTCCGCATCGCAGGCAGCGACTATCGGCGCCAATGGCACCTATCGAGTGAGCGAGGCAGGCTCGAGCCTTCTCGCCGGATACGACGTGACGCGAGTCGATGGCGAATGGCGCATCAGTGGCCTGCCCTCCGGGCTGGTGCTCTCGCAGCCCGATGTCGAGCGCACCTTCCGCTCACTCGCGGTTTATTTCTTCAATCCCTCGTTCACCCAGTTGGTGCCTGATCCGCGGCTCATCCCCGTGTACGGCCCAGCCCAGGCCACGACCCTCACGAGGTATCTGTTGGCGGGCCCGAGTGAATGGCTGCAGCCGGCGGTGCGCACCGGCTTCCCCGATGGCGTCCGCCTGAATCTCGAGTCAGTGCCGGTTGTTAACGGCGTTGCGCAGGTCGATCTCAACCGAAGTGCGCGGCTGGCGAGCGAGGAGGCACGAGTCGCGCTCTCCGAGCAGCTCGTGTGGACATTGGCGCAACTCTCCGACGTGGAGTCGGTGGGCATCACCGCGGCAGGAGAGCCCTTCCTCGTTCCCGGGGTCTCCTCGCCGCAGCTTCGCGGTTCATGGCCTGAGGTGAATCCGAATGCCATGCCTGTCGGTGTCACCGGTTATGTCGCGCAGACCGCCGGAGTCGTGGCGCTGACCGACGAGGGAACCGTGCCGGTGCCCGGCCCCGCTGGCATCACGGATTTCGTCGATATCGCGATCTCGGGGGATAACACCGTGCTCGCCGGAATCGACAACAAGGGAAATCTGATCCGCGTTCCGATGACCGCACGCGCCCCCCGAGCCCGGATAACCCTGAGCGGGGCGCCCAGTGCGCCGGCCTTTGGTCCGAACGGCTCACTGTGGATTGTCGTTGCGGGCAAGGGCCTCACTGCGGTCGACGAGCGCGGAGTTGTCGCGCCGATCACGGTGCAGGGCCTGCCCAAGCGCTCGTTCATCCTCGCCGCGGTGCCTTCACGTGATGGCACGCGTGCGGCACTGATCGTGCGAACCGGAGCACGCACCCGCCTTCTTCTCGCTCGGATCACCAGCAGTGGCCCTGCGGCGACAACTGACCTCACGGTTTCCGAGCCGATCGGGGTGGAGAAGCTACTCACGGAGGTCGTTGACGTCGCCTGGGCCGATTCGGATGCACTTCTCGTGCTCGGAAGCGCCGGAGGCGCCGAACTGCAGGCCTTCTCGGTGAGCCTCTCCGACGGCTCAGTCGATGATCAGGGCGCAGTCGCGGGAGCAACGAGCATCGCTGCCGCGCCGGGGCAGCCGAGTCTGATGGGAACATCCGAGGGCAAGATCTACGAAGCGCTGGGCGGGGCGTGGCTCAATCGCACCAGCGGAGTCGCGCCCACGTACCCCAACTAACGCGACCGGCCACGCATCGGCGTGCTCGCCACCGCGGCTATGCCGTGCACGTTGATACCGCCGGACTCGAGTGCTCGGAGGGCCTCCGTGATGGTGATGCCGGTGGTGATGACATCGTCCACGATCACGATGCTGCCCAGTCGCACTGCACGAGTGGACGCGACGGCGAAGGAGGACTCCACCGCGAGCCGTCGTTCCTCGCGCCCCAGGAGCTTCGAGGCGCCGGAGTCGCGCGTGCGCACCAGAAGCGCGGAGCACGAGGCCGAGTGCCCGACGGCCCGAAGTGATCGCGTCGCCGCTTTCGCGATGTCGGCAAGCGGATCGGTTCCGCGTCGAGCCAGTGAGTGAGCGTGCGGGGGAATCGGGACGAGGGTCACGGGAGTGTCGGTGACGCACGTGACAGCACGGGCGAGAATCGCACCGAGCAGAGGAGTCAGCGCGTGCCAGCCGTGCTCCTTGTGCGCGATGATCACGCTCTTGCCCACACCGAGGTAGTCGGTGCCGGCGCGCGCCACGGTGCCATCAGGCAGCTCCCTCTCGAGAACTCCCCGTGTGAGGTGCTCCCAGCACGACGAGCACAGAACTCCGCCCGGCGCCTCGCACCCGGCGCACGCACGCGCGAGGACGAGATCAGCGAGGTCAGAGCCCAGTGCGCGCCAGTCGAGCATTCGGTGAGAGTGTCACCTGCCCCACCACCTGGCTCAGAGCGTTCGAGGGCGGTGGATGGTGCGGGCGGCTGTGGATGTCAGTGCGGCAGCGACGTGAGCCCGAGGCTGACGCCGCGCACCACGGCATCGGTGCGTGAGCGCGCATGGAGTTTCTCCAGCAGTGCGCGCACGTGATTCTTCACGGTGTTCTCGCTGATGCCCAGGGAGCTCGCGATTGCGCGATTCGGCTCGCCTTCGGCAATGAGATCGAGCACCTGCTGCTCGCGACGAGTCAGGGCCACCGCCGGTGACTTCGGCCGCCCCGTCGAGGAAGTCGAGACAGGGGGAGTGAGGTCGACGGCCAGGAGCTCGCCGTACCAGCTGTCCACCCGAGTGCCTCGATGCGCGAGGCCCAGGCGCAGGGGCTCGGCGTGAATGCGGAATCCCACCCGCCTGGCGAGCGCCCGAGAGGCGATGTTCCCGGTGACCGCCTGCCAGGTGATGACCTGGAGCCCCCACTGCTGCAGCGCCCACGTGCAGACCAGCCGGATAGCGGCGGTGCCCACCCCGCTTCCGCGGTGAGCCGGAGCGATCATGTAGCCGATCTCGGCCGCCCCCTGCCCATCCGGACGCAGGTCGACGGTGCCGATCCAGCGGTTGTCGGACTCGGTGATCACCCAGGTGGGGTTACGCCACCACTGGGTCGGGGTGAGGCGGTCATTGAGGAAGGTGCGGGCGTCGGAGATGTCATACGGGCTGGGCACGGTGGTCCAGCGGATGATCTCGGGGTCCTGGCAGCCCTCGAGGATGTCGAAGGCATCTGAGGAGGCCGGTGGGCGCAGGGTCAGGCGCCCGTCGCTGAGGATCGGCGGGGTCTCAGGCGGCACGTGGGCAGTCTGGCATGACCAACTACGATGGGGCAGGGCCGAGTGAGGCCCGGCCCGCACGTGTCGTTCGTCACTTCGCCGGGTACGCCACCTGAAAGGGCTCAACACCGTGGGCATGTTCGACAAGATCCTCCGCGCGGGCGAGGGCAAGACCCTCCGCAAGCTCGAGGCCATCAAGGACGCCGTCAATTCCCTGGAGTCCGAGTACACGAGCATGTCGGACGAAGAGCTGCGCGCTCTCACCGACGAGTACAAGAAGCGCTACGAGGGCGGCGAGTCGCTCGACGACCTCATGCCCGAGGCATTCGCCACTGTGCGCGAGGCCTCGCGCCGCACCCTCGGCCAGCGCCACTATGACGTCCAGATCATGGGCGGTGCCGCACTTCACCTCGGCAACATCGCCGAGATGCGCACGGGCGAGGGCAAGACTCTCGTCGCGACCCTTCCCTCGTACCTGAACGCGATCTCCGGCAAGGGCGTGCACGTCGTCACTGTCAATGACTACCTCGCCGAGCGAGACTCCGAGTGGATGGGCCGCGTGCACCGTTTCCTCGGCCTGTCGGTTGGCGTGATTTTGTCGAACATGACCCCGGCCGAGCGTCGCGTGGCCTACGACGCAGACATCACCTACGGCACGAACAACGAGTTCGGCTTCGACTACCTGCGCGACAACATGGCCTGGAGCCGTGATGAGCTCGTGCAGCGCGGTCACAACTTCGCCGTCGTCGACGAGGTTGACTCGATCCTCATCGATGAGGCGCGTACTCCGCTCATCATCAGCGGCCCGGCCGATCAGGCCAACGACTGGTACGCCGAATTCGCTCGCATCGTGAGCATGCTCAAGATCGACGAGGATTACGAGGTCGACGAGAAGAAGAAGACGGTGGGCGTTCTCGAGGCCGCGATCGACAAGGTTGAGGATCAGCTCGGTATCGACAACCTCTACGACACGGTCAACACACCGCTTGTCGGCTTCCTCAACAGCGCCATTCGTGCCAAGGAGCTCTTCAAGAAGGATCGCGACTACGTCATCATCGACGGCGAGATCCTGATCGTCGACGAGCACACCGGCCGCATCCTCGCCGGCCGTCGCTATAACGAGGGCCTGCACCAGGCCATCGAGGCCAAGGAGGGCGTCGAGATCAAGGCCGAGAACCAGACTCTCGCCACGATCACGCTGCAGAACTTCTTCCGCCTGTACTCCAAGCTGTCCGGCATGACCGGCACGGCCATGACTGAGGCTGCCGAGTTCAACCAGATCTACAACCTCGGCGTCGTGCCGATCCCGACCAACCGTCCGATGCAGCGCATCGACAATTCCGATCTCATCTACCGAATCGAAGAGGCCAAGTACGGGGCCGTCATCGCCGACATCGTCGAGCGTCACGCCAAGGGCCAGCCCGTGCTGGTCGGCACCACGAGCGTCGAGAAGTCCGAGCTCTTGTCGAAGCTTCTGCGCCAGAGCGGAGTGCCCCATGAGGTACTCAATGCCAAGGCCAATGACCGCGAGGCCGCGATCGTCGCCCAGGCCGGCCGCAAGGGTGCTGTCACGGTGGCCACCAACATGGCCGGCCGCGGCACCGACATCATGCTCGGCGGTAATTCCGAGGCAATGGCCGCTGCGGCACTGGCTCAGCAGGGGCTCTCGCCCGTCGAGGATCCCGAGGCCTATGAGGCCGCCTGGCCGGCAGCCCTGGAGAAGGCCAAGGCGTCAGTTGCAGCAGAGCACGAGGAGGTCGTGGGTCTCGGTGGCCTGTACGTGCTCGCAACCGAGCGCCACGAGTCACGCCGTATCGACAACCAGCTGCGCGGTCGTTCCGGTCGTCAGGGCGACCCGGGTGAGACCCAGTTCTACCTCTCGCTGGAAGACGACCTCATGCGCCTGTTCAAGGCCGACATGGTCGATGCCTTCCTGCGCCGCTTCAACGTCCCCGACGATGTGCCGATCGAGGCGAAGATGGTCTCCAACGCCATCCGCTCCGCGCAGTCTCAGGTCGAGTCGCAGAACTTCGAGATCCGCAAGGACGTCCTGAAGTACGACGATGTTCTCAATCGTCAGCGCCTGGTGATCTATGACGAGCGCCGTCGGGTTCTCGAGGGCGAGGACATCGAGGAGCAGGTGCGCGAGTTCATCAGCGACACCGTCGTCAGTTACGTGCGCGCGGCCACGGCCGAGGGCTACCCCGAGGACTGGGATCTCGATGCACTGTGGGCTGCGCTCAAGCAGCTGTACCCGGTGACGGTCACGATTGCTGAGCTCGAGGAGGCTGCCGGCGGAATTCGCGCGGGCCTGAGCGCCGACTATCTCGTAGCCGAGCTCAAGGAAGATGCCCAGTACGCCTATGACATGCGCGAGGAGGCCCTGGGCGGAGACGTCACCCGTGAGCTTGAGCGTCGCGTGATCCTCTCGGTGCTCGATCGCAAGTGGCGCGAGCACCTGTACGAGATGGACTACCTGCGCGACGGCATCGGCCTGCGTGCCATGGCCCAGCGTGATCCCCTGATCGAGTACCAGCGCGAGGGCTACGACCTCTTCACCGCGATGATGGATTCGATCAAGGAGGAGACCGTCGGTTACCTCTTCAATGTCGAGGTGCAGGTCAATGAGCCCGAATCCGACGAAGTGCAGCTTGATGTCGCACCGCAGGCCGTGCCGGAGATCTCCGCGAAGGGACTCGCGCCGTCGCGACCGCAGCACCTCGAGTACACCGCACCGAGCGAGGATGGCGGGGTCGAGCACGGCGAGATGGAGTCGGTCGACGGCGGCATCGTCGAGATCGACCCGAATGCCAGCCGTGCCGAGCGTCGTCGCCTCGAGCGGGAGAACCGCAAGCGCAGCTAGATCTGAGCAAGGCAATGGCGGACACCTCGTGCGAGGTGTCCGCCATTGTCATGTCTGCGCAGGTAGCCCTAGACCAACGTGGCTGCCGTGACGAGCCAACGCCCGGTGACGGCCTCGAAGCGAAGAGCGATCGCTCGGGACCGGCTGTCGCCCACGAGCACGGCTGAGGTTTCGACGATGCCGTCAGCCACGGGGCATAGGCGCACTGATCGCACCGTGCGCCATTGATGCTCGCTCTTTGCACTCGGGTGACGGCGCATCGCGGCGCCGCGATCAGCGAGCCGCTCGAGCTGACGACGCTCGACCCAGCGACTGAGCTGCGTGGCCGGTCGTACTCCGGCTGCCACTTCGCCAATGGCTCGTGCCATGCGCGCGACCCAGGCGACTTCGAGGTGTTCAAGCCCCCCGGTGTCGTAGGTGCCAGGGTCTCCGACGACCCGCAGATGGCGGGGGATCCCGGGAACGGCGGGTACGCCTGGGCTGACCTCCCAGGTCAACGGGAGGGAGAGCTGCTCGTTGCGCACCACGGAGAGGTGCCGGGCGCGGGGAGGGACGGGTACTGCAGCGGTCATCGTGCTCACGGACGTTCTCCTTCGGAGGACGACCGCGTCGGGGGTCGCGGATCGAGTTGGTGGTGTTTGCCTGTGTTTGCCTTGTGTAGTCGATGCTTGCGTGCCTGTGCAATGGGACGCTTCCTGCTTGTGGACAACGCCTTTGCTCACGCGAATATCGGCTCGAAACTTGTGACATGCACTGATCACACTCATGGAATTCATGGGTGTGCGTGGGAGTTCGAGGGAAGGCGCGCAGTGGCGAGTGATCCATGCGAGGTGATGGGGTTCGTCGTTGCCCAGGAGGCGAGCCGGCTCCAGTCGATCACCGATGAGGAGGTGCTACTCGACGCGCAGGCAATCGCTGAAGCGGAGATGCAGCGCTCGCGCGTGGATGATCGTCTCCGGGCCGCACTCGGACGCAGGCTCTACTGTCACCTGCCCGGCATTACCGTGCAAGGCATGGTGCGTGAGGTCGGGGCCGAGATTCTCGTCCTGGACTCCGAGGTTGCCGCGTACGTCATCTCCCGAGCCTCGGTGCTGAGCCTTGCGGGGCTCCCGCACGCCCTTCGCTTCGAGGGTGACGTCGCTGGGAGAGTGACGGTCACCTGGTCGGCAATGCTGCGCGAATGGGCTCAGGAAAGTGCCGTGCAATTCACGATGTGCGATGGCGAGTGCCTGAGCGGAGTGATCGAGGCGGTGGGCGCGGATTTCGTCGATGTGCGACATCCCGATGGCAACGTGGTCTCGCTGATGCTCACGGGGGTCAGGTTCGCGGTCAGGCCTCGCTGAAGGCGTCGTCGCGACCGAAGGGATGAGCGGAGACGAAGTCACGGGTCTGCGCGTACATCCGGTCGATGAAGCCTTCCAACTCACGGGCCTCGATACGCCACTGCCCGCGTCCGCCGACCTTAATCGCGGGCAGATCGCCATTGCGCACCAGGGCATATGCCTGGGCGGCCGAGATGTTCAGCGTCTCGGCCACATCGGCGAGGGTCATGAATCGCATCTGACCATTGTCGAGTGTGACCTTCGCGGTCGACAGGGCTCGGCTTCGATTGTGGATAACCATTTCGCATCGCGGGTGCCAGGGCAGATCCTGGGAACTTCCGAGGAAAGGGCAGTCATGGAACAGGGGAATGCGCGCACTCTCACGCGCGTGCGCTGGCGCGATGGGCGCCTGTGGCTAGGGGTCGTGTTGATCATCGTCTCGATGGTCATCGGCTCACGGATGCTCGCGCATTCCGATGAGCGAGTGATCGTCTGGCGTGCCACGCACGATCTGTCTGTCGGCTCGGTACCCGATGCCCTTGAGCCGGTGCCCGTCGCACTCGGTGAGGTCGGCACCCGCTACGCGCCGGCGAATACTGAACCCGTCGGAGTCCTCACGCGACCTGTGGCTGCGGGGGAGTTACTTCCCTCGGCTGCGCTCGGGGCCGTCCAGGACTCTGGGATGCGCATCATCACGATGCCGGTAGAGCCATTGCACGCACCGGTCGGACTACTGCCCGGTGATCGGGTCGATATCTGGGCGACGCCGACCGACCCCTCGGTGCCGGGAGTCTCGCGTCTTATCGAGGAGTCCGCCGTCGTGGCCGCGATCAGCGCCGACTCCATGGGAGTCGGTGGCGAGATCGGTGTCGCCGTGCGCATTCCCGAATCACGAGCTGACGCACTCATCACCGCAATCCGCGCAGGGTCGGTCGATCTGGTTGCCGTCCCGATCCAGGCTCAGGCATGAGCCTGCCCATTGCGCTTGCGGTTCCCGGTCTCGGCTGCGAGTCGCAGGTCATCGCCGGAGCCGAGGCACACGGCCTCGAGGTGCGTCGGCGATGCGTGGATGCCGCGGATCTCCTGGGCGCCTGCCTGGGCGCCCCCGGGCTCACCGCCGTCATCACCGCTGAGCTACCACGCCTCAGCGCGGATGTGATCGATCGGCTCCATCACTCTGCTTCGAAGGTGATTGCCATTGCCGTACATCCTGATGACCGTGCTGGCCTCGAAGCCTTAGGCGTCGATGCCGTTATCGAGTCATGTGATCCACCGAGTGAGCTCATCTCCGGCATTGCCGCGGCAATTCAGGGCGAGGAGCCCCTGCGCGGAGTCTGGAATCTCGAGCGCACGGCCACCGCCTCCCGAGATACTCCTGATGCAGGCCGGGTGATTGCCGTCTGGGGCCCTGCCGGTGCACCAGGTCGCACCACGACCGCATTGGTTCTCTCCCAATGTCTCGCCGAGCACTCGCGCACGTTGGTCATTGACGCAGATACGACAGCGCCATCACTGGCATTGCAGCTCGGGCTCACCGACGATCTCAGCGGAATCATCCTGGCCTGCCGGCACGCGGAGACAGGCAACCTCACGAGTCGATCGCTCGAGAGCTGCCTGAACAAGATTTCGAACTCATACTTCGCGTTGACGGGTCTGATTCATTCGCGTCGAGTGACTGAGCTCCGACCTGCGGCACTCGCTCGTGTGCTGGAGCGAGTGCGCAGTGACTTCGCCTTCGCTGTCATCGACATCGGTGCGGAGATCGGGTCACCTGCGTCTGCCGCCACGTTGGCAGTCGCCGATGT
This sequence comes from Actinomycetes bacterium, assembly GCA_024639145.1. GTDB lineage: Bacteria > Actinomycetota > Actinomycetes > S36-B12 > S36-B12 > CAIKZY01. The sequence goes on along the minus strand of JAHEIZ010000001.1, from coordinate 36,855 downwards.
CGTGGTGGCGGTGTGCCGCGCTGAGCCGCTGGGTGCGGCACGCTTCCTCGCCGATCTGCCCGAGCTCGCAGCGCACGGGGTGCCCCTCGTATGCGTGATCACCGGAGGCGGTCAGGGGCGCCAGGCGCAGCAACTCATTCGCGATGCGGCTCTGCGGCTCGGGATATCGATCCCGATCTCGGATCTCTCCCTCGATGCGCAGGCCCTCACGAATGCGCTGCGAAAAGCACGCACGGTGCGACGACTACGGCGCACTGCACGACGCGCAGGTGCGGCGCGGCTAGCAGAACTCGTAGCGTGATCAGGGAGACGGGAGCACGACGACGAGGTCGCCGACCTTCATGAACTTGTACAGCGCCTTGGAAGCCTCTTCCGACAATCGCACGCACCCACCGCGAGCGATTGCGAGGCCAAGTTGCTTGGTCGAGTGCATCGGGGTGCCGTCGTAGTACTTCGGGATGCTGTGAAAGCCGATCGGGGACTTGGTGTCAGGCCCGTAGGTAAAGCGCATCATGTTGTGGAAGGTGACCTTGGAATTCGGGTTGAAGGCCAGCTTTGACTTGCTGAAGATGTGGTACGTGCCCTTGGCCGGGCGATCCCAACGGCCAACTACCGGGTAGCGACCGACCACCTCGTCCTTCGCGTTCATCATCCACACGGTCATCAATGCCTTGTCGTAGACCAGGCGCTTTCCGTGGAACGTGTCGCGAGGGCGCTCCGGAACGTTCTTGGCCTTCTTCGTGCGCGAGGCCGGCTTCGGCTTCTTGGTGGCCGCGGGCGCCGGAGTTCCCGCGCCGGGGAGGGCGGTCGAACTGGCTGACGAGTTGGGCGACGGAACCACGCTGAGCGGACTCGACGGGGCCGAGAAAGCCGAGGCCGAAGCGATGACGGTGAGCCCGAGGGCAGCGGTGCCGGCGACAGTGCCGATCGCCAGTCGCGAGGGCGTGAGGGCACGAAGAAAAGTCATGGGGGAAGCCATGACTCATGAGTACCAGAGTCGCTCGTGATTGGAGATCAGGCTCGCCGCGACGTACGGTGGGTGAGTGGGTCAGAGGATGAGTGCGCTCGATGCCTCCTTCCTGTACCTGGATCGACCCGAGACCCCGATGCATGTCGGTGGAGTGCTGGTCTTCGACTCTCCGGGCTTCACGTACGCCGAGCTCCTGGCTCGCGTCGCGGCCCGGATCTCCATGGTTCCGCGCTACCGGCAGCATGTGCGCGAGGTGCCCCTGCGTATCTCGCGACCGATCTGGGTCGACGACGAGGATTTCGATCTCGAGTATCACGTGCGTCGCACGTCAGTGGCCCGTCCCGGCGGTCGTGAGCAGCTCGACGAACTCGCCGCTCGACTGTTCAGCAGGCCACTCGATCACGATCGCCCGCTGTGGGAGATGTACCTGATCGAAGGACTCGAGCACGGCCGAGTCGCCATCGTCACGAAGACCCATCAGGCGATGATCGACGGGCTCGGCGCTGTCGACATCGAGCAGGTGATACTCGACCGTGAGGCCGGTGCCTTCTCCGAGGAATCGGAGGAGTGGAAGCCGCGAAGCGAGCCGTCGTCGATCGACATGATCACTCACGCACTGAGCGAGAATCTCACTACCCCTGCGCTCGCGTGGGATGTCGTGCGCACGAACGTCACGGATATCTCGCACATCGCGGGTGCCCTGGGGTCGCGTGCCTGGGAAATCGCGACCACGGCGGTGCGCATGGCCCGCACGGTGCATCCGACCCCACTGAATGTGGAGATCGGCGCGCAGCGCCGTATCGCTACGGCCGATTACCGTCTCGAGTCACTCAAGGACATTCGACGGGCCTTCGGCGTCACGGTCAATGATGTCGCCCTCGCCGTGATCGCCGGTGCGCTTCGCGCATGGCTCATGACTCGGGGTGCCCCCGTGACTGGAAGCGCACAGGTGCGTGCGCTGGTTCCGATCAGCACGCGCAATGACGATCCCAATACCCAGAACAATGTCTCGGCATTTCTCGTGGACCTACCCGTAGGCGAGCCTGACCCCGTCGTGCGATTGCGTCGCATCGCCTTCGAACTCGCGCAACTCAAGGATGTGGGCCAGCTCCTGGGCGCCGACGCCATCATCAGTGCTGCCGGCTTCGGGCCGCCCACCTTGCATGCTCTCGGTGCCCGACTGGGGGCCAATCTCACCAAGCGCGTCTACAACCTCGTCATCACGAATGCCCCGGGGCCGCAGCACGCGCTCTATCTCGGCGATGCGCGAATGGTGGCGTCGTATCCCTTCGTTCCCCTCACCCAGAATCAAGCACTTGGCGTGGGCTTCACCTCGTATGACGGCGGCATTTTCCTCGCGCTCACCGCTGACCGCGAGGCGATGCCCGATCTTGATGAGCTGATGAACTGCCTGGCCGACTCCCTGGCCGAGCTGCGCGACTGCCTTCCCGCACATGACTAGGCGCGGCATCGTCCTGGGCGGCGGCGGGGTACTCGGCGGTACCTGGGCGGTGGGTGCGCTCTGCACGCTCGAGGAGCACCTGGGTTTTCGCGCGAATGATGCCGATGTGATCGTCGGCACGTCGGCGGGTTCGGTCATTGCCTCCATGCTCGGGTGCGGTGTCACGCCCACTCAGCTCAAGCAGCATTACCGTGGCGAGCAGATCACCGATGGGCCTCTTGCCGGATACGACTGGGATCCCGGCACGGCGACCGGCGGGTCTCGCCCGGCTAAGCCGCGTGCACTGGCGCCGGGTTCACTCAAGCTGATCGGTCAGAGCATGCTCCATCCGGGACAGCTTCCCGCCACCGCGGTTCTCTCTGCCTTCCTTCCCACGGGCGGCAGGTCACTGGAGAAGGTTGGCGAGCTTGTCGATGCCGTGACCGACGGCGGGCAATGGACAACCCATCCGGGTACCTGGGTGGTGGCCATGGATTACGAGACCGGCAAGCGCGTTGTCTTCGGCAGATCCGGTGCACCCGTGGCTCGACTCGCCGATGCGGTGATGGCTTCGTGCGCGATCCCGGGCTGGTTCGCCCCGGTGCGCATCGGGGCGCATACCTACGTTGACGGCGGAACTATCTCGGCAACCTCCATCGACGTGGTCTCGTACGCGGCACTCGATGAGGTCTTCGTGATTGCGCCGATGGTGTCGTTCGAGCAGGACCATCCCACCAACGTCGCCGCTCGCCTTGAGCGCAAGTGGCGCGATCAGGTGACGAAGGCTGCGATCGCCGAGGCCGCTGCAGTCGAGAAGACGGGTGCGCGCGTGTACCTCGTTGGTCCCGGCCCGGAGGATCTCGAGGCCATGGGAGGAAATCTGATGGACGCCACGCGTCTGGATAACGTGCTGGAGATCTCGCTGCGCACGAGCGCGGCGGTATGGAGTGACCTACTCGCTTAGTGCGACCGGACCACGGCGGACGATCAGTGCTCGGAAAGCCACTGCGTACCGAGCTTGTTCTCCTTCGCCAGGTACTTCTCGGTGGTCTCCTTGGCCAATTGCTCGACCTTGCCACCCACGAACGGGATGCTCGCCTTGAAGGTGCCGGTGACGGTGATCTGCGTGTCGTCGCCGGAGGGCGCCAGGCTCATCGTGCCGGTGAACGAGATCGGCGCGGAGAACTCGACCTTGACCGGCACAGTCGCCGTGCCCTGTGCGCTGAGCGCGGGCCACGTCTGAGTTTCGGTGACGGTGAGGGTCTCGCCGATCATCTTTGCGGCAAAGGAGGGAACGTTCGCAGGCAGGACGCGTGCACTGAGAACGGTGCAGGCACCGTCAGCACCACCCGTCACGGACGACGTCGAACTGATCGCCCCGGTGTTCTCGGCGCGAAATGTTACGAACTTTTCGTCGGTCAGCATCGCGTGAACGCGCTCCGGGGAGGCCGTATACGTTTGCATGACAGTGAAGTCTGTGCCCATGACCACATCCTCCCCTATTACAGCTAGCGTAGAGAGCGACGCGCACAACGGCGTGCGCGATGTGATGAGGCAGACGTGGTCGAAGTCGTAGCTCCCTACCTTCGCGATGTCGTGTCCGCGGTCTCCGACCCGGCACTTCGCGAAACCGTCCAGCGGTTCTACCGCTACGTATCCGAGGAGGACCTCCGCGAGTTCTCCCCGGGCCGAGTGGTTGAGCAGGTGCGCGAGTTCCTGGAGATCGCGCGCAGGCGCGTGGTAGATCAGCCGATCGTCCGCGTCCTTCCGCAGTCCGGCGAGATCGGGGCGATCGTCTGCGTCGTGACCGACGACATGCCTTTCCTCGTCGACTCGGTCACCAATGAGCTCGTACGTCAGGGCAGGTCAATCCACCGCGTGGTTCACCCGCAGTTCGCCGTGCGCCGGGATGCGGGTGGAGAGTTGCTCGAGGTACTCGATCTCGACGTTGACGAGCCGGCTCCGATCGATGCGCGCGCCGAGTCGTGGATGCGGATCGAACTCGAACCTGATCTCATCGCTCCGCATGATTCGGTCACGGAGGAGGGGATCCGAGGCGTGCTCGCCGACGTTCGCGTCTCGGTGGACGACTGGCCAGAGATGACTCGGCAAGCACTCGAGCTCGCCGAGACCCTCACGCAAGCACCTCCGATGGGAATCGACCCAGTCGACGTCGCGGAAGGCGCGGATCTCCTGCGTTGGCTGACTCACGATCACTTCACCTTCCTGGGCTATCGCGAGTACTCGCTGGTCTCGTGGGCGGGAGAGGACGTCCTGGAACCCATCTCCGGTTCGGGCCTGGGAATCCTGCGCATCGATGACGAGTCGGAGACCTCGTCGGCATCAGCCAGCTTCGCTGCCATGCCCCCGGCAGTGCGAGCCAAGGCCCGTGAGCCTCATCTGCTCATCCTCACCAAGGCCAACTCGCGCTCGACCGTGCACCGCTCGGGCTATCTCGACTACATCGGCGTCAAGACCTTCGATGCAAGCGGAAAGGTCGTGGGGGAGAGGCGATTCCTGGGCCTGTTCACGGCAGCGGCATACAGCGAGAGCGTTCTGCAGGTTCCCGTCCTGCGCATCCGCGTCACGCAGATCATGGATTCACTCGATCTCGTCCCCGGCTCGCACAGCGCCAAGGATCTGCAGGCCTTCCTCGAGAGCTACCCCCGCGATGAGTTGTTCCAGGCGCATACGTGGCAGTTGCTCGCCATCGCCGGATCGGTGCTCCATCTCCAAGAACGCCGTCAGACGAAGGTCTACTTGCGACCGGATGACTACGGCCGTTTCGTGTCTGCCCTGGTCTACCTGCCGCGTGATCGATACAACAGCGCGACCCGTAAGCGCATCGAGGGCATCTTGATGCGTACCTTCGGCGGAGTCTCCGTCGACTACACGGCTCTGGTCACCGAGTCTGTCCTCTCCAGGCTCCACTACGTCATCCACGTCGATCCGAGCCTGGGCATTCCAGATATCGATCATTCGGCCCTCGAGGCCGAGCTCGCGGAAGCCACCCGAAGCTGGGAGGACAAGTTCGCCGACGATCTCGTCGCGTCAGTCGGTGATGACGAGGCTGCGCGATACCTGCGTCTGTATGGATCAGCCTTCACCGAGAGCTATAAGGAGGATTTCTCCTCCGCGACCGCAGTGGAGGATGCGCGGCTCCTCGAGGGCCTCGCCCCCGGCGAGATGCATGTCGACTTCTACGGCGATGTTGAGCCGCGGTTCAAGGTGCTGCGCATCGGCTCGGCGATGTCACTCTCGCGGCTGCTCCCCATCCTGCAGCGGATGGGAGTGGAGGTACTCGATGAGTATCCGTACGAGATTCGCCGCGCAGACGGCCAGGAGGCCTGGGTGCTCGACTTCGGTCTCGATCTCCCCGCAGGCGAGATCGTCGGAGCGGACACCTTGGCTGAGCGTTTCCAGGACGGATTCCGAGCTGCATGGGCAGGCGAGTGCGAAGTAGATGATTTCAATGCCCTCATCGTGCGGGCAGGGTTGACCTGGAAGCAGTCGGCCCTCATTCGCGCCTACTCGCGCTACATGCGCCAGATCGGCACCACCTTCGGCCAGGACTACATCGAGCAGGTCGTCGCCACGAACCCAGCGATCACCGTGCTGCTGGTGAACCTCTTCGAGACCCAGTTCTCCGAGGGCGTGCCCGAACGGTCTGTCAATGCCGATGCGCTCGTGTTCGAGATCGAGAGTCGACTCGACGCAGTGGTCAGCCTCGATCACGATCGGATCCTGCGCACCATGCTGTGCCTGATCCGCGCCACGCTGCGCACCAGTTACTTCCTTCCGGCACGCGATCGTCGGGCGCTGGCGTTCAAGCTCGATCCTTCGGTCATCCCCGACCTACCCCTGCCGCGCCCGCGGTTCGAGATCTGGGTCTACTCGCCTCGAGTGGAGGGCGTGCACCTGCGCTTCGGCCTAGTCGCTCGTGGTGGTCTTCGCTGGAGTGATCGACGCGAGGACTTCCGTACCGAGATCCTCGGACTCGTGAAAGCTCAGGAGGTCAAGAACGCGGTGATCGTGCCGGTGGGCGCCAAGGGCGGATTCCTCCCCAAGCAGCTTCCCGACCCTGCCCTCGATCGCGAGGCATGGATGACCGAGGGTCGGGCGGCCTACCGCGAGTTCATCTCCGCGCTGCTCGATCTCACCGACAACCTCGTCAAAGGTGAGCTCGTGCCGCCTGCGGGTGTCGTGCGCCGAGATGGCGATGATCCGTATCTCGTCGTGGCTGCGGACAAGGGCACGGCGACCTTCTCCGACCTCGCGAACTCGATCGCCAAGGAGTACGGCTTCTGGCTCGGCGATGCCTTCGCCTCCGGGGGTTCGGTGGGGTACGACCACAAGGCGATGGGCATTACCGCCCGCGGCGCCTGGGAGTCCGTGAAGCGCCATTTCCGAGAGCTCGATCTCGACACCCAGACGCAGGACTTCACGGTGGTCGGCATCGGCGACATGAGCGGTGATGTCTTCGGCAACGGAATGCTGCTGAGCGAGCACATCCGGCTTGTGGCGGCCTTCGACCACCGGGACATCTTCATCGATCCCACCCCGGATGCGGCACGATCCTTCGCGGAGCGGACTCGCCTTTTCGCGCTCCCTCGTTCGAGCTGGGCGGACTACGAGCATTCGCTCATCTCGCCCGGCGGCGGCGTCTTCTCCCGAGCGGCAAAGTCAGTGGCGATCACTCCTGAGATGCACGCAGCGCTGGGCATCGAATCCTCCATCGAGCACCTCACCCCGGCAGAGCTGATCCACTCCATCCTCAGCGCGCCGGTCGACCTGCTCTGGAACGGCGGCATCGGTACCTACGTCAAGGCGTCGACCGAGACAAATGCAGCCGTCGGCGACAAGGCCAACGACCCGATTCGAGTCGACGGCGGGAAGCTGCGCTGCCGAGTGGTCGGCGAGGGCGGAAACCTCGGGTTCACTCAACTGGGCCGGGTCGAGGCCTCGCGTGCCGGCATACGCATCAACACCGATGCCATCGATAACTCTGCGGGTGTCGATACCTCGGATCATGAGGTGAATATCAAGATCCTCCTCGACGGCCTGATCTCGCGCGGCATTCTGGAAGCGGCGAAGCGCGATGCCCTGCTTGCGTCGATGACCGACGAGGTCGCCGTGCAGGTTCTCGCTGACAACTATGCGCAGAACGTAGTTCTCGGCAATGCCCGAGCCGGTGCGGTCGGGCTTCTCACCGTGCACCAGCGGCTCATTGCCGACTTCGAGTCTCGAGGAATGCTCGACCGGGCCATCGAGTTCCTGCCTGATGACGCGGAGTTCGCTGCCAGGAGAGCCGCAGGCGAGGGGCTGACCTCACCGGAGCTCGCGGTCCTGCTGGCTTACGTCAAGAATGCGCTGACCGCGGAAGTCACGGCATCGGTACTCCCGCAGGAATCCTGGACCTCGGCTGCCCTGATCGAGTACTTCCCGACTCGACTGCGCGAGGAGTTCGGACTGCAGTTCGATTCGCACCCGCTGCGCAACGAGATCATCAGCACGGTCATCTGCAATGAGCTCGTCAACCTGGCCGGCATCACCTTCGTCTTTCGGGCGATGGAGGAGACCGGAGCGAATCCGATCGAGGTCGTGCGCGCCGCGGCCGTCGTCATTGAGGTCTTCGGCATCCGCCAGACCTGGCAGGAGATCAACTCCGAGGACAACAAGATCCCGACGCGCGCCCAGACGGCCATGCACCTCGAGGTGCGCCGCCTGCTGGATCGCGCTACTCGCTGGTTCCTGCAGACACGTGGTGGAACCCTCGACGTCGAAGCGGAGATCGCGCGATTGCGGCCGATCATCGAGCAGTATGGGCCCGCGGTAGCCGGGGCGCTCGTCGGCAGCGAGGCTCGTCGGCTGCAGAGGCAGACAGCTGCCTTCGTTGACCTGGGCGCCGACCCTGATCTGGCGGCACGAGCTGCCGAAGCACTCGATGTCTTCGCGCTCCTCGATATCGCGGAGGTCGCCCGCCGTATCGACGAGTCCGTTGCAACCGTGCTCCCGCTCTACTTCACCGTGTCGGAGACCTATGGTGTCGACACGACCCTCGGACGCATCACTGCACTCCCACGTACTGATCGCTGGAATGCCCTTGCGCGTCAGGCGCTGCGCAGTGACCTCTACGCTGCAGTGGCGGCGCTGACGAACCGAGTCGCTCGGGCCACGCCTGCCACCGTCACGCCGGTAGAACGCGTGGCAGCCTGGGAGTCCGTGCACGCCGATGGCCTAGGTCGAGCCCGCGCGACCTTGGCGGAGATCTCCTCGCAGGAGGATGCCGATCTCGCAACCTTGTCGGTCTCGCTTCGCGTGATGCGGAACCTGGTGGCTCAGGGCTCGGCTTCGCAGGGGCCGATCCAGTAGGCCTTCCTGCGAACGCTGTGCAGGTGGCGAAGCCCCAGGCCTTGGTCGTGGATCGGAAGTTAGGCTGAGGTGTTGCACTCGCATCGCCAGCCGAACAGGAGTACGTCGTGAGCCTGCCTCCCCTCGTGGAGCCCGCCGAGAGCCTTACCGTCGATGAGGTGCGCCGCTACAGCCGCCACTTGATCATCCCCGATGTCGGCATGGCCGGGCAGAAGCGCCTGAAGAACGCCAAGGTGCTGTGCGTGGGCGCCGGCGGCCTCGGCAGCCCTGCCCTGATGTACCTCGCCGCTGCCGGTGTCGGCACCCTTGGCATCGTCGAGTTCGACACGGTTGACGAGTCGAACCTGCAGCGCCAGATCATCCACGGCCAAAGCGATGTCGGCCGCTCCAAGGCCGAGAGCGCGCGCGACAGCGTCCGCGAGATCAACCCACTGATCACGGTGAACCTTCACGAGACCCGCCTTGACTCGACGAACGTCATGGATCTCTTCTCGCAGTACGACCTCATCGTTGACGGCACTGACAACTTCGCGACTCGTTACCTCGTCAATGACGCCTGTGTGCTGCTCGACAAGCCCTACGTCTGGGGCTCGATCTATCGCTTCGATGGCCAGGCCAGCGTGTTCTGGGCTGAGTACGGCCCCTGCTACCGCTGCCTGTACCCGGAGCCGCCGCCTCCCGGCATGGTTCCGTCGTGCGCCGAAGGCGGTGTTCTCGGCGTTCTCTGCGCGAGCATCGGCTCGATCCAGGTCACCGAGGCCATCAAGCTGCTCGCAGGCATCGGTGAGCCCCTGGTGGGCAAGCTGATGATCTATGACGCCCTGGAGATGACCTACCGCAAGGTGAACATCCGTAAGGATCCGAACTGCGCAGTCTGCAGTGCGAACGCCACCGTCACTGAGCTCATCGACTACGAGGCATTCTGCGGCACGATCTCCGACGAGGCTGCCGAGGCCGCGAAGGACTCCACCATCTCGGTTGTTCAGCTCAAGGAGATGCTCGATCGCCGTGCGGCGGGTGAAGAGGACTTCGTTCTCATCGACGTGCGTGAGCCCGGTGAGTTCGAGATCGTCAGCATTCCCGGCGCCATTCTCATCCCCAAGGGCGAGATCCTCGACGGCTCGGCTTTCAGCAAGTTGCCCGATGACAAGCGCATCGTGCTGCATTGCAAGGTCGGTGGCCGATCGGCCGAGGCGCTCGCGGCAGTCAAGGCCGCCGGCTATTCCAACGCCATTCACGTCGGCGGTGGCATCCTCGCCTGGATCAACCAGATCGAGCCCGATAAGCCCTCGTACTGAGCACACATGACGATGGCCCGCGGCTGTTGCCGCGGGCCATCGTCATGCTCGGAGGAGTTGCGAGACCCGTTGTGGCGAGATGCCGAGGACGATAGCGGCATCAGCTCCGGAAAGGCCGCCGAGCTCGACCAACTCTCGAGCCGCCTCGCGTGAACGGCGCGCAGTCTCTCGCTGCTGAATCTCCAGGGCATCGATCGCCTTTCGGGCCTGATCAACACGGCGACGCAGGGCTGGCGCCAGGTCGGTGGTGAACTCGATTTCAATTCGCGAGGCGGGGGTTCCGGTAACTGTCGTGATGAGGTCAATCGCCATCACTCGGGCTTCGCGAAGGTTCTTTGCCTGCGTGACGCCGATGCCTTCAACTCTTACGAGCCACCAGCGATGCTCCTTGGATGCATGCGCACTGTAGGTCTTCATTCCAGCCATCCCTTCGGTATGCAGCTCAAGTCGTCTTGGATGTTCCGGAGAACTCCAGGTGAAACTGAGCGGTGCGACGTGGGCACGGCTGTCCGGTGCTTGCCGCATGGGCAGGCATAGACGTCGTGCCGTCCTCCTCGCCTGACAAGGACGCAACCGTGAACTCTCAAGCGGGAGAGCACCCGTGACGTGCGAAGTGGCTCCTCAGGATAGATCAATCCCCCCTGGATATAAATCATCTAGGGGGGATTGATGGCATGGTCCGTTGGGGGAGCTCATGGCTCATGGTGAACGTCACGTCTGTGCAGACTGAATACCTCAGCCTCGTCTGTGGATGAAAGCGTCGGTTAGCGGAACTGGGGAAAACTCAGCCGACGAAGCCTTCCCTCTTAGCTGCGGCTATGCCGCTTGCAATCGGTCGGCTGTTGTCTCGATGCGCGAGCGCATCAGCCAACGAAGCCTTCCCTCTTATGGGATCCGTCGCAGAAGGGCTTCTTCGCGGAATGCCCGCAACGGCACAGGTACACCTTCTCGCCCTCCTTGAGGGTCTCACCGGAGGCGTCCTTCACGCAGCACGCACCGGTGACCTCGAAGGGGCCGTTCTCTGTCGCAATGATCGTCACGTCGCTCATGCCTGAAGGTTATGCGGTGTGGGGGAGCTGCGGGCGCTATCCCGCGACTATGTCGCCATCGGGATCAGACACGTCGACGCCCAGGCCGGTCATGTACGCGAGAGCGGCGTCGAGTTGATCTTGCTCACCCGCGAGATCGAGCACCATCCAGCCGGTGTGCTCCTGGATAGAGGCGCGACGAATATTCGGCACGACATTGAACTGCTTGACGATCTCGTAGATCACCGGCTCGGTGGCGGGGCCGGGCGGAAAGGTCAGACGGATGCGAAGGCTCTTCATGCAGCCATTATTGCTGGTTGCACGGAACGGATGCCTAGAGAGCACCCTTCTTGGTCAGCCAGGTAAAGCACCAGTAGCCCGGAATGGTCGGGAGCCAGAAGGTAACGAGGCGGTACGCCAGCACTGCGGAGACTGCAGTGCCGCCATCAAGACCTGCAGCGGTGAGACCGGCCGAGAGCGCCGCTTCGACTGCGCCCAGGCCGCCGGGTGTGGGCGCGGCCTGACCGATCGTGGCACCGGCGAGGTACACGACTGCGATGACCGCGATGCTGAGATGGCCGCCGAAGGCAAAGACACAGGCTGCGAGCACGCCGATGTAGGCGAGGTTGAGAAGCAGGATGCCGCCGATGCCCTCGAGCAGCTTGACCGGGCGCTGGGCGACGGTCACGAGGCGAGGGCCGACCTCCTTGAGAGTCGGGCCCAGCCGCTTGCGAATCGTGTGGCGCACCCACGGCACAGCGAACAGCCCCATGATCACGATCGCGACGGCAACCACGGCGATCACGAGTGCCCGCGGGGGATTGAAGGTGAAGTCATGCTGGGTACCGGCGGCAATGCCGAAGGCGAACAGAAGCAGGATGTGGAAGACGAAGGCCATGACCTGCGAGACGCCCACGCTCGCGGCGGCGAGTGCAGGATGCAGCCCGGCTTTCTGGAGGAAGCGCAGATTGATAGCCACTGCGCCCAGGGTTGGCGGTGACACCAAAGTTGCGAAGTCGCCAGCGACCTGGGCGGCCACCGTTCGATGCAGCTTCAGGTGCTCGGGAACGAAGCCGGAGAGCGACCAGGCAGCGGCGACATAGGTGATCAGGCTCAAGACGAGGGCCGCGCCCATCCACCACCAATTGGCGGAAGTCAGAAGCGTCGCGAGATCAACGGAGGCCAGCTGCGAGAGCAGCACGTAGCCCGCGATCGAGCCGACAATGATCATGATGAGCGTGCGTGGCTTGATGCGCTGCAGCTGAATCTGCTCGACGTCGGCGTCGGGACGCATCTCGACGAGGGCATCGCGAAGGTTCACGAGCAACCTGCGTTGCTTGCGCAGAGCCTTGCGAGTGGCCGAGGAGAGCGCGACCTTCTGCAGAACGGGAAGGGCGCGAGCAAGGCCGGCATTGCCGAGGACAGTGCGGCCGGAGCTCACTGCCCGGTCAACATCGGTGAGCAGTGCGAGGGTGACAAGCAGCTCGGCGAGGTCGATGCGCTTGGCGACATCACCCGCGGCGATGCTTCCGCCGTTGTTCCCGACGAGCCACACCTTGCCGTCCAGATCGCGTACGAGATTGCTTGCATGCAGGCCGCGATGACTCAGGTCGTGCTCGTGCATCGTGCGGATCGCGCGCCAGGCTGCTTCCAGATCGGCATCGCTGAGGTCGGCAATCTGATCAAAGGTCGTGCCCATGATCTGCTCGTAGGCGAGCAGTACGGAGTCGGGGCCGATCTCTGCTGCCACCAGCAGGCGCGGTGCGGCCACGCCGGCGGCCTGTCCTGCGTAGGCCATCAAGGCGGCATGGTCGAGCGAACGACGGAGGTTGAAGGCACCCGTGCCGGGCTCGTTGCGAAGTCGGGCGGCGGTCCAGAGCCAGTTGATCAGGCCGGCGCCCTCGAGATCGCGGTCGAAGACTGTGACGCGCAGCAGTCCGCCGCTTCGGGTCGTCGCGATATAGCGACGACCCTGCTTGGTCGTGGTGATGGCGCGCAGGGTGGTGACGGGGTAGCCATTGCGATCGAGGGTCGCGGCGATCTCATAGCCATTGGGACGAGTGGTGGGGGTGCCGACGACATAGCGAGTGAGCAGGCCTAGCGCCCAGCCGAGAGCGAGCGAGAATCCGATGCCGGCCAGGGCGATGGATGAGCTGATGACAGTCACGGCGATGACAGAGCCGATCACGGCGATGCTCAGCACATTCCAGGGCCGGCGCATCATCAGGCGGCTGACGGTGACGAAGGCGATGAGGCCACCGAGGATCGGCGCGGTCGAGACGCTATTAGGGCTGGGGGATCCAGCCAGGGCCGCCATCAACTGGTCGCTGCCGAATGCCGAAATCAGGGTCGAGGTCGCGGTGAGCACGACCACGGTCAGCAGCATCGCCACCAGCGAGTCGAAGAGCTGGCGCACTCTCTTGCGCAGGATGAGCATGACAGCCGCAGCGATGGGCAGGCCGAGGGTGCCGATTCCGCCGATGACGTTGAGTACGAGCACCAGGGGGCCGGGTAGGTTCTGCACGCCGGAGGTGATGTCGGAGTCCAGGCCGGCGGTGGTACTGGTCGCGAAATAGGCGATCAGGAGGGTGATGCCGGCGATCCCCAGGGCGATGACGAAGCGAACGAGGTCGAGGGGACGCCGCAGCCGCGGCTCCACCACGCCATCCTCGATGACCTGGGTGGCATCACTCGGGTCGACCGTCACCGGTAGATCGTGTCAGACGGGCGTGGTACCAATGCACCATGGGCGCATCCAAGGGGGCTGATCTCAGTCACGGCTCCTCCTCGAGTCGATTCCTCCTCGATCTCAGCCCGATCCCCCCGGCGGCGCCCGCCGTCCTCGATCCCGAGCAGGCTCAGGTGGTTGCCCACCGCGAGGGCCCCCTGCTCGTGCTGGCCGGTCCCGGCACAGGCAAGACCACCACGATCGTCGAGGCGGTAGCCGCTCGGCTCGCAGATCCTGCCGCAGCGCTCACCCCGTCCGAGATCCTCGTCCTCACCTTCGGCAAGCGAGCCGCTGGCGAGCTGCGCGATCGTCTGGTCGCCCGCATCGGCGGCGGTCTGGTGCCGACCGTTGCCACGTTCCATTCATTTGCCTATGGAGTGATCCGCGAGACTGCCGATGACTACCTGATCTCCCCGCGCCTGATGTCCGGCGCCGAAGAAGACGTCCGGATTCGCGAGTTGCTGCTTGGCTCTGTCGAGGATGGCGTCATCGAGTGGCCCGATGATCTGGCCGCCGCGCTGTCGACACTTGGCTTCGCCAACGAAGTGCGGGCAGTAATTGCGCGTGCGACCGGTCAGGGCATCACTCCCGAGCGCCTTCGCGCAATCGCCGAGAGTTCGGGCATCCCCGCCTGGAATGCCATCGGCCACCTGGCGAGCCAGGAGCAAGATGTCGCTGATCTCGAAGAGGTCATGACCTACACCGAGCTCCTCGAGCTCGCCACGGATCGACTCTCCATCGATTCCATCGCAGCGAGCTATCACTCTCGCTATCGCGTGATCTATGTCGACGAGTACCAGGACACTGATCCCGCTCAGGTGCGCTTCCTTGCTGCGCTCGCCGGTGCCGGCACGGCGGTGATCGCAGTCGGCGACCCCGATCAGGCGATCTACGGCTTCCGCGGGGCCGAACTGCGCGGCATCCTCGAGTTCCCGAAGGTCTTCACGCACCCTGATGGCTCACCGGCAGAGGTGATCGTGCTGCGCAACACCCGCCGCTTCGGCCGCGCCATACGCGATGCCGCACGTGTAGTGATCGGCGATCGCCTCCACGCCGGCCTTCCCGTCGAGCAGCAGCGGTTGCATCGCAATCCGCAGCTCGCCGATGAATCCGAGGCAACCCCACCTGTGCGCGTCACTACCTACGACGGCGAGACCTCGCGAGCGATCCATGTGGCGCGCGAGATTCGCGAGATGAGTATCGATCACGGTCTCGAGTGGTCGCAGATGGCTGTGCTCGTGCGCACCGGCGGCCAGCTGGCGGCCGTGCAGCGCGCGCTGCTCGCCGACGGCATCCCGGTGGCAGTCGCCGCTGATGAAATGCCCCTCCGCAGCGAGCCCTCCGTGGCAGCGCTCCTTCAGGTCGTGCGGCTGTGCGCGCATCCGCGCCGTATTCGCCCCGCCGATGCTCTCGATGCGCTCTCCGGTCCGATGTGCGGCCTCGATGCCACCGATATCCGTCGGATAGGTCGCGTGCGCCGTCAGCGCTTTCGCGATGAGAATCCCGGTGCCCCCGTGCCCTCCTCCGAGGATCTCCTTGCCTCGATGCTCGTCGAGCTCATCGCCGGTGATGCCACGTCGATCTCCATCGACGACGACCGTATTGATCGACAGTTGCAGGCATTCGGCACGCTGTTGCGCCGGGCGCATCTGCTCGTGGCTGGCGGTTCACGTCCCGAGGAAGTTCTCTGGTCCCTGTGGTGCGGGGAGATCCCGGGTGGTCGCGCCCATGGCTGGCCGCAGCGGCTTCGCACTGCCGCCCTGCATGGCTCGCGCACTGCCGATCATGATCTCGACGCTGTCATGGCCCTGTTCGACACCGCCGAGCGTGCATCCGATCGTCGCGCCGGTGTCGTGGGCATCGACGTCTTTCTCTCCTCCCTTGATGAGCAGCACATCGCGGCCGAGCCGGTTGCCGAGCGGGCCGCGCGAAGTGAGGCAGTACGCCTGCTCACCGTGCATCGCGCCAAGGGCCTCGAGTGGGATGCCGTGTGGGTGGTCGGGGCGGAAGAAGGCCTGTGGCCCGATCTCCGTGCGCGCGGCTCACTCCTGCAAGCGGAGCAGCTCACCCCGGAGGGTCTCGGCTCGGCGGCACGACCCTCGGAGATTCTCGCTGAGGAACGCCGCCTCTTCTATGTTGCGTGCACGCGCGCACGCACTTACCTGACCATCGCCACCATCGACGCCAAGGCAGGCGAAGGTGATCGTCCGAGTCGATTCATTACCGAGCTCCAGTCCGCCGGTGTCGTCGACACCACGGCGTGCACGGTGCGTCCGCGATTTCGACTGTCCCTCGACGGTCTCGTGGCCGAGTTGCGCGAGGCCCTCGTCAATCCCGATTCCTCGCCTGAGCTCGTCGAGGCGGCGGCGGCTCGACTCGCTGCCCTAGGTCAGGTGCGTGACTCCGGTGGCAAGCCTCGCGTGCCGTTGGCGGACCCCGAACAGTGGTGGTCGACTCGTGAGCTGACCTCAGGCGCAGGCCCGGTGCGCTCCCTCGAGAAGCCCGTCGGGCTCTCGGGTAGTGGCCTGGAATCTGTACTCGAGTGCCCCCTGTCGTGGTTCCTGGAGAAGGAGGCCAAGGCCGAGACGCCGCGACCGCCGTCGACTCGGTTCGGCTCAGTGGTGCACGCCGTGGCCGATTTCATCGGTAAGGAGCAACTGCCCGCTGATCTCGATTCCGTCGACACCTACATCGATCGTGTCTGGCATGAGCTGCGTTTCGAGGCACCTTGGCAGTCGCAGGCCGATCGCGCCGAGGCTCGCGTCGCAATCTCGCGCTTCATCGAATACCACCTGCGTCACGATCGCGAGCTCGTCGGCACTGAGCTCGGAGCCGGCGCCACAATGAGCGTTCCTGCGCCTGACGGCACGTCCCTCGAAGTCGTGCTCGGCGGCTCGATCGATCGGCTTGAACGCGACATGCAGGGCAATCTCGTCGTAATCGACCTGAAGAACATGAAATACCCGCCGCCCACGACCGAAATCCCCGAGCACGCGCAGCTGGGCGTCTACCAGCTCTTCGTGCGCGAACACGGCATCGACGGCGATCCACAAGGCGGAATGGGCGGAGCCGGTCTCGTCCAGCTGCGTGCGGCCGAGTCCTCGACGTCTGATGCTCCCAAGGTGCAGATGCAGCCTCCGCTGCCGAGCGAATCACCCACGTGGGTCGAGATCAAGCTCGGTGAAGCGGCAGAGGTCATCCGTTCCGAGAACTTCGAGGCCAGGCGCAATCAGCACTGCGATCGCTGCGCGTATCGCACCGCGTGCCCGGCCCAGTCCGAGGGATTGCCGGTGATCACATGAGCGATCTCACGCGTGCGCAACTGCTCGAGATCCTCGGCTTCGACGTCAGTGATGAGCAGTGGGAAGCGATCAGTGCACCCATGGAGCCAGCAGTCATCGTCGCCGGTGCGGGTTCGGGCAAGACCACCTCGATGTCAGCGCGCGTTGCCTGGCTGGTCGCGGGTGGCTACGTGCGCCCGGATCAAGTACTCGGGCTGACCTTTACGAACAAGGCCGCTGGGCAGCTTCTCGACTCCTTCCGTCGCGATGTCGCACGCGTGCGCGAGCTCGGCTTCGTCGCACCGATCGCTGATGTCGACATCGATGATGAGGCAATCGACAGCGATCCGCTGGCCTCGACCTATCACTCCTTTGCTTCGCGGCTGATCAGCGAACATGGCCTGCGCCTTGGTCGCGAGCCCGATTCCCTCCTGCTGGGTGATGGTGCGCGAGAGCAACTGGCCTACCGGCTGATCTGCACGACCTCTCTGCAACTGGGCATTCTCGGTAAGTCACCGGCGAAGGCCACCACGGCATTGCTGCGTCTTGATGATGAACTCGCTGAACTCGACATTACGCCGGCCGCGCTGATTGCCCATGATCGCGATCTCATTGCCCACCTCGAGAGCTTCGATGAGCGACAGAAGTCATGGCATGAGCTAGTCGACACCTGCCGGGAACGCATCATGCTCGCCGAACTAGTCCTGGAGTGGCGTGCGCTCAAGGCTGAGCGTGATGTGCATGACTTCGCCGATCACATTCGACTTGCGCTCCAGATCGTGCGCACCTTCCCTGAGGTCGCCGCAGGATTGCGTGCTCAGTACGCCATCGTCCTTCTCGACGAGTATCAAGACACCTCCATCGCCCAGCGTCGCCTGCTGCAGGCGATCTTCGGCGGCGGCCATGCGGTCACCGCGGTCGGCGATCCCTGTCAGGCGATCTACGGCTGGCGCGGGGCGAGCGTGTCGAATATCGAGGATTTCGTCGAGCACTTTCCACTCGCCTCGGGCGAGAGTGCGCAGCGCTACTCGCTCAGCGAGAACCGCCGCTCAGGCCCGGGCATTCTCGAACTGGCCAACGAGGTGGCTCGACCGCTGCGCGATGTGCACTCCGGTGTTGAGCCGCTCGCAGCGAAGGCAACGAACCGCGGCCCCGGCCACGTGAGCGCCGGCTTGTTCGAGACCTACGCCGACGAACTCGAATGGGTTGCCGATCGCATTGCCGCCATCGGTGCCGTGAAAAATGACTGGAATGGCATCGCAGTGCTGGCGATGACCTCCAACCAGCTTGCCGAGATCGATGCGGCACTGCGCGTGCGCGGTGTGCCGACCCAGCTTGTCGGTGCCGCCGGCCTGCTCGCGCAGCCGGTGATCGTCGAACTCCGCAGCATCCTGCAGGTGCTGCATGAGCCCACGGCGAACGCCGCCTTCATTCGCCTGGCCGCAGGCCCGCGCTGGGCCATCGGGCCGCGAGATCTCGCAGCTCTTGGTGCACGCGCCGCATTCTTGGCCGGCGGTCGCTCCCGCATCGAGGTCACCGATGTCGATCAGGCCCTCGACGAGGCCGTGAAGGGCAGTGATCCCGTCGAGGCCATCTCGCTGCCTGACGCTGCCGATGATCCCGGTGACTCCCACCGCTACTCGCCGCAGGCGCTCGAGCGCTTTGCCGAGATGAGTCGAGAGATTCGCGCCCTGCGCCGCCATGTCGGCGAACCACTGCCTGAGCTGATCGGGCGCATCCTGCATGTCACCGGTCTCGAGACCGAAGTGTCACTCGCCGATCCGGCGATTGCCGAGCAACAGCAGTTCGCATTGAGCACTTTCATGTCGCTTGCGTCGACATTCGGCGAGGCCGAGGGCGAGTTCACCCTTGGCGCCTTCCTCGCCCGCCTGCGTGATCTCGAGCGCTTCGATGTCGATCTCCGCATGGATGTCGCGTCGCGCTCTCATCAAGTGCAGCTGATGACCGTGCACAAGTCGAAGGGCCTGGAGTTCGAGCACGTGTTCGTGCCATTCGTGAGTACCGGCTCCTTCCCCTCGGCGAATGCGCGACCTGCCTGGATCTCCAATGCCCACGTCGTGCCGTGGCCACTGCGCGAGGATGCCAGCGACGAGCTCTGCTCGTACCCGAATGGCAGCAATACGCCCAAGGCCAAGGAGCAGACTGCTTACAAGAAGGAGTTGCGGGCGATCGAGGATCTCGAGAGTCAGCGGCTGGCCTACGTCGCCTTCACTCGCGCTGAGTACTCGCTCACGGTCACGGGTCACTGGTGGGGTCCAACCCAGGTGAAGCCACGGGGGCCGAGCCGCTTCCTCGATTCCGTACATGAGGCCTGCGAGGGCGGCAATGGCGAGATCATCGTGTGGGAGCCGAAGCCTGACGACGAGGCCGAGAACCCCGCATTGGGCGTGATCTCGGTCGCCTGGCCGCCTGCCCGCGAGCCGGAGCGCCAGGCAGCACTGCTGGCCTCGGCTGCGCAGGTGACGTCGGTCGGGCCGTCGGCCGTCGTGCCTGCCGGACTCAACGCCACCGATCGCGACCGCGTCACGCGCTGGGATGCTCAGATCGATTCCCTTATGTCCGAGCTGGCTGCCCGCGATGCCGCCGAGATCACCGTGCGCGCTCCCGAGTCGATGTCGGCCAGTGCGCTCATGCGTGCGCTCACCGATCCTGATGGCCTCGCGATCGACATTCTTCGGCCGATGCCGAGTGCTCCCGCACCCCAGGCTCGTCGAGGCACCGACTTCCACGCCTGGGTCGAGGCACGCTTCGGTCAGCAGTCACTCCTTGATCCCGACGATCTCCCCGGCGCAGCCGATCACGAGATCATCTCCGATGAGGCACTCGCTGATCTCAAGGCCGCGTTCGAGAGCAGTGAATTCGCCCATCGCGTGCCGGTAGCCATCGAGCGGCCGTTCTCGCTTGTACTCGGCGGTCGCGTGGTGCGCGGTCGTATCGATGCCGTCTTCGCCAATGGCGACCGATTCGAGGTCATCGACTGGAAGACCGGTTCAGGTCGCGGGCTCGATCCGATGCAGCTGGCGATCTACCGTCTGGCCTGGTCACAGCTCGAGGGAGTTCCGCTCGAGCGGATCGATGCAGCCTTCTATCTGGTCTCCGAGGCGAGGCTGATCAGGCCCGAGTCGTTCCCTGATCTCCAGGCACTGCTGGATCCTCGCTGACGATGACAGGTTCGGCGCTCTCGAGCGGCTGAATTCGCTCGCCGGCCTCTTCCGTCGGAGTGCGGCGTGCGCCCACCAGGGTGCGCATCCACTCGCGAGCCGGCTCTTCCACGAATTTCCACATCAGCCAGGCAATGAGAATTGCGCCGACCACGAGAGCGACGAAACCGGCGGCGTAGAGCACCCCGCCCTCAATGCCCACGGCCTTCATGCCCGCTCGCCACAGACCGAACCAGACCAGGTGGGTCATGTAGAGCGAGTATGAGATGAAGCCGCCGAGCACGAGTGTGCGGGTACCCAGGGTGCGTGCGAGGCCGCGGCGTGAGAGCGCGAGCGAGCCGATCCAGACGATCAGCAACGGCACGAGAAGCAGGTGGTAGTACGGAGGAAGAGGCTCGGCGTCGGCCCCCAGATTGGCCTGCAGCGGTTGCGCGGCGGGCAGATTGCCGAGGAATACCGCGCCTGCGATGACCAGGAGCGGCATCACGACCGAGAGGGTACTGGCGAGTCGCTCCACGCGCGGTCGTGCGTCCACGGCACCGTCGGGAAGTAGTCGCCGCACGATCAAGTACGTGACAGCACCTGCGGTGAACTCAGTGAGAATGCGGTACGTCGATCCCCAGTTCGCCGTGTAGTACGCGTCGCCGGTGGTGAAGGCGTAGATCACGAGCGGCGCCATCACGGCGCACCACACCACGATGATCCAGCCGGTGCGAAGCCGCTCGTAGAACACCCAGATCAAAAGAACGAGCAGCGGGAAGATCAGGTAGGCGAGCCATTCCATCGACAGTGACCACGCGACGAAGTTCCAGCCACGCTGCGGATTCGGGCCCCACTCCTGCACGAGCAACAGGTTCTTGCCGAAGTCGATGGGGTTCAGCCAATCGCGGTCAAGGGCGTCGCCGCTCACCTTGGCCTGCGCGACCACTGCGATGCCGGCGATGACGAGCATCACCAGATGCACCGGGTACACGCGCGCGAGTCGCAGCCACCAGAAGTCGACCGCGCCGCGAGCCTTCAGTTTCGGCCCCAACCGCGTGAGATAGGTGTGGGTGAGGATGAAGCCGGAAAGAGCGAAGAAGAGGTCCACGCCGAGACGGCCCACGCGCAAAACATCACCGAAGACGGGGATACCGAGAAGCCCGAGCGTGTTGAGCGGCCCCTGCAGGTGATATAGCAGCACCCAGGCAGCAGCGACGAAGCGAATGCCGGTGAGCTGCCGGATGAAGACGTTGTTCACGCCTGCATCGTGTCACGTTGGTCACCTCGACGTCCGCAACGGCGCACGGGTCCACGAGCCGCAATAGGCTCAGGATGTGACAGATCGCGATCTCCTCTCCACTCTCGTGCTCGCGCGCGGCACGCTTGATCGAGCAGCCCAATTCCGCGCAGACCAGGCTTGGCAGGGCGAGCGTCGCGCGGATCCGGCCTCACAGGTGATGTGGGTCTGCGAGGGTGGAAGTCCCATGCTCGTCACCGACACTGCTGCGGAGTTGATCCTGACTCCGGCGAATGATGTTGATGCCGAGCTCACCTTCCTCGGACTCGATGATGACGATGTTGCCTATTTTGCGGCGCATGTGGATGACCATCAAGACGCACGTGTCGATCCGAATTCGACCTGGAAGCATCTGCGTGCGACGGGAGCGCTGCTCTCTGATCGCGATGCAGGAATGATGGTGACGGCGGTGGCGATCGACAACTGGATGCGCACCCATCGGCGCTGCCCACGATGCGGTGATGTCACGCACGCACATCACGCAGGGTGGAGCCGAGTGTGCGTCTCCGACGGCACTGAGCACTTCCCTCGCACTGATCCGGCGATCATCGTGCTCGTCACTGATAGCGAGGATCGCGCACTTCTCGGTCGACAGGCCGTGTGGCAGGAGGGCTTCTTCTCGACCCTGGCCGGCTTCGTCGAGTCGGGGGAGTCAGCTGAGGCAGCTCTTCGGCGCGAAGTCTTCGAGGAGTCAGGGGTGATCATCAGCGCCGACCCTGCAGACATCCTCTATCTCGGCAGCCAGCCCTGGCCGTTTCCGTGCTCGCTGATGCTCGGCTTCCACGCGCGGGCGAGTGATCCCACGATCAATGTCGATGGCTCCGAGATCGTCGAGGCCATGTGGGTCAGTCGCGCGGAGCTACTCGCGGCATGCGAGAAGGGCGAGGTTCGCCTGCCGCCGTCGATCTCCATTGCTCGAAAGTTGATCGAGCGCTGGTACGGAAGTGCTCTTCCCGAGTCCTTCTCTCGGGCCTAGTCGGCCTCGGTCGGGTAGCGATACCCGCAGTACCTGCACACGCGTGCTTCAACGGCGATCTTCTCTGCGCAGTCAGGGCACTTCTTGCGCGCCTCACCGCGACTGAACCAGCGGCGCGGATCGAAGAACGATGCGATGGCCTCGTGAGGTGACTGCGCACTCGCGGCACAGTATGCCGAGAGGCGCCGGGCATCGTCGGCCACCTTGCCCTGGGAATCGAGGGAGATCTCCGCGGCCATCAGGCCGAGTGCATCCATGCTCTCGCCGTCGCGCTGTGTCGCGCTGTCGCTGGCGAGTGACCAGCCCATGCTCACCGCGCTCGCGTAGTCACGGCGATCGATGGCGGTGCGGATATTCGCCAGGGTGTCCTTGGCCATGCTCGGGCCGGGCTAGAGCCCGAGCTTCTCCTTGACCTGCTTGGCGGTCGGGTTGGTCATGGCCGTGCCGTCAGCGAAGACCACGGTCGGGACAGTCTGATTGCCGCCATTGACCGATTCGACGTAGGCCGCCGCCTCGGGATCGTTCTCGATGTCGATCTCGGTGAAGGTGATGCCCTCGCGCCCGAGCTGCGCCTTCAGTCGCTGGCAGTAACCGCACCACACGGTGCTGTACATGATCGGCTTCTCGGCGGAGGCGATGTCACTCATAGGAAGTAGCGTAGCGGCGTGGAGAACACTGCTGCGCGCATCCTGGCGGGCCTCGATGACGAGCAGCGGGCAGTGGCCGAGGCCGTTGAGGGCCCGGTGGTCGTACTGGCCGGTGCGGGCACCGGCAAGACCCGGGCCATCACCCATCGCATTGCCTACGGGGTCGAGACCGGCGCGCATGATCCCCGTCGCAGCTTGGCAGTCACCTTCACCAATCGAGCCGCCGGCGAGATGCGCGGGCGGCTGCGCAGCCTCGGCGTTGAGGGCGTGCAGGTGCGCACCTTTCACGCGGCAGCCCTTCGTCAGCTCCGCTACTTCTGGCCGCGCCTGAGCGGCAACGCCTTCCCTGAGCTGATTGCGAGCAAGTCGCGGCTGGTGGTCGAGGCCGCACGTACGGCAGGTCTGGCCACGAACTCCGCATTGCTGCGCGATCTCGCCTCCGATATCGAGTGGGCCAAGGTCAGCCAGCTTGATGCCGAGGGTCTGCTCACCTCGCCCCTGGCTGCACGTCGCAGTTGGTCGGTCGATCTCGCCCAGTTCGCGAAGGTGTTCTCCGCCTATGACGAGATCAAGCATGATCGCGGGCTTCTCGACTTCGAGGATGTCCTTCTCGTCACAGTCGGTGCTCTCACCACTCGCCCCGATATTGCCGATGAGATTCAGTCCGCATATCGATGGTTCACTGTCGACGAGTATCAGGACGTCAACCCACTTCAGCATCGGCTGCTCACGCTCTGGCGCGGCGATCGTGATGACCTTTGCGTGGTGGGCGATGCGAGCCAGACCATCTACTCGTTCACCGGTGCGCGCTCCGAGTACCTGCGTACCTTCCGCACTGAGTTTCCCGATGCCACCGAGGTGCGCCTCGTGCGCTGCTATCGGTGCACGCCCGAGATCGTGAGTGTCGCGAACTCGGTGATCTCGTCGAGCCCCGGTGCGCTCGCTCTTGTCTCGCAGCAGCCGGCCGGCCCCGAGCCCACCATCGAGTCGTGCGCCGATGACCCCGATGAGGCGATGACCGTCGCCAACCACATTCGCGCTCGCATCGACTCCGGTGTCTCTCCTCGAGATATTGCCGTGCTGTTCCGGGTCAATGCGCAGTCGGCCGAGCTCGAGACCGCACTCGCCGATCGCGGCATCCCCGTGGTGCTGCGCGGAGTCGAGCGCTTCTTCGATCGTCCCGAGGTGCGCGAGGGAATCACTCGGCTTCGTGGTGCGGCACGAGCCGGTGGGTTGACCGGCCCATTGGCCGACGACGTCGCTGCGATTCTCACCTCGGCGGGCTGGACTCCTGAGGCCCCGCGCACGAGCGGCGCGGTGCGCGAACGCTGGGAGTCACTCGCGGCGCTCGTGGCATTGGCGTCTGAGATCGATGCCCAGGTCGGCGGCGATCTGACGGCCTTCATCGCTGAACTCGATCATCGTGCCGAGGTTCAGCATGCGCCGACTGCTGATGGCGTGACCCTGGCATCCCTGCACTCGGCCAAGGGCCTGGAATGGGATTCGGTATTCCTCGTTGGCTGCAGCGAGGGGCTCCTTCCGCTGTCGTACGCCGAGACTCCGGAGGCAATCGAGGAGGAGCGTCGGCTCTGCTACGTCGGCATGACCCGTGCGAAGAACTTTCTGCACATGACCTGGGCGCGTTCGCGTACGCCCGGGGGTCGCGCGTCACGCTCAGTGAGCCGATTCATCGCAGCCCTCGACGATTCGACCCCGGAGCGCAGTAGCACCGGCGTGATGTCGCGCGGCAAGAGCCGGGGCGAGCGCTCGCGCAAGGGGCCGGCTACCTGCCGTATCTGCGGCAAGGGTCTCGTCACTGCGCCCGAGCGCACGATCGGTCGCTGTCGCACTTGTCCGTCGACCTACGACGAAGATGTTCTCGACAACCTGAGGCGCTGGCGCCTGCACCTGTCGCGGGAGAAGAAGGTGCCCGCGTACGTGATCTTCACCGACGCCACCCTCGTGGCACTGGCTGAGCAGATGCCGACTGACGAGGAGTCCTTGATGGAGATCCCGGGCATCGGCCCGTCGAAGATCGATCAGTACGGCGAGGCCGTGCTGTCAGTCCTGGAAGCCGGGTACCCAGTCGACGAGGGTTGACCGCACGGGCACCGTGGCCTCGAGCTGGCACAGCACGCCGATACTGCCGAGCCACACGCGATGAATCAACGCGTATGACGGCGGAAGGTTGAGCTTCATGCCGATCATCGCGTCGGGGTTTCGCAGGTCACTCAAGCGCGTGAACTGACCGCGCAGCCATTCGCGAGAGAAGGTGAACTCCGAGTGCCGCGCAGGCTCGACGAAGGGGTCGAGGTACTCGAGCAGCTTCTGCGGATCAAGCTCGATGTTGGGTCGAATGAATCCTTCAGCCCGCAAGCCTTCCATCACGGTCTCGGCATCGCCGGCGCTCGCAATGCGCAACAGCGTTCCCATCGCCGCCGGAAGTCCGTCCGGAAGATTGGCCACGGCACCGAAATCCAGTACGCAGAACTTGCCCTCGGGAGTGATGCGGAAGTTGCCCGGGTGCGGGTCAGCGTGCAGCAGGCCTGCTCGTGCCGGACCTGACAGCAAGAAGCGCTCGTACATCGTGCCAGCCGCATCGCGTTGCTCCTGCGTGCCCTCACGGATGATGACGGCCATCGAAACACCGTCGATCCACTCGGTGACGAGCACATGCGGAGCCGCTGCGAGCACGTGCGGGATGACGACCTCAGGGTCACCCTCGAAGGCTGCCGCGAACTTGCGCTGGTTCTGCGACTCGGCGAGATAGTCGAGCTCCTCGACCACCCGCGCCTTCAACTCGTCGAGAAGCGGGCCGATCTCGATGCCGGGGATCCATGAGCCGAACAGTTTTCCCATGCGGGCGAGCTGGTTGAAGTCCGACATGAGTGCCTTGTCAGCGCCTGGGTACTGCACCTTCACTGCGACGACTCGGCCGTCATGCCACACGCCCTTGTGTACCTGGCCGATTGATGCGGCGGCGGCGGGAACGTCATCGAACTCGGCGAAGCGCTCGCGCCAATCGGTGCCGAGCTCTTCCTCCAGGATGCGATGGATCTTGTCGGCGGGCAGCGGGGGAGCGGAGTCCTGAAGCTTGGTGAGTGCTGCGCGGTACGGGCCCGCGACATCCTCGGGAAGGGCAGCCTCGAAGATGCTCATCGCCTGGCCGAGCTTCATTGCCCCGCCCTTGAGCTCGCCGAGCACGCTGAACATCTGCTGCGCGGTACGAGCTTGAAGTTCCGCTGCTACCGCTTCAGCAGGCTTTCCGCCGACTCGCTTGCCGAGACCCCAGGCGGTGCGCCCGGCGTACGCAGCGGGCAAGGAGGCGAGCTTGACGCCACGCGTCAGTGCATTGCGGGGAAGCTCGACCATTGCGCCATTGTCTCCCGCTTTGTCAGCTCGTGCGCGCCAGGGCATCCCACTGGCAGCCGCAGAGCGGATGGGCTGGCCGAGCCTCGGTACGGATGGTGACGAGCGGGAGCTCGAGTCGATAAGCCGCGCATGACCATTCCTCGTGTGCTTCAGGTGCGTCTATCCAGCGACGAATGAGGGCAATGGTCATGCCGGCCAGTTGATGGGCGAGCAAGGAGTCGATCGGCGCATGTCGATCGGCGTATTGCGCCCATTGCACGCCGACGAGTGGCCAGGACGAGTCGCCATCGCGTCGATGAAGGTCATGGCAGCGCAGGCACGGGGTCAGGCCGGGCACGACGAGCGGACCGCACACCCCTTGCGCGGCATAGGCCCGCACGGGTAAGTGCGGCCCGAGGTGTTCGCCGGATGCCGGCCCCGCAGAGGCCAGGGGATGTCCGGGCTCGGCGAGCACAGTGAGGGCGGCGCGCTCGCCGGCGGCGAGGGTGAACCCGCAGTCGGTGATGAGTCGTCGAAGGAGTTCGGCCATCACGCCTTCGCCGATCACCGAGATGGATGTCGCAAGTCGGCTATCGACGACCCTGATCGCCATGGCGGGGTCGTGCAGCAGGTGGGTAGCGGCGGCCAAGTCGCCGAGCACCCGATCGCGCCGGTCAGCCGGAGTCCAGCGCAGGGCCTCGGAGGTCGTGAGGGAATCCTCGATTGCGCCGGCCGCAAGCGCGGCCTGCAGTAGTCGCCGCGCCGAGGTGCCGGGGCACTCGGCACGCACCTGCGTGCCGGTCAGACGCCCGTCGAGCCCGGTTACCCACGCCACGTCGGCGCTGCTGACTTCCTCGATGATCACGCTGCCGCACTGCACGGTGCCTTCGCGACGCCAGAGCACGGGCTGATCAGGTCGGTAACGAGGGCGGGAATCGGGCGAAAGTGCGGTGAGGCTGCTCATGGGGCCAGGGTGAAGGGGCGGGGCTGTGGACCGCCGCTTGCGCTCCACAGGCAGAAGAGAACGGGCAATTTGTCCGAATTACCCCGATAAATGTGGGGCGCGCCATCCCCAGAAGCCGCGCGGCACGAGGGAATCCGCCGCGCCTTCCCCTATGGTGGAACCAGCCCGCACAGGCGGGAAAAGGTGGCGCACGCCACCGCCGCATCCCTCACGGGAAGCGGACGCCGAGATAACTAGGAGGGCCCCATGGCTGAGAGCTACACCGGCGAGGCGTACTGCGTGAAGTGCAAGGAAAAGCGCGAGTTCACCGGCAACGTTGAGGAGACCAACGGTCGCCGCTTCGCGAAGGGCATCTGCCCGACGTGCGGCACCAAGGTGACCCGCATCCTCGGCAAGGCATAAGCGGTACGCACGCTTACAGCGAACGCGTAAGGAGGGACGCCCGTCACGGGCGTCCCTCCTTCGTTTTGCCACGTATCGTGATTGCATGAGCGCAAACATGCCTTTCGGCTTCGGAATCGGTGGCGGCGACGAGGGTGCCGGCGGCAACCCCTTCGGTGGCGCGGGCGGCAATCCCTTCGACATGAACTCACTGGGTGCGGCCCTGCAGAACCTCGGCCAGATGCTCCAGCAGGGCGGTACGGGTGACACCGGCCCCGTGAACTGGCCCATGGTCACTGATGTTGCCCGCAAGGCCATCGGAACCGACCCCTCCATCGGCGACAGCGAGCGCCGTGCGGTGATCGAGTCCGTCCGACTCGCTGACATCTGGCTCGATCAGGCCACCACCTTTCCTGCCAGTGTCGCCGAGCCCCGGGCCTGGAGCCGCGCTGAATGGCTCGAGGGCACCATCCCCGCCTGGCGCCGCATCGTGGAGCCGATCGCGACCTCGATGAGCAACGTGATGAGCTCTCAGATGACCGGCGCTGATCTGTCGAGCATGACTGCTGAGGATCTCGAGGCCGCGCTGCCCGAGCAGATGCGCGGCATGTTCCCCGGCGGAGTTCCGGCCGAGATGATGCAGATGCTCGCTCCGATGATGGGCATGATGCAGCAACTCGGTGCCGTGGCCTTCAGCATGCAGCTCGGCCAGGCGCTCGCCGGCCTCGCCGGTGATGTCGTGAGCCTGGGCGATATCGGCATTCCGCTCACTGACGATTCCGTCCCCACGTTGCTTCCGCGCAATATCGCCGAGTTCGGTAAGGGCATCGGCGTCGACGCCGACGACGTGCGCCTGTATCTCGCACTTCGCGAGTCCGCGCATCAGCGCCTGTTCGCGCACGTGGGCTGGCTGCGTCCGCGCATCGTCGGCGCGATCGAGGAGTACTCGCGCGGAATCACGATCGATCCGAGTCAGCTCAATGAGCAGATGAGCGGCATCGATCCCTCGAACCCTGAGGCAATGCAAGAACTCATGGCCTCAGGTCTGCTCAAGCCGCAGGACACTGACGAGCAGCGCGCGGCACTCGCGCGACTCGAGACCCTGCTCGCACTCGTCGAAGGCTGGGTCGATGACGTCGTCGAGGCCGCGATCGGCGACCGGCTTCCGTCATCGGCGCAGGTACGCGAGACCGTGCGCCGCCGTCGCGCTGCCGGTGGGCCCGCCGAGAAGACCTTCTCGACCCTCGTCGGCCTCGAGCTGCGCCCGCGGGCACTTCGCGAGGCAGCGAATCTCTTCGCTGCCGTGCGTCACAACGGTGGGGCCGAGGGCCGTGATGCCCTGTGGGGCCATCCCGATCTGCTGCCCAGCGCTGAAGATCTCTCCGATCCACTCGGTTTCGTTGAGCGCAGCAACGCTGATCTCGACTTCGACGCATGAGTGACCCCCTGCACGCGAATGCGCGTGAGGTTCTGCTCGCCTGGCAGCCCGTCGATGCGAGTCAGTCGAGCCTTCGCGATGAGTACGTCGCGCATCTTGACGAGCATGCTGATGGCACGTGGCGTGAGTGCCGTATCGGGCACATCACCGGCAGTGCACTCGTGATGGATCACTCTCGCACCCGCGTGCTGCTGACCTTGCATCCCAAGGTCGGGCGCTGGCTGCAGATGGGCGGACACCTCGAGCCCGGTGATGCCACCCTTCGTGATGCTGCGTTGCGCGAGGCACGCGAGGAGTCAGGCATCACTGACATCGAGATCAGTCAGTTCCCGCTTCGCCTCGATCGTCATCGCGTGCGCTGCGCTGCCGATGAGAGCACGCATCTCGACGTGCAGTTTCTCGGGTTAGTGGCGCCTGATGCGCAAGAAGTCATCAGCGAGGAGTCCGATGACCTGCGTTGGTTCGCTCTCGATGAGTTGCCGACTGATCTCGATAACAGCGTCCGCAATCTGATCGCTGCGGCGCTTGTGGCCTGAACTATTTTTTCTCCACAGCAATGTGGATTGATTTCCCCTGGTCAGCGATGTGATGTCCGCATTGTCCCCACGCTCATACACAGGCTTATGCACCTACGGTCCACACGAAATGCCCAACCCATCCCCAGTGCATCCACAAAGTGTCCACAGGGAAAGTACGGGGTTACCCCGTTCACGTTGACTCACCGCGTGCCAGTGCCTAGGTTTTCGGCGCTGGGGCCCCCGGGATAACAGGCAGCATTCGCAAGGGGAAGGCGAATGGTGACCAGAGACCTGGGGGTCTCGCTCTTTTTCGCCCCCGGCCGCCACCGCGTACTCTTGCCTGATGGGCGCATTGCTGTGGTGGCTGATCCCGATCGGGGCAACGGCTCTGGCGATCCTCTATGTGGTCTATCGCAGTCGCCCCGCCAAGCCGATCGACCCACGCGATTCGATGGAGAACCTGCGTCGCCTCCAGGACGCCATGGAGCGCCCACTTCCTGAACTCGAGCCGGAGGACCCCCGCCAGTGAGCACCCACGCCCGGCGTCATCTCTCCTCCCGTGCCCGAGTCCTTCTGGTCAGCGTGACCAGCGTGCTCGTGCTCCTTGCCGTGGCGCTGCTACTACCCGTGCCGTTCGTGAAGCTTGCCCCCGGCCCCACCTTCAACGTCATCGGCGATCACGATGGCCAGCCGGTCATCAAGATCAGCGACACCACGACCTATCCGGTCAGCGGCGAGCTCGACATGACCACTGTGCTCGAGTCGGGCGGCCCGCGTGGCGGGCTCACCTTCCTCGATGCCGTGGCCTCGTGGTTCCAGTCGTCGAATGCCGTTCTCCCACGCGAGCTTCTCTACCCTGACGATGTCTCGGGCACTGACGTCAAGGCCAAGCAGACGGCCATGTTCAGCACTGCGGAATCGAATGCGACGGCTGCTGCGCTCGGCTACCTGAAGATGCCCGTCTCCACCAAGATCGTCGTCAGTGCGGTGTGGGCTGATTCCCCGGCTGATGGCAAGCTCGAGGCGCGTGATGAGATCTTGACCATCGACGGCACAGCGATCACTGCCGCTGATCAAGTGCGCGAACTCGTGCAGGCAAAGCCGATCGGAACCTCATTCGCCATCACGGTGCACCGCGATGATCCGTCGGGTGCGAAGAATGTCGACGTCACTGTCACGTCCGAGCCGAATCCCACCGACGACACCAAGCCGTACATCGGTATCAGCGTCGGCGAGTACTACGCGGCAGACTTCCCGATTGCCTTCACTCTCGACACCGTGGGCGGCCCCAGTGCAGGCCTGATGTTCACCCTCGGCCTCATCGACAAGCTCTCGCCCGGTGACCTCGCGGCCGGCAAGCACATCGCCGGCACCGGAACAATCGATCCCGAGGGCAAGGTGGGCCCGATCGGCGGGATCCGGCAGAAACTGGCCGGTGCCCGCGGAGTCGGGGCCGAGTTGTTCCTCATGCCCAAGGCGCATTGCGCCGAGGCTGCGGGCCATATTCCCGACGGGCTGACGGTCACCCCGGTCGAGACCGTGGCCGATGCAGTCGATGCCCTGCACGCCTGGGCCCAGGGGGCTCAGGTGCCCTCCTGCCCCGTCTCGTCGTAGGTTGTCTAGGTGAGCTTCGATTTCAACGCCAGCATGCGTCCTGACACCGGCCAGCCCAAGCCGCGTCGCCGCGGTGGGGTTCTTCTCCCCACGATCATCGTGCTGGGCCTGATCGTCGTCTCCTTCGTCGTCTTCACCGGGTTCTACACCGACTGGCTGTGGTTCGGTTCGGTCGACAAGTCCGAGGTCTTCACCACGACTCTCGTCACCCGCATCAGCCTCTTCCTCGGCTTCGGTCTGATCATGGGCGTGTCGCTCGCACTCGTTCTCTTCTGGGCGTACCGCACGCGGCCCACCTTCCGCGGCCTGACTCCCGAGCAGGCAAGCCTCGAGCGGTACCGCATCTCCATCGAGCCGGCTCGTCGCATCGTCACGATCATCGGCTCCATCGTGGTGGGCGTTCTCGGCGGCTTATCTGCAGCGGGGGAGTGGACCACCTTCCTGATGTGGCGGAACGCGACACCCTTCGGCGTGACCGACCCGCAATTCGGCCTCGACCTGTCGTTCTACACGTTCACGTTGCCGTTCATTCGATTCCTGCTCGGATTCGCGTTCACGCTTCTCGTGATCCTGCTGCTCGCCTCGATCGTTGTGCAGTATCTCTATGGCGGCCTTCGCCTCCAGCCCAAGGGCGATCGCGCATCAGCTGCCGCGCAAGTGCAGATTTCGCTGCTCATTGCGCTGCTGCTGCTGGTCAAGGCGGCCTCGTACTGGTTCGACCGCTACAGCCTGGCGACCAAGAGCGAGAACCTCGTTTCCGGGTTTACCGGCTTGAAGTACACCGATGTCAACGCGGTTCTGCCATCACTGAATATCTTGACCTTCGTCGCGATCCTGGTGGCCGCACTGTTCATCGTGAATATCTTCCGTCGCCACTGGGTGCTGCCTGCGCTCGGAGTTGGCCTGATGCTCATCACGAGCATTGTCATCGGCGCGGTATACCCGCTGATCATCCAGCAGTTCACGGTGCGCCCCAGTGAGCTCGTCAAGGAGCAGCCGTACATCGAGCGCAATATCAACGCGACTCGTGATGCGTATGACATCAATGATGCCGAGATCAAGGACTACCCCGGTTCCGTCTCCCTGCCCTCGAAGCAGGTTCTCCAGAACAATGTCGGCACCCTGTCGAACATCCGTTTGCTCGATCCCGCGCTCGTCTCGCCTACGTACAACCAACTGCAGCAGATTCGCGGGTACTACTCGTTCAACGATCGCCTCGATATCGATCGCTACACCCTCGGTGGCGAGAAGCGCGGTGCAGTCGTCGCAGTGCGCGAGATCAATCTCGCCGGCATCCCCGACGGCCAGCGCAACTGGACTAATGACAAGGCTGTCTACACGCACGGATACGGCTTTGTCTCCGCATACGACAACACGGCGCTCAGCAATGGCCAGCCTGACTTCTTCGAAAGCGATATCCCTGACAGCGGTGCCCTCAAGATCGATCAGCCGCGGGTGTACTTCGGTGAGTTGTCGCCGTTCTACAGCATCGTGGGCGCTCCGAAGGGCTCCACGCCTCGTGAGCTCGACTACCCCGATGACGCCAGTCCCACCGGTCAGAAGACCAACACCTACCAGGGCACCGGCGGCGTGGCGATGGGCTCACTGTTCAATCGACTCGTCTTCGCGACCAAGTTCCAAGATGCCAACATCCTTCTCTCCGACCTCGTCAACGGCGATTCGCGCATCCTGTGGGATCGCAACCCGGCGGCACGAGTCGAGAAAGTTGCGCCGTTCCTCACCGTTGATCAGGATCCGTACCCCGTCGTGGTGGATGGGCGCATCAAGTGGATCGTTGATGCCTACACGACCTCGAATGACTATCCGTACTCCAGCCGTGTCTCGCTTTCTGACGCTACGAGCGACTCGAGTACCTCGCGGAATCTTCCACCTGGTCTTCAGCCGCAGGATCAGCTGAACTACATGCGCAACTCCGTCAAGGCCGTGGTTGATGCCTACGACGGCACCGTCACTCTCTATCAGTGGGATCAGAAGGATCCGGTGCTCCAGACCTGGATGAAGACGTTCCCCGACATCGTGACTCCGCTCGACAAGATGTCGCCGGCACTTCTCGAGCACGTGCGCTACCCGCAGGACATCTTCAAGGTGCAGCGCACGATCATGAGCCGCTACCACGTAACCGACCCTGCGACCTTCTACAACGGCACTGACGTGTGGATCGTGCCCTTCGACCCGACGCTGACACCGGCCCAGGTGTTCCAGCCGCCCTACTACTTGACCCTCCAGATGCCCGGCGATAACAAGCCGGAGTTCTCGCTGACCACGGCCTTCGCTCCTCAGCGTCGTCAGACCCTCGCTGCGTTCATGCAGGTGAACTCGACTCCGGGGGAGAACTACGGCCAGTTGCAGGTGCTTCAGCTCCCGAGCAACACCACCGTTCCCGGCCCGCAGCAGGTGCAGAACAACTTCGAGTCCGACCCCACGGTGAGTTCGCAGCTCTCACTGCTGCGCCGCGGCGGCTCGGAAGTCGACCTCGGCAATCTTCTCTCGCTGCCGTTCAATGACGGCCTGCTCTACGTCGAGCCTGTCTATATCCGGGCCACGACTGATGGCTACCCGCTGCTGCGCAAGGTGCTGGTCGGCTACGGCTCGAATGTCGCGCTCGAAGACACCCTCGACCAGGCATTGGCGCAGGTCTTCAATGTCGGGGCTATTCCGACCGCTGAGGCTGATCCGGGCACCAACCAGGATCCCAATGCTGATCCGGGCACCAACCCGGCTCCTCAGCCCTCGACCACGGCCGCGCCGGTCGTGCCGGACACGGCTGATCCGGCCACCGACCTCGCTCGTGCCATCGCCGCCGCGGATGCGGCCTTCGAGGCCGGCCAGCAGGCTCTTCGCAAGGGAGATTTCACCGCCTACGACCAGGCCCAGAAGAATCTCGAAGCAGCCCTGAAGCGTGCGGTGGATGCCCAGGCTCGCATCGATGGCGGCCCGAGCGCCTGAGTGAGCCAATCTGCGGGCTGAGGGTCGATCCGGGGTCTAGCGTGTGCCCATGACCGCACGCGTGCTCTTTGCCATCACTGCTGCAGTGCTCTGGATCGGACAGATCCTGTCGGTGGTCCTCAGCGCCATCGACTACTACCCGGTGAATACGACCGATCCGGGACTGTATGGCAACAATGCTCTGGGTGCCGCAGGCTTCCTCGGGCGAGAAATCGATCACTTCAGTTACTTCACGGTACTCAGCAACATGCTCGCTGCGGTCATCTTCACCATGCTCGCCATCAACCCGAAGCGCACCAGTGCTCTGTTCCGGGTGCTTCGTCTCGATGCGATTGTCATGATGATCGTGACCGGCCTGATCTTCAACCTGCTCCTGAACACTGGCACGCATGAGGGCTGGGATTTCTGGAGCAATGGAATCCAGCACGTGTACGGCCCGCTTCTGGTCCTTATCGTGTTCGTGATTGCCGGCCCACGTGGCTGGATCACCTCGAGCAGCATCTTCGCGTCGCTTATCCTGCCGCTGCTCTGGCTTGCCTATTCGTTGTTGCGCGGTTCAGTCATCGGCGCATACCCGTACGGTTTTCTGGACGTTAATGCGAAGGGCATGGCCTCGGTCCTTGGCTTTGTCGCTCAGATGGTGATCTTCGCGATCGTCCTGGGCTACGTCCTCATGCTGATCGACTGGCTGATGCGCAAGGCATTCCCGAAGAGTCAAGTCTCTGCCTAGTTGGGCTGATCAGTTGGCCAGCAGCAGCTCATGTCGCTCAACGATGCGAGGGTCGCTCCCAGGGGTGCGTCGATGCGCACTGTCGCAAGGTCATCGGCCTTGGTCTCGCCCTGATTGATGATGACGATCGGCAGCCCGAGCTTGTGGGCATGCGTCACGAAGCGACGGCCCGAGTACACGTGCAGGGAAGACCCGAGCACGAGCAGCGAAGACGCCGCATCGACCTGCGCGTAGGAATCGCTGACGCGTGCGGGCGGAACGCTCTCCCCGAAGTACACGACATCCGGCTTCAGAGGGCCGCCGCACGAAGAGCAATCGACCATCTCGAAGGAGTCGACCGCCGCATCTGCGACCTCGACGTCACCATCGGGGTTGAACGATTTCGCCACACCCTCCCAATCTGAATTCTGTGACGAGATCCGCGATTGCAGTGCATCGCGCGAACCTCGGAGGCCGCATGCCATGCACATCACCGTGT
Organism: Actinomycetes bacterium; assembly: GCA_024639145.1. Taxonomy (GTDB): domain Bacteria; phylum Actinomycetota; class Actinomycetes; order S36-B12; family S36-B12; genus CAIKZY01. Next base: position 1,212 of record JAHEIZ010000001.1, on the reverse strand, counting down.
CGAGCCGGCCGTGCAGGTCAATCACCGATGAACTGCCGGCCTTGTGATGCAAGGAGTCAACGTTCTGGGTGATAACCCCAGTGAGCAGCCCGGCCGATTCCCATGCGGCGACGGAAAGATGCCCGACGTTGGGCTTCTTGTCGCGCATGAATGGCCAGCCGATGTAGCTGCGCGCCCAGTAACGGTGGCGGCCTCGCGGATCATCCCGAAAGAGCTGGTAAGTGATCGGCGTGTGATTACGCGAGTAGGCCCCCGATGGCCCGCGGTAATCGGGAATACCTGACTCGGTCGAGAGTCCGGCCCCACTGAGCACCAGCACGCCACCGCGACGGAGGATCGCGGACGCTGTGCTGAGTGATGTCGGATCAGCGGACACGATGTCCGGCGCGACGGAGGAACGGATGCTCATCAGGAGGCAAGCATGGCCTTCACGTCAGCCTCGAGTGCCTCGGGCTGGGTGGTGGGCGCGAAGCGCTTGACGGTGGTGCCATCGGGGGAGACCAGGAACTTCGTGAAGTTCCACTTGATCCGTGACCCGAGCAGGCCACCGCTGCGTGACTTGAGGAAGCGAAACACCGGATGCTCCGACTTCCCGTTCACGTGGACCTTGGTCGACAGGGGGAAAGTAACGCCGTAGTTCAACTGGCAGAAGGATTCGATGTCAGAGTCGCCGCCCGGCTCCTGGTTCATGAACTGATCGCAGGGGAAGCCGAGTACGACCAGGCCCTTCGGGCCGAGCTCTGCATAGAGCTTCTGCAGCCCCTCGTACTGCGGCGTGAATCCGCACTTGCTTGCCGTGTTCACGACCAGCACGGGCTTGCCCCGGTACTGATCCAGGCTGACCTCCTGGCCGTGGTTGTCGACGAAGGTCAGGTCATACAGGCTCTCGGTGCTCATGGCTCCAGTGTCTCCTGAGTGGGGGAGCCACGCATTTCGCCACGAGGGCAGGAGGGGTCAAAGACCGGATTTGGACGAATCCACGCCCCCACGTATCCTTGGGGAGCAACAAGCGACGCGGGGTGGAGCAGCTCGGTAGCTCGCTGGGCTCATAACCCAGAGGTCACAGGTTCAAATCCTGTCCCCGCTACTTTTGTGAAGTCCCGGGACATCGTTAATAGATGTCCCGGGACTTCGTTTATGTCTGGGGTTTTCTGCCGCCGCGTTGGGGGCTTCCTTTGGGTGGTCCGGGTGGTCTGCCGAGTGGCTGGTAGT
>JAHEIZ010000003.1 GCA_024639145.1 Actinomycetes bacterium | reverse complement strand
CGACCGCCCGCGGCGAGGAGACCGATCGCATCGTGGGCCTCGAGCTCGGTTCCGATGACTACGTGGTCAAGCCATTCAGTGTCCGCGAGCTCGCCGCCCGGGTGCGCGCGATCGCGCGCCGCCGCCGCAATGAGCCCACTGTGGGCGGTGGTCGTGTGTTAGTCGATCGCACGCGACATGTCGTGACTGTCGACGGCGAGGAGATAGAGCTCACCGCGAAGGAGTTCGACCTGCTTGCCGTGCTCGCCGAGGAGCCGGGTCGCGCGGTATCTCGCCAGGAGCTCTTCTCTCGCGTGTGGGATCCGGTCTGGATCGGCACCGGCAAGACTCTTGACGTCCACATCGCGACGCTTCGCAAGAAGCTCGGTGATCCGTCACTTGTCGAGACCGTGCGTGGCGTCGGCTATCGACTTGGCGAGGGCGCTGCGTGACCAAGAGGCTCGTGATCGCCATGACGGCGCTCGTCGCGCTCGTCGCGATTGCGCTCGCCGTTCCCCTCGCGATCATCGTGGCGAATGACCAACGCGACCAATTCATCTCGCGCCTCGAAGTGGCGACACTTAGTGCAGCATCGGTGCTCTCATCTCAACCGCGAGAACTGTGGGCGAAGGAGACTCAGGACATTCATGAGTCCACCGGTGCTCGAGTCGTCGTCGTCGACACGAATGCGAAGTTGATCGCCGATAGCAGTGACTCCACTCTCGATCGTGCCTTCGATCGACCTGAGATCACCAAGGCGCTGGAGGGCTTTCTCACGACTGACGTGCGCACGTCGTCGACCCTGGGCGCCGACCTTCGGTATGTCGCGGCGCCCGTCGTGCAGAACCAGCAGGTGAGCGGTGCGGTGCGGCTGTCGATTCCGGAGAACGAGGTCACCAATGTGGTGCGCTCGACCCAGAAGTGGCTGCTGCTCTTCGTGGTAGCCGTCATGGCCGTGGCGGCTGTCGTCGCGTGGCTGCTGGCTCGGTCGATTGCGTCTCCGCTTCGTCGCCTTGCAGGCGTAGCCCGCGCACTGCCCGATGACCTCGCCTTGCGCGCCTCGGAGACCGAAGGTCCGGCTGAAGTGCGTTCGGTCGCATCTGCACTGAACTCGACAGCGGGCAAGCTCGACGGAATTCTCGCGCGCACAGAGCGCGTTGCCGCCGATGCCTCACACCACCTGCGTACCCCGCTGTTCGGCGTCCGACTTCGACTTGAGGCAATCGAGGACATCACCACAGAAGATGCCGTGCGTACCGAGGCGATTGCTGCGACAGCCGAGGTCGATCGACTCACTCACCGCATTGATCAGGTTCTCTCGCTGGCTCGATCGGATTCCGGCAGCACCTCTGTCCGGCGCATGAATGCGTCGACAAAGGTGGCAGGGCGCATCGCAGAAGCTGAGCTCATCGCGAACGAAAACGAGATCACTTTGACAAGTGATATCACTCCCGATCTGTGGATCATGTCGAGCGAGGGCACTGTCGCGAAGATCACCGATGAATTGCTCAGCAACGCGATGTCCTACGCACGCAGTCGCATTCACGTGACGCTACGGAGGGAAGGCCGCAACGTCGTGCTTGTCGTTGCTGACGACGGCCCGGGGCTTCCTGTCGATGAGCAGGTAGCCGTATTCCAGCGATTCAGCCGCGGTAGCAAGGCCGTGCCGGGCGGTTCAGGTCTTGGCCTGGCGCTCGTGCAGGAATCCGCACGAGCCGCAGGCGGTGACGCGACAGCGGAAACTTCGCCACTCGGCGGGCTTGCGGTGCGAGTGAACTTCCCGACCGCGGACTAAGCAGCCGGAACGATTCTTCCCACGCCGCTGAATGTGCGTCCCCACCACGAGCCGTGGATCGGGCTGACGCGAACGCCCTTGCCGTAACCGGCAGCGTCGACCATCTTGCCGCCGCCGATGTAGAGGCCGACGTGATGGGCTCCGTGACGGAAGAAGAACACCAGGTCACCCGGCTGGGCGTCCTTCAGGCGAATCTTCTTGACGATGCCGAACTGCGAGTGCGACTGATGCGGGAGGGTCTTGCCCATTGCGGTCTTGTAGACGTAGCGGGTCAGGCCCGAGCAGTCGAAGGCGTTGGGGCCGGCCGAGCCGGCGGAGTATCGATCGCCAACCTGGGCCTTGGCGACCTTGACCAGCTTCATGCGCAGGTTCTTGATCTGCGCCTTGCGGGCAGCGGCCGAGCTGGTCTTTGCCGTTGGCACTGTGCCGAGGCGGGCGATCATCACGGTGGAGTGCACCTGGGTGGGGGTCGCAGCCTCAGCACGCGAGGTGCTCGACGGCAGCATGATCGTCACGATCAATGCCACGAGGGCGATAACGATGGCTGTCCATTGGACGCCGGTGGAGCGCAAAACCGTACGCACGCGGTTCCCTTCGAGATCCGCTTCCCAGGTGAGCTGACGGACTCGGGCCTTGAAGGTTGCCCTACGACGACATCCCCATTTCTGGGTTCTGCCGCCGATTCGCCCCATGGGTCGGCGTGGTGCTCCGACCCGGATGGTTCCCCGGTACACCGTTTCCGTCGCCGCTTTCGAAAAAGCCTTGGCAGATCTGGTGATTCAGCGTGCTGACGGTGGTCCGCGAATGCGGTCCTGTGGCCGACAACGGTGTTGACGTTACGTAAGGGACTTACGTCCTGCGACCTAACCATCCGAATAACGGACGTGCTTTCGGGGGTCATGTGGGATGGGCCACATCGTCACTTACGCCCCAGTAACAACATTAAGGGAGGAATCGGACATTCGGCCTGGCGGGGGAAGGCAGGTCAGGAGGGGCGCAGAGCTCGGGCGAGCCGGCCCAGATTGGCCTGCCAATCGGCCTCGCGTTCGACGAGCTGCCGTGCCTGGTCGACGATGTCCTGCGGATATACCGCGGTGGCCGTGATCAGGTGCTCGGTCAGTGAGGCGATGTCCCCGACGGGGAAGAGCGAGCCCGTTACTCCCTCTCGCACCCACCCGCGGTTGCCCGGGGTATCGCTGGCGATCACCGGAGTTCCGCACGCCATCGCCTGGAGCAGGGTGACCGACGTGCCATCAACCTCCGAGGCAGTGACGTAGCAACTGGCGCGGCCGAGGAGCGGCACGAGCTCGGACTCGGGGACGGTGCCGATGAAGCGAGTGCGCTTGTCGATCTCGAGCTCGCGCACCAGTGCCTTCAGCTCCGACGTGAGCGAGCCCTGGTGCCCGATGATCAGGTGCGGATCCGGGAAATCCTCGTGAATGTCAGGACGCCGGGGTACGCGCGCAAAGGCCCGGATGATGTCGGCAACCCGATAGATCGGCTCGTGCGCGCGAAGGCTGAGCACGAGCGGTGCATGCGGGGGTACTCCGAGCTCGAAGGCATCGATCCACGGAGCGTGGAAGGGGAAGGCATCGAGATCGACGCCCCACGGCATGAAGGTGATGCGCGCGGCATCGACCCCTGCAGCCAGGGCGATCGCGCGATTGGCCTCACTGTCGACGATGAGTCCATGTAGCCCGGTGAGCCAGCCGAGATCCGCGCCATCGCGATCGAGGTCGCTCAGGTCGTAGCCCCAGGAGAGCCCGACAACGGGAATGGGCAGATCGGCGAGGGCCATGGTGACGCAGTGAAGAGGCCCGGCCAGAACGGGTCGCGCGACTGCATCGATCGTGGCGGCGGCGAGGACAGCCTCCCGCAGCTCGAGGGCATCGGCGGCATCTCGGCCAAGGGAGATCACGAAGGGATGGAATCCGAGCTCGAGCAGAGCGGCGACCCAGCGCTCATCGTGAATGCCCCAGCCCGCGGTCGCATAGACGCAGTCGTGGCCGACAGCCTCGATGGTCATGCGGGTATCTCCTCGAATATCTGGGAGGTACCGGCGGAGCCCGCCGCGTCCTCTCTATGGCGATCGTAGGACGGGAGCTCGCCGGGCAGGTCTCGAGGCCCGATCCAGCTCGCGCAATTTCGCCCCGACCCGGCATGTGCTCAGGTAGCGTCGCTCGCCCGAGGCGAGATTCCCTCGGTCATGCAGCGTGGATCACGGCCGCATGGGAAGACCCGAGAAGGGGATCGCGATGGACGACGCAGTGCGCCAGCACAAGTACCTGCTGACCGAGGATCAGATGCCCACGCAGTGGTACAACATCGTTCCCGATCTGCCGGCGCCCCCGCCCCCGCCCCTGCACCCCGGTCGGATGGATCCCGTCGGCCCCGATGACTTGCTGCCCCTGTTCCCGATCGACCTGATCATGCAAGAGGTCTCGCAAGATCGCTACATCGATATCCCGGGCGGAGTCCTCGACGTATACCGCCAGTGGCGGCCGTCCCCCCTCTTCCGTGCGCACCGTCTCGAGCAGGCGCTCGGCACCCCCGCGCGTATTTATTACAAGTACGAGGGTGTCTCGCCGGCCGGTTCGCACAAGACCAACACGTCGGTGCCGCAGGCGTACTACAACAAGAAGGACGGCACCAAGAAGCTGACCACCGAGACTGGTGCCGGCCAGTGGGGCACCGCGCTCTCCTTCGCCTGTGCGCTCTACGACCTCGAGTGCGAGGTGTGGCAGGTTGGCGCATCCTTCGATGCCAAGCCCTACCGCCGCCTGATGATCGAGGCCTTTGGCGGCAAGGTGCATCGTTCGCCATCTGACCTCACCGCCATAGGTCGTGAGCTCGCGAAGGATCCGAAGAACTGGAGCGGCTCACTCGGCATCGCAATCTCCGAAGCAGTCGAGGTTGCGGCAACCAATGAGAACGTGCGCTACGCCCTCGGTTCCGTGCTCAACCACGTGCTCCTTCACCAGACGATCATCGGCGAGGAGGCACTTCTCCAGCTCGAGATGGCCGGCGATACGCCGACTCACATCGTTGGCTGCACCGGCGGCGGCTCGAACTTCGGCGGTCTGTCCTTCCCGTTCATGCGCGAGAAGATGGCCGGCAAGATCAACCCGCGCATCATCGCGGCCGAGCCGGCTTCGTGCCCGTCACTTACTCGAGGCGAATACCGCTACGACTTCGGCGACACCGCAGGCATGACCCCGCTGATGAAGATGCACACCCTGGGTCACGACTTCATTCCTGACCCGATCCACGCCGGTGGCCTGCGCTACCACGGCATGGCGCCTCTCATCTCGCACATCTACGAGCTGGGAATGATGGAAGCCGTTGCCGTTCCGCAGACCGAGTGCTTCGCGGCTGCAGTGCAGTTCGCCCGCACCGAGGGCATCGTTCCGGCACCGGAGCCGACTCACGCACTGGCCCTTGCCGTGCGCGAGGCACTCAAGGCAAAGGAGACCGGCGAGGAGACCGTTATCCTCACCGCACTCTGCGGCCACGGTCACTTCGATCTTGCGGCCTACGACGCCTACCTCAGCGGCTCCATGGTCGACGAAGAGGTCAGCGATGCGCGCTTCGCTGAGGCGCTGTCGACGATCCCCGAGGTGAACTTCGCGGGGTAGCCCTGCACGTGAGTAAGCCCCCGCTGCCTTCGAACAGCGGGGGCTTACTCGTTCCCATGGAGGAGGAAACGTGTGCCGCACCTGGGCCGGTACTCGGGGGAGGAACCGGCCCAGGTGACAACACATCAAGACTCGCACGGCATCCCTGACGGGATGCTGAGCGCTGGCTAGGTTGAGCCCATGTTCGATGCAGCCCTCGCTTCCGCCGTGCACCGCGCGGAGGATCACCACGGTCACATTCGCCAGATCGAGATCGTCACTGATCTTTTCGAAGGTCACTATGAAGCAGTGACCACGGTGGAGGAGGCATTCGCTGGCTCACTCCTCGGACTGGGCGTGGCCGAAGCTGTTGACGGCGAAATCGTCGCCTTCGACGGCGAGGTGTGGTGTATCCCTGTCGACGGCATCCCTGTCCGCGCAGCGGGATCCCTTGGTCTTCCCTTCGCGGTTGTCGCCGAGGGCGGTGAAGAGATCATCGAGGAGTTGCCCGCAGGCCTCACCTTCGAGGGCGTCACCGCGCATATCGACCACGTGCTGTCACTGCTCGACAAGCATCACGATCATCTCGTTGCTGCGGTGCGCATTGATGGAGTGTTCAGCGATGTGCTGCTTCGCAGCGAGCCAGGGCAGACTCCGCCGTACAAGCCGCTGACCGAGGTACTCGAGCATGAAGTGCAATTCGAGTTCACCGCCTGGACAGGAACCCTCGTCGGTTTCCGCTTCCCGGATGTCAACGACGGCGAGGTGATTCCCGGATTGCACCTGCATGCACTCTCACTCGATCGCCTCTCCGGCGGGCACTGTCATCGTGCGACGGTGGTCAATGCCGTGCTGCATATCTGGGTCGATGATGTCGAGATCACGATTCCGCACCCGCATCTCGCCACCGTTCTCGGCGCCTGAGCGCACGCTCTAGGCTCTACGCGTGATCCTGCACCGCGCGATTCATCCCGACCGCCCGCTCCTCGTCGTTGCCCTGGAGGAGGAGGCGGTGCACCTGCACGTGCATGAACTTCCAATCCTCGTCACCGGTGTCGGCAAGGTGAATGCCGCGATCGCGGTCTCGACGATCCTCGGCACGCACCGCCCGTCGAGCATCGTGAACCTCGGCACGGCTGGCGCCCTCCGTGACGGAGTGACCGGCACGCACGTGATCAGCTCGGTCATCCAGCACGATCTCAATGACGCGGCGATCTTCGATCTGGTCGGCATCCACTTCGGCGAACCCATCAGTTTCGACTCAGCATCAGGCAGCGTCCTGGCCACGGGAGACCGCTTCATCTCCAAGCCTGAGGTGCGCGAGCGCCTGGCCAAGGAAGCCCATCTGGTCGACATGGAGGGATACGCCGTTGCACGAGCAGCCCGAGCAGCGGGAATCCCGGTCACGCTGGTGAAGCAGGTCAGCGACCAGGCGGGGGAGCAGGCAGCGAAATCCTGGGTAGAGACGCTCGACGAGTGCTCAGCGTCACTCGGCGCGTGGGTTCACGCGCACCTGCTCTAGTCGCCAGCCATTAGGGTCATTCCATGAGCGAAACAGCGCCCCGCCGCGCCCTGGCGTTGGGCCTGATCTTCGTCGGTGCAGCCACCTTGATCGGCAATGGTGCTGCCTATGCGCTCAGCATGGTGGCCGCTCGGGTTCTGGTGCCCGCCGAGTTCGGTGCCTTCGGCGCACTGCTGGCCATCCTCGTCATCATCTCGACCATCGGTATCGCGATGCAGGCCCTCGCGGCCCGCCGCGTGGCCGTGGCCACGAGCAATCGTGCCGAGGTCGAGGGCCAGGCACTTCGGCTCTCGCTCTATCTGGGCATCGTCATCATCCTCGGAGGCATCCTCGCCGCATGGCCGCTCTCGGTTCTGTTCTCCATCCCGATCCTCGCCGTCATTTTCGGCATTGCCTCACTCGGCTTCGTCGTCATCGGCTCCGCCGCAATGGGTGTTTCGCAGGGCCGTGAGGAGCACAAGCGTCTCTCCGCCGGATTCATCGTCAACGGTGCTGCTCGCGCGATTTTCGGAATCATCGGCGTCATAGCCCTCCACAGTGTGGTCGGTGCGACCCTCGGCATCCTGGTCGGTTGCGCGGTCGGCGCCTTCATTGCGTACCGCATCTGCTGCCCCGGTGCCTGGTCGCACACGATCGGCGCGGGTGGTGCTGCTGAGTTCGCGCACGTGGCCCATGCGCTGATCGTGCTGTTCACGCTGACCAACATCGACATCCTGATGGCGCGTATCTTCCTTTCGGAGGATGCCTCCGGCGAGTACAGCGTCGGCGTGCTGCTTGCGAAGATCGCCTTCTTCCTTCCGAATGCCATCATCATCGTGCTCTTCCCGAAGATGACCACCGGCAACTCGCGTCGCACGGTCTACATCGCGACCGGCCTCACCGCCGTCGTGGGCCTTGCCATCACCGGCTTCAGCCTGCTCTTCGGTGATCTCGTCATTCGCGTGCTCGGCGGCGTGCAGTACGTCGACCTCGGCCTGGGCACGGATGCCTGGCTCTTCGCTCTCGAGGGCTCGGCCTTCGCGCTCGTGCAGGTACTTCTTTACGCGCGCCTGGCGGCAGAGGACAAGCGTGCAGCTGCGTCCGTGTGGATCGCACTGGTGGTACTCGTAGCGATCATCGCCCTGTGGCGTCATGCTGATGTCGTGCAGATCGTCACGACCGTGGTCGGAGTCTCGCTGGTGCTCACCCTCATCGGTCTTGTCCTCGACTGGCGTGGTGGGCGTGAGGTTAGCGAAGTCGAGCCGATCGAGATGGCGGAATAAAGCCGCGAGGCCAGGGGCCCGGTATACCCCGGGACGCACCTGGCCTCACTTCCCTTCCCCCAGAAGGAGAGGGCATGATCGGATTCTAGGATCGAGACGCATCAGCAATCAAGGTATGGCTGTGTCCACAGTCCGCGAATCGAGATTGCTTTCGCTTGAATTACGGGCCAAATTCTCCTGATGATCCGTGCCTTTGGCGATGAGTCCTACGTCGAACGCGACGGAAACGGGATCTACGTCCTGGGCCTTATCTGGATTCAGCGTGAGGAATGCGAGGCGGCGAGAGACTATGCGCGAGGGATCTCGCAGAGCAGCACCGCGCGATTTCACTTCCACGATGTCAATGCTCGCGGTCGGATTGCTCTCATTGATCACATTGCGAAGGGACCATGGGGATTCCGAGTGTGGGCGAACAGCTCCTCACCCAAAATGCAGGAACGCACTCGGCGCAAACTTCTCACTCGCGCCTTGCAGGAACATTCGCGTGAACTCTGGACCCTAGAAAGTCGAGGCCGGAGGGCCGATCTACGGGATCGGGAATTAGCGGAAGCGATACTTGGCTTCAGGTCGATTGAAGGCATCCGACTCAATCACCTCCGGGCCTCGGACGAACCACTCCTGTGGCCCGCGGATGTGGTAGCGAGTGCTACTGCACGGGCGCTGAGCTGCGATCAACCTCTGCCTTTTGGCGGCAGTCCGTGGGAATAAACGGGCCGGCTTCCCATCCGAGCGCGGTGTGATTCAATCGTGATCACTGGCCTGGAACCTGCGACCGCAGCATGCCGTCACAGTCTCAAGCCGAAGGAGTAGACGTGAGCAACATCAACGAAGTGCAGGAACCACGCAAGCGCGGCGGACGCCGGGCGTTGATCGTGGGCGGTTGCGTGGTCGCACTCGGCGCAGTTGCAGTCGGTGGCGCGATCGTCGGACGCACGACAACACCTCAGGCGCAAACTGCGCCGTCCGTATCCGAGCCGGCGAATGAGCCCGGCACCGTGCCGATGGGCATGTCGAATGGTTCGGCACCGCAGGCGTCCGACACCAAGGTCGCCGCGAGCTCGATGATCTGGCCGGGTTTCAACACCGTCTTCACCCCAGGCAAGGGCCTGCCCAATAAGTCGGGTACGGCATCGGGCTACACCGTCGATGACACCGGCATCGACCGCGAGGCGCTCGCGGCCGAACTCGCGACCGTCTTCGGTGTTGCCGGTCAGCCGGTCAAGAACGACTACGGGTGGAGCGTCGGCCCGACTGATGGTTCCGGCCCGGTGATCTATGTCAATGACGATTCCTCCGCTTCCTGGTCGTATAACAACCCGGCCGCCTATGGCGTGCCCACCCCGATGCCCGCTGATGCGAGCGTGAGCAGTGGGTCGGCCGATGGTTCCGACGGCGTTGCTGGCCCGAATCCGAGCGTGAGCCCGGCTCCGTCGAAGAAGGATGCCCAGGCCTGGGCAACTGATGTGCTCACGCGACTCGGAGTGCCGCTCACCAGCATCGACTGGCAGATCGATAGCTACGACCCGTTCACGACAGCAACCGCATGGCTAACCATCGATGGCGAGCGCACGCAGTTGCAGTGGTCGATGACCTTCTTCGGCGACGGAGAGATCTCGAATGCCTATGGCTTCGCGGCTGGTCTCGTCGAGATCCCCGGCTACGCGATCATCGGCGTCAAGGACGCCATCGCACGCCTGAACCAGCCCGGCTGGAGCGCACTGCAGCCCGCGATGATCTCGAACGGTGACGTCACGGTTGCGGTAGACAATCAGCCGGCCACCGAGCCGACCCTGCCGCCGAACCCGACGTACCAGGGTCGACCCGCGCTGGGCGTGACCATCACGGTCGCGACCATCACGAAGTCAGAGCTTGGCTTGGCCCAGTACTGGCAGCCCGATGGCACGATCCTGCTCCTGCCGGCGTACCTCATCTCCGACAAGGACGGCCACCAGTGGTCGATGCTCGCTGTTGACGATGCGTACGTGGCCTTCACCCAGGTCGCTCCCAATGATGGCCCGATGCCCATGGCGCGGCAGGGCACGATCGGCTGATCGGTAAGGTTGTCGCCGTTAGGCGAGGTGGCAGAGCGGCCGATTGCAGGCGCCTTGAAAGCGCCCGTGGGGAAACTCACCGGGGGTTCAAATCCCTCCCTCGCCGCGTGGAGTGTCGATGACGATGTATGGGCTTGTGCTGCGCATCGTCATCGACATTTTCATTGTCGTGACGCTCTCCGTACTGGTCGGTGCCATGGCTCCGCGGTGGTCAAACGTCTGGTTGGGTCGCGATCGCTGGCCGCTGCGACTGACGAGACTCGATACCCCTCACGCCTACCGATTCCTGCGCATCCCCGCGATCAAGGACAGGCTGCCCGAGCTTGGCTCGATCTTCGGCGGGCAGAGCAAGGGCCAGCTGCCCGGCTCGGAAGCGGAGCAACTGGCCCTTTATGCGCGTGAACTTCGTCGCGCCGAATGGGTGCATTGGCTCTCGATGCTCACCTGGATCCCGCTGGCCTACTTCAACCCGTGGTGGCTGACGTTGGCCTTCGCGATCGCGGTGATCATCGGCAATGCGCCGTTCATCCTGATCGTGCGCTACAACCGGATGCGCGTGTTGCGCATTGCCGGTCGTGGCAGCGCTTAGACGTTCAGGGAGTCCGTGTCTATGACAAACCGGTAGCGCACATCAGATGCGACAACGCGCTTCCAGGCCTCATTCACCTGATCGACAGCGATCGTCTCGATTTCGCTGACGATGTCGTGCGTGCCGCAGAAGTCGAGCATCTCCTGGGTCTCGGGAATGCCGCCGATCATCGAGCCGCTGAGGGTGCGACGCTGATCGAAGAGGGCGAATGCCGGGATCTGCAGCGGCTTCGGCGGTGCACCGACAAGTGCCATAACGCCATCAAGACCGAGAAGGTTCAAGTACGGCACGACATCGATGTCAGCCGAGACCGCGTTGACGACGACGTCGAAAGAGTTACGGGCGGCCTTCATCTGGGCATCGTCACCCGAGTACAGGAAGTGATGAGCACCCAGGCTGAGAGCGTCTTCTTCCTTGTTCTTCGAGTGACTGATCATGGTGACATCAGCGCCCATGGCGACTGCAAGCTTGACGCCCATGTGGCCGAGGCCACCGAGACCCATGACGCCGACGCGCATGCCGGGGCCGACCTTCCACTTGCGCAGCGGGTTGTAGAGGGTGATGCCGGCGCAGAGCAGCGGTGCGGCAGCATCGAGAGGCAGGTTCTTCGGGATGTGCAGCACGTAACGCTCCTTGCACACGATGTACGTGGAGTAACCGCCGTAGGTGGGGGTGACGCCGTCGCGCTCAAGACCGTTGTAGGTCGGTGTGTTTCCGCCGTTGAGGCAGTACTGCTCCTCGCCGATATTGCAGTGGTCGCAGTCTCCGCAGGAATCGACGAAGCAACCGATGCCGGCGTGATCGCCGACCTTGAACTTGGTGACCTCGCTACCCACGGCAACGATCACGCCGGCGATCTCATGACCGGGAACCATCGGGAAGATCGCTGTGCCCCACTCCTCGAGACCCTGATGGATGTCGGAATGGCAGATGCCGGCGAACTTGATGTCGATGGCCACGTCGAAGGGACCGACCTCGCGCCGGTTGATGGTGTGCGGGACGAGCGGTGCGCCGGGAGTCGGAACGGCGTAAGCGCGGGTTTCCATGTGTGTCCTTCTTCGTAGGGTGGGTGTGTGGTTAAGCGGTACCGAACAATGCCTCGAGCCGGTCGCGCATGACGCGACCATCGAGCTCGATTCCTGTCCAGAGCCTGGTGGCGACGAGTGCCTGATTCACGAGCATGCCCAGGCCGTCGAGGATGGTGCATCCATTCGCGGCGGCTGCCGTCAGCAGAGCAGTGCGCGGGGGATTCGTGATGACGTCGGCGACGATCATGTGCGGAAGCAGGGTCGAGGTGTCGAGCTGCAGCTTCGCGCTCGCATCGCCGAAGCCGATAGAGGTGGCGTTGATGACGATGTCGGTGGCCGCAGGCACCTTGTACTCGGAATCCCACGGCACGAAGTCACTGCCGGCGGGCGTGCTGGCGGCAAGGTGATCGGAGAGCTCCTGGCCGCGCGAAGCGGTGGTGTTCACGACGGTGATGTGCGAGGCACCGGCGAGTGCAGTCTCGACGCCGATGGCCCGTGCTGCCCCGCCTGCGCCGAACATGACCACCCGCTTTCCGGTGGGATCGACGATCGGAAGGAGGGACTGCAGGAAGCCCTTGCCATCGGTGTTCTCGCCGATCAGGCGATCGCCGTCGATGACGACGGTATTCACTGCGCCGATGATGCGGGCCGAGGCAGCCAGCTCGTCGAGGTACTCGATCACGGCGACCTTGTGAGGCAAGGAGCAATTGAAGCCCAGCCAGCCCATCGCGACCGCGCCATCGATGGCGCCCTTGAGATGCTCTGGCGATACCTCGCAATTGATGTATCGCACATGAGCGCCGGCGGCCTGGTAAGCAGCCTCGACGATGTCGACCGTGGGATTCTCCGCGGCCTTCTGGGCGAAAGAGCCCGTGAGGCCGGGCAGGAAATCAGGTGCGGACATGATGGCTGAGTCTAGTTTGGTCCCGTGAATACCGCCCTGGCTCTCTCGGCGGCTCTCCTGTGGGGAGCCTGGAGTTTCGGCACTGGACGATACGGGCGCCAGATCTCGCACTGGACCGTCATCCTCATCAGCGGCGGGGTCGCCGGTGTCGTCTACGTGCTCACCGGGCTCCTGACAGGCGACTTAGTCTTCGACCGCGCTGACGTGGTCGCGGGTCTGCTGGGCGGCCTGCTGAATCTGGGCGGCAATGTGCTGATCTTGCAGGCCTACTCGAAGGGCAAGCTAGGTGTCGCCGCCGGCATCAGCCCGGCGAATGTCCTGATCCCGCTGACCTATTCGCTTCTCATCGGCGAAGCGCTACCGGTGATCGCGGGCATCGGAATCATCGTGATCTTCATCGGTCTCGTCATGTTCGTGCTTCCCGGAGCTCGATCCAAGGGCCCGCTGAGCGGTGGGCTGATGACGGTCTGGCTGGCCATCGGATCCGCCGTGTTCTACGGCTCTGCCGTGGTGGTGCTCGACATCGGCTCGCGCACGAATCTGTACGGGACCATGACGATGTCCGAGGTGCCGCAGGTGGCTGTCTGCCTGGCGATGGTGTTTGCCACCCGATCCCTCGGAGGCCTGAGCTCTCGAACTGTCGTCCCCTTGGCGGCCTCGGGCGTGGCCCTCGGCTTGGGCAGCGTGGCCTTCTACTCGGCAGCTGACTCGGGCGATGTCGGCGTGGTCTCCGTCCTGGCCTCGCTGAGCCCAATCGTGACCGCATTGATGGCATGGGCCTTCCTCAAGGAGCGAATGTCGAGACCCGAAGTGCTGGCACTAATCGTCGTTCTGGTCGGAACCGCACTGGTCGTGGCCTGACAGCAGCCGGGAGCGGAGTCGGTTCGGCCGAATGGGGGTTCCCCTCGGCACACTGGCGTGCTAAATTGGAGCGCTCCAATAGATTCCATCGGAAGGCCACCATGGCAGGCGATCAGCTCCCCGAGCTCCTCACGATCGGGCGCATTGGCGTCGATATCTATGGCCAGGAACTCGGCCAGGGTCTCGAGGACCAGCAGACCTTCGCCAAGGCTGTCGGCGGCTCGGCCACCAACGTCGCCGTCGCGGCGGCTCGACTCGGCAATCGTGCCGCCGTTCTCACCAAGGTGGGCGATGACTCCCTGGGCACCTACGCCATCCGTGACTGCGAGGCCCTCGGCGTCGACACCCGCTGGATCAGCCGCATGCTCGGCGGGCGCACCGCTGTTGTGCTCACGGGCCTCGATAATCCCGGTGACCCTGAGCTCGTGTTCTATCGCGATGGCAATACGCCTGATCTCCAGCTCACTTCGGCTGATCTCTCCGATGAGGTAGCCCGCGGAGTCGATGTCCTCTGGTACACGGGCTCGGCGCTCTCGCGTGAGCCTTCAACTTCGACAGTGCTGCACGCGCTGCAGGTGCGCGAGCGTCGCGAGCACGTGATCTATGACCTCGACTACCGCCCGTCGTTCTGGAATTCGCGCGATGAGGCCACCGCAGCAATCGGTGCGGCCATCGATTACGCGACCATCACCATCGGCAATCGCGAGGAATGCTCTGTCGCTCTCGGCCTGCCGATTGATTCGAAGCCCGACGACTTCGCCGCCGGCTTCCTCGATCGCGGAGTCAAGGTCGCGATCGTGAAGCAGGGCGCCGATGGAGTTCTTGTCGTGACGGCGGATGAGCGAGTGGTGGTACCCGGCATTCCCATTGACGTCGTCTGCGGGCTCGGCGCCGGTGACGCCTTCGGTGGATCCTTCGTGCACGGAATCCTCAGCGGATGGTCGCCTGCCGATGCCGTGACCTACGCCAATGCCGCAGGCGCGATCGTCGCCTCGCGACTGCTCTGCAGTCATGCGATGCCCACCGATGCCGAAGTACGAGAACTCCTTGCTGCTGCAGGGCGAAAGGTGCCCGCATGAGCAACGTTATCTCTGCACCAGACATCGAGCGCATCACGAATCTCCGCGTGACGAATCCCGCTGCCGTGCGCGCAGCCCTGCGAGATCGCGTGCGTGCCGGGGGGATTCCCGCTGACGGCAAGATGATGCTCATCGCTGCCGATCACCCGGCACGCGGCGCGATGAGTGTGGGCAGCGATCCCTCGGCTATGGCCGACCGCGCATCCCTGCTCGGCCGCATTGTCATCGCATTGGCTCAACCGGGTGTCGATGGAATTCTCGGTCAGCCCGACATCCTTGAAGATCTCGCCGTGCTTGGCGCACTCGACGGCAAGCTCGTCTTCGGCACCATGAATCGTGGCGGCATCGTCGGCGCCAACTGGGAACTCGACGATCGCATGACGGCCTACGACGCCGCGCATACAGCGTCGATGAATCTTGACGGTGCGAAGATGCTGCTTCGCATCGAAGACACCGACCCGGGCGTCGCGCGCACCATCGAATCCTGTGCACAGGCAGTCACCGAACTCGCAGATCGCGATCTCATCGCGATGCTCGAGCCGCTGCCTTATGAGATCACCGCAGATGGCAAGGCGAAGCTGATCAAGGACGACGCGAAGTTGCTGCGGGCTACGGCAATCGCGGCAGGCATGGGCGCCACGAGCGCATACACGTGGCTCAAGCTGCCGGCCTGGAGCGATATCGCCGCGGCGGCCGCAGTCTCGACCCTGCCCGTGCTGATCCTTGGCGGCGATCCCGGTGCGAATTGGGATGCCGCATTCGCGGATTGGACCCGTGCCCTCGAGCAGCCCACCGTGCGCGGTCTCGTCATCGGTCGTGCGCTGCTATTCCCGCCCGACGGTGATGTTGCCTCGGCCGTGCAGCGGGCCGCAGCGCTCGTCCGCCCGGGTGGCGCGTCATGACGATGGAGGTTCCGTGGCATCTGCCTGCAGGCTCCCTGGCCAAGGCCGGCTCGCTCATCACCTTGACGCCGGCTGACGCGGGCTGGCGCTACTCGGGCTTGCAGGTTTTCTCATTCGTGGCGGGCGAGACCCGCAGCATCGTGCTCGACGGCATCGAGGCAGCGGTGATCCCGCTGAGCTCCACGGGCCTCACGGTCGATGTCGCTGTTGGCGATGCTGCAGCGGTGAGCTTCACGCTCCAGGGCCGCGCCGGCGTCTTCGCGGGCGTCACGGATTGGGTCTATGCACCCACCGGATCCATTGTGACCATCACTGCGTCCACCGACGGAGAAGTTGCGCTCGCGACGGCCAAGGCCGAGGAGGCCTTCCCGCCCGCCTATCTTGCAGCCGACAGTTACCCGGTCACCGTGCGCGGGGCTGGAACATCGACCCGACAGGTAAACCTTCAGGGTCACCCCGATTCCTTCGCGGGTGCCCAGCGCCTGGTGTGGTGCGAGGTGCTCACGCCGGGCGGCAATTGGTCGAGCTACCCGCCGCATCGCCACGATGGCATCGGTGACTGCCCGTGGGAGAACGAGGAGATCTACTACTTCCGCATTGGCAAAGAAGATCTGCAGGGCGTGGTCAGCCCGCATGGAAGTGCGGAGGGCTTCGGCATTCACCGCACGTACACCGCACCCGAGGATCAAGGCATGCCTGTCGATGCCACTGTCGAAGTGCGAGACGGCGATGTCTTCCTGGTGCCGCGCGGTTACCACGGTCCGAGCATCGCGGCGCCGGGCTACCCGATGTATTACCTAAACGTTCTGGCCGGCCCGAATGACCGCACCCTGAATTTCTGCGATGACCCGACACATGCCTGGATTCGCGAGTCCTGGAATGGCGTTGCCACTGATCCCCGAGTTCCCATTACCCCGGTTCCCTAGTAATCAATCGAAAGAGGAGCACGTGAACACCACACCTGTTGCCGTCGCCATGCTCGGCGTCGGCCGAATCGGCAAGATGCATGCGACTCTCGTCGCTCGCTCAGTGCCCGAGACACGTCTTGTTGCGGTAGCTGATGCCTTTGCCGCCACCGCCACAGACGTTGGTGCAGAGCTCGGCGTTCCGGCGCTCACCGTTGCTGAAGTGCTGGCTCTGCCCGAGGTCGAGGCAGTGGGCGTATGCACCACCACTGCGACGCACGTTGACACCATCATCGCCGCGGCCGAGGCCGGCAAGGCGATCATGTGCGAGAAGCCGATCTCCAATGACATCGCCGACGTTGACCGCGCGCTCGCGGCCGTGAAGGCCAATGGCGTGAAGTTCATGGTCGGCTTCAACCGCCGCTTCGATCCCTCGCATGCTGCCGTCCAGAAGGCAGTCATGAACGGTGACATCGGTCAGGTTGAGATCGTGCGCGTGACCTCACGTGATCCCGAGCCGCCGCCCATGTCTTACGTTGCGGGTTCCGGTGGACTCTTCCTCGACATGATGGTGCACGACTTCGACATGGCACCGTTCGTTGTCGGGAGCCCGGTTGTCTCCGTGTACGCCCAAGGCGCCGTGCGCGTCGATCCGGGTTTCGCCGAGCACGGTGACATCGATACCGCTGTAGTGATGATGACCCACGCTGACGGCACCCTCAGCACGATCGACAACAGCCGTCGCGCGGTGTACGGCTACGACCAGCGTGTGGAAGCCTTCGGCAGCCTGGGCATGGTGCAGAGCGACAACGTGCGCCTGAACACCAGCACGATCACCGGCGCACATGGAACTGTCGCCCAGCCACTGGAGAACTGGTTCATCGGCCGCTACCAGGAGGCCTACCGTGTCGAGTGGGCTGCTTTCGCGAATTACGTGCGCGGCGACGGACCGTCACCGGTGCCCGGTGACGAAGCACGCCTGCCGCTGGTCATTGCCGCGGCAGCGAACCTGAGCATGGCAGAGAACCGCCCGGTCACCATCGCCGAAATGGAGCAGCGTCTCGCGAAGGCCTGAGACTTGCATCAACGAAGCCCCCGACCATTGGTCAGGGGCTTCGTTGTGTCTTGCGTTCAGTGCATATGCGTGGCTGAAGAAGAGCTCGTCGTCTTCGACGATGTGCCTTGCGATGCATCCTTCTTCGCCAGGACCATTACCTCAGGCTTCGGAGTCAGAGGCGGGGAATCGGCAGTTGCCGTGGCTGGCGTGTACTTGTCGTTCCAGTAGTACGTGGAGCCGTCGGAGCAGACTTGGAAGACACTCATGCCGTAGGTGCCGGGAATCTGTGGCCACGCGACCGTGATCGGGAAGTAAGTGGCGGTGCCGAAGGGGATTGGCGTGCCCTGATTGATCCAGGTGATGTGCCAGCCACCCTTCGGCTGCTTCGTCACGCGCGAGGTCCAGCCGGCCACGGTCTGTGGCTTAACTGCGCGCCACGGCGTGCCGACGAATGCCTCGACTTGCACGGTGGGCTGCGACGGCAGGCAGCCGTGCTGTATTTCCAGAGTCATGGCACTGGTGGTGCCGGCCACAGCGCTCACTCCCTTGAGTTCGATGATCGCGTGGGCTGATGCCGTGGAGGCAAGCGGTGAGCACACCGCTAACGCACCAATTGCTGCGATGGCCAGGGACATTCGAGTAAGTCTGCGCATGCGAGCGAATCTAACAGGCTTGAGAAGTTGACCGTAGAAAGCACGAAGGCCCGACCGCCGTAGCGATCGGGCCTTCGTGCTGACTGACTAGGCGGTGGCAGGCACCCGGACCGGGCCGAGGGCCTGATCCTTCTCGTCGACCTTGAGTGCACCGGTCATGATGGCGACCGCGTCGTTCATGGTGTGAGTCTTCGGGGTGACGACCGCCGCGCGGCTGCCGAGGCGCTGCACGTGAATGCGGTCAGCGACCTCGAACACCTGCGGCATGTTGTGCGAGATCAGGATGATCGGAAGACCGCGATCGCGCATGAGCTCGATCATCTTCAGAACCTGATTCGACTCGCGAACGCCGAGAGCAGCGGTCGGCTCGTCAAGGATGACGACCTTGCTGCCGAATGCCTCGGCGCGAGCAACTGAGACCGCCTGGCGCTGGCCACCCGAGAGGGTCTCGACTGCCTGCGACATGTCCTGAAGCGTGCCGATGCCCAGCTTGGTCATCTGCTCCTTGGCGGTGTTGCGCATGCCCGAGTGATCGAGCTTGCGGAACACCGAGCCGAGGATGCCGCTCTTGCGCTTCTCGCGACCCAGGTACAGGTTGCTCGCGATGTCGAGAGCCGGTGCGACCGCGAGGGTCTGGTACACCGTCTCAATGCCGTAGGCACGCGCGTCGAGGGAGGACTTGAAGGAGACCTCCTCGTTGTCGATCAGGATCTGGCCCGAATCAGGAGTCTCTGCTCCGGAAATGCACTTGATCAGGGTCGACTTGCCGGCGCCGTTGTCGCCGATCACTGCGAGAACCTCGCCCGGGTAGAGCTCGAGGTTCGCGGAGTTCAGGCCCACGACGCGACCGAAGGTCTTGATGAGGCCCTTGGCCTGGACTACCGGCTGGATGGATGAGAGATCACTCATGATCGAACCTTTCGAATCCACTGGTCGAGCGCGACCGAGACGATGACCAGGATGCCGATGGCCAGGACCTTGTAGGCCTGGTCGAGACCGGCGAGCACGAGGCCGTTGGAGACGACGCCGACCAGGATGGCACCGATGAGGGTGCCGAACATGGTGCCGCGACCGCCGAACAGCGAGGTGCCGCCGATCACGACTGCGGTGATCGACTCGAGGTTTGCATCGGGGAGGATCGTCGGGCTTGCCGAGCCGACACGGCCGATGGCGATCCAGCCGGCGATGGCGAGCACGATGCCGCCGACCAGGTAGACGCTGAACAGCACGCGGTTGACGCGGATACCGGCGAGGGAGGCTGCTGCCGGGTCGTCGCCGACGGCGTAGACATGCTTGCCCCAGGCGGTGTTCTTGAGGACCCAGCTGAAGAGCACGTACAGGAGGATCATCGCGACCACGCCGTAGGTGATCTTGAATCCACCGACCTGAATCGGGTGACCCAGCCACAGCAGGATGCCTGCGGCGTCGCCCATCTTGTCGGAGTTGATCGTGCGGCCCGTGGCGTAGATCAGGGTGAGGGCCATGAAGATGCTGAGCGTGCCCAGCGTGACGATGAAGGGTGGCAGTTTCAGCCGGGTGATCAAGAAGCCATTGAGGGCACCGGCAGCGGCGCCGACGGCGAAGCCGAGGAGGAGCGCCAGCGGACCGGGTACGCCCTGCTCGGCCGCGGTCTTCGCCATGACCATGGAAGCCAGGACGGCGACTGCGCCGACAGAGAGGTCAATGCCTGCGGTGAGGATGACGAGGGTCTGAGCGACGGCAATGGCGCCGACGATCGACACCTGCTGGGTGATCAGCGAGAGATTCGAGATCGCCCAGAAGCGGTGGTTGATGAGTCCGAAGATGATGACTGCGACCAAGAGCACGAGACCCGGGCTGATCCAGGGGTACTTGTGCAAAGCATGGTGGAAATGATGCATGGGGCCCTTGCGATCGAGATTCTCGATCAGTGCCTCGGCATCTGTCGTGGTGGGGGTACTCACCCGCCTGCCTCCTCATTAGTGGTTGATCTGCCCCGAAGTTCACACCATCTAGGAAGGCGTGTCCTGCGAAACCGCATTTGTGTTGCAGAAACTTGTGACGCGATGTGCTGGCCTTGCGATGAAGAGGGGCCGTGGGGTTGATCCCACGGCCCCTCTCACACGCTGTGTCAGGCACTAGGCCCGACTAGCTGAGGACTTATCCCCAAGCGTTGTCGATGCAGTACTGCGCATCCTTCTGCTCGGTGATGGTGACGGTGTCCTGCGGCTCGTTGGTGCAGAGCACGACGCCGGTGTCGAAGAAGTCCTTGCCCTCGGTCACGGTCGGCTTGGTGCCGGTGGTGGCCAGGTCGTAGATCGCCTTGACGCCGAACTCCGCCATCTTCAGCGGGTACTGCTGCGAGGTGGCACCGATGATGCCGTCCTTGACTGCCTGAACACCGGAGAGACCGCCGTCGACCGAAATGATCTGGACGTCCTTGCCGATGGTCTTACCGGCTGCCTTGAGAGCAACGGCTGCGCCGAGGCCTGCGGGCTCATTGATGGTGTACACGACGTTGATGTCGGGGTTCTTTGCCAGGCAGTCTTCCATGCCCTTCTGGCCACCCTCTTCGTTGGCGCCGGTGGCCACGAGACATGCGATCTCGTAGTCGCCACCCTTGCCGGTGGTGTACTTGCCGGTGGTTGCCTCGTCGCCCATGACGGTCTTGTCGGCGATGTCGATGCCCATGCCGTCAAGGAAGCCGTTGTCGCGCAGGTAATCGACGGTCAGCGACTCCTTGTCGGTGATCACGAGACGGGCGATGATCGCCTTGCCGCCTGCGAGCTTGCCGGCAGTCCACTGGCCGATGGCCTGGCCTGCGACGAAGTTGTCGGTGGCGAAGGTGATGTCGACGATGTCGGCCGGATCGGTCGGGGTGTCGAGTGCGATGACCAGGAGGCCAGCTGCACGGGCTGCGGTGATGGCGTCATTCACGCCCGGGCCTGCCGGGGTGATGAGGATGCCCTTCTGGCCCTGAGCGACGGCGTTCTCGATTGCCGTGACCTGACCGGCAACGTCGGTGTCGTCCTTGCCCGAGGCGAGGGTGAGGGTAACGCCATTGGCCTCAGCGGCCTTCTTGGCGCCTGCTGCCATGGCGACGAAGAACGGGTTGGTCTGGTTCTTCGTGATGAGCGACACAGCAACCTCGCCGCCAGCGGCTGCGGAGGAGCTGGCTGCCGGGGCAGCGGATGCTTCGGTGGAGGACGACGAGGAGCCGGAGCTGCAAGCCGCCAGGGTGACGGAGAGCACGCCGACAGCTGCAACAGCTGCGAAGGCGCGTCCGCGGGTCACGCGGTTCTTCATGGATTTCCCTTCGAAGGGTTTGGGTTGACGTGGCGTGGAGCCACATCCCTTGTATAGGGGATGGAGCGCTCCAACACCACATTGGAAAGGCACTTGTTATGAGACCGTTACGGGGTCGCCGCCTTGGGCCTCACAGGAGCCACAGAAGTTCATTTCGTTCACTTCGCCGTCGAATGTGTGACAACGTTGTCAGGCATTTCTAGGGCCAGGAAACGGGCTTGTCAAGAGGTAACTTCTGGAATACTCGAAATCGAGATGACAACGTTATCGATGCCCTCGACGGCCTCCTCGGCAGCTGCCGACGGTGCTCGTTCACGACCCACGATGCGTGATGTCGCGGCGCTGGCAGGCGTGTCCTTGAAGACGGTGTCTCGAGTCGTCAATCGGGAGGATGGCGTCTCCGATGACCTGGTCGCGAAGGTCGAGCGCGCTGCGGCCCAGCTCGACTACCGGCCCAACCTGACGGCGAGCAATCTGCGGCGATCCGACCGCAAGACCGCCACCTGGGGTCTGCTCCTCGAGGATGTCGCCAATCCTTATTCCTCTGCGGTGCACCGAGGCGTAGAGGAAGTCGCCCGTGAGCTAGGAGTTGCGGTCTTCGCAGCGAGCATGGACGAGGATCCAGAACGCGAGCGCGAGCTCGTCTCCACCTTCTCCTCCCGCCGGGTCGATGCCTTGATCATCGCTCCCACGGCAACCGAGCACGCCTACCTAGCCAACGAGGTCCGCAACGGAATCGCGGTGGTCTTCGTCGATCGCCCGCCCTTCGGCATCGACGCCGACTGCGTCGTGACCGATAACCGAGAGGGGGCAGTAGCGGCGACTCGCCACCTGATCGATCACGGCCATCGCCGAATCGCCTTCGTCGGAGACTTCGCGAGCATCGTCACGGCCAATGAGCGCTACCAAGGCTATGTCGATGCGATGGCTATTGCCGGGGTCCAGGTGCATCCCGAACTGGTCATGCGCGACGTGCATGATGCCGCTCAAGCGGTCGCATCAGTGCGCGCACTTCTTGCGCAGTCGAATCCGCCCTCCGCGATCTTCACGGCGCAGAATCTCATCACGATGGGCGCGGTCGAGGCCTTGCGCGATGCCGGTGCGCAGCATCAGGTCGCCCTCGTCGGATTCGATGACTTCGCGATGGCCAATCTGCTCGATCCTGCGGTGACCGTGGTCGCGCAGGATCCACGCGCCATCGGTCGGCTTGCCGCGACCCTCGTCAACGAGAGGCTCGCGAGTGCCAGTGCGCCGGTCGGAGTGCACGTAGTGACCTCAGTGCTTATCCCTCGAGGATCAGGCGAGATCACGCCCGCGTCGAACTAGGTGCGGGGTGCCGCGGTCGAGCGTCGAGTGACCAAAGCCGGTGCGATTTCAACGATATCCGCGCCCCTGCGGGGCTTATCGATGCGGCGGTTGATGAGATCGACACTCACCTTCGCCATCTCTGCCAGCGGCTGTCGCACGCTGGTGAGCGAGAGCAGGTCGAGCTTCGCGAGCATGGTGTCGTCGTATCCGATGAGAGAGACATCGCTGGGAATCGAGATTCCCTCGCGCTGAAGCACGGCCGCGACGCCGGCGGCAACAGCATCGTTGGCGCAGTAGATCGCGGTGGGCAGCGCACCGCGCACCAGTTGCTCAGCAGCCTCACGACCTGCTTGCTCAGTGAACTCTCCGCCAATCACGCGCATCGACGCCGCCAGCCCCGCATCGCGCATGGATTGCATGAACCAATCGCGGCGGGCGGCAGCGCCTGCACCGGTGCCGCCGTCGATATGGACGATGTCTCGGTGGCCGAGACTGACCAGGTGATCGACCACCAGCTGTGCACCGATGCGCTCGTCATGCATGACGACGTCGACGCGGGGGAGATCGACACGACGCTCGACGCAGACCAGCGGTGCGATCTTCGACATCGACGTGAGCACGGAATCGGAGATGCGCGGCGAGGCGAGGATCACTCCGTCAACGCGATGATCGATGAAGGTGCGAAGAGCCTCGCTCTCGCGCTCGCCCTCGCGGCGGCCGTTGGCGAGGAGAGCTCGGTAACCGGCTGACTCTGCTTCGGCCTCGAAGGCATCGAGGACGTCAGCGAAATAGGGGTTGTGCAGATCGTCGAGAAGGATCCCGATCGTGCGCGTGCGGTTCGAGGCGAGCTGGCGGGCCAGCACGTTGGGCCGATAGCCCAGGCGTTCGGCTTCGGCCAGAACGCGCGAGCGACTGGCCTCGCTGACCTTGGGGCTGTCCTGGAAGACGAGTGAGACCAGGGAACGCGAGACACCGGCAGCAGCCGCGACGTCCTCCATGGTGGGCCTGGTCATGCGGGGAGCCTATGCCAGCGGCAGGCGACTTCGGGGTCGGGGCACTTGTCATCGATCGCCATATAGGGCATGCTATTGGAGCGCTCCAATTCATTCGCACGGAGGTTCACATGTCGACTGCATTCCTCGATCGCCTAGCCGGCGCACCTGTCTCCTGGGGCGTCTGCGAGCAGCCCTCCTGGGGCATCATGCTCGACGTCCGGCGGGTCCTTGCAGAGCTGACGAGCGTCGGCCTGCATGCCATCGAGCTCGGCGACGACGGGTTCTTCCCGGCTGATGATGGCCAGACTCGCGCGCTGCTCGCAGAGTACGACTCGCGCATGCTCGGAGGATTCGTCTCACTGCAATTGCACGATGCCTCGCGACGCGACGAGATGCTGGCCATCGCCGAGAAAGCCGCGGCCCGCCTTGCGGGCACCGGTGCGACGTACTTCGTGACAGCAGCGGTCATGGACTACGACTGGCGCACGCCCACCCCGCTCGATCGCGCCGGGTTCGAGGTGCTCAATGAGTCACTGCTGCTGGTCGACGACATCTGCGCACGCCACGGCCTGACACAGGTGCTGCACCCGCACATGAACACGATGGTCGAGACCAAGCGCGATGTCGAGCTCGCACTCGAGACCACCAGCGTGCAATGGTGCATCGACACCGGTCACCTCGCGATCGGCGGCACTGACCCCCTTCAGTTCGTCCAGCAGAACTTCGATCGCATCGGGCTGTGCCATCTCAAGGACGTCCGTCTTGACGTCGCCGCTCGCGTCATGGCACGTGAGCTCACCACTCGACAGGCGGTCGATGCCGGGCTGTTCCCGCCGCTCGGCCAGGGTGACGTGCCGCTCAAGGAGGTCGTGCTCTCGCTCGAGGATCAGGGCTACCGCGGCTGGTACGTGCACGAGCAGGATGCCGCGCTCACCTCTGAGCCCGCAGAGAATGAGGGCCCGGTCGCCGACCTGCGCACCTCGGTCGACTGGCTGCTCACCGAAGTCGTGCCCTTCATCAAGGTCAGCGCATGAGCACCGGCCGCGCCACGGTGCGCACCACTGTCGCCGACGCCATCGTGCGATTCCTCATCGCGCAGAAGGTGGAAGACGATCGAAGCGGCGCGATCATCCCGCTGGTGCCCGGAGTCTTCGCGATCTTCGGCCACGGAAATGCCCTGAGCCTCGGCGAGTCGCTTGAGTTGCACAAGGACGAAATCGCCACGCTTCGTGGACAGAACGAGCAGGGCATGGCCCTTGCTGCGGTGGCCTACGCCAAGGCAGCGCAGCGTCGACAGATCATGGCCGTGTCCACGTCTGTCGGGCCCGGTGCGCTCAACACCGTCACGGCCGCAGGCGTCGCGCTCGCCAACCGTCTTCCGCTGCTTCTCCTGCTCGGCGACACCTTCACCTCACGCGAGCCTGATCCGGTGCTGCAGCAGCTGGAGCACTTCGGTGATCCGACCATCACGGCGAACGACTCCCTGAAGGCCGTCAGTCGTTACTGGGATCGCATCACCGCACCCTCCCAGCTCAAGACCACACTGCGTCAGGCGATCGCCACGCTGCTCGACCCGGCTGACTGCGGACCGGTCACCCTCGCGCTCCCGCAGGACGTCCAGGCCATGGCCTACGACTTCCCGGCCGACCTCTTCGACACCGTCGTGCACCGCATCGCCCGCCCTCGCCCCTCACGTGATCAGGTAGCCGAGGCAATCGCGCTCATTCGTGCTGCGGAGAAGCCGATGATCGTCGCCGGCGGCGGCGTGCACTACGCACTCGCCGAAGCCGAACTCTCCGCATTCGCCAACACCTTCGGCATTCCGGTGATGGAGACTGTCGCCGGTAAGTCCTCGCTGCTCGGAAGTGATCCGGCATTCGCGGGCTCGATCGGTGTCTTCGGTGAGACTGCCGGCCAGGAGATCTCGCACGAGGCTGATCTCGTCATCGCCCTCGGCACTCGACTTCAGGATTTCACCACCGAGTCGGGGACGGTCTTCCGCAATCCGAACGTGAAGGTAATCGGCGTGAACGTCGCGAGGTACGACGCGCTCAAGCGCCAGGGCACGGCAGTCGTTGGTGATGCGCGCGAGACGCTCGCCGAACTCACCTTGGGCCTCGAGGGCTGGGCTGCGCCTGCCGAGTGGTTCGCCACCGGTCGCAGTGCGCGCGCGAAGCAGGTGGCCCTCATCGAGCAGCGCACGGCCGTCACCGAGACAAGTGATCCGACCTACGCCCAGCTCATCGGTCGCGTTCATGCGATTGCAGGAGACGACGACTACGTGCTGACCGCCGCGGGCGGTCTTCCGGGCGAGCTCGTCATGAACTGGCCGAGCAAGGGCATCGCGACATTCGACTGCGAGTACGGCTTCTCGTGCATGGGCTACGAGGTCAGCGGCACGTGGGGCGCCGCCCTCGAGCGTGCGGCATCGCGTCCCGGCTCGACTGTGTACGGCATGACCGGTGACGGCTCGTTCATGATGCTTCCGATGGATGTCTACAGTGCCGTGCTTCACAGCACCAGCCTCGTTCTCATCATCTGCGACAACCAGGGCTACAACGTCATCGAGCGCCTGCAGATAGGTCACGGCGCAGCGAGCTTCCGCACGATGCTGGCTGACGAGGATCGTCCGAACCCGGCAGTCATTGACTTCGTGAAGATCGCCGAGGGCATGGGTGCCGAGGTCATCTCGGCGGGCACGCTCGCCGAGTTCGATGCTGCCCTTCACGCCGTCAAGGGAATACCAGGGGTGCACGTGATCGTTGCACCTGTTGCGAAGCACAAGTGGAGCGAGGGTGACTCGTTCTGGGAGGTCGGAGTGCCTGAGGTAAGCCACCGCCCCGCCGTCAATGAGGCACGAAAGGCCCTGCTGGAGGGCAAGAGTCAACAGCGTTGACATTCTCGATTAGATTTGACCTTGATCAGCACCACCTCACAATCACGGAAGCAGGAATCATGGCCACGCGCGTCACGCACTGGATCAACGGCAAGCTCTGGGAAGGCACTCCTGAGCGCTCCGGCGACGTCTACGACCCCGCCACCGGCGAGATCACCAAGACCGTCGACCTCGCCAGCGCCACGGTGCTCGACGACGCCGTGGCCGCCGCCAAGGCCGCATTCCCGGGCTGGCGCGATACCTCGCTGACCAAGCGCGCTTCGATCCTCTTCGCCTTCCGCGAGATCCTCAACGCCCGCAAGGAAGAGGTGGCGGCGATCATCACCGAGGAGCACGGGAAGGTGCTCTCCGATGCACTCGGCGAGGTCACCCGTGGCCTCGAGGTCGTCGAGTTCGCCTGCGGCATCCCGCACCTGCTCAAGGGCGGCTTCTCCGAGGGTGTCTCCACCGGCATCGATGTCTACTCGATCCGCCAGCCCCTGGGCGTCGTCGGCATCATCTCGCCCTTCAACTTCCCGGCCATGGTCCCGATGTGGTTCTTCCCCATCGCCATCGCCTCGGGCAACACCGTCGTAGTGAAGCCGTCAGAGAAGGATCCATCCGCCACCAACCTCATCGCTCAGATGTGGAAGGACGCGGGCCTGCCCGACGGCGTGTTCAACGTCGTGCACGGTGACAAGGAGTCCGTCGACGCACTGCTCGACAACAAGGACGTCAAGAGCGTCTCGTTCGTCGGCTCAACCCCGATCGCGAAGTACGTCTACGAGCGCGGAACGGCCAACGGCAAGCGCGTGCAGGCACTCGGCGGCGCGAAGAACCACATGCTGGTTCTGCCGGATGCTGATCTCGATCTCGCAGCCGACCAGGCGATCAACGCTGGCTTCGGCTCGGCGGGTGAGCGCTGCATGGCGATCTCGGTCGTGCTCGCGGTCGATCCCATCGGCGACGAGCTCGTCGCGAAGATCCAGCAGCGCATGGGCAGCCTGAAGACCGGCGACGGCCGCCGCAACTGCGACATGGGTCCGCTCGTCACGAAGGTGCACCGAGACAAGGTCGCCTCCTATGTCGATGCAGGCGAGGCTGCCGGTGCCACTCTCGTCGAGGACGGACGCGGCATCACCGTCGACGGTGATGCCAACGGCTACTGGCTTGGCCCCACACTGTTCGACAACGTCACCACCGACATGACGATCTACCAGGAGGAGATCTTCGGTCCGGTGCTCAGCGTCGTGCGCGTACCCAGCTACGAGGCGGGTGTGCAGCTCATCAACGATCACCCCTACGGCAACGGCACCGCGATCTTCACCAACGATGGCGGCGCGGCACGTCGCTTCCAGAACGAGATCGAGGTGGGCATGGTGGGCATCAACGTGCCCGTGCCCGTGCCGATGGCCTACTACTCCTTTGGTGGCTGGAAGGCCTCGCTGTTCGGTGACTCCCACGCCCATGGCACCGAGGGCGTGCACTTCTTCACGCGCGGCAAGGTCGTCACGAGCCGCTGGCTCGACCCGAGCCACGGCGGTATCAACCTGGGCTTCCCCACCCACGGCTAAGCAGGTGGTCACGAAGGGCACTCCCGCAGGGAGTGCCCTTCGTGCGTGTCACGGAAAGTGCGAGAGGCTAGGGCGATGAGCGGACTGCAGCGGGTCGAGGTGGCCAAGCGGGCAGTCTCCGTTGTCTTCATCCTTCAAGGGCTCGGCTTCGCCAGCTGGGCATCGCGCATTCCGCAGGTGCAGGAGCAGCTCGATCTGAGCCCCGCCCAGCTCGGTTTCGTCCTGCTCTCGATCGCCGTCGGCTGCCTGCTGGCCCTGCCCACGGCAGGCATTGTCGTGCATCGCTTCGGTGCGGCCCGGACGACTGCGGTCACTGTCACGCTGTTCGCGGGCGGCATCACTCTCGCCGCCATCGGCACGAATATCGGTGTCCTCGTCGTGGTCATCGGCCTCGTACTGATGGGCATCGGCACGGGCGCCGGTGACGTCGCGATGAACGTGGAGGGCGCGGCGGTCGAGCAGTCACTCGGTCGATCAGTCATGCCGCGATTCCACGCGGGATTCAGCATCGGCACTGTCGTCGGTGCGCTTCTCGGGATCATTGCGAACATCCTCGAGCTCTCCGTGGCTGTTCACCTCACCCTCATGGCCGCGATCATCCTCGTCATCTCGCTGGTCGCGATTCGCAGTTACCTGCCCGCGGGTTCAGAGGAGCATGACGAAGGGGAGCGCGGCCATCCGATGGCTGCATGGAAGGAACCGCGCACTCTTCTCATCGGCGTCTTTCTCTTTGCCTTGGCATTCTCCGAGGGCACCGGCAACGAATGGGTGGGCGTAGCCTCCGTCGATTCCTTCGCCGCAACGGCAGCGTTGGCCTCCGCCACCTATTTCGTTTTCGTTGTGGCCATGACGACCGTGCGCTGGTTCGGTGCCGGCATCCTCGACAGGTTCGGCCGGGTGCGCACCATGCGGGTCTCGATCCTCGTGTCCATTGTCGGAGTGCTGCTCGTGGTCTTCGCTCCTGCACTCTGGGTAGTCATGGTCGGATGCGTCTTCTGGGCACTGGGCACCGGACTCGGCTTCCCGGTAGGAATGAGCTCCGCCGCCGATGACCCCGCAAAGGCCGCCGGGCGAGTCAGTGCCGTCGCCTCGATCGGCTACCTGGCATTCCTGAGTGGTCCTGCGGTCGTGGGAATCATCGCCGAGCACACGGGCGTGCAACGCTCACTGAGCGTCACGGCTGTGCTCCTGGTGATCGGTTTCCTCGTGGTGGGGGCAACGAAGCCGCTGCCGGGCGCCTCAGACGGCGCGCACTGACTCAATCGGTGTCGCAGCCCGATTAGGGACTTAGTGTGTGGCGCATGAACTCCCGCTGACACTGCGTCACCGCCGAGTCGTCGAATGGCTAACGAGAGGAATCACCATCATGAGCAACGCAGCCGCAAAGCGCGCCGCCTCGATCAAGGGCTTCTGGCGCATGGTGCTGGGCTTCGTCATCGTCTGGATCATCTGCGTGATCGTGTGGGCGCTGACCGGACAGGGCTACTTCTGGCCGCTGTGGCCGGCCCTGGGCATGATCATCGGCGCGATCTACGCAGGCATTCGTATCTCGCGCATGCCCAAGAGCTGACGCCCCCGAATCTCGCGAGTTAACTCCGGCGGTTCAGCCGTCAGTGTGAAGCAGCCATGCGCGGGCTCCGCCCACCATCGCCGCGGTATTCGGCACGATCACAACATCGTCACCGAGCTTGCTCAACACGATGGGCGTGATGTGACGAGAGTTTCCACCGCCGATGTAGAGACGGTCCCACATGAACACAGGGCGCAGGCCGTCGACCACGCGCGCAATACGGCGCGACCACAGTGCGTCACCGAGACGTCGACGCTCGTGCTCGCCGATATAGGTGTCATACGACAGGCCCCAGCGCACGGGTGCCTGAGACATCTCCAGATGGGGTGCGAGATGCCCGCCGTCATAGATCGCGCAGCCGAGACCGGTGCCGAGCGTGAGCACCAGCTCGAGTCCTTGGCCGGCGATGACGCCTGCGGCGTGGACCTCCGCATCGTTGAGCACTCGAGTCGGGATCCCGAAGGCAGCCTCCAGGGCCGCCTTGACGTCGAACCCCTCCCACTGTTCGACCAGCTCGGGCAGTACGCGGGTGCGCGGGCCCGACTTGGTGACGTAGTGCGGGGTGGTGATCACGACGCCGTGACGGATCATGCCCGGCATACCCACCGTGGCCCGATCGGCCTTGGGAAGCTCGGCAGCCAGATCAACCAGGGTCTGGACGAAAAGCTCGGTCGAGAGGGGATACGGGGTGGGAACCCGAATCGGATGGGCCCGCATCGTCCCTGCCTCATCGAGCACGGAGGCCTTGATCCCGCCGCCTCCGCAGTCGATGGCCAACGTCGTTGTCATGGCCGAAAGTCTGCCCGATAACCTATGCGGGCAGCACGGTGGTTCCCCGATCCGGCCATAAGGCAGAATTGGGGCGGTTGCATGGAGGCGTCGCCTAGTCCGGTCTATGGCGCCGCACTGCTAATGCGGTTTGGGTTTAACGCCCATCGCGAGTTCAAATCTCGCCGCCTCCGCCACCTGTCAGGGGCGTCCCATCGGGGCGCCCCTGATGCTGTGCTGAGAGGGAGGCCCCTCACTGAGGGCGGTTTAGTGGATCCCCCGGGAACCTGTAGACTCTCCGACGGTCGTTCGCGACTGGGCGCCCGTAGCTCAACGGATAGAGCACTTGACTACGGATCAAGAGGTTACAAGTTCGAATCTTGTCGGGCGCACTCGTTATCCCTCGCACTTCTCGCCGATGTGTGGGGGATTTCGTCTTTCCGGAATAGGCCATCGTCCGCCGCCGTTGGATAAGGCAGGAACGCTCGACGTAGAGGAGCAGCGATGGCTGAGGCAGCGATCACGATGTACGGCGCAGAGTGGTGCGGCGATTGCCGCCGGTCCAAGCGCCTGCTGGATTCCCTGGGAGTGGCGTACGCCTACATCGATGTCGCCAATGACGACGCGGGCAAGGACGCCGCGATCGAGATCAGCGGTAAGCAGTCGATTCCGGTGATCACCTTCAGCGATGGCACCTACGTGGTTGAGCCGTCAGATATCGACCTGCGCACGAAGATCGAGGCCCTCGGCTTGGTGTAGGTCAATCCCGGGCTCCCCGGCGGTAATGGCGATCTCGCGGATGCGGGAGGATGGGGACGTGGCCGGTCGCAATCTCATCAATGTCGAATCAGTGACCAAGGCCTATGGCCACCGACCGCTGCTCGACAAGGTCTCGCTGGGTGTCGGTGAGGCCGACCGCATCGGCATCGTCGGTCGCAATGGCGCCGGCAAGAGCACGCTGCTGCGGGTGCTCGCCCAGATCGAGAAGCCTGACGACGGTCGAGTGAGCATGGGCAATGACGTGCGACTGGGCTTCTTGCGCCAGCGCGATGACTTCCCGCCCGAACTCACCGTGCTCGAGGCCGTGGTCGGGGATCGACCGACCCACGAATGGGCCGTCGACCCGAATGTGCGCGAGGTGCTCGAAGGGCTGCTCGGTGGATTCGACGAAGAACTCCTCGCACGCACCCTCGGCACCATGTCGGGCGGCGAGCGCCGACGCGTCGATCTGGCCCGGCTACTCATTACCGATCTTGATGTCCTGCTTCTCGACGAGCCCACGAACCATCTCGATGTCGAGGTCATCGCCTGGCTTGCCGCATACCTGAAGACTCGGCCGCGTCTCGGCCTTCTCGTCGTCACGCATGATCGCTGGTTTCTCGACGAGGTCTGCGAGAACATGTGGGAGGTCGTGGGCGGCGGAGTCGAGGAGTACGACGGCGGCTACAGCGCCTATGTGCTCGCCAAGGCCGAGCGCATGCGGCAGGCATCGGTGAGTGAGCAGCGCCGCAACA
This sequence comes from Actinomycetes bacterium, assembly GCA_024639145.1. Lineage (GTDB taxonomy): Bacteria > Actinomycetota > Actinomycetes > S36-B12 > S36-B12 > CAIKZY01. Next base: position 137,242 of record JAHEIZ010000003.1, on the reverse strand, counting down.
TGCTCATTCGCAAGGAGCTCGCCTGGCTGCGTCGTGGTGCACCGGCACGAACCTCGAAGCCGAAGTTCCGCATCGACGCGGCGAATGAGCTCATCACCGCGGAGCCGCCGCCTCGCGACAAGGTCGAATTGCTCTCCTTCGCCGACGCGCGGCTGGGCAAGACTGTCTATGAAGTGCATGACGGTCAACTGAAGGCCGGCGACAAGTTGCTCATCGAGCGCTTCAACTGGAATATCGGTCCCGGTCAGCGCCTCGGCGTGCTCGGATCAAATGGCGCAGGCAAGACCACCCTCATTCGGATGCTGCAGGGCGAGGTCAAGCTTGCTCAGGGCAAGTTGGTCACCGGCGTGACGGTGAAGCCGGCTTATCTCTCGCAGCATCTCGAGGAGCTCAATCCGAAGTGGCGTGTGCTTGAAGCCGTCGAGCATGTGGCCAATCGCGTAGACCTCGGCAAGGGCCGAGAGCTCTCGGCCTCGCAGCTCTGCGAGCGGCTGGGCTTCAATGCCGATTCGCAGTGGACTCCTGTCGGTGATCTCTCGGGCGGCGAGCGTCGTCGCCTGCAGCTCACCCGCTTGCTCATGGGTGGCCCGAACGTTCTCGTCCTCGATGAGCCCACCAATGACTTCGACATCGAGACGCTCGGCGCACTCGAGGATCTCCTCGACGGTTTCGCTGGCACGCTGATCGTGATCTCGCATGACCGCTTCTTCCTCGAACGGGTATGCGATGACTTCTTCGGTCTCGTCGGCGATCTGCAATTACGTGATCTCACCGGGGGAGTCGATGACTACCTGGATCGCCTTCGCGCGCAGAAGGCGGCTCCTGCTGCCAAGGGCGTCTCGAACAGTGCCGGAGTGCCTGCGGGTACGAATGCAGCTCAGGATCGCCTGAACCAGAAGGAGATGTCGAAGCTCGAGCGCCAGATCAAGAAGTTCGACGAGCGCGAGACGAAGTTGCATGCTGACCTGGCCACGTACGCAACCGACTTCGAGAAGGTGGCAGCGCTCAACGACGAACTTCGCGAAGTGCAGAAGTCCAAGGAAGAGGCCGAGGAGGCCTGGCTAGCGCTCGCTGAGTGATCAGCGCCAGCCGGCGCGACGTGCATTCTCCCTGAGTCGGGGGTGATCTGCCTTGGGGAGTCAGACGATGAACTCGCGCAGGGTGGTCACGGGGCGAGTAGCCACATCGCCGGGAGCACGATCATGGCGAGTGCCGTGAAAAGAACGAGCGCCTGTGACCAGCGTGGGCTGCGCCACCGTCCCAGTTTCTCGCTATCGCGGGCAAGCCACCAGATGACGAACAGCAGGAAGGGCGCGACCAACCCGTTCACGAGCGCGGCGATGAAGAGGAAGTGGAGGGGATTGACCCCGGTGTAGCCGAGGAGCAGGCCCACCACGATCGACGCCACGATCACCCCGTAGAAGGCTTTGGCCTGACTGGGTTTGCGCTCCAGGCTCTCGGTCCAGTCGAAGCTCTCGCTCATCGCATAGGCCGTCGAGCCAGCGAGCACCGGAATGGCCAGCAGCCCGGTGCCGAGGATGCCCAGAAGGAATAACGTGCCTGCAAAATCGCCGGCGATGGGTACCAGTGCCTGTGCTGCCTGCTCGGCGGTGCTGATGTCGGTGATTCCCTGCACGTGCAAGGTTGCCCCTGCCGTGGTCATGATCGCGAACATGATGAAGACACCGGAGAGCATCCCCGCGAACACGTCACCGCGCATCGCTCGCACGTGTTCCTCGCTCACATCGGGATGGGCATCGTCCTCATCCTCGATCTCCTCTGCTGCCTGCCAGAAGAACAGGTACGGAGAGATTGTCGTGCCGGCCAGTGCGATGAGCGCGGCAAAGGTGACCTTGCTCCACGTCAGCGTGGGCACGAAAGTCGAATGCAGGACCTCTGTCCAGTCGACGTGAGCGACGAAGAGCACGGCGACGTAGGCGAGGAGCGATAGGCACAGCCAGCGCAGGATCCGCGCATAGCGGTGATACGGCACGAACACCTCTGCTGCAGCGATGAGTACTGCGAACAGCACGACACCGATGAACTGCGGGATCGGCAGCAAGAGCCGAGTAGCCGCGGCCATCGACGCGAGATCAGCGGCGATGTTGACGGTATTCGCGATGGCCACGAGGGCGATGCAGACGATGAGAATTCCGCGGGGCAGGCGAGTGCGAATGAGTCGAGCAAGGCCCATCCCGCTGACAAGGGCCAGCCGTGCGCATGTCTCCTGCACGGCGAACGCGAGGGGAAGCATGACGGGCGCAGCCCACAAAAGTTGAAAGCCGCTCGTGGCACCCACCTGTGAGTAGGTGCCGATGCCTGACGGGTCATCGTCGGCAGCACCGGTGACGATCCCTGGGCCCAGCCTGCGGAAGTATCCGCGTCCGCGCAGCGCTAGGCGGTGGGGGTGATGCTCACTCCTGCGCTCCATCCCCTCACTATGGACGATGGCGAATGACGATGTCGGCTGCGTCACGGAAACGCGAGTTTGCCCACAGCTGGTTGCCGTCCTGCACGGTGAAGCCCGTGAGCGATGGCTTGACGCCATCGAAGACCGCGGTTGAGGGCGACTCCATGAGCAGTGCCCATTCGCGGCGCAGGAAGTGCTCCTGGAGCATTCCTTCGACGTAGCGATTGTGAGTGCCGACTGCGAGGAAGCGCACGTGCTGCTCGATGAGGTCGTTCGCGGGAAGAACGACCTCGAGTTCCTGGCCCTGAAGGTCCACGTGCATGAGGTCGACTGCCGGCGCAGCACCGACGAGGGTTTCCAAGGTGACCGTGGGAACATCGACATGATCGAAGTGGGCACCGCGGTAGTCCATGGTGCGTTCGTGATCGGTGAGCACGGCGCCGCCCATGTCGTCATCCGAGAGCGTCGGGAAGCGCAACGTGGTCTCCGTCGACCAGCAGGCCGCGAGAACGACGAGCATCTCGACGTGGTCTCGACGCTCGGCGATTGCCGTCGCGATCTGAGCGGGTGTCCCGGTGATCAGTTCGGCACTGACGCCGTTATCCGCTGCATGCTGCATGGCCCATGCGGCACGAATCGGATCCGCCTCGATCGCAATGCCACGAGCACGCTTTCCTGCGCGCCGAGCCAGGGAGATACCGCCTACTGTCCAAGGAGCCCAGCCGGAGCCAGCCTCGATCACGAAGTAGTCATCGCGCTCGTTGGTGAGGGAGAGTGTCAGGCCGGCGTATTCCTCGGCTTCGGAGCGATAGCCATCGGTGGGAATAGGAAGGTCGGTGGACGTCGTGCCGGCAAGATGCTGAGGAGCCCACGGAAGCATCCCGATTCGGGTACGGATCCCTGCCCAGTCGACGAGGAAGACTCCATCATTGGCCGGCTGTTCAGCGCAGCGCACCGACTCCAGGATCTCGGGCACGGCCGACGGGAGAACGGGCAGATGAAGCCCATTCCCGTACATCGGATACCGCAGGTGCGGCTCCAGCTCGGACGGCGAGTCCCCCGCTCTCGTCCGCCGTCTCATTGAGGACAGCATTCGGGAACCGTACTGGTACGCACGCCGTGTTTCAGGCAAGTTAACGCATTCGTGTTGGTTTCCTGAGAACGGGTGCGGACCGCCATACTTCGCTGCTGCCTGGCTATCCCTCACTTGGAGTACACGTGGATCAGATCAACACCGGAGACACCGCCTGGGTGCTCATCTCAGGTGCGCTCGTTATGCTCATGACGCCCGGCCTCGCCCTGTTCTATGGCGGCATGGTGCGCGCGAAGAGTGCCCTGAATATGCTCATGATGAGCTTCACTGCCCTGGGCATCGTGACCATCGTCTGGATCACGATCGGTTACACGCTGGCCTTCGGCACTGATAGCTCAGGCGGCTTCATCGGTGATCTGAAGCAGATCGGTCTCGTCGACACTCTGAATCAGACTGTCGGTGCGCCCGGTCACAAGATCCCGATGCTCGCCTTCGTGATGTTCCAGCTCACCTTCGCCGTCGTCACCACCGCACTTCTCTCGGGTGCCATCGCCGACCGCACCAAGTTCAGTGCCTGGATCGTCTTCGTCATCGCCTGGAGTCTGCTCGTCTACGTGCCGGCCGCGCACTGGGCCTTCAGCTTCGACGGTGGCCAGGGCGGCTGGATCGGTGATCGTCTCGGCGCGCTCGACTTTGCCGGCGGTACGGCGGTCGAGATCAACTCAGGTGCTTCGGCACTCGCCCTCGCACTAGTGGTCGGCAAGCGCATTGGCTTCCGCAAGGACCCGATGCGTCCGCACAACCTGCCACTCGTGCTCTTGGGCGCTGGCCTCCTGTGGTTCGGCTGGCTGGGCTTCAACGCCGGCTCAGCACTTGCGGCCAATGGCACTGCGGCAGTCGCGATGATCAACACGCAGATCGCGGCGGCAACGGGGGCACTCGCCTGGATCTCCTACGAGAAGGTCAAGGACGGCAAGGCCACGACTCTGGGCATCGCCTCCGGTGCCGTGGCTGGCGCGGTGGCCATCACTCCTGCCTGCGGTTTCGTGACACCACTCGGTGCCGTGGCAATCGGTCTTCTTGCCGGCGTGATCTGCGCGTGGGCGGTAAGCCAGAAGTACCGACTCGGCTTCGACGATTCGCTCGATGTGGTCGGAGTGCACGGTGTCGGTGGCCTCGTCGGCATGATTTCCCTCGGCTTTGTGGCGGCAATCATCGCTAATCCTGCAGGCAAGAATGGGCTGTTCTACGGCGGTGGGTTCTCGCTGCTCGGGAAGCAGCTCATCGCCTGCGTCGCGATGGCCGCATTCGCCTTCATCGCCACCTGGATCATCGCGACCGTAATCACCAAGACCATGGGCTTCCGTGCCGATCCCGAGGACGAGATCGCCGGTCTCGACACCACGCAGCATGCCGAATCCGCATACGACCTCGCGGGCGTCGCGGGCGGTGGAATGCTCGGCGGGGCCCATCCGCTCTCGGCAATGCGTCGTCACCAAGGAGAGGACAACTGATGAAGCTCGTGACCGCGATCATCAAGCCCTTCAAGCTCGAAGAGGTCAAGGAAGCACTGACGGCCATCGGCATCAATGGCCTGACAGTCTCCGAGGCAAGCGGCTTCGGCCGTCAGCGCGGGCATGTCGAGGTCTACCGTGGCGCTGAGTACACGGTCGATCTCGTGCCGAAGGTGCGGGTCGAGGTTCTCGCTGATGACGACGTTGTCGATCGTGTCGTCGATGCCATCGTCGATGCGGCGCGCACCGATCGCATCGGCGACGGCAAGGTCTGGGTCACTCCTGTTGATCGAATCGTGCGCGTGCGCACCGGCGAGCAGGGACCCGACGCGATCTAGATCCCGTCGGCCCTGCCCCTAGCCGACTACAGTCGCGGCATGGAGCGCAGAGCAGTCCTTACGTCCGGAGCAGTCATCGCTGGTGTCGGCATCGCCGCCGTCACCCTCGCCGCCTGCGGTGATAACTCCGGCTCGACCGGCGCGGCAGCGAGTGCGGCGTCCCCCGCGGGAAGTGCGCCAGCCTCATCCTCGGGAACCGCGTCCTCGGGCACCCAGATCGCTACGACGGCTGACCTGCCGGTCGGCTCAGTGTTTGCTTTCCAGGATCCTCAGGGTGGCCCGGCCTTCCTGCTGCAGCCCGCCGCCGGCACCTTCTTGGCCTACAGCGGCATCTGCACCCACAACGGCTGCACGGTCGGCTATGACGAGTCGGCAGCAGAGTTTGCCTGCCCCTGCCATGGCGCCCGATTCGAGGTCGCCACGGGCGAGCCTGTGCAGGGCCCGGCACAGCAGCCGTTGGCGAAGATCGCGGTGGTCGAAGCCGGCGGAGTCATCAGTTACGCCTGATCCTCCGGGAATCACGCGTGTAAGCGATTTCAGTCCCATGGCCTAGGCTTGTCCTGAGGCGAAGGCCTTATCCGAGGCGTCGAACAAGGGCTGATCTGCATGAGTAATCGTCACGTGGTCATCGTCGGCGCCGGATTCGGCGGCCTGCGCTGTGCGCGCGAGCTGGCCGGCACCGAGGGCATCGAGATCACGGTCATCGATCGCAATCCGTACCAGCTTTTCGCACCCCTGCTCTACCAGGTGGCAACCGCTGGCCTGCCCGAGGATGACATCGCCTACCCCGTCCGCGCAGCCATCCCCGGCGTTGCCTTCAAGCGCGCTGAGGTCGTGCGCATCGATACCGAGGCGAAGACTCTGCGCATGGGTGACGGCAACACCCTGCACTTCGACGATCTCGTTCTTGCCACCGGCAGCGTCGGCACCACCTTCGGCGTTCCGGGTGTGGCCGAGAACGCCTTGCAGATGAAGTCGATTCCCCAGGCTCGCGTCATCCGCAGTCGACTCCTGCAGACTTACGAGGAGGTCGAGGTCGGGCATCTGCCTAAGGAGGCGCTGCGTGTTGTCGTGGTCGGCGGCGGCCCCACGGGCGTCGAGGTCTCCGGGGCAGTAGCCGAACTTCAGAAGCGCATGAGTGCCGAGTTTCCCGATCTCGCGAAGCACGCAGCGGTCACCCTCGTCGAGGCCGGCCCGCGCTTGCTGCCGTCGTTCACGGAGAAGTCCAGCGCGCATGCCAAGAGCGAGCTCGAGGAGCTCGGAGTCACTGTTCTCGTCAGTGCCGCCGTCGACCGCATGTATCCCACTGATGTTCACCTCAAGAGCGGCGAGGTTCTGCCTGCCGGAACCATCGTGTGGGCCGCAGGTGTTGCCGCACCTGAGCAGTGGGCGTCACTAGGCGTTGCCGATCGAGCGAACCGACTCACGGTGAACGAGAACCTGCAGCTGTGCGAGGGCGTGTGGGTCGTGGGCGACACTGCGAGCCTGGCCGGCCCTGACGGTCGACCGTTGCCGATGATCGCACCGGTCGCGATGCAGATGGGCCGACATGTGGCCAAGCAGATCAAGGCACTCGAAGTGGGCAAGCCGCTCACTGCGTTCGCCTACAAGGACAAGGGTCAGATGGCCACCATCGGTCGTCGACGCGCAGTGGTGGAGATGCCTAATGGCATCAAGCTGCACGGCACGAGTGCGTGGCTGACCTGGCTCGCCTTGCACGTGTTCTACCTCGCGGGTGGCCGCAACCGTGTCAGTGTTGTCGCCGACTGGATGTGGAACTACATCGCGTGGGGCATCGGCCCGCGCCGTACCGTGATCGACTAACTAGCAGCAGGAGAAGCCGCTGCCGCGGGAGATTTAGCAGCTTGGTTGGCGAGCGTATCGAGGTACTGCTTCAGCGGTACGAAGCACTGAGCGGCGCGATCGCCATTAGCCCAGCCGCTGCCAGTCGGCCAGATGCCCCAATAGCCGGGATACGGCACGTTGCCCTTGTACTTTCGCCCCAGTCCCTGGCACATCTTCGTCACCTTGCGTTCGACCACTGAGTAACCAGGGAACTTCGAGCCGGGCTTGCCGAGATCCTTCGCGAGTAACTTGATGAAGTTCTTCTTCGGGTTGTTGCAGATTCCGGCGTACGGCGCGTTCGCGTTCGGCTCGGCCGGCGTGCAGTAGTTGAGCTGGTCGGCCGGCGTGGATGCCACGACTGCGGCCGCGGGCTGCGTCAAGGTCACGAGTTTGGCGCCGTTGCGCAGCACGACATCGCAGCGCACCGTGCGATCGCCCGCGGCCCACTGCGCATCCGATGGGAAGATCGCGAAGGTGTCGAAGCGGCTGGGCAGCGTGCGGTCCGGCATGCCGGTGAACGCATTGATCGCTGCCGGTGTGCAGGCCACCGTTGCTGAACGCCGAGCGGCGGCGCTGGCCTTCGCTGGGATACCGAAGGAGTCGGGGAGCGAGCTCACCCAGTAGGTCTGTGCCGTATGTGGGGCATCACATGCGACCGCTTGTGCGTCACTCGAGATCTTCGTGCTGCCCGGGTAGTAGTAGCAGTCGCCAATGGCGGTAGCGGCTTGCGACGCGGGTGCGGTCGCGAGGGTCGACGCTACGACGCCGATGAGTGCGAGTGCAGTAATACGTAGACGCATTCGTCCACCATAACCGACCTAGATCTGCGTGATCTCCACGCTCACGCCGAGCCCTTCACTCGCCCCACCGGCGTAGATCCCCATCAGCGGAGGGACATCCGCGTAGTCACGACCCCGTGCCACGACGACATGCGCAGAGCCCACTGCTCTGTCGTTTGTCGGATCGACCGCACGCCAGTCGGTATCCCAGTACTCGACCCACGCGTGCGACTCGCCAATCACCGTCTGCCCGGGAGCTTCCTCCTCCGTATGGAGGTAGCCACTGACATATCGGGCGGGGATACCGCTTGCGCGCAGCAGTGAGAGCAAGGCGTGGCTGAAGTCCTGGCAGACGCCATTGCCCGATTCCCACGCCTGCCTCGCTGTCGTGCTCACAGTGGTGGCGCCGGGCGTGTAGGCGATCCGTGCCCTCACGGCATCGATGCCTACCCTCACGGCAGTATCGGGGGATTCGCTTGCAAGCATCTGCTCGACGATGAGGGCGCGGGAGTCATCAGTCCGGGCATCGTCGACGTATGCCGAACCCACGAGGAATTCCGAGAGCTCGTTGCGCACCTCATCGCAATGCAGTTTCTCCCAGGTGGTACCTGGTCCGTAGAAGCGCATTGGCGGGGTGTCGACAGTGCTTGTCGCGATGATCTCGAGCTGACGGTGCGGCACGTGAACGTCGAATGACTCCACGAATGCACCCCAATAGTCGGTGTAGACAGTGGGTGAGGTACCCGGCGTGACGTAAAGGTGATGGCTCAGAAGCACCTGACCGCCACTGTCGAGCGGAGTCATGCGCACCTCGTTAAAGGAGGCATCCACCACATCGGCGTAGCGGTAGCCGGTCTTATGCGTGATCTGAAGTCTGCGTCCTCGTGACATCAATGGCTCCAGATGATCGTGCCGTGCTGTCGGAAGAAGGCCCGATTGACCTCATCGGATGCGCGTACCGCAGCCAGTCGCGCCTCGCTCGCGAGTCGATCGACATTTGCAGCCGTGGGGTGAGTGGCGTACTCCAACGACGAACGCAACATGCCGACCTCGCGCAGAAGTGCCCCACCATCGCCCACCCCGAGGCGGTCGAGATAGCGCACCGCATCTTCAGCGTCGGCGGCGCAGCTACGCATGGACCGGGGGAACGTCGCATCGAGCACGAGGAAGTTGCGCACCTCTTCTCCATTGATGGGTGCTCCCGTGCGCAGGAATGCGGAAAGTGCACCGGCCGCGCGAAGGGTAGCGAGCGGGCCTGCCGTGGGCCACAGCTGATCGTGGCGCACCGCGAGCAGGCGACCGATCATGTCTATGCGCTCGAGCTCCTTGCCAATTCCCATGAATCGGTAGGCCTCGTCGCGTGGCATCGTCCAATCGATCACTCCATTGACGACCAGGAGTCGTTCCAGCACCTTGTAGAGCGCCACACCTGGGCTGCCGCTCAGGGCCAGCCCGCGCGAGAGGTCGAGGTGCGCGGAGTTGAGGGCTTCGAAAATGTCTCCAGAGAGTGAATCACGAATCGCGCGTGCGTTGTCGCGAGCGGCCGACACTGCGCCCACCACAGTTGAGGGAAGTAGTTCAGTGCCCACGACGGTTCGCACGAGATCGTGACCGGTCGCAATCGATTCATGAGGAAGGCTGAGGGCATCGAGTAGTACCGCGCACGCGACGTCGTCGGAAACTGACTGGTCCTCGACCAGGAGCTGGTGATGCTCGGCCAGCATGCGCGCGGTGGCCTCAGCCCGCTCGAGATAGCGGCCCAGCCAGAAGAATGATTCGGCAATGCGACTCAGCATGATGCTCGGCCCTCTTGATTCACGCAGAGAAGTGACTGCTGTTGCTGACGCTCCTGCTGAACGATCCGATCGTCATGGCTGATCGGTGCATCGGCACGTTCGGGGATGTCGGTGTCGACGACTGTCAGGCGAGGCACGTTGATCGAGGGCGCTGCGCTGCGCGGCGCGGTGTCATCGAGCACCCAAGTGTCCTTCGATCCGCCACCCTGGCTGGAATTCACGACCAGGCTGCCTTTGGGTAATGCCACACGGCTCAGACCACCGGGCAGCACGAAAACGTTCTTGCCGTCGTTCACCGCGAATGGGCGAAGATCGACGTGGCGCGGTTCGATGCTCCCGTCCTCGAGAACGGTGGGGCACGTGGAGAAGGTGACCACCGGCTGTGCGATCCAGCCACGCGGGTCGGCGTTCACTGCCGCAATGACGTCAACGATCTCCCTCTCCGTCGCAGACGGACCCATGACGAGGCCGTAGCCGCCGGAGCCATCACTGGGCTTGATGACCATCCGCTCGATATTCGCGAAGACATGTTCCCGCTGCTCGATATTCGTCAGATCGTACGTATCGACATTCGGGAGCACAGGCTCCTCGCCGAGGTAGTAGCGAATGAGGTCGGGGACATAGGAGTAGACGGCCTTGTCGTCAGCAACTCCATTGCCGATTGCATTCGCGATCGACACCTTGCCCGCACGTGCTGCATTGATCAGGCCGGGCACTCCCAGGACGCTGTCCGGGCGAAGGTGAACCGGGTCAAGGAAGTCATCATCGATGCGTCGGTAGATCACGTGAACCGGGCGCGGCCCGGAAGTCGTGCGCATGTAGACAGTCGAATCGCGACAGTAGAGATCGCGACCCTCCACCAGTTCGACGCCCATGTGACGGGCGAGGAAAGCATGCTCATAGTGAGCGGAGTTATGGACGCCGGGAGTCAAAATGACGACTGTCGGGTCGTCGACATCGACGGGAGCCGCGGCTCTTAGTGCTTCCAGGAGTTTCTCGGGATACTCGTTCACCGAGCGCACCTGGTAGTTCGTGAAGACTTCGGGCAGGACGTGTGCGAGGGTCCGACGGTTCTCGAGAACATAGGAAACGCCGGATGGATTGCGCAGATTGTCCTCGAGCACGCGGAATTCGCCTTGCTCGTCGCGAATGAGGTCAATGCCGGATACGTGAATGCGCACGCCGTTCGGCGGCTCGATTCCCCACGCCTGGCGGTGGAAGTGGGTGGAGCTAGTGACAAGGGAGCGCGGGATGATCTGCTCCTTGAGCACTTGGCCAGACCCGTAAACATCTGCGAGGAAGTGCTCAAGCGCACGAAGTCGTTGCACGACTCCTTGCTCGATGCGGGTCCATTCCTCTCCGGTGATCAGACGCGGAACGAGATCCATTGGCAACGGCCGCTCGCGCTCCCCGAGAGTGAAGGTGATGCCGTGACGATCGAGGTAGGCATCGCGTTGACGGGCACGTTCGGCAAGGCTGAGCGGGCCAACGAATTCAAGGGCACGGTGCAAGGCTGCATGGGTTGCGCGTGGTCCGCCTTCGCCCGACATCTCGTCGAACGGCGTGATCACCGCGGTCTGCTTGGCCCCCGTCATGAGGCCGACGTTACGAATGCAGTGTTTCGAGCAGGCGGCGCAGTGTTTCGCCCGTGTATCGCTTTCGGGCTAGGTCAGACGCCTTCCGTGCTGCGCGGTTCGCGCAACAACTTGGTCAAGTACGAGTTGAGAATCTCTCCGACCTCGCGTGCGGCAACGCCAGGAATGGCCTGCACGGGTGCACCGGAGCCCTCCGCCTGCTGGAACACCATGCGCTCGGGAAGAAGTGGCTTGAGGATGGTGCGAGCACCGACGATGTCGTTGAGTTCGCTGAGGCGGTAGTTGTGCTCCTCGGCGGTCGGACGGAAGCGGTTCATGACCACGCCGGCGAATTCGAGATCGGGGTTGGTGGTCTTCTGGATCTCGGTGATCTCGGCAAGGGACTTCTCGACGCCCTGGGCACCGAAGTACGACGGCGTGGTGACGATGAGGGCCTTATTGGCTGCCGTGAGTGCCTCACGGGTGAGCGCACCGAGGGACGGCGGGCAGTCGATCAGCACGAGGTCGTAGCCCTCGACATCCTTCATGGCACGGCGAAGCTTGGTCGTGCTGCGACCGGGGCTCCAGGCGTCGAAGCGGATGATGTCGGGGTGCGAGGGCAGGACGTCGACCTCGCCAATGCTGGCGTCCCAGTCGCAGATGCTGATCGCATCGACGAAGGTCTCGGGGATCGGAGAGGCGAGGACGTCAGCGAGGGACATGCGGCCCTTGCGGGTCTTCAAGTGGCTGGTGGCATTGCCCTGGGGATCAAGATCGATCACCAGCACCGCCAAGCCCCGATGGGCGGCCGCACCGGCCAGCCCGAGGGTGATTCCGGTCTTGCCTACGCCGCCCTTATTGGCCATCACTGCGATTGTCTTCACGGGAGCATTCTGCCCATGTACGACGGCCAGGTCACCCTCGATCCCCCTGCTGGGGATCCGAAGAGGGGTGATAGTCAGCGACGACGCATACGCGAGTTACTGATGATGCCAATGAGCAAGGAGAGGATTCCAGCACCGCCGATGGCCAGCCAGGCGCCATTGCTCGGCAGATAGGTGGTCTCCGGCGGATCCGCCGGGCACATGCCGATGCCGCACATCGGGATGATGAATATCGTCATGGCAATCAGGTAGATCGAGTACCAGGCGGCGACGGTGATGGTGAGTACCCGCATCACGCCGGGGGAGCCCAGGATCCCGCGGTCATTCGCGGCGAACTGGCCGGGCCACATCAGCAGGATCGCGATGCCGATGATCGCGATCAGGAAGGTGATGTCAGCCCAGGTGTAGAGGTGAAAGCCGAGGACCTTGGGGCCGTAGCCGGGGTCACCCGGAGTGGCGATGTGCAACAGGATCTGCCGCACGCTTCCGGCGCCGCCGACGCAGGCGGCCAGGATCGCGAAGGCGTAGTTACGCACCTTGATGCCGGTGAACAGGTTCAGCAGCGGGCCCACGGCGAGTGCGATCATGCCGGAGCGCTGCACCAGGCAGAGCGGGCATGGCGGCTCGCCCTGGCCGAACTGAAGGTGCAGGGAGCCGCTGAGCACCCCGAGCAATGCCAGCAGGGCAAGCAGATTGAGAACGCGCGCGAGTTTCACCTGTGTCGTCATCACGGCCTCAGAAGTTCAGCGGAATGGTCGAGTCCATGTTCATCTTCAAGAACACGACGGTGGCGATGAGGCCGACAAGGCCCAGGGGCAGGGTCCAGCGCTGACGCCAGAAGATGCCGACGAACACGATGATCCACAGCAGAAATATCCAGAGCACAGGCACACGCTAGTGCGAGATGGGCGCCGATGCGTGCAGGTGACGCGACTACAGGGATTGCGCTGCTTGAAGCTCGCGAAGGCACTCGACGAGAAACGCGTGATCCTCGACGTCAGGAAGCCCGGAGGCGTAAATGCTGCCGACGATTCCGACGTTGCCTACTGCGATCGGCATGCCTCCGCCGTAGGCCGCGAATTCAGTGGTGCTCAGACCCGTGGCATCGGCGAAGTTCGTGCCGCGCTCGGTGTAGCGAAGCTTCTGATAGAGCGTGGAGGTATCGAACTTCTCGACCACTGCGGCCTTGCGGTTGATCCAGTTCTCAGAGTCGTACTGAGAGCCTGGCAAGGACACCATGAAGGCAATACGACGACCGTGACGCACCTGGATGATGAGTGGGAGATCCTCGCTCTCGGCACGCGACTGCGCGATCGCGCCCAAGCCGACTGCGTCGGCAAGGGTGAAGGAGCTCAGGACAAGAGAGGCTTCCTGCTCTGCGACCTGGGCCGCCGTCAACGTCGACACGACTATTCGGCCAGGCCGAAGAGGCGATCGCCCGCGTCACCGAGGCCGGGGACGATGTAGCCCTTCTCGTTCAGGTGATCGTCGATGGCGGCAGTCACGACAGTGACATTCACATCGCGGTCGCCGTAGGCATCCTCCACCATCTTCACGCCCTCCGGTGCAGCGAGAAGGCAGATCGCCGTGATGTTGCGGGCACCGCGCTCGAGCATGAGATCGATTGCCGCGACGAGCGTTCCGCCGGTAGCCAGCATCGGATCGAGCACGAAGACCGTGCGATCGGAAAGGTCGTGCGGGAGACGGTCGGCATAGGTGGTCGCGAGAAGCGAATCGTGATCGCGCACCATGCCCAGGAAGCCGACCTCGGCGGTGGGCATCAGCTTGACCATGCCGTTGAGCATCCCCAGGCCTGCCCGCAGGATCGGGACGATCAGCGGCTTGGGGTCGATGAGCTCGACGACAGTGCAGTCGGCGACAGGAGTCGAGATCCTGACCGGTTGCACCTCGAGATCATCGGTGGCCTCGTAGGCAAGCAGCGTCACGAGCTCCTCGGCGAGCAACCGGAAGGTCGCCGACGAGGTGTCGGTCTTGCGGAGCTTGCCGAGCTTGTGGGCAACGAGGGGATGATCGATCACGAGTGTGCGCATGGGGCGAGGGTAACCGTTCGGCCTCACTCATGTACCTCGTGGTGACGGATCGGCCCGGCGCGTGCCACGATGGGCTCGTGACTGTCCAGGAGGTCGACCTCAAGGCGATTGACTTCGCTGCCGCAGCGTGGCGCGAAGAAGGCCGCTGGGTGTCCTCTGCGATGCCGGCGCGCATCGCCACCACCGTCGATTCCCTGGTCTCGGCCCTTCGTCAGCTGCCCGGTGAGAACGGCGTCTTCGGCTTCGTAGGTGTCGGTGACGAGTTCTTCCTGATCTTCCGTGTCGATGCCATCGGCACCCGTGTCTTCATCAGCGATGGAGTGGCCGTCCTCGACTGGTCACTGGCCGAGGAGGCCGCCGATCTCATCGGTCTTGAATGGGAAGAAGACGATCTCGAGGAGTTCATCCCGATCGGCGACATCGCCATACTCACCGACCTCGGCATCGATGCCGATGAGATCTCCTTGCTCGTCGACGAGTCCGATATGTACCCCGACGACCAGGTCAAGGCCATCGCCAAGCGCCTCGGCCTTGGCGAGCAGTTCGATAAGGCCCTTCGGGCGCGCTAGTCGTGCAGCACTCACCCGCCGATGTCGCCGCGATGCGCATCGCACTCGACGAGGCCATGTGCCCGACACCCGCGGGCGTGACTCCTGATCTCCCGATCGGTGCCATCGTGCTGAGCCCGACCGGTGAGGTGATCGGCCGGGCTCGAAACCAGCGCGAGGCGACCGGTGACCCGACTGCCCATGCCGAGGTGCTCGCACTTCGACAGGCAGCCCAGGCCACAGGTGAATGGCGTCTGACGGGCTGCACCCTCATCGTGACCCTCGAGCCATGCCCGATGTGCGCCGGTGCGGCTGCCATGGCTCGGGTCGACCGAGTCGTGTTCGGCGCCTGGAATGAGGAGTACGGCGCCGCGGGCTCTCACTGGGATCTCCTTCGCGACCGCCGGATGGCCCATCGGCCGGAAGTGGTCGCGGGAGTGCTCGAGAATGAATGTGGCAGGCTGGTCCTCGATTTCATGGCTGAGCGACGGGAGGAGAGAGCATGAGCGCGGAGTTCCGACGCCCCACCGGCGGTCGCTCACGTCGCCGCCGCCCTATCTGGGTTCCGATCCTCATCGTTCTCGCCGGTATCGCCGTGCTCTTCGCCGTCGGCTTCGGGCTCTCGCGCCTGCTCAATGGCTCGTCGGCTCCCGAGGCCGAATCCCTCGCATCGGCATCGGCGGCACCGCTTCCCTGCGAGACCACGATGGTCACCGCTGCCGAGGTACTCCCGCGCAGCGGGAAGGTCAAGCTCAACGTCTGGAATGCGACTGATCGCGTCGGTCTGGCCAGTGATGTCGCAAAGGTTCTCAAGGCGCGCAGCTTCACCATCAAGCAGGTCGATAACGATCCGCAGGGCAAGGTGCTCGAGGGCGTCGGCCAGATTCGCTATGGAGTGAACGGCCGCGCGAATGCCGAACTGCTGGCGTTCTACTTCCCGGGTGCGATTCTCGTGCAAGACGATCGCCCGAAGAAGGTCGTCGACATCGCACTGGGCAACGCATTCACCGAGATCGCAGGCGAGGCGCAGATCGCTGCAGCGATGGCGTCACCTTCACCGTCGCTCTCCGGTCCCGGCTGCCCGAGTCAGCCTGCGGTCGCCTCACCGGCAGAATCGCTGCCCGCACCCGTGCCGTCGATGACGCCCTCGCCCGCTGGGTCGTAACGGCTCTCAGTACACGAGCGCCTGCGTATTGGGCGCGATGGCTTCCTCCACGAAGACCGCTGCACCGGCAATACGCACGCCGTTGAGCACGTCGTCGACATTGATCGAGCGGCGCATTGCGCACTGGGTGCACAAGGTGACCGTGCCGAACTCCAGTACTTGATCGAGGAGCTCGCTGAGAGATGCCGAGTGCTCGAGCTCGAATTCGGCGGCCTTACCGGGCAGGGCAAACCATGCCGCGTCACCTGTGAGCCACAGCGACACCTGAACACCGCTCGCCGCCGCGGTCGCGGCCACCGTGAAGGCCTGCGAGCAGCGCTCGGGAGCGTCGCTTCCTGCGGTTACCTTGATGAGCAGTTGGCTTCGAGGCGCGGACGTCATGAACGGTAGGCTGCCGTACATGGTCGACAACGTCTACACGGGCCTGCTCGTGGTCGCGGTCGCGGCAATCTCAGTCGTGTCGATCGTGATCGTCATCCGACTCTTTCGGGGGAGCAACTCATGAGCACCGCACCTCTTCCCAGCGAGCTTCCGGAGGAGTTGCTTCCGTTGTCATGGCTGCTGGGCACTTGGGTCGGCGTGGGCACCGGCCAGTACCCGGGTATCGAGGACTTCCGCTTTGGTCAGGAGATCTCATTCGCGACCGATGGTCGCCCCTTCATGGCCTACATCTCCCGCAGCTGGCTGCTCGATGATGACGGCGAGCGCGTGAAGCCCCTGGCCACTGAGACCGGATTCTGGCGTCCGCGTCCGGAGAACAGGATCGAACTCACCTTGGCTCATCCGACCGGCTACGCCGAGGTCTGGGAGGGCGAGGTCACCATCACCGGCCTGGAGAATGCGCGCATCACCGGAGCCAAGGCAGTGCTCAAGACCACCAGCGTCGGGGCAACCTCGAGTGCGAAGGAGTACTCGGAGGGCGAACGCCTCTACGGCCTCGTCGGCGAGAAACTTCTCTGGACCTTCGACATGATGGCTATGGGCAAGCCGATGGGTAATCACCTCGCGGCCAGCCTGCAGAAGGTCATGGAGCTATCAACGGGAGCCGCAGATGACTGACGACTGGGATCGCCGACTTCGCGATCACGGCTACCGCATCACGCCGCAGCGTCAGCTGGTGCTCGAAGCGGTGGAGACCCTTCGTCACGGTACCCCCGAGGCGATCCTGATCGAGGTGCAGCGCACTGCCACCGGCGTCAATCTGTCAACCGTCTACCGCACTCTCGAAGTACTCGAGGATGTCGGGCTTGTTACCCACGCGCACATCGGACACGGAGCGCCGACCTACCATGCGGTTGATGAGCACGTGCACATTCACCTTGTCTGCGATCGTTGCGCGAAGGTCAGCAGCGTCGACTCCGAGATTGCCGAGCCCTTCGTCGCGCGTCTGCACTCTGATCACGGTTTCGAGACCGATATCGCGCACGTGTCGATTCACGGGCTTTGCGCAGACTGCGCCGGTAAGCCCAAGGATTACCTCGAAGGAGACGACGAGCTGTGAGCTCGCTCGATCGCAGTGATGCGATCCGCCCGCCTGAGGGCATCCCTGACCAGGGTGTTGCCTGGCATTACGGCGACCCGCATCGCGAGCAACGTACCCTCATGGAGGGCCGCACCTCGGTTGACATCTCGAATCGCGGCGTGGTGACGGTCACCGGTGCAGACCGCATCAGCTGGCTTCACACCCTGACCTCGCAGCATCTCGAGAATCTCCGGCAGGGTGAGAGTGCACTCGCGCTGATCCTCAGCCCCAATGGCCACGTCGAGCACGAGTTGCACATCGTTGATGATGGAGTGACGGCCTGGCTGATCGTCGAGCCCGGTACCCAAGACGAACTCGTCGAGTACTTGCGCAGAATGCAGTTCATGCTTCGTGTTGAGGTTGCAGATGTGACCGACGATTTCGCGGTCGTGTGGGAGCCCTGCAGAGACACGGACCCCGATCACCCGACCTATGTGATCCCTGAAGTTTTTGCTGCACGGGGGTTTTCAGGCCGTGAGGTCATCATCCCTCGCACTGAGCTCGATCCGTGGCTTGATGCCGCCGAGACCCTGTCGGGCACGTGGGCACTCGAGGCAATTCGCGCCTCGGCGGGCGTCCCTCGACTCCGCTTCGAGACCGATCACCGCACGATCCCGCATGAGGTCGGATGGATCGGTCCGGCTGTGCACCTGCAGAAGGGGTGCTATCGCGGCCAGGAGACCGTGGCGCGCGTGCAGAATCTCGGCAAGCCCCCGCGACGTCTGGTGATCCTGCATGTCGACGGAAGTGCGGAGATCGCGCCCCAGCACTGTGATCGCGTCTACTGGAACGACAAGGAGATCGGCTGGGTGGGCACCGGTGCCCGTCACTTTGAACTGGGCCCAGTCGCTACGGCGATCCTCAAGCGCAACGTTCCCGTCGATGCTGAACTCATCATTCGCACGGCGGAAGGCGATGTGAGCGCATCGCAGGAAGTTGTGGTCTCGGCTGACTAGCTCGCGCCGTCGGAGGAATCAACGATGATCGTCATCGGCCCGTCATTGGTGAGCGACACCTGCATATCGGCGCCGAATACTCCACGCTGAACATCCACGCCGCGAGCTATCAACCGCTCGGCGAACGCATCGATGATCGGTGACGCGACATCACCTGAAGCAGCCGTGTCCCAGGTGGGACGCCGACCCTTGCGGGTGTTCGCGTACAGGGTGAACTGACTGATGACGAGAACCGGGAGCCCGAGGTCGGCCGCGGAGAGTTCCTTTCCGGTGCCAGGAGGCAGGCAGGCCTGCGCCGCCTCGGCATGGGTGGCATCGAACAGGCGCATGTCGTATGCCTTGTCGGCCAGCTTGGCGGCGGTCTCGGGGGTGTCGGCATGGGTGACCCCGACGAGGATCACCAGGCCCGGGCCGGTGAAGGCCCCGGTGACCTGACCGTCGACGATGACCTGGGCGCCGGAAGCTCGCTGGATGACAATCCGCATGCCCGAAGGCTCCCACACCGAAATTCCATGAGGGAATCACCCTGTCTGCTAGCGGGAGTAAGCGCTTGTGTTTGCAAATGCAAGCACATGGGTAATACTGGAGGCATGGGAATCGACGTAAGCGGGCTCGGAGACTTCATCCGCGACCAACGCGACCAGGCGCAGATGTCACTGCGCCAGCTCGCCAAGGCTGCCGATGTCTCCAACCCATATCTGAGCCAGGTGGAGCGTGGCCTGCGTAAGCCCAGTGCCGAAATTCTCGGCCGGATCGCCCAGGGCCTGCGCATTTCCGCCGAGACGCTCTACGTGCAGGCCGGCATCCTCGCGCAGCGTGCGGGCGATGACACCGTCACGACAGCGATCGCCTCTGATCGCACGATCACCGAGCGCCAGCGCACCACGCTGTTGCAGATCTACGCAGCATTCCAAGCCGAGAACCAGGCCGCAGCCGCGACCGCCGCATCCGACCCCTCGGATGACGAGACATTGAATCCAGAAATCACAACGGAGGACACTCATGGAACCGAATAGCGAATTCGACATGCCGGTCAACGAGGAGATCGTCATCGACGATGTCGTGACCGAGTTCAGCGACGCACCCGAGGCAGTCACGGTGGCGAAGAAGAAGCTGCCCGTCGGCACCACCGAGACCGTCAAGCATCACGCGCGCAAGTCGGTCGTGAAGGCCAAGGAGACCACGCAGGCCGTGACCGATGGCGCGACGATGATCGCCGACTCGGCCAAGACCAAGGTGTCGAAGATCGACCTGCTCAATCTCGAACTCCCCAAGGTCGAGATGCCCAAGTTCTCGATGCCGAAGGTCGACATGCCCAAGTTCGACATCCCGAAGTTCGATCTTCCCAAGGTCAGCCTGCCGAAGGTCGAGATGCCGAGCTTCTCGTCGGTGAACGAGGTAAAGGCAGAGATGAGCAAGGTTGCGCACGATGTGCGCGGCAAGGCTGCCAGTGCCGTCACGCTCGTACGCGAGGCCGTAGGTATCTAGCACTGAACGTGGAAAGGCCCTGATACGCCATGCGTATCAGGGTCTTTTCGTGTCTCAGGAGTGCTCTACTCGTTCTGCGGAGTGGGCGTGTGTGGCAATCACGGCTGAGATGCCTTGGGCCTGCGCTGCTCGTACATCAATCGAGCCAATCACCATTCCGATGAGGCGTGTGCCGGCCGACGCGCCTGCACTCGCGGTCTGCGAGATCGTGAGCGCATCGACGCCGTGCGAGCCTTGCATGACGTGACTCGGGAACACGATTGCCCACCGCGACCAACCGGCCAGGTCGCCGGAGTTCGCGGATGCAGCAGCCGCCGCAGTGACGGCGATATTGAGTCCTCTGTCTGCGAGCATGCGCAGGGTCTGTCCGCCGCCGGCCGGGATTTCGTCAAAGAGCAGCACCGTTCGCTGGCACTGGATGCGATCGAGCTTGGGCACGATCAGGTTGGGCAGGGCCAGCTCGCCGGCTTCAGGGTGCAGCAGCACCGAGGGCATGCGAATCATGCACATGGGTGACGTGTCAAGCTCGGATACGAGGGCATCGAGCGAGATCTCGGCGGCCAGCGCAGCGAGATGCGGCTGGCGGTTTACTGCTTTCAGCAGGTTCTCGGGCGCACGCATGTCGAAGTAGCGAAATTCCCGCACCCATCCGACGCTGATCAGTGTCCCCTCGTGCGCGCCAGTGGCCGTGGAGAGCAGAGGTAGCGACTCAGTGATGAAGGCATCGGTGCCCCGATCCCGCGTCATGCCATCCAGCAGGCTGTCGACGGTCACGGGAGTCGGCTCGGTACGAGTGAAGAGTTCCGGTGTGAGCTCCAGGGTGCTGAAGTCGGGGTCGGAGAGCGGATTGCGCGCGGACTGGTCGGCGGCGAGGCGATCTCGAGCGGTCTGGATCAAGCCTTCGGGCGACAGGTCGTCGACCTGGTGTGCCGCGTAGCCAAATGAGACGCTCACGAACACCTCGAGATCGGTTGCGCTCGAAGCTGCGCGGCCGAAGGAGTTGAGGGAATCCTGCAGGTCGCGAAGCAGCTGAATCGTGTTGCGGATGATCGGACCGCCGCTCACCGCCACCCAGACGCGACCGGGGCTCTCGTACGCCACGAAGACGTCGGTTCCGTTGAACAGGGGGGAAGAGAGGGTCGAGCGCATGACGTGCGACACGGCCGCATGCTCATGTCGCCCGCCGGCCAGTGCGGCGATCTCATTGATCGCGTAGACGCCGACAATGAGAGAGGAAAGGTGCGGGGCGCGATCGAATCGCTCGCGCATGCTCAGCATGGCCTGATCCAGCGCGTTCATGTTCGGCCAGCTGCCCTCGAACATGGAAGCAAAGGCAATCGCATTTCGGTCCGCGCCCCGGCTCAGCTCCGGTGACAGCAGGCCAATGGTCGCAAGTTCGCTGAACTCATCGACCAGTGACCGCGAGCGCATGAGGAAGCGTCCGGGCAGCAGGCAGTCGCTGATCGTCACGCTGCTTGTCGTGCGATTGTCCACGCTCAGTGGGATGCGCATTCCTGAACGTCCGGCGGGGGTGACAGGGAGGGTCTCGGGGGAGCCCGGGTAGATATCAGTGCGCACCAGGCTTTGACTGATCGAGCCATCTCCGTCGTCGTGAATGGTCAGCACTCGAGTCGCGCCGAAGACAACTGCAGCCATCCGACTCGTGATGTTCAGTGCCGCCTTCGCGGCGAGATCAGGATCGAGCGAGCCTTCGGAGAGTCGAGTGAGAATCACGGATTGCTGGCTGCGCCAGAGTGAGAGAGTGCGCTTGGCCTCAGTGCGCCAGATGCTGATCGAGAGAGCCCAGAGGAGCAGCCAGCACGCGAGAAATACGCCGAGAGCAGCGAGAGCAGGAAGCGCCGTGCCGGTGGGGTCGCCGTCGATGCGAGGCAGGATTTCCCCTGTCATTGCGACGATCCAGGCGATTGCGGCACTGACCGCGGCGACGAGCAGCCGTCGTACGTCAATGAGGTCGCGTGCTGCGGCCCATCCGTGTCGTTCGCACCGCGCCCAGCGATCCACCGCGTTGAGGATGAGACCGAGATACAAGGCCACGATCCCGGCGAGTAGCAAGGGAATGACGGAGAAGTTCAGCGTGACCGCGGAAGCGAGGGGGCGCACGATCGAGTACGCGATGGAAGCGATGAGCATCGCGCTGAATGCCGAGGTGAGCTGGTGGAAACGCGAATTGGGATCCCGCACCGCGTCGCGTCGAGTGAGCACGGCCATGCGGATCACGTAGGCGAGGCTGAATAGCAGGAAGGCGATGACAGGCTCCGCATACAGTCCCGCCAGCATGGCGCCGACCAGGATCGCGTTGAACGAGATCGTGCTCGTACTCCACGGTGCGATGGGACGCGTGGGCGAAGCCAGGATGCGCTTGGTCGATGACTCAGTGCCGGTGCGGAACAGAGCCTGCGGGGTGAACACGCTGATCGCCACGAGGACGATGCCGGCGAGCAGGACATCCGGACCGGGAATCTCGTTGCCGATATCGGAGTACATGAAGCCAAAGGCGGCGATGATCGCGGCTGCCCAGAGTCCGGCGAAGACCACGCCGACCACGCCGATGCGCAGGTGACAGGTGGCCTGGTCGGAGCCGCTGGTGGCGGGCGCGAGCCAGCGACCGGCAGCCCGAAGCGGGCCGGCAGGGGAAGCCATGGACTGACGGTACCTCGCCTGTGCTGTCCCTGGCCATCACCCCACCCGCCACACCCGTGTCGGATAAATGCGACATATGGGTC
Organism: Actinomycetes bacterium; assembly: GCA_024639145.1. GTDB lineage: Bacteria > Actinomycetota > Actinomycetes > S36-B12 > S36-B12 > CAIKZY01. Next base: position 114,595 of record JAHEIZ010000003.1, on the reverse strand, counting down.
GGAATTGCAGCCCGGCAGCCGACCTTCCACGCGGGCCTCAGCCGATACCCCTCTGGGGAGATTCCCCGATATCTGCGTGCGCGGAGGGAGTTCGGTGAACGGGAGCAGGGCCGACCTCGAGCGGCAGGGCGCGCCGTCAGGTGACGAGGGATTCACACTCGTCGAGATCCTTGTCGCGACCTTGGTCTTTGCCCTCACGGCCACGGCGACAGTCGGCATCCTCATCACCGCGATTCGCACCGTGCGCGAGAACTCCGATCGGGTCTACGCCTCGAACCTGGCCCGCTCGGAGATCGAGCGGCAGCGAGAGCTCGGGACGGACTTCATCACCATCGGAAACACGACGAGCACGACTACGACACCCGAGGGTGTGTTCACGATCTCGACCACGAGCAATTGGGTCGGACTGAATCAGGCAACCGACGCGTGCGAGGCTGCCGCACCAGGCCAGGCTTACATGCGCGTGCACGTGGAAGTCTCCGGCGCGACGATCTCCGACCCGCAGGTGAGCGACACGATCATTGCGCCGGGTGATGACTCCTCGCTCATCGACACCGGACAGCTCGCGATCAAGGTCGCAGATGAGCGCGCGAACCCCGTCAGCGGCGTGACACTGCAGGTGCGTGATGTGGCGGCGGCCGGTGCCACGTCGACATTCATCACCGGCCCTGATGGCTGCGTCTTCGTTCCGAAGCTCGCTCCGAGTGCGTCCTGGCAGGTCACGGTCAATCGCGGCGGATACGTTCCGCGAATCGTGAACGGCACCACCATCACGAGCGCCGTCGTGGCCGCGCAGACAACGCGCATGTCATTCGAGTACGCCGCCGCGTCATCGATGGAATTCACGTCTTCCACGACCGACTTCCCGATTCCGGCCGGGATTCCACTCTCGATGGGACTCGACCCCCTGGCAATTTCCCCGGTCGCGGTCACGGCATATCCCAAGACCGTCAGCAGCCTGTGGCCATCGGTCGGCGGCTACCAGGCGTGGCTCGGTACGTGCATCGCCGCTGACCCAGCGAGCTTCGCGGCTCCGCGAACCACGGCGATCAATCGCACCTGGTACGCGGTGACGCCGGGAGCCAAGACCGTTGCGCCTGTGAACGCAGTGACGGTGCGCGTGCGCGGGTTGCCGGCGAACGCACTCGTGCGCGCCACGCCGGCCGCCGAAGCCACGGGCCCCTGCAAGACGCCACCGACGTATGACCTTGGCTCGACGGATTCCACGGGCGTCCTTCGGGTCGAGCTTCCCTACGGCAAGTGGACTCTGACTTCCGCTGCCGCGCCCGGGGCCAACCAGGTCGTCACGCTTGAACCCGCCCCTGTCGCTTCGGCGAGCCCGTCGGCATCACCGACTCCCACTCCTACTCCGACTCCTACGGGAATTCCGACTGATCCCAAGGGCGCTCGCGTGACGGTGAGTTTCCCGATTGCAAACCTTGATATCCCGACTCCCTCGCCGACGCCGACCGCTACGCCCTCGGGAAGTGGCACGCCATGAGCCATGACGTCATGAACGGCAAGGACGACGGAATCACGCTGATCGAATTGATCGTGGCGATGGGCATTTTCAGCCTGCTGATGATCCTCACGTCGATCTTCATGATCAGTGGCGTGCGCAGTATTCGTGACACCACTGGCCGCAATTCCGTGCAGCAGGAGCAGCAGAACGCATCCGAATGGATATCCCGCCTCATTCGGTATGCCGACAACCCCTATGCGAACTCGCCGATCGTGCCCTCATTCGACTACGCAGGCACCGTGGCTGGTCAGCCCGTGGTGACCTTCTACACCTTCGCGGGTGCCGGCAAGGCCGATCGAGTTCCGTACAAGGTCACCCTGACCAAGACGGCGAAGGGCATCGTCACGTCGACGTGGGCACCTGACATGACGACCGGACGCCCGATCTACACGGCGGCGGTGAACAACGGCTGCCGCGCTCTGCCGGCGGATACCACGTGCACGACGCGACTGCTCGTGCCGGTGAGCACGACCAATACGCCGACTCTGAGCGTGAGGTACTTCAAGGCCGGAACGCCCACGGCAGGTATTCCTTCCCCGCCGATGGTCGAGCTCGTCCCCCCCGTCAACGGCACCCTCACGGCAGCGCAGATTGCCACGCTTCGTGCCGTGCAGTTCACCATCGGGGGTACTTCCGCGACACAGTCCGTGGCGCAGAAGGTCATCCTCGCGAACGGACAGTCATGATGAGTCGTGTCCTCGGGCGAATGCGCCACCGCACCGCTGCGAGTCCGGATGATGGCTCGGCCCTGATCATCGTGATCATCGGGTGCATGGCTCTCGTGGCACTCTCGCTGGTTCTGGCGCAGGCCACGATCAATGCTGTGCGTCCGTCCGACAGGAGCGAGAAATCCTTTGCCGCGCAGGCCGCCGCAGAGGCGGGCGTTGATGACTATCGCGCCCGGCTGCTCGTCGACAATCGCTACTTCCTGCGCGCGCCTGACTCGTCGAATCCCGCATTGACCGGCTGGGCTGATGTTCCGGGCGGAGCAGGTCAGGGGCAGTTCACGTACTCGATCGACACGAGTCGCGCCCTTGTCGCGGGTGAGCTTCGGATCTCCTCGACCGGCAAAGTTGACGGTGTCACGCGCACGGTCGAGGCCGTGCTGACCAAGCGCTCGACCCTCGACTACGTCTATATCAGCGACATCGAGTCGATGGCTCCCAGCCTTCCGGGTGCCTATGCCGATCCGACAGTCGCGGCCGAACTGTGCACGAATCGACGGTGGGCTGCCGCCGGGCAGGTGAGCAAGACCGGCACCAGCCCGCTCAATGGCATTCACCGAAACTCAAACTTCTGCCGGTGGGCGGGCATCTACAACACCGAGCGCATCAAGGGTCGAATTCACACCAATGACGTCTGGTACCTGTCGAGCGCAATCCCGAATATTGATCCGCTGTCGACCGGCGGAAACTCCACGGCCGTATTCGACGGTGCCATCACGACATCGTGCCCACCGGTGACGACAGGCGTGGCCGGCTGCCCGGAGGGCATGCGATGGATCAATACGAGTGACGTGAGCTCGAACACGAGCGGTGCCTGGGGGTCCGGAACCACCTACAAGGCCACCGAACTCAGCGGAAGCCAGACCGGCAAGCTCTGGAATCCGACCTATGACACCGTGCTCGAGATTCCCGCATCGAACAGCCGCATGCGCGAACTCGCGATGGATAAGGGCTGCGTCTTCACCGGGCCCACCCGAATTCGATTCCGTGCTGACGGCACGATGGCCGTGACGAGTCCGTCGACTCGCGCCACCACGAGCATGTGCGGCGGTACGTCCTTGTATGCGAATCCCGCGACACCTGCCGTGCAGCCGACTATCACCTTGGATCTCGGTGCGATGAAGGCGGCTGGCTTCAACGGAGTCGTCTACGTGCAGGGCACCCTCAGTCCGCCCGTGGGTGACGCCAACCGTTGGGTCGCCGGCACCTCGGCGGCGTGCCTGAAGAAGAACGCGACCAACGTGAATAGCTACCCATTCATCATTCCGGCCGCCGCCGAGCAGACGGAACTCTTCAACTCCTCGTATACGGGCAAGAAGGGATTCCCCTCAGAAAAGTTCGGCAGCGATCCGGGGTGGTACGACTGCGATGCGGGTGACGTGTTCGTCCAGGGCGAGTTCACTGGTGCAGTCACGATCGCGACCGAGCACGACATCGCCCTTACCGGTCCGGTCATCGACTCCAGCGATACGAATAAGACGAACACCGCAGCGGCGGATTACGGGGTGCCGCCGCTCACCTCGAACAACATGCTTGGTCTCGTGCCCTACCGCTTCCTGTATGCGTATCGCCCGCTTGACGCGAACACCACTTCTGCGAACGAGACCGCCGACTGGAACTGGCAGAAGAACAAGAACGTGATCTACAACTTCGCGGCGGTGGTGCTCACGCAGTGCTTCGGTTCGCAGGACGCCACGCACGGGTCGAATATGGGCGGCATTTACCTGCGAGGCTCACTCGGGCAGAAGTATCGGTGCCCCGTCGGCGTCAGCGGCGGAGGAGCGGCGTACCAGAAGTTCTATCAGTACGACCAGCGATACATGGTGGAGGATCCTCCTCCGTACATGCTCGAGCTCTCCAATGAGCCTTGGAAGGTGAAGGCGTATTCCGAGACGAGCATTCGTCGTGATCCGGTTGCCCTCGCAGGGCTCGTCGCTGACTCGGGAACGCAGGCGCGCTCGACTACGCGCACCTACAACGTGCTCGCTAATGACATCGCCGGAAACAAGTTGACGGGTGCCGCAATCAAGGCAGGTGTCGGTACGGCGTCCGTGGTGGGTAACCAGATCTCATTCCTCGCGCCCTCGACGGTCGGGCAGACAGTCATCGAATACATCGTCACCAAGCCCGACGGTAGTCGTGCGGCGCAGAACCTCACGATCACGATCACCTGATGCGGGCTAGCGGCATTCAGCCCCTTCGTAGACTGTGCGCCGGAGGCAAGGGTGAACGGTGTGCATGACGACGACATCTCGGCCGAGGAGATCTACGCCGATCTCCTCCAACGAGTGCACGTTCTCACTCCGATGTCCGTGACCTATGCGGAACAGGGGGATATCTCGAACGCGGTCCTCTGCACCTGGGCCGGGGATGTTGCCACTGTCCAGGCCGTGGCGTGGGAACGAATCGTTGTCGTCACCCACTCGCCGCAGACCCCCTTCTTTGCACTCGGTGATCGACTAGCCCGAGCATTGCGTGAGAGCCTGGAGCGCGGTGCAGGTGCATTCGCCTCGGCGCGCGATCTCATCGAGAGCATGCGCTCACGCATGCTCGAGGCGGTCGACGAGGATCTCGCCGACGACATCGGTGCGAGATTCAGCAGCCTCGATCACCTGGCATCGTTCGAGGCACCGACTCCCGATCGGCTACGCGAGGCCTGTCAGGCTCGACTCGGCGGATTGCGCGCGGGGATTTTCATCGCCCAGCGACGGGCAGACGCCGAGGAACGCATGCGCGATGCACTGGCAGATCGCGTGCGCGGCGATATCAACGGCGCGATCTCCGCCGCCTACGAGGCCGACATGCTCACCCTGGAGGCCTATTTGGTCGAGTCAGCCCTGGCCATCGGCGACACCGCACTTCTCACGGTTCAGGTGCGCTGGGATCTCGCCGTTGCGGCGTTGACACGACTCGCCGGCGTACCCGATGACTTCGGCCAGGCTGTCTCACTCGTGCGTCAGACGCTCGTGGCAAGCGTGGGCTCAGGTGATGGCGCGCGGCTTGCTCGCACGTGGATACCTACGGCGTAGAGGTGACTGCGGCAGTCGAGTCTGCCTTCACCTGCGCGAGCAGGTCATTCACGTTCTTCTCAAGGTTTGGCAGTTGCGACTGCAAGACAAAAGTCGTGGCAGTGACCGTGGCTGACTGCTTCTGGCCCTGCGGGTCGGATGGATCAGCGGCGACATTTACCCCGGTCACCAGGAAATCACGGTCGAGCTGTTCCAGGCCGCGCAGGAAGCGCTGTAGCTGATCGGCATTCGCGACGACGGTCATGCTGAGGTCGAGCTTCGCAACCTGGACTCGAGTGCGCTCGGGGGACTGCTGCGCATCCGAGACGAGCCCTTGGCCCTGTTTCGCGGCGTCGATCGGCACCGGCACTGATGGGGTGATCGCCGAGACATCCTGGGCCGAGATTCCCGCCTTCTTCGCGACGGACGTGATCTGCGTGAACAGCGAGGGCAGGTCGGCCTGCTGAGGCATGCGCGAGAGCAGGCTCTGCACTCGGCGGGCAGCCTCCGGCGCATCCTTGACCATGGTGTTGAGCTCGCGAAGGTGATGCTGCTGGGCGATGATCGATGCCTCGACGGTGGACGTCTGCGCCTCGAGATCCGAAGTTGTCGAGAGTCTCGGCGACAGCACGAATAACCACGTTGCCCCGGTGGCAACGGCCAGGATCGCTCCGCCGGCGAGGAGATTGTTCCGCTTGCGATGTTCGCTCATGTCGTCACTTCGCCGTCGGATCCGCGACCGCTTCGCCCGTCTTTGCCAGCGCGGCTTCGCGCAGGGCGGCGATCTGCTCGGTGGTTAAGGAGGTGCGCAGGGCATCGAGCGAAATTCCCGCCGATCCGCTGAAGTTCAGCTTGTTGTTCCCATCGGCATCCTGGGTGATCGTGCTCGCCGTGACATATGGCCCGACGAGGAAGGTATTCCTCTCGGCACGAACCAAGAACTTGGACACGTCGGCCCGTGTCGGAGCCTGCGCGCTGAAGGTGAGACATCCGACCGTGATGTCCTTGCCGAAGGGGTCGGCATTGGGGCATTCGTTGAGGGCGGTTTCGGGGTGTGCACTGAGCTCCGGCTTCGGAATTCCGGTGAAGCTCACCGAGATGCTTGAGTAGTCGACGCTGGGGCCGGCGACTGCGCGCAACTGCTCGAGCAGGCTCGAGGTGAGTGCCTCCGAGGCCACGGCGTCGGTGATGAAGGCTTCCTGCGTGGTGATCTGCTGATAGAGCTGCTCGACAGGCGCCAGCGCCTTGACCTGATTGCTGATCGCATTGCTCTCGTTCTGCGCCGAGGTCAGACGTGCTTCCTGCTCGAGAATCGAGCCATTTTGCATGAGCCAGATGAGCGTGACTGCCACCAGGATTCCGAGGAAACCGAAGACGTAGCCGCGCCTGATCTTGCGCACGGAAATCGACTCGCGCACGCTGACCGGAATGAGGTTCACACGAGGCAGTGCTCGTTCGAACTCCGGATGCTCGACCTCGATGGAGGCGGCCTTCTTCTTCCCGAGTTCCATCTTCCAGAACGGCGTCGACTCTGACCTTTTGCTCTTCGCCATGTCAGGCCCCCATGGCCAGGCCGGTGGCGACGGCGTAGGGCCGCGAGTTGACATCCGTGACACGGCGAGCGCGCACAAGGCCGTCAAAGGGATCGAGCAGTGAGACCGGTATGCGCAGTTCGGTGGTGATGCGCTCGGACAGGCCGTTGAGCTCGGCGGTGCGACCGGTCAGGACGAGCCGGGATACGCGTGCTCCGCCCGCGGCGTGGAAGTAGTCGAGCGAATCGCGAATTGCTCCGACGAGAGTTGTGGCCCACGGGTTGATGAGTGCCATCGCGCGGGAGGTGGTTACGTCGATAGGAGTCTCCCCAGCGCTGGCGAGCAGGCCGAAGACATTGGACTCCGCGACGGGAGTGATCACGGGCGGTGGGCCATTGAGCCCTGTCGCGATCACCAGGTCGCGGGCCTGATCCAGATCCATCCCCATGGCTGAGGCGACGGTCAGCGTAGCCATCTCGCCGCCTTGCCCGGGAATGGAACGGATGAAGAGAGGGCGACCGGCCTGCTGCACGATAACGGTGACCACATCGGCCCCGATGTCGATGAGTGCCGTGCACTCATCCGAATCCTGCAAGCGTCCGCCGCACGCTGACCGGATCAGGGCGAATGCCGAGGTGTCGGCCTGGACGGGTTCAAGACGTGCGGCGATGAGGGCCGCGCATAGGTCGGTCACGGCTTCCGTAGGCGTCGCTACGAGCAGCACCTGGAGCATGTCGGTGGAGTGCCCGTGTCCGTCGGGGACCGAGAACTCGGAAAGTGGCTGGTAGTCGAGCTCCACTGTCGCGAGATCCACCGGCAGGGCATCGACCACCTGGTACTTCAATGCTGACCGGAAGTCCTCGGCCGGCATCCAGGGAAGGTCCACCTGGCGCGTGATCACTCCCGCATCACTCATGGCAGCGGCCACCTTGCGGGTACTGAACCTGCCCGCGCGCCACAGGCGCTTCAGGGCCTTGCTTACTGCTGGCTGATCCACGATGAGTCCGGCGTGGATGGCACCGACCGGAAGCTCGGTCTCGGCGACCTTCACGATGCGCCAGCCGTCACGACCATGACGGGCCTCGACCGCACGTAGCCCGGAGGAGCCCAGGTCCAGGCCCACCAGTCGCGGGGCGGCGGTGTTCTTCACATCAGGTTTATCGGCTCATCCGTGCCCGGCGGGCCGCCTTGAGCCGAAACACCTCATATGAGTCAGTCAGGCCTTCAGGAGGCGACCGCGGTGATCGGTCCGCAGGCCCTCGTTGCCCTGCTGCGACTTGCGGTCGACCAGGGGGCATCCGACCTGCACATCCGGGTCGGCGGACCTCCGCTCCTGCGCATCTCGGGGCGCCTGCATCCTGTCGATCATCCGGCCCTGACCAATGACGACGCCGAGGCGCTCGTGCTCGATGCCCTGACTCTTCCTCGGGACCGCGAGGAATTCCTCGAGCACCAGGAATGCGATTTCGCCCTGCAGGTCGATGGCATCGGCCGCTTCCGCGGAAATGCCTATCGCACGCGCGGAACTGCGAGCATGGTGCTGCGTCACGTGCGTGAGCACGTTCCCACGATCGAGGAACTCGGGCTTCCCTCGATTGTCACCGAATTCGCGAGCCTTCAGGCCGGGCTGGTCGTCGTGGCCGGTCCCACCGGCTCGGGCAAGACCACGACACTTGCCTCGCTCATTGACCTGGTCAACCGCAGCCGTCGGTGCCACATCCTCACTATCGAGGATCCGATCGAGTTCCTGCATCGAGATCAACTCTCGACAGTGAGCCAGCGCGAGATTCACACCGACACCGAGGATTTCGCCACCGCTCTGCGCTCGGGTATGCGGCAGGATCCTGACGTCATACTCGTGGGCGAGATTCGCGATCTCGAAACCCTGCGTACGGCACTGCAGGCCTCGGAGACGGGCCACCTCGTGCTTGCCAGCCTGCATGCCAAGAGCGCCGTGGATGCCGTCAATCGAATGATTGACATGTTCCCGGCCGGCGAGCAGCGCCAGGCGCGAGCCGCCCTGGCTGAGTCGCTCATGGGAGTCGTCTGCCAAAGACTCGTTGCGGCGCAACGACATGAGGGGCGTCTGCCGGTGGTGGAAGTCCTCGCCAGCAATGGCCGAGTGCGCGATGCGATCAGTGATCCCGAGAAGACCATCATGCTCAGCGAGATCATCGCCGAGGGTGAGTACTACGGGATGCGCACCCTGGAACAAGACCTCGTGCGGCTCGTGCTCGGTGGCGAGATCAGCCTTGCCGACGCCGAGGGAGTCATTGGGCAGGTCTCCGATCTGCACGTGGCACTCAAGCGCGCCGGGTATACCGCCGGGAGGACACGATGACCGAGCAGGCAACACGCAGTGCCGCTGAGCTTCTCGTTGACGAAGGACTCATCACGGCAGATCAGCTCATCGCCGCGGAGGCAAGCGCGCACGCGACTGCCGAGCCTGTCCTGACGGTGCTCGTGCGTCAGGGCGCCGTGTCGAAGAAGGATGTCGTGCGGGTTACCGTGCAGGCGGCGGGCCTCGACTACTGCGAGATCCTCGACTACGTGGTCGATCCGCGTGCGATCGCACTGCTCACGGGTGAGCAGGCCCGCAAGTACTCCGTGATTCCTATTTCGCTCGATGAGCGCGGTGTGACCATTGCTGCCGATAGTCAGACCGCGATGGACTGGCAGGTGCGTGAGGATTTGCAGGCGATCACCCGCCAGCCTGTGCGCTTCGCAGTCAGCCTGCGCGGGGAGATCCAGACTCGTCTCAATCTTCTCTATCGCGCCGAGGCGGAGCTGGGCGAACTCGTCAAGGATCTTCTGCAGGACGAAGCGGCAGTCGATCTCTCCACCCCGGTGGTGTCGACCAAGGACGCCCCATTGGTGCGTTACGTGAACCTGTTGCTCAGTCAGGCCATCGCCGATCAGGCGTCGGATATTCACGTGGAGCCCGCCGAGGACAGCATCCGCATTCGCTATCGCATTGATGGCGTACTCAAGGAAATGGCTCCTGCGCCCAAGGAGATCCAGTCCGCGGTGATCTCGCGCCTGAAGATCATGGCTGACATGGATATCGCCGAGCGGCGACGCCCGCAGGACGGTCGACTCTCGGTGGTAGCCGGTGGTCGCAAGATCGATCTCCGCGTGAACTGCCTGCCCACGGTCTGGGGCGAGAAGATCGTCATGCGAATTCTCGATAATTCCGCGGTCATGATGAGCCTGCCTCAACTCGGATTCTCGCCGGCCAACCTGCAGAAGTGGAAGACCTCGTACGACCGGCCTTACGGCATGCTCATCGTCAGCGGCCCGACGGGATCGGGTAAGTCGACCACGCTGTACGCCACGCTGAACGCTGTCATACGTCCTGAGGTCAACATCGTCACGGTCGAGGATCCTGTCGAATACCGGATCCCCGGTATCAATCAGGTGCAGACGAACGCGAAGGCGGGCCTGACCTTTGCCTCGAGCCTTCGCGCGATCCTTCGTGCCGACCCGGACATCGTGCTGATCGGTGAGATTCGCGATCACGAGACTGCGCAGATTGCCGTTGAGGCCGCACTCACCGGCCACCTCGTGCTCACCACTTTGCACACGAATGATGCACCGAGTGTCCTCACCCGTCTCTCGGAGATGGGCATTGAGCCATTTCTCCTGGGCTCGGCACTTCAGTGCGCCACCGGGCAGCGTCTTGCCCGTCGCCTGTGCGACAAGTGCAAGCGGCCGAGTGAAGTGACCTCCTCCCAGCTCGAAGTCATCAAGTTCGAAGCTCCGAACGGCATCACCCCGACGATCTTCGACGCTGTCGGCTGCTCAAGCTGCGCGCACACCGGCTATCGAGGCCGACTTGCCATGCACGAGGTCATGCCGATGACCGAGGAAATCGAACGGCTGGCGACCTCGCGAGCATCATCGGACGAGATTCGCCGGATGGCGATCGAGCAAGGAATGCGCACCCTTCGCCAGGACGGCTGGCTCAATGTCGCACTCGGTGCGACCACGATCACCGAGGTACTGCGCGTCACCGCGTAGGAAAGGGAGCACGAATGAATGAGAACCCCATGGTGACGCTGCCCACGGCGCCCGCACTGACGCCACCGACCGTGCCGAGTGTGCCCACGAGCCCTGGCCTGCCCGTGGCCCCGCCCCGGGCAGCTGCGACCCTTCCGATAGCTCCGCCCCCGACCGTGATCGCCGCCGAGCCGTCCCTTCCGATGGCTCCGCCCGCGCCCGCGCCCGCGCCCGCGCCTGCCCTTCACGCCGTGCCCGATGCTCCGGTCGCGCCGCCAGCCGCCGGCGACGCGGGAATCATCCGTCTCGATCGCACCGAGGTACGCGGTATCGACGGCGGTATCGAGCTCGACGAATTCCTCCTGTACCTCCTGGAGCAAGGGGGATCCGATCTTCACCTGACATTGGCTTCACCACCGATGATCCGCGTGCACGGTGATCTCGAGCCAATTCCCGGCTTCGGTCCGTTGACGGCGACCCAGCTTCAGGAATGCCTGTACTCGATCCTGACCGATCGGCAGAAGCAGCGTTTCGAGGAGAAAAAGGAACTCGATCTCGCCTACGAACTGACCGGTGCGGCTCGGTTCCGCGTAAATCTGTTCCGGCAGAAGGGCGTGATCGGGGGAGTCCTTCGCGCGATTCCCTGGGAGATCAAGGAACTCGCTGCGCTCAACATGCCGGAGAGTATCGGGGAATTCGCGAATCTTCCCCGTGGATTAGTGCTCGTCACGGGTCCCACCGGCTCAGGCAAGTCCACGACGCTGGCGGCGATTATCGACCGCGCCAACCGCACTCGCCAGGCGCACATCATGACCATCGAGGATCCGGTCGAGTTCGTGCACAGGCATCGCAAGAGTGTCGTGAATCAGCGAGAGGTCGGGGAGGACACCGATTCGTTCGCGGCTGCTCTCAAGCACGCCCTTCGACAAGACCCCGACATCATTCTCGTGGGCGAGATGCGTGATCTGGAGACGATCTCCATTGCCCTGACGGCCGCAGAGACAGGCCATCTCGTGTTCGGCACCCTGCATACTTCATCCGCAGGATCAACTATCGATCGCATCATTGACGTCTTCCCGCCTGAGCAGCAGTCGCAGATCCGCACTCAGCTGGCGAGCAGCCTGCAGGCCGTGGTGTGCCAGACCTTGTGCAAGACAGTCGATGGAAAGGGCCGCATCGCGGCGACGGAGGTCCTGACCGCGACACCGGCAGTGCGCAATCTCATTCGCGAGGGCAAGCTGCAGTCGATTCCCTCCGCACTGCAGACCGGCTCGAAGTTCGGCATGCACACGCTCAATCAGAATCTGGCGGAGCTCGTGGAGGCACACGAGATCACGTATGAGACTGCGCGCGAGAAATGCTCGGACGCAGCCGAGCTGCATCAACTTCTTGGGATGTCCGACGATGCCTCAGACTGAGTACCTGGTGAAGTCCCGTGCGCGCACGGGCCGGCTCGTCGAGTCGAAGATCACGGCTACGAGTGAGGCCGATGCGATCGCACGGGTGCGAGCTACGGGCATGACCCCTATCGCGGTGGAGGTCACCAACAAGGGCCTGAACCGGTCGATCCAGCTCACTAAGCCACGCGTGAAGCTCAAGGATCTGGCGATCTTCTCGCGGCAGTTCGCCACGATGCTCTCCTCGGGCCTTCCCATCCTTCGCTGCCTTCGAATCCTGAGCGATCAGTCGACGAATCCCGCATTGCAGGATCTCCTTCGATCGATCACATCTGACGTCGAGCGAGGTGACTCGCTCTCGATCGCCATGGCTCGACACAAGGAGTTCCCGCCCCTGATGGTGAGCATGATCCGTGCGGGCGAGGTAGGTGGATTCCTCGATACCACCATGCTCGAGATCGCATCCTCCTTCGAGGCTGATGTACTCCTTCGTGGCAAGATCAAGGCGGCGCTCACTTACCCAATCGCAGTCGGTGTCATTGCGGTCGTGATCGTCATCGGCATGCTGATCTTTGTCGTACCTGTCTTCGATTCGATGTTCGCCCAGCTCGGCGGAGAGCTACCCGCCCCGACGCAATTCCTGGTGAATCTCTCGAATCTCATCAAGAACCCGATCTTCTCGGTTCCTGTTGTCGCGGCAGTGATCTTCGGGGTGATCTGGTACCGCAATCACAAGACAGATCTCAAGGTCCGCAACATCGTCGACCCGCTGAAGTTCAGGCTTCCGGTCTTCGGGCAGCTCTTCCAGAAGATCGCTCTGTCGCGCTTCACCCGAAACTTCTCGACCCTGCTCGCGGCGGGTGTTCCCGTTCTCACTTCACTCGACATCGTCGGCGACACTTCAGGGAACGTCATCATTGCCCGAGCGGTGAACTCGGTGAAGGAGAGCGTGCGGCAGGGTGCGGGAATGGCTGCGCCACTATCGGAACACGAGGTATTCCCGGAGATGGTCGTGCAGATGATCTCCGTGGGCGAGGACACCGGCGCACTGGATTCCATGCTCAAGAAAATCGCGGAGTTCTACGACCAGGAGGTCACCGCGACGACTGAGCAGTTGATGGCACTGATCGAGCCGATCATGATCGTCATCCTGGGTTCGCTTGTCGGTGGCATGATCATCGCCCTCTACCTGCCGATCTTCAAGATCTTCGACTTGGTGAAGTAGCGAAAAAAGTGCGATCGGACGGGCACGAAACCCGAAACGGTCCGAAACACATAGTGCAACCCCCGCACTGAGGGTGCACCCCACCGGGGTCCTAGTTACAGGAGAACACAATGTTGGTTCGCTTCCAAGAACTCAAGGAGAAGCGCGACGCCGGGTTCACCCTCATCGAACTTCTGGTCGTCGTGGCAATCATCGGCATCCTTGCCGCTATCGCCATCCCGGTCTTCCTCAACCAGCGCAACAGCGCACGTGATGCAGGCGTGAAGTCGGATATCGACACCACGGCCAAGCAGATGGAGACCTTCTACACGCAGAACAATGCGTACCCCACCATTGCCACTGACCTGACGAGCCTGCCGATCTCGCTCAAGCTCTCACCGGGCAATGGCGTCTCGATCACCATGAACGGCGCATCGGCTTACACGATCACCGGGTGCAACGTGGAATCCCTGCAGTCGTACACCTACGACTCGGGCGCAGGCGGTCTCTCCTCGACCGCGACCCCTGTCACCACGTGCGCCACCGGCCTGACCCTGAACTAGTCAGGACCACGCGCGACCAGAACGGCCCGGGCCCTGCCCGGGCCGTTCTGCGTGGGAGGGGACGTCCCGCCCAGGTAACTGGGGACAAAAAACTAGAAATTTGGTCTACTCCACAGCGGAACCGATCCGATACCCACCTACGTCATAGGGGAGCACGTACACAAGGCATCGGGTCAAGGAGTAGTAATGCGTGAGTGGGTTGAGGGCACCGCTGGTCTGCAGCGGGTCGTGGAGGTGGGCCTTCGGGTCGCTCCCACTCGGGCCTGCGTTCCCGCTGCTGCTGCTGCGATTGCCGGGGTCATCGCGCTCTCCCATGAGGCCCCCGTGCGCATTGTCGGGGTCGGGTCCGAGGCGAATCGCGTCGTCGTCACCCTCGCGGTGACCGTCGGCACGACCAGCGACATCACTGCCGGGGCTCCGGCCGCCCGCCTCGCCGTGGGAATGGTCGCACGCCTGATCGATGAGCTAAGTGCCTACGACCCCGCCTTCACGTCACTTCCTGATCCTGACTCTGTCGACGCACGTATTGGCACACGGGTCGAGCAGGAGCCCGACACCCTCGCACGCGCCATGTGCGTCCTGGCCGGACACGCCTGATATGTCCGCCATCACGGTCGGCCTCGACACCGAGCACGATCTCTCCGAGTCGATTGCGCTCGGCGAGGATTCCATCGTCACGGCAACCCATCGTCTGGGCCGCCGCATCCCTGACATGGTGGTCGGTGATCTCACGGAACGCGACATTCTTGCGATGGCACCGGCCATGGTGTGCGATCGGGTTCACTGGAGCACGACCGGGCAGATGAATCTTTCGGCCCTGATGGCCGACCTTCCGCTCGAGACGCGCACCCGTGCATGGAGTGACGGCCAGAGCCGTATCTGGGTGAATGAGGGCGAAGGTCAGCAGGCGCGCAAGCTGATTCGCCAGTGGTGTGATGATCACGGCCTCGAGGTCATGAACATGCGTGTCGAGGCATCGGTTCCCTTCCGTGATGTCGACTCGATTCCCGGCGATCTCCTCGGGCAGCTCCTGCTTGTCACCACTGACTGGCTCTATCCACGCACATACGCGATTCGCCGCAAGCTCGTCGCCGATCTCGAATTGATCGATGACGATGACACCAGGTCGATGATGTACCTCTTCATCTCGGATCATGCCGATCGCTTCGATGCAGATCGCATCGGTCGCAATGGCACGCTCAACTTCGCCTCGTTCATGCTCGGGAAACTGCGCAAGTGGCCACAGGATGCTGCCCGTGCCGCCTGGGGTCGCACGCTGATCGACGATCACATGCATCTCAACCATGCCATTGATGAGTCCATGGCCACGCTGCATCGTCGTCCGACTGAGTCTGAACTCGCTGATCGTATGAAGACCACGGTCGGTGACCTGCGCAAGCGCGAGATCGCGGTGGCCGAGGTCGCCGGTATGCGCAACTACGACTCGATAGTCAGCGGGAGCATGGGGGAGGAGTCGGAGGGCGTCGACGCTGCCGACACCATTGACGTGGCGGATGACAGCACGAGCTTTCAGCTTGATGCGATGCTCACCAAGGCCATCATCGACTCGGTCATGAGCCCCGCCTCAACGCGCGGCACGTCACCAGCCGATCCGATGGCACTGGCAGCCGTCTACCTGAGCTTCTGGGGTGAACTGAGCCGGCAGGAGCTCGCTGCCGAGCTGGGCGTACTCCCCAAGACGGCCGCCGCTGCTGTCCAGCGCGTAGTGACCCAGGTCGGTGCAGCGGGAATCCTGTGACCGCGATAGAAAGCAGACGCTCAATGACTGCCGAGGCACTCGAACCGGTTCCCTGGATCTACTCCGATACGCCGGGCATCCTGATGTGGACCTGGCTTACCGAGCACTTCATCGCGAAGATCACCGGTGCCGAGGTACACGGCTCGGATCACGAGGGGACAGCCGGGCAGCGCACCATCCGTTCCTATTCGTGGGAACTCGCTGATTTGATGCGGACCCATCAGGACATGCCTCGAGTGCTCATCGAGGGAATGGCGGCAAGTTTCGAAGATGCGGACGCCTTGATTCGCGAGCATGTGGGTAAGTGCTACGACGTGCGTCTGGGCTACGGCCGATTCGCCGGCACTCTGGCGAACACCTTCATCCTGGCAACCGGTGAGACCCTCGACACGACCCCGCTGCTGGGTACGCGATGCACGATCACCGTGCTGCTGCCGGGTGGCGGAAGTCAGCAGGTGCAGGGTGATCTCAGCCTCGAACACTACAAATGGCGCGTTCGTGATGGTGATCAGATCCTCGAGATCACTCCTGAGCACGTGTCGTCAGTCGTGAACAAGTCCGAGGCGGCAAGTCGTGCTGCAAAGGTCGTGCATCTCGACACCTATTCCGGCATAGCGCGCATCTACCGGGACGAGCGCAAGACCGGCTGCACGGGTACCCCGGGCTTCATGGTGGGCACTGTCGACCATGCGGGTGCTCCCAGATGCCCGGTTCACGAGGTGTCCCTGCCCGACGATCTCATCCGATAAACAACTCATGGAGAACGCACAGTTGGCCAAGGCCATGAGATCGGAGTCGAAGAAGGGCTGGACAGGCCGTCTGGTCGCGACCGATCCGGCGACCGGCACGAGTGCCGCCATCTACATGTACGAGGGTGGGGTGTACTCCGTGCAGGTGGAAGATTTCACCCCGCACCTCACCAACCGCATGATTGCGGCCGGAATCCTCGACGAGTCACGGATCCGCGAGCTCAGTGCGAGCGTCGAGCACACGCAGCGAGATCACGAAGTCGGACGCTTCGCCATCAATCGCGACTGGCTGCCGGTCGACACCCTCGCCGCCTTGCATGCCGAGTACTTACTCGCGGGCCTCGGGGCGGCGCTCGCGCTCCCGAAGTCCAAGGTCCAGGCCGAGGCGAATGAGACGACCGATCAGCTCTGCACCATGCCCGCCTCCGTCGAGGATCTCATCTCGGCCATCGATCTACGCGAGGAGCGATCTCAGCGCATCTGGAACGGAGTTGCTCCTGGATCCACGACCAAGGAGACCGTTCTGCGCCAGGTCAATGCCGAGGCCGAGATTTGCGTTGCATCGTCAGAGGTTGCAGCATTCATGCGCGCCGTCGACGGCATTAACACGGTTGATGAGATCGCCGGCGCCTGTGGCTTCACTCGCGCGGAGGCTATCGTCATCACCGCTGCTCTGATCGCCGGTGGAGCAGTGGGCATTGCCGGGCGAAAGTCGGTCAACGGAGTGCACGTTCCCGAGGACTTCGCCTCGCCGTCGCTCTAGCGAACGGAGTTAACCGACATGAACTCCTCGGGCATCCTCATCGTTGGCCTGCTCACCCTCCTCGGGTTAGCGGTCGGATCTTTCTTGAACGTAGTGATTGCCCGCGTTCCCCTTGGTGAATCCGTGATCTCGCCCCGATCGAAGTGCCCTCGCTGCGAGGGTGAACTGGCCAATCGCGACAACATTCCGCTCATCAGCTGGCTGCTGCTCCGTGGCAGGTGTCGAGGATGCTCCGCGCCGATATCTCCGAGA
This sequence comes from Actinomycetes bacterium, assembly GCA_024639145.1. Lineage (GTDB taxonomy): Bacteria > Actinomycetota > Actinomycetes > S36-B12 > S36-B12 > CAIKZY01. Next base: position 97,122 of record JAHEIZ010000003.1, on the reverse strand, counting down.
TACCCGATCGTCGAACTCGTCACGGCAATCATCTGGGGCGGGCTCACTGCCTACTCGATCGCCTCAGGCTCTCTCGGGCTTCTCCCGCTGCTTCTCGCTTCCTCAGCGATCCTCGTGGCCCTGTTCGTCATCGATCTCGACCACAAGCGTCTGCCGGATCCACTCACCTTCCTCCTTTACCCCGTAGCAGTGGTGGGCCTGGCCATCGACGGGCTCGTGACGGGGGAATGGCCTTGTGTCCCTGCGCTCGCGGGTGCGGGCTGCTGGCTGCTGGCCATTGGCGGAATCTGGTTCCTCTCCGGCGGCCGGGGCATGGGCATGGGGGACGTGAAACTGGCACCCTCCCTCGGCCTGATCCTCGGATGGATCGGAGTCGGTCCGGCAGTGGTGGGCCTCATGACCGCGTGGCTCCTCGGCGGCGCGGTCGCTATCGGGCTGCTCCTCGCCCGCCGAGCTCGATCGGGCACCGCCATCCCCTTCGGCCCCTTTCTCATCGGCGGATTCGCTATCGGCGTCCTCGCCGGGGCTCCCATGACCGACGCCTACCTCGGGTCCATGGGGTTCTAGCCGCGATTCGAACGAGCTTCCCACCTTTCGGCTCCAATCGAGCCGCGTTCCCACCTTTCGGCTCCAATCGAGCCGCGTTCCCACCCTTCGGCTCCAATCGAGCCGCGTTCCCACCCTTCGGCTCCAATCGAGCCGATACCCCTTCGGAGAGGGGGCGTCATGAGGGCGTGGATCGACATCGACGGCTCGGGCCGTCAGTACCTGAGCCGGGTCGGCAGTGGCCTGGTGCTCTCGGTAACCCCGATCGGCGACCTCGGCCCGGTGCACCCGTGGGCCGATTCGCTCACTGATGACTCCCTGACGCTGTCCTCTGCGCCCTTCCATCGCATCGCGATCTTGATCGATGGCGCGGTGGGTGCCAGTTCCGCGATTCGGTTCCAGGCCAGTGCGATCATCGCGACGGACGACCCCATGTTCGCGATCGCGATGGAAGCCATTCGTGACGAGGAGTCATACAGCTTCACCATCGAATGGCATCGCCATGACTACGTGCCCGCAGACCTGCCGATCGAAGCGCTCGACCTGGCCCTCGACACCCGGGGCATCCTCGTCGAACTGGTCTCGATGCGCGAGCATGCGAATGCCATTCCGGATCTCATTCCTGCCCAGTGGTCACTCGAAGGCGGTGAGTGAGGTGGTGAAGGATCCTGACGGAATTGCCTTCTTCGTCGACGGCGATCACCCCGAGCAGGGCAAGCCGACCAACTCGGTGTTCGGCGCCACCGCCTTCGATCGCCTCGATCAGTTGTTCACAGTCGACGGTCTTGACGAAGTCGGTTCGTCATCGCTTCCGGATGACGTGAGTGCCATCCCCGAAGTCATGGCTGATGCACCCGAGGTGGTGGCGGAAATGCATGCCGACATCAATAGTGCTCTAGCCGAGCATGCCGCGGCGCCGCGCATCGTCGCACGCTCGACTTTCGAACAGGTCGCGGCTCTTGCCGAGGCTGTCGTGCCGGTGCGCATGCTCGACCCGAAGACCGACTTCATCCTGAACGGCCCACGCCTCGAGGCGAAGGCCACTCGACGTTTTGGGCGCAAGAGCACGGCTACTTCCTCCGAGGGTGTGCGATGAGTGATCACATGACAATGTCAGACGGGCCGGGCGTCATCGTCGTGGCCGAACCCGAGGTGAGCGCGCTGCTCAACGCCTCCGGTGTTGTCTGGCGCGTACAAGAGCGCCAAGGCAGCGTCGCGCAGATGTGGTCCTCGCTCTCGGGCGGCATCCTGGATGCGCACTCGCGCATCCTGGTCTTCTCGGATTCCCTTCATCGTGGCGACGCGACCTCGCATGACGAACGTGAGCAGACAGCACGAGCCATCGTCGCGATGGCGAATGCGAAGGCGCACGTCTTCGTGGCGATCTGGCACTCGACCGAGCTCGAGGCGCTGAGAGCACAAATTGATCGCGAAGCTCTCGCGATCGGCGTGGCACCCGAGTCGATCAAGGTCCACTTCATGCCGATGGAAAAAGGTGAGCGCGAAGCGCTGGAGTGCATGCGCGCGGTGCTCGACTCCGAGATCGAATGGCCTGAGGACCCTCTGGTCGCTGCCGAGGCCCAGATGGACGCCGTGCCTGCAAGCATCGATCCCGATCTTGCCGGTATTCCCGGACTCAGCGAGGCCGCGCACGCCTCTGCCTCCACCGCGCCCCCGTCGGCCGGCGCTCCCGCCGCCACCGCGGACCCGTCTCCGTCCTCACCCGCGATGCCCCATCTAGGAATCGGGCAGCAGCCGGCGGTTGACGCACCCATGGGGAGCAGTACTTCGGGTGCTTCGCAGGAGTTGCTCGCCCGACCGCCGCTTCCCGGCCAGGTGACTATCACTGTGACGTCGAGCAAGGGCGGCTCGGGCAAATCGACGGCAGCGCTGCTTCTTGCCGCCTCGATTGCTCGAGCATCGAAGGAGGGCGGCAAGCCGCTGAGTGTCTGCGTCGTCGACATGGACACCCGTGATGGTCAGGTTGCCTCGCTGATCGGCAAGTACATGCCGACTGCCCTCAACATTCGCGTCCAGCCGGTGTGGGATGAGCTCACGATTCGCCGTCACCTGGTGTTCGAGGAGGCACTCGGAGTTCACGCGCTTCTTGCGCCGATTCGTCCGCGCACGGCAGACACTGTCGGGCCTGAGTTCTACCGAACGATCATTCGAAGCCTGCAGCGGATGTTCGATGTTGTCGTCATGGATACCTCCGTGCAGTACCTGGATCCTCTGATCGCGAAGGTCTGCCTTCCGGAGGCAACCGAGGTGCTGTTCATCACCACGCTCGCCAGCACTGCCGTTCAGGGCATGGCGCGCGCGCTTCGCGAGATCACCGCACCGGCCGAGGAGTCCGGCCTGGGAATCAGCCGCGACAAGATCGGCATCATCGTCAACCAGAGCGTCGCCGGTGTCGGCATGCAGCGCGAGCAGATCCTGGCCGCCGGGCTCGGGGTTCCTGTCGTCGGCGTGATCCCGCTTGCCACCAAGGATGTTCTGACGGCCACCAATCTCCACCGAATGCAGACACTTCTCGACCATCCCCTCATCGGTCCTGCCTACAACGAGCTCGCGCGCACCTGCCTTCCCGGGCGTGGGCTCGTCGAGTTCGAGGTGAGCAGTCCGAAACCAGCCGGCAGTGGAATGGCCGGCGGTGTCCACGCAAACGCGCCGGAGCCTGTCGAGTTGCCCCTCTCCGTTGAAGTCGAGGAACAAGGTGAGCTCGAACTTGTCTCGGGATCGCGAAAGAAGGGGCTGTTCCGCCGTGTCTGATCAGGGGGCACCCCCGACCGACCTGGATCCCGCTGCCTCGCTGAGCACCGTCGCCTATGCGATGTTCGCCCTCCAGCAGCAGCTTCCGCTCTCGGAACTTCACCCGGAGTCAGCCGGTATCACCATGCGGTCGACGCGACGTCAATCCCCGGAATGGTTCGCGGCTGCGGCGGATGACGAGGCAAGCCTGCTGCAGACCGCGCCCGAGCTGCTCGCAATGTCGAGCACTGATGACGATCCCGTTGTTCCGCGTGATTCGGACATCATCGGAATCTATGCGCCCAACTCACCGCGCGCACTTCGCGACAGGCTTCGGCTGGACTCGGCGAAGCCACCAGTGATCACTGAGGTTGAGCCAGAGCCCCAGGTGGTCGTCGAGACGAACTCCCCTCGTACATCAGTGCAGATGGGCCTGCTCCGTGAACTTGATGCGCTGGATCCCTGAAGTTCGCGTTGCTGACGTGTCCTGAGAGAAGCTCAGGGCTGCGGCTCATCGCGATGTCGAGGCTCGGTCACGCGCCCGGCATGGGCGATGGCATCGGGGTTTCTGCGCACGCCTATCCATGAGGCGACGCCGGTGATGATCAGAATCGACCCGATCACGATCAGGCTGACATTGGTCGGGATGTGCGGAATCGAGGGGTTCATTCCGTGCGCGAAGGTGAGAACCAACTTCACGCCGATGAATACGAGAATGATGGCCAGGCCCAAGGACAGGTAGATGAGCTTGTCGAGCAAGCCCTGGAGCAGGAAGTAGAGCGCGCGCAGGCCGAGAAGGGCGAATGCGTTGGCGGTGAACACGATGTACGGCTCTGACGTCACTCCGAAAGTTGCGGGGATCGAGTCCAGCGCGAAGAGCAAGTCGGTGGAGCCGATCGCGATCATAACCAGGAGCAGGGGCGTCGCCATCCGCTTGCCATTGACCTTGATGAACGATTTCGTTCCGTGGTAGTCGTCAGTGAAGGAGTAGCGCTGACGAACCTTGCGCACCACGAAATTGTCGCCGGGGTCGGGGTCCTCGTTGCGATGCCTGGCTAGCTGAATTCCGGTGTAGATCAGAAGTGCGCCGAAGAGCACGAACGTGAAGCTGAACGCATCGAGTGCCGCAGCCCCGATGGCGATGAAGATCGCGCGGAAGACGAGCGCGAGCACGACGCCAATGAGCAGGACTCGTTGATGAAGATTCGCGGGTACGGCGAACTGCGTCAAGATGATGATGAAGATGAAGAGGTTGTCGACGGAGAGCGATTTCTCGACCAGGTACGCGGCGAAGTACTCGCTGCCGGCAGTTGATCCCTGCCAAGTCAGCAACGCGATACCGAATGCCACGGCAATACCGATGTAGAACACGGACCACAGGAGGGCCTCGCGGAACTGCACCTCGTGGGGCTTGCGCGAGACGGCGATGAAGTCGAGTGAGATCAGGGCGATGATGCCGGCCAGGGTGCCGAGCCAGAGCGCGAGGGATACATCCACCTACTGATGATGCAACACGTCATCGCCGGCCGCACATCGGGCCCCGAAGACTACTGAGCCAGTGGTGCCAGGGTGAAGCCGTCATCCGGGCAACTCGCCAGGTCGTCAGTGATCGCGGATCTCTCCGCCGAATCGACTGCCAGCGACCAGCGGTACTTCACGTCGACCCAGTCGAAGAGGTACGTGCACCAGTACCCGGTATTCGGCGGCATCCACCGAGCCGGATCCTTGTCGCCCTTCGACCGGTTCGAGGAAGCTGACACGGCCAGCAAGGAGCCGGGCCAGCCGAGGTCATTGGCGAAGGCCTGCCGTCGCGCCGCCGTCCACGTGGAGGCGCCCGAGACCCAGGCCTCTTTCAGGGGCACCATGTGATCGATGTCGAGACGACTGGCCGAGGTCCACGTGGTGTTGTCATAGGGCGAGAGCCAGGTTCCGGAGACCACTCGGCAGCCTTTCGCATTCACGGTGATCGCATCCCTGATGAGCACGGCCTCGCGGGTCGAGCAGCCGTCCGGCTGGGTGATCCAGTGCCTGAATTTCGATCGCGCGTATCCGGGTGCTGTCGAAGGTCGCGTGGGGAGCGCTGCCAGCACGGCGAGTGCGGCATCCCGCCCGCCGGAGCCGAGACTCTTCGACGCGGGATCAATGGCCTGGCTGCCGCTGCCGCTGCTCTCGAGCGGATCCGGTGTACTAGTCGAGGTCCCTGACGTGCTGCTGATACCTGATGCGGATCCCGATCCGATGACCGTGGAGCCTGCGGGCTTGGCCACGCCCTTCTGGGCGACACCGCCATGGTGTGAGCAGGTGCCGGATCCCTCGGATGCGGTCCAGGTGCCATCGCGGCAGATGCTGCCTGCGAATGACGGTGATGCTCCGCCGATCGCGACGGCGAGGAGGAGTGTGATCAGGAAGGGCAGCGGCGCAAGTACCCGCCACCTGCCTCGGCCGCGATCGCCTTCAGTGCGCGCGCGACACCCATTGCTCCTGCTGTTCATCTGGCTCCCCCTGCTCCTTCGAGCAGGCTAGGCCATCGGGCGGCTGCAGGAGTGCTGGCGGCAGGACCGAGTGTTACCGCGTGATGACTTCCGGCACGGATGGTGCCGAGGGTCGGCTACGACCAGCGAATTACTTCACCGTGTACTTGCGCGTGGTCTGATAGGCCGCCCACTGCGTGCCTATCGCGGGCGCGGTACCCCAGACGGTGCACGTGCCCTTCTTGACCAGCTTCAGCTTCACGGCTCCGCCTGCACGGGTGATCTTGCAGTAAGCACCGCCTGACTTCACCTTCCAGGAAATGGCCTGGTTGAGGTTGGTCACCGTGCCGGGCTTGGCCAGGGTCAGGGTCTTGCCAGACTTGTATGTGCCTGACTTGGGTGCGGCAACGTTCGCGGTCTGCGAGCCGGTCGTGGTGGAGATGTAGAAGGTGAGCTTGCCCGGAGCGAATCCGTTTCCGCCCGCGGTCGATGCCGCAACGGTGCACTTGCCGCCCACGCCCTGCACGCTGAACGTTGAGTTGCCGGCGTTGTAGGCGCAGGGGCCGACCACGGCGATCGACACCGGAAGTCCGGAAGCCGAGGAGTTCTGCGTCTGCACCGACGCTCCGTTCGCGAGAACGAAGGTCTGTCCGTTGAGCACCGGGCCCTGAGTTCCGACCGGATCAATGGAAATGCTGTCGGCCTTGAGCGACTGCGCAACGGCGACGGTCTTCGAGTCCGATGACCCACTGACTCCGTTGCCGCCCGAGTAGGTCGCGGTGACCTTCGGATTGCCGGTCGACGTGGGCACCCAGGTGACGGAGGCGGAACCACCGGAGACGTTCGCAGTGCCGACGGTCTTGCCCGAGACGGTGAAGGTCACGGTTCCCGTGCCTGTGTTCGGATTGATGACAGCAGTGAGCGGCACGGCAGTGTTCAGGTAATTGGTCTGAGGGACGGACAATGTCACCGACGAGCCTTGCGAGGACACCCGAGTCGTGGTGGTCGCAGAGTTGTTCGATGCCTTGGCGTTCGCATCGCCGTTGTACTTTGCGTAGAACGAGACGTTGCCCGAGGCATTGCCCAGCGGGTACGCGAGCGTCGCGATTCCCTGCCCATTGAGGTTGCCGTTGCCAATGCTTCCGCCTGAGCTCCGGAAGAAGGTCACGTTGCCGGTGGGCATGTACGAACCGGACTTCGCGAACACCTGCGCAGTGAGCGTGATGGTCGAACTCGAGGCGGCGGAGCCGGGGGAGCTGATCGTGGTCTGGGTCGAGACCGTGGCGATGTAGACCGAGGTCGAGTCGTTGCCGCCGCCGGAGAAGGAGGCGGTGATATTCACCCGGCCACCCCCGGTCGTGGGAGTCCAGTACACCTGCGCGTCGTAGCCGAGGGTGGGGCCGACATCGTCGGTGCCGATGGTCTGGCCGTTGGCAGCGAAGGTCACGGTGCCGGTGCCTCCCACGCCACTGGTCGAGATCTGGGCATCGATGGTCTGCTGGACCCCGACAATGCCGTCACGCACCGTCAGGTTCACGACTCCGTCGGCGGATGCCGGTGCGGCGAGGGCAAGCCCCGATGCTCCGACCACTAGCGCTGCGATGACCCCGATAACCCGCTTCATGGCTGTCCCACTCACTTCTCTGCACGGATGTGGCCGATCGGCCCCACCCCTCCAGGGTAAGTGCACGGAGGCCGCTTTTCCGACTACGGCCCCGCGTAAGCCGGCACCACCCGTACGAGGCCCAGATCACGGCGATCCGGGCGTGTTCAACGCGCATGGGCACCCCTGCGAGCCTGAGAATGAGGAGTCTGCTTCCTCACTAACAAGGGATTTCACATGCGTAACTCCATCAAGTTTGCTGCAGTCGCGGCCACCGCGGCTCTGTCCATCGCCGGCCTGAGCGCCTGCTCGTCGAGCAGCAGTTCCACCGCGGCAGCCAGTTCGGCTCCTGCGAGCTCAGCGCCTTCGAGCTCCGCCGCCGTTGGCGGAATGACCACGTGCGATGCGGCCACGGTCGGCCCCGAGGCCGTCAAGGCAGCCCAGGCCATCAACGCCAACAACACATTCGAGACCCAGGATGTCGCGTGCGACAACGGCTGGGCCGTGGCGACCGGCATTCTCGGTGGCAGTGCGGGCGAGGAAGGTGCCGAGACCGACGCCGAGTCCAGCTCCGAGGGCGACTCGCCGCAGGGCGCACCGACCTCGTTCATCTTCCAGGCCGAGGGCCAGTTCTGGATCCCGAAGGCCGCTGCTGACGTATGCGGAACGATCGATGGCACGACCTACCCGGCCGATGCGCAGATCCCCGAGGCGCTGTTCACTGCGGGCTGTCTCGCCGGCTAGCTCACGCGCTTAATGAAGGGGTCGGGCTCCAGCTCGACCCCTTCGTCAGCTCGAATGCACAGTGAGGGCAGCGATCACGTACGTGACGCGGGTCACTCGTGTCCGGCCACGCACATCACCCGGTGTACGTACGATGAGCCACCGGCGTTCGCTCCTCACCCCCGTGGGGCGGGCGCCGGCCTATGTTCTAGCTCGTCGACGTGGGAGTGAGGCGCTGGGCCTCGGCCTTCTCGAGAGCGGCAGACAGCATGAAGGCTGACACGCTCATCTGTGCGGCAGCAGCCGCTTCGCGAATGGTGCTCAACTCACCCGACGTGAGCCGCATGTTGAGCCGCGATGTTCGTTGATCCTTAGTCCCCACGTATTTCCCCCTTGCCGATAAGTGTGACGTACGCACGGTTGATTGACCGAATCGACCACCCTGCTGTGTGGGCTGGATCTCGTTGGGGCCCAAGGGCATGAGAGTTCTGGACACAATCGATAGCGGAGGTGCCTGTGGACATTCGCGTGGGAATGGTCCCTAGCGGGTAGGTTCGCATCGTCGGACGACGGAGAGGGCACCATGAGCACCTGGATCGACGAAGGGTTCATCGCCTTCGACACTGAGACCACCGGCGTCAACACCGACGAGGATCGCATCGTGACCGCAGCGGCGGTCACCTTCCGCAACGGCGAGCCCCACGAGACTCGGTCATGGCTCATCAAGGTCGACGTCGACATTCCCGAGCGCGCGAGCGAGGTACACGGAATCACCAATGAGATCAGCCAGAGCCAGGGCCAAGATCAAGCCGAGGCGCTTGCCGAGATCGGCGACTATCTCGACAGCTCCGGTCTGCCGATCGTCTGCTTCAACACTGGCTTTGACATCCCGATCCTCAATTCCAATCTCCAGCGCCACGGTCTCGGTGAGCTGAAGACCTCGGTCACCATCTGCCCGCATGTCATAGACAGGCAGTTCGACAAGTACGTGAAGGGCAAGAATCAGCGTCGCCTCAAGCCGACTGCCGAGCGGTACGGACTCGAACTCAGTGAGGATGACTGGCACGGGGCCGAGGCTGACTCTCTTGTCACGGGTCGGATTCTGATCGCGCAAGGCATTCGTTTCCCGAAGATCACCGAGCTGACTCCGCAGGAGCTCGCCGACAAGGTTGTCGAATGGCGTGATCAGCAGGATGCCGAGTTCAAGGAGTGGCTCGCCCGCCAGCCACCGCGTCAGCAATAGTCCGACGCGAGGTTTCCGTCAGGCGCCATTGCGAATGGGACAATGAGACATGGAATTCGAAGGATTCGGCCCCGGCCTCGTGGACTTCTATCTCGAGCTCGAGGAGAACAACACTCGTGAATGGTTCAAGGCGAATAAGCAGCGCTACGTCGAACACGTGAGAGGCCCGCTCGAGTCACTCGCCGAGACCGTCACCGCGAAATACGGCACGCCGAAGATCTTCCGCCCGTACCGCGACACTCGCTTCGGCAATGACAAGACGCCGATCAAGGAGACTGCCTCGATGTGGGTCGACTTCGGGGGTGCGGGTTATTACGTGCAGTTCTCTGCTGACGGCATGCTGCTGGGCGCAGGTGCCTATCAGCCCGACAAGACCATACTGCGGCGTTTTCGTGAGCTGGTCGCGACTCCTGCCGGCGAGGCGCGTGTGCGGAAGCTCATTGCCGCTGTCGAGAAGAAGGGTCCGCATCTCAACACCGATTGGCGGCTTGCCACAGTTCCGCGCGGTTACAAGAAGGATGACTCCGCTGCTGATCTTCTTGCACTTACCTCACTCGTAATGACGAGTCATCGAGCTCCGGGCAGGTGGCTCAGCACGAAGGAGTGCCTCACTGCGGTGACCGGCGGCTGGGATGCCATGAAGCCCTGGGCGGAATTCGTGGCTGAATTCAGCGCCTGACGACTCCCGCTGCGTCGTCCGCATGTCCAGGAGCCTGCAGGAACTCGATGCGTGGTCGAGAGCTTGTCGGAGCAGGCGCATACTGGAATAACAGCACAAGGAGGAGCGGTGACTGAGCAGCAGCACTACGAGGTAATCGCGCGGTATTCGACCGCTGAATTGCGGAGGTACTCCCGTTGCACCGTCGCGGACCTCACGGTCACCGGTACGGCTGAGCGCGCCGGTAATCGCGCTTTCGGACCGCTAGTCCGATACATCTCGGCCAAGCAACTAGCAATGACCGCTCCCGTGCTGCAGAAGGAGTCAGATCGCACGAGTCAGTGGACCGTCAGTTTCGTGCTGCCGGGAGGCATGGCGTTGAGTGACTACCCCATGCCTGATGACGGAAACATCATCCTGCGCGAGATCCCGGAGCATCTCGCAGTGGCGTCGCGTTGGTCAGGCCGCTGGACATACGGAAGTGTGGAGCGTCACGCAGCCGAGTTGCGCACGGTGATGGCGAGCGTGGGATTGACCGCGGTCGGTCCGCCGGTTTGGGCGAGATATGACCCGCCGTGGAAGCCATGGTTCCTTCGTCGAAACGAAGTCCTCATTGACGTGATGGCGCAAACCTCTGCATTGGCCACTGATCAGAACGGATACTGAGTCTATGAACAAGAACGCTTCAGCAGAGTCTCTCCGATCGATTCGGTCTCGGCAGTCGGTATTGAGTGCCTACTCGCGAAACTCATGCCTGTCGATCGGCTCCTACGGCTCGTTCATGTCCATTGGTTCCGTTGGCTCGGCATTCTCGATCGGCTCGATCGGCAGCTTTGCCTCAGTCGTGAGTGTGCTCTCCGGTGCGTCGAAGTTCGCAGTGATGTCGTGGCGGAAGGGCTGGTGACGGGGCTGCCGATCTGTGCTCGTTGCGGCCACTATGTGCCCAATGACTCAGAACCCGGAGAGGGCCCTGGTGTGTCCTCCATGTCAGTGCCGGCGGATGCTGAGCAGATCTGGGTGTGCCTGCCCTGTGGCTGGCACGAAGCCTGGCAACAGGCACACGGTGAGCTCGGCACCCCGGATTCCTGGCCACTCCAGGTTCCGGAGCGCTTCTACAAAGGGCTCGGTTCCTGCTGACTCACGCGTGTGTGGCGAGCCGTTCTCGTGGGTAGACCTGGGTGTCATTCTCCGCCCGACAACCGATCACTATCACCGCCACAGCCGGTGGTTATGCGGGAAGGCCGGGAAGGCCACCGTGACCGTGACGCGCGGCGGCAAGACTGTCGCGACCTACTCGGTGGTCGTCAAGAAGTAGTGCCTGCGAAGCTCGGCGGCGGGAAGGTCACGATGACGCCCGTCGCCGCGCTTCCGTATTTCACGAGCGAATCAGGCGACATGGCGTAGATCCAGGCCACGTAGGCGCAGAAGATCGCGTCGATCTCGTCCTCGATGACGTTCAAGTCTGACTGCCGTGTTGCGGTGCTCGCCGAATACACGAGCTGCTGCCAGCGGGGGTTCCCCAGGAGCCGCAGCGAGTGGTCGCAATTTGCTTCCATGAGTGTGACGAGTCGGGAGAACTGCGACTTGCGCATCTGCGGTGTGCGCCCGGACTTGGCCTTGTACGCGAGTATCCGATCGAGGCCGAAGAGGCCGACCATGGAACTGTGGGGGTAGACCTCGAGCACGATCGGTGCACGCGCATGCGGAACGCTCTCAAGATCGGCATTCCAGCCGTGGGCCACGGCCAGGCGCCCCGCGCGCGGTTCGGGCTGCATGCTCGGCTGGTTCATGTTCGTCGGGTGAGCGCCTGCGTGAAATCTCCGGAAATCCTTCGAGAGGTCGCGTTCGCACTCGCGCATACCCGTCGGGTTCGTGACGATGATCGGTGCGTCGATAGCGACAACGCTCAGCGTGCTGCCAAGGAAGAAGTCCGCTATCTCCTCATCTGATGTCACCGAGGCGGATCGAAGCAGCGCTCCGTGCTCGTCAGTGAGAGCGACGCCCGTGCGCGCCCTGCTTCCCCAGGCGAGATCGATACCGGCTACTTGCATGGGGGGAATCTACGACGATGGGGATCACCAGGCTTGCGGAGTGTGCCTCGGAAGGTCGGTCCCGACTTGCTCACGTAGGGTCAAGGCATGCTCGGTTCCGTTCAGAACATCGTGATCCTCGGTTTGTGGCTTGCTCTGACAGGTCTTCAGATCTGGGCTCTGATCGATTGCGCACGCCGCCCTGCTCAGGCCTTCCCGGCGATTGACCGTAAGTCCAAGACCCTCTGGCTCGCGCTCACGGGTGCGGCGCTCGCTACCGGGCTGCTGTTCCGAAATCCCTTCGGAATCTTCGGTATCGCCGGAGCCGTGGTGACCTTGGTCTATCTCTTCGACGTGCGCCCAAAGATCATCGACATCATGAAGCCGCGCTGGTAGCAGCACCAGCCTTCGACATGAGTGTGGCCCGCCTCGAGGGAGGCGGGCCACACTCATGAGCGGATGACGACCGCTACTTCTTACCCTGATTCGCCACGGCCGCAGCTGCCTCAGCGGCGGCGGCGGGGTCGAGGTACTGGCCGCCCTTGATGATCGGCTTCAGGTTCTCGTCGAGCTTGTAGACCAGTGGGATGCCGGTCGGGATGTTCAGTTCGGCGATGTCAGCATCGCTGATGCCATCGAGGTGCTTGACGAGTGCACGCAGTGAATTGCCGTGAGCCGCAATCAGCACGGTCTTCCCGGCGCGAAGTTCCTCGGCGACGATGACGTCCTCCCAATAGGGAATCAGGCGAGTGACGACATCCTTGAGACACTCGGTCGCAGGAACGGCCTCGGGCGGCAGTGCGCTGTAACGAGCGTCGTGGGTCTGCGCCCATTCGTCGTTCGGCTCGATCGCCGGCGGGGGAGTGTCGTAGGAGCGACGCCAGAGCATGAACTGCTCATCGCCGTACTGCTCGAGGGTCTCCTTCTTGTTCTTGCCCTGGAGTGCTCCGTAGTGACGCTCGTTCAGACGCCAGTTGCGCACGACCGGGATCCAGTGACGATCAGCGGCCTCGAGGGCGATCTGGCTGGTCTTGATCGCGCGCTTGAGCAGGGAGGTATGGACGACATCGGGAAGGATGCCGGCCTCCTTGAGCAGCTCACCGCCGCGCTTGGCCTCGGCCAGGCCCTTCTCATTGAGGTCGACATCGACCCAGCCGGTAAAGAGATTCTTGGCATTCCATTCGCTCTCGCCATGACGGAGCAGGATGAGGGTGTACGGCGCATTGGTCATGGCCTGATTCTGCCCGACCGACATTCTTGAATGTCAGTCGGCGTCGCGGGGTGCGGCCAGGTGAGAGAAAGCGGCCAGGTTCGCCGTGGATTCCCCGGACTTTATGCGCCACGCCCACTCCTTGCGAATGGCCGTCTCGAAGCCGAGCTCGAGAATGATGTTGAAGGAGTTATCCGAGTACTCGAGCACGGCTCCGAGAATTCTGTCGAGTTCGTCTTCGCTGAGATTCTCGTTCGGCACCTTGCCGGTGAGGTAGATATCGCCGTACTGGTCGATGCTGAAGGCGACTGCGTACATGCGGCGATTGCGCTCGAGTAGCCACTCGTAGACACCCTTGTGATTCTCGTCGGGATTGCGTGCCACGAAGGCGTTGATCGTGAGCGAGTGCTTGCCGATACTGAGAGCGACGTTGGTCTTGAGCTTGTGAGTGCCAGGCAGCTCGACCACGTACGTCGTGTTATTGGTGTCTGGCGTGATGGTCTTCTCGCAGGGAAGGTCGTTCTTGATGCAGTAGGCCTCGATCACGGCCGCTGTGTGGCTGCTGCCGCTCGAAGTGCTCGTACTGTCGGTCATGCGCGGGCGGCCATCTCGCTCTTGCGGAAGTTGGTGACCGCGGCGCGATAGGAGTCGAGTAGGCCCACCGTGGTGGATTCCCAGCCGAAAGTCGCCGCGTGCATGCGAGCCCCCCCGGCGAGATTCGCAAGACGCTCGGGATTGCGCAACAGGCTCGCGAGAGTGTGCGCGTAAGCGCTCACCGAATGCCCGTCGATGAGCACGCCCGACACGTCGTGATCCACGGCAGTGCGCAGCCCTCCGACGGCGGAGGCCACCACCGGAGTACCGCACGCCTGTGATTCCACGGCCACGAGACCGAAGGACTCGCTGTAGCTGGGAACGACAGTGATGTCGGCCGCGCGGAACCAGTCGACGAGAGTGGCGCGATCATTCGGCGGTTCGAAGCGCACGATGTCGGCGATACCGAGATCATGCGCGAGCTCGATCAGGCTTGTCGGATGCTCGAGGCCGTTGCCCGAGGGTCCGCCGCAGATCACTACGAGCAGCTCATCGCGGAGCGACGGATCATCGGCCACCATGCGCGCCGCAGCGCGTACGAGGATGTCGGGTGCTTTCAGAGGCTGGATCCGGCCGACGAACAGCAGGATGCGCTTATCGGCAAGCTCATTCGCTCGGGTGCCGAAGCCCGCAAGGCTGGTGAGATTGCGCTCGGCCGTGCGCTGCATGAGCCGCGCACGTGCTTCCTGCTTGTCGCCTGGAGTGAACATCTCGAGGTCAACACCGGGATGAACAGTGTCGACATGAGCGGGGTTGGCGCCGTACAGGTCGATCAGCTGCTGTGCCTCGATGCCGGTATTCGCGATCAGTCGCGTGCTTGCGGCCACGACCTGCTCCTCGCCGATCACCCGCAACTGCGGCTCAGGGGTATCGCCATCGGCAAGTTCGAGATTCTTCACCTTCGCCATGGTGTGCATCGTGTGGACGAGCGGAACGTTCCAGCGCTCGGACGCGAGCCAGCCGACCTGGCCGGAGAGCCAGTAGTGCGAGTGAATGAGATCGAACCAGCCCTCGGGATGCGATGCCTCCACGCGCAGCAGGCCCGCAGTGACGGCGCACAGCTGACCGGGGAGATCCTCCTTGCGCAGTCCCTCGAAAGGGCCGGCTGTGAGGTGACGGACTTTCACGCCGGGGGCCAGATCGACCACGCCTGCGTGCTCGCTGCTGGTGGCACGGGTGAAGATCTCGACCTCGGTGCCGGCCAGGGCAAGGCGCTTGGCGGTCTCGACGACGTAGACGTTCATGCCGCCGGCATCACCCGTGCCGGGCTGGTCAAGAGGGCTGGTGTGGATCGACAGCAGCGCCACACGACGCGGATGGGCCGACAGGCCGTTCGCGTGGGCGAGGGGGAAGGTGCCGAGTGTCACCCCTCAAGTGTGGCGCATGTGGCGCACGTGAGCCAGCGGAGGCGGGGTCCCATCGTGAGGGAATCAGTCGAGCAGGACTCCTGCATAGGGCTCACCGGTCACGACATTGACCACGCGCTTGGTGACGCTGACGGCGTGATCGGCATAACGCTCGTAGTAGCGCGAGAGAAGCGTGACGTCGATGGCCGCCTCGACCCCGTGCTGCCAGTCAGGGGAGAGAACGATGGTGAAGAGCTCACGATGGACGCGATCCATCTCCGAATCCTCGTCGGCGATATCGGTGGCGAGGGTGACGTCCTGACTGGTGATGACGGCTGCGGTCTTGTTGATGATTCCCTCGGCCAGGCGGCCCATGTGGGCAAAGGTCGGGGCGAGCTCCTCGGGAACCGCGGTATTGGGGAAGCGCAGTCGGGCCTGCTTGGCCACGTGGCGGGCGAGATCACCCATGCGCTCGAGGCTGGCGGCGATGCGCAAGGCTCCGATCGCGATGCGGAGGTCGCGGCCGGCCGGGGCCTGGTTCGCGATGATCTCGAAGCAGCGCTCCTCGATGGCTGAGGTGCGCACATCGATCTCGTCGTCGTTCTGGATCACCTGCTGGGCAATGCCCAGATCGGCATTCAGGAGGGCGGAGGTGGCCAGGTTCATCGCGGCGCCGACCAGCTTCGCGACCTCGACGAGCTCATCGTTGACAGCCAGGAGCTCGTCATGGGGGGCTTCGCGCATGTAGGTCATCCGTTCCAGGCTATCTGCCCGCCGCACTCCCGGAGGGGGAGCTCAGGGTAAACAGCAGGTGTACGGATCCCAGGGTAACGGGCACAACCGCGGCCGCGGGCATCGGCGTGACCGAAATTCCCCTCGTAGGTGAACAACAGGTGTCGAAGGTGAACCCTTGTCCAACTCTCGGCGCATCGGCCCCTTTCGGGCCCAACGGGTGCTTTTCGCGCCCATATCCTTTTCACGTGGCTCCCCATCGGCAGGTCGACGCGATCCCCGCTTTCGTCGACCATGAATTCGACGGCCTCCCAGGCGTTCCCGAGGAGGTCGCCCGCGTCCTGGCCGTCCTGCCCTCCGCCTCGATGGTGGTGACATCCGACGGCACCGTGCTTCGCTCCTCGTCCCGTGCCGTGGCCCTCGGCCTGGTGAATCGCTCGCAGGTGACCATCCCCGAACTCGTCGACCTCGCGGTCGAGGTGGCCGCCGGAGCAGAACCACGTGAGCAGGAACTCATGGTGCGCCGCCCCCCGCTCGGCCGAGAGCTCCTTGAAGTGCGTGCGCGGGCTGCCTTGATAGGACCGGGCACGATCTTGATCCTGGTCGACGACCTCTCCGAGGATCGTCGCGTCGATGCCGTCCGCCGCGACTTCGTCGCCAACGTCTCGCATGAGCTCAAGACTCCGGTCGGTGCGCTGTCGCTGCTCGCTGAGGCGATCGCGACCTCGCCTGACGACGTCGAGCAGGTGCGTCATTTCGCCGAGCGCATGCAGCTTGAGGCATCACGACTCGGTCATCTGATTCAGGACGTCATCGACTTGTCGCGACTGCAGGGAGACGACCCCGTGCTGCGCGCCGAGATCGTCCCGGTCGAGGAGATCATCGTGCGCGCGATCGACGAACTTCGCACCGCGGCGAATGCGGCATCGATCGAGTTCGTGCGAGGCGAGCCGTGTGACTCGCTGATCTACGGCGATCGCAATCAGCTGCTCACCGCGCTGCGCAATCTCCTCGCCAACGCCGTTGCCTACTCGCCCGTGAGCACTCGCATCGCCATCGACTGCCGACTGACGAATGACATCGTGGAGATCACGGTCACTGATCAGGGCGTAGGCATCCCGGCATCCGAGCTCGAGCGCATCTTCGAGCGCTTCTACCGAGTCGATCCGGCACGCTCGCGTGTCACGGGCGGCACAGGTCTCGGGCTCGCGATCGTCAAGCACGTCTGCCAGAACCATGGCGGCGAATGCACGGTGTGGTCGGAGGTCGGCGTCGGGTCCACGTTCACGCTCCGGCTGCCTGCCTACCTGGAGACAGTGGCCGGTGCCGGCCACTCGCACGAGTTCATGGTGGACTCGGTCATCGTTCCCGATGACAGCCAGATCATGGACTCGGTCATCGTTCCCGATGACAGCCAGATCATGGACTCGGTCATCGTTCCCGATGACAGCCAAGATCTTCACCCCATCGAGAACTTCAACCACGCAGAGGAAGATCAGTGACCCGAATCCTGGTGGTGGAGGACGAGGAGTCCTTCTCCGACGCACTGTCCTTCATGCTCAAGCGCGAGGGCTTTGAGGTGACCGTGGCCGCCGATGGAAACACGGCCGTGAGTGAGTTCGACGCGAATGGCGCTGATCTCGTGCTCCTTGATCTCATGCTGCCCGGCATCTCCGGCACCGAGGTGTGCAAGAACATCCGGGGGAAGTCCAACGTTCCGATCATCATGGTGTCGGCGAAGGACGGCGAGATCGACAAGGTTCTCGGACTCGAACTCGGTGCTGACGACTACGTCACGAAGCCGTTCAGCTCACGTGAGTTACTCGCGCGCGTACGCGCTGTTCTTCGCCGTCATGGCGAAGTGGACGAGCTGATGCCGCTGGTAGTCGAAGCAGGCCCCGTACGCATGGATGTCGATCGTCACGTGGTGACCGTGCGTGGCACTGCGGTACCGATGCCGCTGAAGGAATTCGATCTTCTCGAGATGCTGGTACGCAATTCCGGTCGTGTGATGACACGCGGCCAGCTCATCGATCGAGTCTGGGGTGCTGACTACGTCGGTGACACGAAGACACTTGACGTTCACGTCAAGCGTCTTCGCGCGAAGATCGAGGAGGACCCGGCGAACCCCGTGCACCTCGTCACGGTGCGCGGTCTCGGCTACAAGTACGAGGCGTAGCGACTCGACCCCCTGCGACAACGAAGGCCCCGCAGTGTGCGGGGCCTTCGCGATGTTCGGGATAGCGACGCTAGCTGGCCGCGGGGCTCGCCTCGGCGCTGGCGACAGCGGAGGCTACGGGGCTCGCGACCGGGGCAGGCGGGAAGCTCGGCGTGATGCCTTCGTAGATGCCCGCTGCGGGGACTGTCAGAACCTTTGTCTCGACGGTGCCGTTGACCTCGAACGCGATGCTGATCGGCACGTAGGTGCTGACGGCGGCATCGAGGTTCTTGACCGAGATGGACTGGTCGGATTGGTAGCCGAATCCCAGCGACTGACCGGGTAGCACCTGGGCCAGGCCCGAGGTCACGGCGACATCGCCGTTGGCCATGGTCTTGTCGCCGATCGTGACGCTGCGCAGGAACTCGGTCTCGGTGCCGACGTTGGTGAACCGACCAATCAGGGAGGCCGTGCCCGCCTCGGTGCCAAGTACCAGGGTCAGGCCCTGGGCCTTGAGGTTGCCGACCTGGACCTGGACTCCGTCGCCGCTGTTCATGGAGGCCTGGGCAGTGGTCGTGGCCTGCTGGCCCTGGAAGCACCCGCCCAGGAGGGGGGAGACGGCCACGAGGGCCACGGCCAGGGCTGCTGAGGTAAGTGCTGATCGCTTCACGGGCACAGGCTATAGGGGAACCCTAGGGGGATTCTCGGCGGCACTCGATCGGGAATTGGGGCGTTGATCACGTGGTAAAGTTGGCCCTCCTGGAAAGGGGTCCATCTTCATGGCATTCAGCGTGGGCGACACGGTCGTCTACCCGCATCACGGGGCAGCAGTCATCGAATCCGTCGAGATTCGCAAGGTCAAGGGCGAGGATCGCGAGTACCTGGTACTTCGCGTGGCTCAGGGCGACCTGACCGTCCGCGTGCCCTCCGACAACGTCGATCTCGTCGGCGTTCGTGATGTCGTGAACGCCGACGGCCTTGAGCGCGTCTTCAACGTTCTGCGCCAGCCGTACACCGAGGAGCCCACCAACTGGTCCCGTCGCTACAAGGCCAACCTCGAGAAGCTCGCCTCGGGCGATGTCATCAAGGTGGCCGAGGTCGTGCGTGACCTGTGGCGTCGTGAGCGCGAGCGCGGCCTGTCGGCCGGCGAGAAGCGCATGCTGGCCAAGGCACGCCAGATTCTCGTCAGCGAGCTCGCACTTGCCGAGAAGACCGACGAGGTCAAGGCCGAGTCGATCCTCGACGAGGTACTCGCTTCCTAGTTCGTTCCCCGGGCATCTTGCGTTGATCGCGTGATCGCCCTGATCTCGACCCGAGGGGAGCACCCGTGACCACTGCGGCACTCGTGCCCGCTGCGGGCAAGGGCGAGCGCCTCGGCGCCGGCACTCCCAAGGCCCTGCGCGAAGTAGGCGGTATCCCGCTTCTCGTGCATGCCGTGCGTGGTCTGGCCGCATCACGGGTCATCGATCTCATCGTCGTCGCGGCACCTGTCGACTTCGTCGATGACGTGCGGGCACTGCTCGGCGAACTCGATGTCACGTGCGATATCGAGGTGCTGGCCGGCGGCGAGAGTCGCCAGGAGTCCGTGGCGCGCGCACTGATCGCGCTACCCGCAGGCGTCGACATCGTGCTCGTGCACGACGCGGCACGCGCACTCACTCCGCCGGAGCTCATTGCTTCTGTTGTCGCTGCAGTGACCGCCGGTCACGCGGCAGTCGTTCCCGGTCTGGCTGTCGCCGACACTCTCAAGCAGGTCGATGCAGCGGCGAACGTCATTGCCACTCCTGATCGGGCGTCACTGCGCGCCGTCCAGACTCCGCAGGGCTTTGTGCGCTCAGTTCTCCAGGCGGCGCATGCCGGAGTCGATCCGTCGGCTCCGATCGCTACTGATGACGCAGGCCTCGTCGAGCGCGAGGGCGTCACCGTGCACGTGATCCCCGGGCACGAAGAGGCCTTCAAGGTCACCCGCCCCATCGACCTGATCCTCGCCGAGGCCGTGCTCGCCAAGCGAAGGGCGAGCGGCAATGTCAGCTAGTTCCTCCTACGCCGTGCTCACCGGCATCGGCACCGACGTGCATGCATTCGAGGCGGGGCGCCCGATGTGGATGGCAGGCCTGCTGTGGCCGGGCGAGACAGGTCTCGCCGGTCATTCCGATGCCGATGCTGCGTCGCACGCACTTTGCGATGCGCTGCTCTCCGCTGCAGGCCTGGGCGATCTCGGTTCGGTCTTCGGCACCTCTGATCCGCAGTGGGCCTCGGCCTCCGGTGTCACGCTGCTCTCGCATGTCGCATCACTCGTACGCGCAGCGGGGTACTCGATCGTCAATGGCAGCGTGCAGGTGATCGGCAACTCACCTCGCGTCGGCACCCGGCGCGAGGAAGCGCAGGATGTTCTCTCGGCCGCCATCGGTGCGCCGGTGCGAGTATCCGGCACGACCACTGACGGTCTCGGTCTCACCGGCCGGGGCGAGGGCGTTGCGGCCATCGCTATTGCCGGAGTTCTTCCTTCCTAATCCACATTCCATCCACCTCGACTTATCCAAGGAGATCATCATGGCCACACTGCCCGAAGCTGCACAGGCACTCTTCGATGCCGCTGAGTTCGTCACCCTCGCGACCGTGCAGCCCGATGGCCAGCCGCAGCTCTCCGTCGTCTGGGTCGAGCGCGAAGGCGACGACCTGCTCATGTCGACCACCACGAATCGTCAGAAGCACCGCAATCTCCAGCGCGATCCGCGCGCAAGCGTCCTGCTCTATGCAAAGGACAACCCGTACTCGTATGTCGAGGTGCGCGGCAACGTCACCATGACAGAGGAAGGCGGACGCGAGCTCATCGACCGCCTCAACCAGAAGTACATGGGCACCCCGCGCTACACGTGGGATGACGGCACCGACAACGTCCGCGTGGTCGTCCGCCTCAGCCCGACCAAGGTCAACTTCCAGTAGCCACAGCGTCCTGAGGTCCCCGATCGGCTCCGGCCTGTCGGGGATCTCGGCATTCGGGGCTCGGGCACGTGGCGTGAGGGGCCTCCAGGAGTCGGTACCCTTGGGCCCGTGCCTCTTTCCTTCTATGACACAGCCACGCGCTCGAGCCGGGAATTCGTCCCGATCGTGCCGGGCAAGGTCGGCATATACCTCTGCGGAGCCACTGTGCAGGCACCGCCGCACGTGGGGCACATCCGTTCATCGGTTGCCTTCGACGTCCTGCGGCGCTGGCTGATCGCCAGGGGTTACGACGTCACGTTCATCCGCAACGTCACCGATATCGACGACAAGATCATCCACAACGCTGGGCACGAGGACGTTCCCTACTGGGTCGTGGCGATGCGCAATGAGCGCAACTTCACCCGCGCCTACGACACGCTCGGCTGTATCCCACCGACCTACGAGCCGCGCGCCACCGGTCACATTCCCGAGATGATCGAGATGATGCAGCGCCTGATCGATGCCGGCTACGGCTACGCGATCAATGGCGATGTCTATTTCGACGTGCGCAAGTTCGCCGGCTACGGCTCGCTCAGCGGCCAGAAGATCGACGACATGCTTGCTTCGCCCGACTCCGAGGCGCAGATCAAGCGCGACCCTCGCGACTTCGCGATGTGGAAGGGCGCCAAGCCCGACGAGCCGTACTGGGACACCCCGTGGGGCCCGGGTCGCCCGGGATGGCACATCGAGTGCTCGGCCATGGCGAACAAGTACCTCGGTGCACAGTTTGATATTCACGGCGGCGGTCTTGATCTCGTGTTCCCCCATCACGAGAACGAGATCGCACAGTCGAATGCCGCAGGCGATCCGTTCGCGAACTTCTGGCTGCATAACGCCTGGGTCACCACCGCCGGCGAGAAGATGAGCAAGTCACTGGGCAACTCACTGCTCGTTGACGAGATCGTCCAGCGCGTGCGCCCCGTCGAGCTCCGCTACTACTTGGTCGGGGCTCACTACCGCTCGATGCTCGAGTACTCCGATGAGTCAGTGAAGGAAGCCGGGCAGGGCTACCGCCGCATCGAGGGCTTCCTTCAGCGTGCCTTCGAGGCACTGGGCTCCGATGCATCACTTCTCGATGTCACCGCCTCCTCGAATGGCTCGGGCCCCTCACTTCGCCCGGCCGATTTCGACGCTGCGATGGATGACGACCTCTCGGCGCCGGCGGCCATGGCCGTGCTGCACGAGGGCGTGCGCGAGGGCAATGCCGCTCTGACTGCAGGCGACGCCGCGGCCATCCGCGGCGCATTCGTTGCCGTGCTGGCGATGGTTGACGTCCTCGGCGTGAACCCCTGGGTGTGGGCTTCGACATCTACCGATGCCGATACTTCGCGCTCTACCATCGACGCACTCGTGCGCGTCGCACTCGATCAGCGCCAGGAGGCGCGAGCTCGCAAGGACTTTGCCGCAGCGGATGCCATTCGCGACGGCCTTGATGCCATCGGTATCAAGATCGAGGACACCGCCACTGGTGTCCGCTGGAATCTGGAGGCGTAATGGCAGGCAATTCACAGCGCAAGGGGGCCATGCGCAATCCGGGCACCAAGAAGGGCCCGACCGTCGGCACCGGTGGTGCACGGCGCAAGGGCCTGCAGCCCAAGGGGCCGACCCCCAAGGCCACCGAACGTCCGCATCACCCGGCTGCGCGTCGCGAGCGCGCTGCTGCCCGCCGTGCCGAGGAGGCAGCGGGCAAGAAGATCAACAAGCGCACCGGGGTTGCCGCAACCGGTCGTGCATCGGGCCCGCGCAAGCGTCCGACTGCTGATGGCGGTGGATTCCTGATGGGTCGTAACTCGGTTGTCGAGGCGCTGCGCGCCAAGATCCCCGCGAAGGCGCTCTATGTGCAGACCAAGATGGAAGCCGATGATCGCTGGCGTGAGGCGTTGAAGCTGGCCACCGCCTACCGCATCCCGATCATGGAGGTCACTCGCACTGATCTCGATCGCATGACCGATACCGGCGTGCACCAGGGTCTCGTGCTGTCGGTGCCCGCCTATGAGTACACCGAACTCGATGAGCTCAAGACCGCGACCGTTCTCGTCGCCCTCGACGGTGTCACCGACCCCCGCAACCTTGGTGCCATCGCGCGCTCGGCTGCTGCATTCGGCGCCGGCGGCATCGTGATTCCGTCCCGTCGCTCGACCGGTGTCACCCCAGGTGCCTGGAAGACCTCGGCCGGTGCACTCTCACGCGTTCCCGTCGCGCAGGTCACCAATCTCACGCGCGCCCTTCAAGGCCTGCAGAAGGCCGGTTACGCGGTCATCGGTCTTGCCGCGAACTCG
The DNA here is from genome assembly GCA_024639145.1 of Actinomycetes bacterium. GTDB lineage: Bacteria > Actinomycetota > Actinomycetes > S36-B12 > S36-B12 > CAIKZY01. Next base: position 73,793 of record JAHEIZ010000003.1, on the reverse strand, counting down.
GGCACCTCGCTCCAGGATCTTGATCCTGCGGTCATCGGCGGAAACATCGTGATCGTGGTCGGGTCTGAAGGCCAAGGCCTCGGCCGCCTCGTCAGCGAGACCTGCGACTGGCTGGTCGGCATCGACATGGACTCCAAGACCGAGTCACTGAACGCCGCCGTGGCCACGAGTATCGCCTTGCACGCGGCCTCACTCGCTCGTCGCTGAGCTAACCCGATACTGCGGCAGGCATGTCGTCGACTGAGTGCTTGATGCGCTTGCTCAGAATCGATGAGGCGAGAGGGAACACCATCACTGTGAGTGCGCCTGCACCCACGAGGGCAGCGGCGCTCGCGGTCTTCATCGCACCCGCATCGACTTCGATGGTCGTCAGTGCGACGATGATCGGAAGTGCCGTGCCGACGAGCAGCGAGAACGAGGCTCGCTCGGCCCAGTCCGGGATTGCCTTCCGATAGATCACGAACTGCGGAACCGCGCGCACCAGGAACAGGGCAACGAAGGCAAGCAGCATCGGAACCGGGTTCGCGATGATCGAGTCGACATCGAGCTTGGCGCCTGAGGCCACGAAGAAGATGGGCACGAAGAACCCGAAGGCCACTGCCTCGAGTCGGAGTTCCAGCGGGGACTCCTCGTCTCGTGGAACGATGCGCCGAGCCAGGATGCCGGCGATGAAGGCTCCGAGCACGGCATCGAATCCGAGGCCGATTGCCAAGCCGAGGAAGAGCACGATGGTGAGCATCGCCAGTCGGACGCCGGTCTGCGAGCTCGTGCGGTAGCCGCCGAGAACCACAGTGCGAACGCGCTCGGTGTTCAGCACATGCGAGAGTGCGCCGATGATCAGGGCGATAACGAAGAAGACCAGCAAGGTGATCAGTGCCGCCCACGAGGAGCGAGTGCTGAGGAAGACGGCAATCGCGATGATCGGGCCGAGCTCGCCCCAGGCACCCGCGCCCATGAAGTAAGTACCGAACCGGCCACCGAGACTTCCGTTGTCGCGCAGGATCGGCAGCAGAGTGCCGAGGGCTGTCGAGGTGAGGGCAATGGCGAAGCCGGCAAAGTCCTTGATCACCCCGCTGGTTGCCAGGAGTGCGCTCAGCCCGAGCGCGAGCACGAGCGAGGTGACCCAGCCGGTAGCCGCAAGCTTTCCGCTCCTCCCGCGCATGGAACGACTTTCGAGTTCCATGCCGGCGAGGAAGAACAGGAGTCCGAGGCCGAGTTCCGAGAGAAGCGCGATGGGGTCATCGATGCGGATCCAGCCGAGCATGCTGGGGCCGAAGACAATGCCGCCGACGAGGAGAAGAACCACCTGGGCGACCTTGATCCGGAGCAGCCCCACGATTATCGGGACGATGGCCGCGATCGCGACGATCACGATAAGCGAACTGAGCTCGGACTTCACTCGGCAGCCTCGGGCGGAAGCACAATGCGCAGCTCGGCAGTGTCGTCACTGGGGGAGCCCAGTCGTGATCCGAGAACGGCGGATTCATCAGGCTTGTTCGGAAGCACGGTCATAACGTAGTGCGCGATGGCTGTCTCGAAAGGAACGGTGGCGAGTGCCTGCTCGGACATGAACCAACGATGCTCGAGAACCTCGTGAAAGATCTCCGCCGGCTCGAGTTTGCCCCGAAGGCTCTTCGGAACGGCTGCCATCACTCGCTCGAAGCGTTCGTTGACCCAGCGGTGGGCAGCCACCTCCTCGCTGTCAGTATCAAGCCCGATCTTCACCCGGAATGAGTCGAGGTCATTGAGCAAGCGGCGCGCCTGATTCTCCTCCACGTCTAGGCCGGTGAGCAGGAGAAGCCTGCGGGAGTGGTGGCCGGCATCGACGACCTTCGGCTGCACGCGCACGTGATCGCCGTCGGGCTGGGTGCTCACCTGCAGCTCGGCGACGTCGAATCCGAGGTCGTTGAGACGCCGCATGCGCGCCTCGAGTTGGTAGCGATCCTCTCGACTGATGATGAGCTCGCCGGTGATCTCCTGCCAGAGGGCGTCGTAGCGGGTACGCAAGCTGACGCCGGTGACGAGTGGATCGATTCCCTCGTGCAGCCGACCGCCCATCTGCAGGTCGAGAAGTTCGCCGGCGACGTTGATGGATGCGGTCTCGAGATCGAATTCCCGCTGGCCTGCGCTGAGGACGTCGTGCAGCTCACCGGTCTCGGCATCGACGAGATACGCAGCGAATGAACCGGCATCGCGACGAAAGAGTGTGTTCGACAGCGAGCAGTCGTTCCAGCTGAAGCCGACGAGGTGAAGGCGCACGATCAGCACGGCGAGCGCATCGAGCAGACGGCCGGCCGTATCGAGCCGGAGGCTCGAACCGAAAAGTGCCCGGTACGGGAGTGAGAACTCCAAGTGCTTCGTGATGAGGATCGCCGGCAGATCGTCACCTGCCTTGTCCGTGCGTCCGGCGACCACGCCGATTGGCTCGACTGTGGGGACCCCGAGTCGCTGGAGATCGAACAGGAGCCCGTACTCGCGATCAGCGAAGAGCTCCTCGACTTCCTTCACTGCGTACACGACATGGTTGATGCGGACGAAACGCACGATGTGCCGCGAGATACCCCGCGGGAGTGCCACGACGAGATCCTCCGGCCATTCCTCGAGGGGGAGATCCCAGGGCAGGAAGGCGAAGTCGGGCTCATTGATCGCCATGGTCATGCGCATGCAGGAAGCCTCCCATGCGGGTGACCTCTCGGTCGATGTCACGATGTTGCCGTTGTTACATGTCGGTACAGTGTGGTTATGTCCGATGCGCCGGCCCCCAAGGCAACTCTGGCCTTGATTGCCGAGCAGGCGGGGGTCAGCGAGGCCACCGTCTCGCGCGTGCTGAACGGTCGGCCGGGGGCCTCCGATGCGACGCGGCAGTCGGTTCTCACCGCACTCGACGTCCTCGGCTACGAGCGTCCCTCGAAGTTACGTGCCCGCGCAGGCCTGGTCGGGCTCATCGTTCCCGAGCTCGAGAATCCGATCTTTCCGGTGCTGGCGCAGGGCATGGAGACCCAGCTTGCCCAGCTCGGATACACGCCCGTGCTGTGCACTCAGACTCCCGGGGGAGTGAGCGAGGAGGAGTACGTCGACCTCCTGCTCGAACGCGGGGTTGCGGGCATCATCTTCGTCAGCGGCGGTCATGCCGATATCTCCGCCGACATGTCGCGCTACCGGTCTCTCGTTGAGCGCGGGCTCCCTGTTGTCTACGTCAACGGCTACGCCGAGGGCATCGATGCGCCGTTCATCTCCGATGACGACTTCACGGCGATGGATCTCGCCGTCGCGCACCTCGCCTCCATGGGCCATCGGCGCATCGGCCTGGCCGTTGGTCCTGACCGCTTCGTGCCCGTCGTGCGCAAGCGCGCCGGATTCCTCGATGCAATGCAGCGACATGCGGGCATCAGCGCCGACGAGGCCGCAGCGCTCGTCAATCACTCCCTCTTCACCGTCGAAGGCGGTCAGGCCGCCGCGCACCATCTCCTGGCCGCTGGTTGCACGGCGATCGTGTGCGGCTCGGATCTCATGGCTCTCGGTGTCGTGCGCACCGTGCGTCAGCGCGGAATGAGCGTGCCCGGCGATGTGTCGGTCATCGGCTACGACGACTCGATGCTGATGGCCTTCACCGATCCGCCCCTCACCACCTTGCGCCAGTCGGTGCATGCGATGGGAACGGCAGCCGTGCAGGCCTTGATGGATGAAATCAACGGCACGCCGGCCCCTCGCGATGAGTTCATGTTTCGCCCGGAGCTCATCGTGAGAAACTCGACCGGTGCTGTGCCCCAGCATTGAGAAACGATTACCAAGGAGAGCACGTGTCGCGTCCAGTTATCGGCGTCAGCACCTACCTCGAGCCCGCAAAGTGGGGTGCCTGGGATGTCACGGCATCCACGCTTCCGTACTGGTACCTCGATCTCTTCCAGGAGTCGGGCGCACGCGTCGTTCTCCTGCCTCCTGATACTGATCCGGACGTCTCGGTACTCGATCGTCTCGATGGCCTCGTCATCGTCGGCGGTGCCGACGTCGATCCGTCGCTCTACGGCGAGAAGCCGCATGAGACCACAGATGCTCCTCGAGTATCGCGAGACACCTCCGAGATTGCGTTGTACCGCGGCGCGCGCGAGCGCGACATGCCCGTGTTCGGCATCTGCCGAGGCCTGCAGATCATGGCCGTCGCCCACGGTGGCTCACTTCATCAGAACATGCCCGATATCTCCGACGTCACCCATCGAGTGAAGCCGGGTCAGTTCAACGACCATGAGGCCGAGTTCATCGAGGGTTCCCTTGTCGCCAAGGCGATGGGCGGCACCGAGGCCACCGTCAACTCCTCGCATCACCAGGCAGTCAAGGATCCGGGAGATCTTCAGATCACCGGCGTGGCACCTGACGGCACGATCGAGGTGTGCGAGGACCCTCGCGGCTCATACGTGATCGGCGTGCAGTGGCATCCGGAGCATCCCGATCGACGCGTGCGCGATGTCGGCCTGATCCGCAATTTCCTCGATGCGGCAACGGCTTACCGCACAGCGCACTAGTCGGGCATCTCGCACGCGGGAGTTCCCCCGGGCAATCGGTGCCTATTCGAGGCAATCACTCGATAGCTGCCGGCAGCCAGGGTTCGGATTCCGGGTAGTTCTCCGAATGCACCAAGCTCGGCCCAACCGGTACCTGCCTCACGAAGCATTGCGGTAATCGCGGCGGCCCCTGAGCGAATTTCGCCGGAATCGCCTACCCACTGCACGGCAGTTGAGCACTGCTCAGGAGTGAGCCCGAGCTCATCAAGATCGAGGGTCTGCCAGGCGTGAACCACAGTGCTCGGCTTGATGCGCGCGGTGATGAAACCGGCTGAACGGGTGCAGAACGCGCAATCGCCGTCGAAGAGGAGGATCGACATGCGGATCCTCTCCCTCGACGGCGATTGCGCGAGCGTGGTCGATCTACAGCGGGGTGACGTATGCGCCCGAGATGCCGCCATCGACCAGGAAGTTCGACGCGGTGATGAACGAGGAGTCATCGCTGGCCAGGAAGGCGACTGCTGCTGCGAGCTCGTCGGCCTCGCCGAAGCGACCCATGGGGATGTGCACGAGTCGACGAGCGGCGCGCTCGGGATCCTTCGCGAACAATTCGATGAGCAGCGGGGTGTTCACCGGGCCAGGCGAGAGTGCATTGACGCGCACGCCGCTGCGGGCGAACTGCACGCCGAGCTCGCGGCTCATGGCCAGCACTCCACCCTTGGAGGCGGTGTAGCTGATCTGGCTCGTGGCCGCCGCCATGGTGGCGACGAAGGACGCCGTGTTGATGATGGAGCCCTTGCCCTGCTCGAGCATGATCGGGATGACCTCCTTGCAGCACAGGTACACGCTGGTGAGGTTCACCTCCTGAACTCGACGCCACGCATCGATCCCGGTCTCGAGAATCGAGTCATCGTCGGGCGGCGAGATGCCGGCGTTGTTGAACGCGATGTCGACGCTGCCATAGGTGTCCTTGGCCTTCTTGAACATCGCGGCGACGTCGTCGGCATTCGTGACGTCAGTGCGAATGAAGGTGCCGTTGACCTCGGCTGCCGCGGCCTCGCCCGACACGGGATCGAGATCGCCGATGACGACATGCGCGCCCTCGTCGGCGAAGCGACGAACCGACGCGAGGCCGATGCCGCTGGCACCACCGGTGACGACGGCTACGCGGCCCTCGAGGCGGCTGCACTTGCTGTTGCTCATGATTCCTCTTCCGGGATCAATGCGGATGGGGTATTTCGTGTCGTGCAGGTGGTGCGAGTGCTTCATCCCCGCAGGAATGAGATTAGTCCTCGGTGCTGATGAAGACGTTCTTGGTCTCGGTGAACGCGTCGACGGCATCGGGGCCGAGCTCGCGGCCCAGGCCCGACTTCTTGTAGCCACCGAACGGGGTCCAGTAGCGAACCGAGCTATGCGAGTTCACGGAAAGGTTGCCTGTTTCGACGCCGCGTGCGACGCGAATGCCGCGGCCGATATCGCGGGTCCAGATGGAGCCCGACAGGCCGTACTCGGAGTCATTGGCCATGCGAATCGCATCTGCCTCATCCTCGAACGGGACGACAACGACGACCGGGCCAAAGATCTCCTCGCGGTAGGCGCGGTCTGCCTCGGTGCCGGTGAGCACGGTCGGCGGGAACCAGTTGCCCTTGCCCGTGGGCGCGGTGCCCTGGAAGGCGATAGGTGCGCCGTCAGGAACGAAGGACTTCACTGACTCGAGTTGAGCCTTGGTGATCAGCGGGCCCATGTCGGTCTTGGTGTCATTGGGGTCACCGCACACGAAGTTCTTCACGGCTGGTTCGAGGAGCTCCATGAAGCGGTCGTAGGCCTTGCGCTCGACGAGGATGCGCGAGCGTGCGCAGCAGTCCTGACCTGCGTTGTCGAAGACGCCACCGGGTGCACTTGCTGCGGCCTTCTCGAGATCTGAGTCAGCGAACACGATGTTCGCGCTCTTCCCGCCGAGCTCGAGGGTCACGGCCTTGATCTGCTTGGCGCAGCCCTCCATGATCCCCTGGCCGACCTGAGTCGAACCGGTGAAGACGACCTTGCGCACGAGTTCGTGATCGACGAAGCGCTGGCCGACGACCGAGCCCTTGCCGGGCAACACCTGGAGCACGTTTTCGGGGATACCGGCCTCGAGCGCGAGCTCACCGATGCGAATCGCAGTGAGCGGAGTGACTTCGGCGGGCTTGAGAACGACGGTGCAGCCCGCGGCGAGTGCGGGTGCAAGGCCCCAGCCGGCGATCGGCATCGGGAAATTCCAGGGCACGATGACGCCGACGACGCCCACGGGCTCCTTGAAGGTCATGTCGATGCCGCCGGGAACCGGGATCTGGCGACCGAAGAGTCGCTCGGGCGAGCCGCTGTAGTACTGGAGCACGTTGGCGATGTTGTTGACTTCCCAGCGGGCATTGCCGATCGTGTGACCGGAGTTCACGACCTCGAGAAGCGCGAGCTCATCCTCGTGCGCGCGCACGATGTCGGAGAAGCGACGTAGCAGGTTCGCGCGATCACCGGGCGTCACCTCGCGCCAGGTCTTGAGAGCTTCGTGCGAGCGCGCGATGGCCTCGTCGGTCTGCTCGAGCGAAGTCGACGGAACTGTGGTGACGACCTCTTCAGTGGCCGGGTTGATAACGCTGAACATGGTGCTCCTAGATCGGGGAACGAAGAAATGAGATTACAGGCGCTCGAAGCTGCGGTAGCGCTCCCAGTCGGTGACGGCGCTTCCGTATGCCGCGATCTCGACGCGAGCCATGTTGGCGTAGTGCGCCTGTACTTCTGCGCCGAAGGTCTCACGAATCCAGTTCGAGCCCTCCCAAAGCGCGAGTGCCTCGTTCATCGAGGTTGGCACGCGCTCGGAGTCGCTGCCATAGGCGTTGCCGGTGAAGATCGGCTCGAGGGGAGTCTTGTTGTCGATGCCGTCGAGACCGGCGGCGATCATGCCGGCAACCGCAAGGTACGGATTGACGTCTCCGCCGGGGACGCGATTCTCCAGCCGAAGCGACTGCCCGTGTCCGACGAGGCGGAATGCGCACGTGCGGTTATCGCGGCCCCATCGAATCGCAGTCGGGGCGAATGAGCCCTCGACGAAGCGCTTGTAGCTATTGATCTGCGGGGCGAACAGGAGGGTGAGCTCACGCATGTGAGCGAGCTGCCCGGCGATGAATGCCTTGCCGAGTTCCGATAGGCCCTCCTCGCCCTTGTCGTCAGCCATCACCATCGAGCCGTCGGTGCCGCGGAAGGAGAGGTGAATATGGCAGGAATTTCCCTCGCGCTCGTTGTACTTGGCCATGAAGGTGAGGGCCATGTCCTCCTGCGACGCGATCTCCTTGGCGCCGGTCTTGTAGACCACATGGTTGTCGCAGGTATTGAGGGCGTCGCGGTACTTGAAGGCAATCTCGTGCTGGCCGAGATTGCACTCACCCTTGGCACTCTCGACAGTCATGCCGGCCGAGTACATCTCATTGCGGATGCGACGCAGCAACGGTTCGACTCGTGCGCCGCCAAGCATCGAGTAGTCGACGTTGTAGAGATTCGCAGGAGTCAGGTTTCGGTAGCCGTTGATCCAGGCTTCCTCGTAGGTGTCGAGGAAGACGATGAACTCGAGCTCGGTACCTACGAAGGCACCTAGGCCCGCGGCCTCGAGTCGATCAAGTTGCTTCTTCAGAACCTGGCGCGGTGATGCGACAACGGGACTGCCGTCTTCCCAGAGGACGTCGCACAGTACGCCGACAGCGCCAGGCTGCCACGGGATGCGGTGCAGAGTGCTCAGATCGGGGCGCATGACCATGTCGCCGTAGCCGGTGTCCCATGAGCTCATCGCGTATCCGTCGACGGTGTTCATGTCGACATCGACGGCGAGAAGGTAGTTGCAGCCTTCGGTGCCGTGGCCGAGAACCTCATCGACGAAGAACTGAGCATGGATGCGCTTACCCGCCAGGCGACCCTGCATGTCGGTGATCGAGACAGCGACGGTGTCGATCTGCCCGAGCTCGACCTCTCGCTTGAGGGTCTCGACGTCGAGGGGAACGTGCCGGCTCATCCATGCCTCCGTTGCTGGTGCGTGCGAGCACCGAGAATCGGGCATTGCGCCCGAATGGTGCTGGGCCAACTCTGCCGTACTAGCCCCTGCCGAGGCAGCCCGATGCGGATATCGGGGGCTTCCTGAAGCGCCCATATGGATGGGGCCACTCGCCAGCGCATTCACACGCGGGGCCGGCCCCGCTCGCCTACTCTCTGCCCGTGGCCAGTGCAGCGGAAGTCGACCCCTTCGCGGGGCTCCCTGATGCCGATCGGCTGCGCCGGGTGCCGATCCTTGCCGAGGCCCGAGAGGCCTCGCCACTCTCCGGCGGCATCACCAACCGCAATTACAAGGTGATCTTGCCGAACGGCCCAGTGGTGGTGCGGGTCTATGAGCACGAATCATCCGCCCTGGCGATCAACAGGGAGAACGAGCATCGCAATTCTGTGGCTGCAGCGGCATCGGGCGCAGGGGCACCCGTTGTCGAGTACCTGCCCGACGAGAACCTTCTGATCGTCGGCTGGATCGAGGGCCGCACGTTCAGTGAGGCCGATGTAGGGCTCCCGGCGAACCTCCCGCGCATCGCTGATGCCTGCCGTGTTCTGCACGCGGGCCCACGATTCGTCAATGAATTCAACATGTTCGAGATCCAGGCTCGCTACCTCGCGCTCGTGCGAGAGCGTGGATTCCGGCTCCCGCCGAGATACGAGGAGTTCCTGCCTCAGGTGGAGCGCATTCGCCGGGCCATGGCCGCGAGCCCTGAGCCCACGGTGCCCTGCAATAACGACCTGCTCGCCGGCAACTTCATCGACGAAGGAGAGCGGATCCGCCTCATTGACTATGAATACTCCGGCAATAACGAGGCGAGCTTCGAACTCGGCAACATCTGGAGCGAGTCGACCCTGGCCGATGAACTGCTGGAGACGCTCGTCCATGCCTACTGGGTGGGCCTGAGTCCGCAGGAGCTCGCCGCCAAGGTCGCCCGAGCCCGGCTCTGGGGGCTGATGAGCAAATACGGCTGGACCCTGTGGGCCTCGATCTCGGCCTCGATCAGCCCGATTGACTTCGATTACTGGGGCTGGGGGATGGAGAAATACGACCGGGCAGTCGCGGAATTCGATGGTCCCGAAGTCGAGCGACTGCTGAAAGTACTCACGCAGTAGGCCCGAATTGCGGCTTTTATGTTGGAATTTCTTGTAACACCCGTCACATATGCCCCGCGTGTCGCACTTTCACGAAGTCACGACGGGAGCAGACTGCGGCCATTAGTGTCCGATGCCTCGCATTGTCCGAGGGGGTTTCGGACTCATCCGCGCTACTGAGGAGGGCAGCGGTGGCTGATCTATCCACCATGAGTGACGACGAACGTCGTCTTGCAGAACTGGGCTACAAGCAGGAGCTGACCAGAAACTGGTCGGGCTTCTCGAACTTCGCCATCTCGTTCTCGATCATCTCGATCCTGGCGGGCTGCTTCACCACCTTCGGCCAGGCCTGGAACAACGGCGGCCCGATTGCCATCTCGATCGGCTGGCCGCTCATTGCTGCCTTCATCCTGGTCATCGGCTTCTGCATGTCCGAGCTGGTCTCCGCCTACCCGACCTCCGGCGGTATCTACTGGTGGGCATCGAAGCTCGGTGGCGCCAAGGCCGGTTACTACACGGGCTGGCTGAACTTGATCGGCCTGCTCGCGGTCATCGCCTCGGTGGCCTACGGCTGTGCGACCTTCTTCGATCTCGCGCTCTGCTCGCTCAGTGACTCATGGGCAGCTGGCTACTCGCTCTCACGCGTGTTCATCATGTTCATCGTCGTGCTGGCAATCGTGCTCGTCCTCAACATCTGGGGCGGCACCGTCATGGCGAAGATCAACAACGTCTCTGTGTGGTGGCACGTATTCGGCGCCGCACTCGTGATCTTGATCCTGATCGTCCTGCCCGACAGCCACATGAGCTTCAGTGACGTCTTCTCGATGCGCGTGAACAACTCCGGTGGTCTGCATGGCGGTAGCACCGATGGCTGGGGCTTCTGGTTCTACGTGCTGCCCCTGGGCTTCCTGCTCACGCAGTACACGATCACCGGCTTCGACGCCTCTGCTCACCTCTCCGAGGAGACTCAGGGTGCATCGCAGACCGCAGCCAAGGGCTTGTGGAAGTCGATCTTCTACTCCGCTATCGGTGGCTGGTTCCTGCTGCTCGCCTTCCTCTTCGCCGTGCAGAACGCCGGCGACGTGACGGCAGGCGGCGGTGGCGTGGCCGTGATCTTGACCCAGGCACTCGATGCCAAGGTCGCCGGCTTCGTGCTGCTCATCTCGGCCTTCGGTCAGCTCTTCTGCTCGACCGCGTGCATGACCAGCACCTCGCGCATGACTTACGCCTTCAGCCGTGACGGCGCAGTGCCGGGAGCGAAGTACTGGGCGAAGCTGAACAAGAACCACATCCCGGCAAACGCCGTGTGGCTCGCAGCAATCGTGGCAATCATCATCACCCTGCCGGCACTCCTCGAGGTCAACATTGGCACCGAGGAAGCACCGATCATCGTGCCGACCGCGTTCTACGCAGTGGTCTCGGTGGCGGTCATCGGCCTGTTCCTGTCGTTCCTGATCCCGATCTGGTACCGCTGGCGCATGGGCGACTCGTTCCCGCAGGGTTCGTGGAACCTCGGCAAGAAGTGGAAGTGGATGGCACCGCTCGCGATCATCGAGATCGCGGTTGTCTCGGTCTACTTCATCCTGCCCTTCACCCCTGCCGGCACGCCGGGCTTCCTGCGCTGGCTGAACGGCTCGCCGAGCGCGGAGGAGGTGCCGTTCGACTGGAAGTTCGTGAACTACTCACCCATCCTCACGATCGGTGCGCTCATCCTGCTGTGGATCGGCTGGCACCTGTCGGCCAAGAAGTGGTTCACGGGCCCGAAGATGACGATCGACCTGCCTGCAGGCGTCAGCTCCGCTGATGAGATCGCCCTCGAGCACGAGCACAAGGGCTTCCACCAGCCGCCTAACAGCTAGACGGCGCTCGGTATGCGAAGGGGCGGGTGGCCATTGGCCGCCCGCCCCTCTGCATGTCGGTGAACTCGGCCCGTGACTGCTATCCGACCGCCATGCCATTCGCGTCGAGGGTTACGCCTTTACTCGGAAGGCTGAGATGGGTCGTCGAATAGGCACTGATGAGAGAACTTGCGGGAATGCTGTAGATCAGCGAGTTTCCACCGCCATTCGAGTCAGGCTTCTGGATTGCGAACTTCGACAGGTACGGGTTCGCGGGATCCTGCACCACGATGGAGTGGAAGTTCCATGCAGCGGAATTCGCGGGGACGACCACGGATGCATCATCGATGAAGAGGGAAGCCATGCTCACGGATGCAGGCAGCGGCTGCGCGAGCTGCTCGAGCGGGCGAATGGTGAAGGCAAGCACGCCGCCCTCATAGCGCGGGGCGCGAACCTCCACGGTCAGAGTGCGCGTCGACCCGGGATCACGCAGGACGAGTGCGGAATTCGGCGGCACGGCGGTGAAGCCGATCTTCGACCACCTGCCGACAAGGTCGTGCCCGAGCATCAGACCTGACTTCCGGGCTGGCCGGTCGGTGAACCAGGTGATGAGGTCCTCCGTGCCCTGCATCCGAAGCCGGTACGACGTGGTTCCCGGAATCGAAGTGATCTCAGTGTGGCCGCCGGTGGCGACAAGCAGGATCGGTACGGAAGTCTTCTTCGCCGCCTGCGCTGGACCGGCGATGAGGCCGGTGAGGGCGAGAATGACGGTGCCGGCGAGAACGAGGCGAGAAGTGCGCATCACGTGAGTCTGCCACCGAACGGCCGGCCGAAAGACAGGTGGTGGCGAAACTGACGAGGGTCAGTCAGGTAAGCCTGCGTTCGAGTTGACTCAGCAATCAGCTGCGCACGCGCTTGGAAGCCGGGTCATACGGCGCCTTCATTGACACGGTGATCGGCACGATGCGCCCACCGACGTTCACTGACCACTCCGCGGCAAGGTAATCAGGCGTGACCGTCTCACCATCGAGCCGGCGCACGTAGGCGAGGCCGACGCACGCACCGATGGTGGTGCCGAATGCTGCCGACGTGACCTGCCCGACTCCAATGCCGTCGCGCAGGATCAGCTCGCCTCCCCAGAGCATTGCGTCACCCTCGCCGGCAATCCAGGAGACCAGCCTGCGTCGCGGGCCTGCTTCCTTGATCCTCTCGAGTGAGGCACGCCCGAGGAAGTCGATGTCGGTCTTCAGCTTGGTCGCGAAGAGCAGGCCCGCCTCGACAGGTGAGTAATCGGGGTTGAGCTCCGGGCCGAAGGCACGGTAGCCCTTCTCCAGCCGGAGCGCGTTGATGGCGTAGTAGCCGGCATTGCGAATTCCGAGGTCAGCGCCGGCCTCGAGCAGGAGGTCGAAGACGCTGTTCGCGAACTCGGCGGGCACGTAGAGCTCCCAGCCCAGTTCGCCGACATAGGTCAGTCGCGTGGCACGCACGGTGAAGAAGCCGACATCGATCAGCTGCGAGCTTCCGAAGGGGAAGGCCTCGCTGGAGAGGTCAGCCTTCGAGACGCGTGAGAGCAGTTCGCGCGAACTCGGACCCATGAGCCCGAGCACTGCGTAGGCGCTCGACACATCGACGACCTCGACATGCATGTCGGACGTTGCATGGCGATTGATCCAGTCAGCATCACGCACGACCGAGGCAGAGCCGGTGACCCACATGAACTCGTCATGGGCAATGCGGGTGATCGTCACATCGGCTTCGTAGGTGCCGCGAGCGTTGAGCACGCCCGTGTAGACGACGCCGCCGATCGGCACATTCACGTCCGCCGTGCAGAGCCACTGCAGCAGGCGCTCGGCATCGCGGCCCTTGACCAGCAGCTTCCCGAAGCTTGTCTCGTCGAAGATCGCCACGTCATTACGCGTCGCGCGCTGCTCGTCATCGACCCAGGGGATCCAGTTCTGCTTACCCCAGGCGTAGTCGATTGAGGAGTTCTCGCCCGCGGGTGCGAAGTAGTTCGGACGCTCCCAGCCCATCTTGGAACCGAAGCATGCGTTCGCGGCAGTGATCCGGTCGTGCACGGGTGATTGGCGGAAGGGGCGGGCTGTCGCGAACTCGCGATTCGGCCACGGCACTGAGTAATGCAGGCCGAGTACTTCGCCGACCCGTGCACGCAGCCACTGGTTGTTCCCGTTGAAGGGAGCGAAGCGACGGATGTCGACACCGACGAGATCGCTCTGCGGCTCGCCGGAGACGATCCATTCGGCCAGTGCGCGGCCGGCGCCGCCTGCAGAGGCGATGCCCACTGAGTTGAAGCCCGCCCCGACGAAGAAGTTCTTGAGCTCAGGAGCCTCGCCGAGAATGAACTGGTTGTCTGGAGTGAATGACTCGGGGCCGTTGTAGAACATCTTGATACCGGTCTCCTGCAGAGCCGGAACGCGATGGAGGGCACTCTCCATGAGGATCGAGAAGTGATCCCAGTCTTCGTCGAGTAACTGAAATTCGAAGGGGTAGGGGATCTGGTCGGGGGAGACCCACGGCTTAGCCTCGGGTTCGAAACCGCCGACGACGAGGCCACCGACCTCTTCCTTCATGTAGGTGTAGCCATCGGGGTCGCGCAGGATCGGCATCATGCGATGCACGCCCTCGATCTGCTCGGTCACGACGTAGAAGTGCTCTGCCGAGTGCAGGGGAACATTGACCCCGCACATCGCGCCGATCGCCTTCGCCCACTGACCTGCGCAGTTGACGACGATCTCTGCCTCGATATCGCCTGCATCAGTCTGCACGCCGGTTACGACGCCATCCTTGGTCGTGATTCCGAGTACGCGCGTGCGCTCGAATACCTGCGCCCCGCGCAGGCGAGCGCCCTTCGCGAGTGACTGGGTCACATCTGTCGGGTTAGCGGTGCCGTCGTAGGGCAGCCAGATAGCGCCCTGGATATCGGAGATCTCGAGGACCGGGTACAGCTCCTTGGCTCGCTCGGGCGTGATGATCTCGCATTCGAGGTCGTACGCCTCTGCGGCCGCAGCTGTGCGCAGCAACTGCACCATGCGATCAGGGGTGCGTGCGACGGTGACGCCGCCGCATTCCTTGTAGCCGGTGCCGAGGCCGGTCTCTGCCTCGAGTTCCTGGTAGAGCTTCGCCGAGTACTGCACCAGGCGAGTACCGCCCTCGGTGGCGCGCAACTGGCCCACAAGCCCGGCCGCATGCCACGTGGTGCCCGACGAGAGTTGGCCCTGCTCGAGGAGAACGACATCGGTCCAGCCGAGCTTGGTCAAGTGGTAGGCGACGCTGGCGCCGACGATGCCGCCGCCGACGATGACGACGCGAGCGCGAGAGGGCAGAGAACTCATGCCCAAAGACTAGGCGGGCCCGACCGATGGTCGGGCCCGCCTGAGCAAAGTCAGTGCACCGAGATCAGCGAAGGGTGCCTATCTTGTACGACTTCAACATCGCGGTCGGGCCACCCTGCCCCTGGTGCTGTCCGTTGAAACCAGCGCTTCCGTCACGGCCGCACATCGACAGGATTCGGCTTGCACCACCGGGGTGACGGTTGATCCAGGAGGTGAGGTCGTAGACCTTGCCGTTGACGATGGACCAGCAGCTCTTCGCGCTTGCGTGCTTGGCCACTTGCGCTGAGGTGTACTTCTTCGACGGTTGTGCCGCAGACGCGCTGGTGCTGACTACTCCCGAGAGAGCGAGGACTGAAAGTCCGACTGCCGTGACGGCCACGATGCGACGGGCGATCATCCGAGCGGCCCCACCAGGAAGGTGGCAAGTTCCTGGGCCGGGCGACCCTGGCCCGCATGCTGGCCTTCGAAGCCGGCCGTGCCGTCCTTGCCGCACATGCCGACGATTGGGCCCGAGCCACCCGGATGCTGCGAGATCCACTGAGTGAGGTCGTAGACGTTGCCCGAGACGGCCGACCAGCAGTCGGAGGCGCTGGCGTGCTTAGCGACATCGGCCATGGTGATCGCGCCTGCCGCGGCCGTTCCTGCCGAGGAAGCGGCCGGGCTCGCTGCCGCTGTCGCCGCGGGAAGGGGCTGGGTCGCCGCCGCGTACTTGGCCTTCCACGCTGCTTCTGCCCCCGAGTGCCCGACGAGCACGGTGACCCCGATGGTCAGCAGGGCGAGGGCGATACCGGCGATGTTGAGCAGGGTGCTGGCGGCACCGGTGGTGCCCTTGCGCGCGAACCAGAACCAGATCGCGGCCACGACGAAAAGAAGAGCGCTGATGGGTACCAGGCGATCGCCCCACTCGGCGTGCTCACTGGGCAGGCCTACGACGTTGGCGAGATTCTCGCCGGTCTCCTTGGCCACCCACGCGAACACCACGCTGACGGCAAGGCCGCCGATGACCAGCCATCCGTAGGTGCGGCGCCACTTGGGCACGAACACCAGGACGATGAGGCCGAGGGCGCAGAGGGGGAGCAGCACGACAGCTGCATGGACGACAAGGGGATGCAGCGGCAGGCCGCCAATGGTGTCAGGCATGCGTACATCGTCCCATCGCAATTCTTAGTTCCACCTGAGGCTGTCCACAGGTGAGGGGAATCACTGAGTCGGCTGGCCGAGCGGGATGTCGACGCGGAACCGACCGCCTGGCCCGGGCAGCGCCCAGGCATGCCCGCCGTGTGCCTCTGCCGTCGCCGAGACGATGGCAAGCCCGAGGCCGCTTCCCCCTTCGTCGCGGTGTCGCGATTCATCGAGTCGAACGAAACGGTCGAAGACCCGAGTGCAATCGGCCTCGTCGAGACCGATGCCGTCGTCGTCGACTGAAATGAGCGCTGCGCCCTGGCTCGAAGTCAGCCCGACCCGAACCGCGCCAGTGCAATGCCGTGCAGCATTGCGCAGCAAATTGTCGATCGAACCGCGCAAGGTGCGTTCGTCTCCGCGCACGACAGTGGGCTGGGAGATCACGGCGAAGTCGACTCCGGGGTACTGCTGCCGGATTGACCGCACGGCTTCATTGAGAAGCGGCGCAAGATCCACATCGCTCATCGCCGGTCGTTCATCTGCCTCGGCCCGAGCGAGAACAAGGAGATCCTGCACGAGACCCTCAAGACGATCGAGTTCCGTCAGGGCGAGAGAAGGTTCCTGGCCAGGCTGCTGATCGAACTCCAGGCTTACGCGCAAGGTGGCGAGGGGATTGCGCAACTCATGCCCGGCATCAGCAATGAACTGCCGCATGGAGCGCGACTGCGCGTGCAAGCGGAGCAGCAGATCGTTGAGCGTGTCTCCGAGTGATTCGATCTCATCGCCTGTCGGCTCGACCTTCAGGGCACCGTCGCTCGTTCCTGTCATGGCCTCTGCTTGCTTGCGCAGACCTTCCACCGAACTAAGGGCTCGACCGACCGCCAACCAGACAGCGATCGCAACGCCCGCGATGGCCAGGGGAACGATGAAGAGGAGCACGAGAAGTACGTCGCGCTCTGCCTCGCGCACCCGATCCTTGCTTGCCGCGGCGCAGAGGGTGAGGACTCCCATTGATGTCGTGCGAATCGTGGCGACCTCTTGGACGCGACTGCTGTCACCGGTGCATAGGTCGAGCCCGGCCGGAGTTCCCGGTGTCTCCGCGAGAGTCCTGCCCTCAGCATCGAGTACCCGGACGAATACCGGGCTGGATGCCTCAACTGCTTCCAGGGCGAGATTCTGAGTCGCATTCGAACCCGGTTCTTGGAGCTGCGCTGTCACGTCTTCCAGATGTGCGGAGACGATCTCGTGAACAGAGCCAAGTGCGATCCGGCTGACGAGCACGAATGATGCTGCGCCCAGGGCAATACCGACAACCAGGGTCGCGCTCACCGCGACGAGAACTGCTCGAGCTCGGATTCCGCGGGGCATGACTGCCATTATTCGCCGAGGCGGTAACCGACACCACGAATGGTGCTGATCAGGGAATTGCCCAGCTTCTTTCGCACCTGGAGGATGCATACCTCGACGACATTGGGATCGAGTTCGGGTTCGTCCCAGACCTGGTCGAGCAATTCCCGCTTGCTCACGACGGAACCTGCACGTTGCGCGAGATACATCGTCACCTCGAATTCGCGGGGGGTGAGTGTCACGTGAGTCTGGCCGATGGAGCATCGATGCTTGCGCGCATCGAGGGTGAGATCACCGACGACAATTTCCTGAGCGATGCCCTCGGGCCGACGGCGGAGGAGTGAGCGCATGCGCGCGAGCAGCACGACAGTGCTGAATGGCTTGGTGAGGTAATCATCGACACCGAGATCAAAGGCGTCGGCCTCGTCGTACTCGCCATCTTTCGCCGTGAGCATCATGATCGGGGTCTGATTGCCGGCCGCGCGAAGCCGCTCGACGACCCGGTAGCCCGAAAGCCCGGGGAGCATGAGGTCGAGCAGGATCAGGTCGAAGCCGCCGCCGAGCGCCTTCGCGAGTGCGCTGTCGCCGTCATTGACCACGGTGACGTCGTATTCGGTGCGCGAGAGGCCCTGCCTCAGCGCCTCGGCGAACCTGACCTCATCGTCAGCAACCAGCACCCGCGGACGATTACTCATGCCTCAATCGTCACACGCCTCGTGACGTGTCCCCGACCGACCTCAGCCACGACTCAGGCTCCCATCTGACTGAGCAGGGCCTGAAGGGCAGATTTCTCGGTTGCCGCAGTGGGGGAGGTGGACCGCAGCTCGCGCAGGACGACATCGATTCTGTCGTCGACGGCATGCCAGGCGTCGGGATTTCTGCGCTTGAGAGTCGCCTCGGCGTTATCCCATGCGGATTCGAGATCGGTGATGCGTGCTGTGGCCACCGACTGCTTGCCTGCCTCAAGCAGCGTCAGGGTGTCCTGCGTGATGCCCACGAAGGCAGACATGTCGCCCAGGGGGCCGACCGGTGCGGCACTCGCGCCGGGGCTAGCGGCGGAGGTCTCGGGCGTGGGAAGTGCGGCTTCCGCGTTGAGCGCGTTCGTGCGCCAGGCGTAGAAGGCGCCGCCCAGCACCACGACCAGAACGAGCACTACGGCAGTCTGGATGAGTGCAGTGCGCGGCGACTCGGGTCGATGATGGGGTGCAGTCTCCGGTGCATCGAGTGCCGCGAGCGCAGCAGGATCGGTCGGAACTGCGATCACGTCGGGTTTGCGTACCGAGAGATAGATGACGATGCCGACGATCAGCACCAGCAGGATCAGGCTCGTGACGGTCACGCCGAGCCCCAGGCCGCCGTTGCCCGTCGGCTGGGCCATCAGGTCGCCGATCGAAGCGCCGAGCGGTCGCGTGAGGATGTACGCGAGCCAGAAGGCGAGAACCGCATCGAGCCCGAGGCGCCAGGCAATCGTGATCGCCGCGATCAAGCCGGCACAGAGCAGCCCGGTCTTCAAATAGCCGACGCCCAGGCCCTCGGAGACGAGATCTCCGGTCGCGGTGCCGAGGGCGAAGGTCACCAGGATCGCGAGCCAGTAGAACGCCTCGCGCCGGCGAGTGTAGATCGAGTGAATCGAAAGCGTGCGCTCGCTGGCGTACCAGGCAAGGAAGACGAGACCGAGTGCGACCGAGAAGACGATCGTGCTGACCTCAAGGGGGACGCCGAGATTGTCGGTCAGGTTGTCGGTGATGAGCGTGCCAAAGACGCTGACGAGCGCAACGGTCAGCCAGTAGACGCCTGCGACGTAGCGCTTCAGGCTCATCTGCGCCGCTAGCACCACGACCAGCAGTACTCCGGTGGCAACCGAGGTGAGAGTCAGGCCCCAGTTGAGGTTGTAGTTCAGGAAGTCGGCAGCGGATTCGCCCACCGTCGTGCACAGGATCTTGATGATCCAGAAGAAGATCGTGACCTCGGGCACCTTGTTGAGCAGGCGCTGATTGATCACTGAGGGCGTGGTGGCAGGCGAGGCAGCTTGAGGCATGCAGTGAGGCTAGGCAAGCAATACTGTCGTCAGGCTGAGCGCGTCACGGTGACGCCGAATATTAGTGATGGCCCTTCGTGACCATCACGATCATCTTCAGGTTCAGCACAGTGAAGCGCGCGAACTGAATGAGTACGTTCTTGCGTGCTCGAATCTCCGCGGCGGTGGGCTGTGGCGCATTCGGGAAGGTCGTCAGGTTGCTCATGGTCGATCTCCTATTCGGGAATCAGGTACCAGAAGGGGCGTGCCTTGGCCTTGTAGATGAACAGGTAATGCAGCATCACCTTCATCCAATGCGCACTCAGGCCAATCTCGCCGTAGGTGGCCTTCGTATCGCGGCCCATCTCCCCGTACTTCTCCTTGTCAGGGATGATCGGGAAGACGGTCATCGCCGCTGCGGTTCCGGTACGCCAGCCCTTGCCCGCTGAGGCGATGCATGCTGCGCCCATGTCGGCCATCGACGCCGTGTGGACCTTCGCATTCGCCCCGTGCTTGATGCGTCCGGCGATTGTCTCTGCCACTGCTCGGCCGATAACTCCCGATGGCATTCCGGTGCGCGGCGGCGCCGGCGCGATGACGGTGCCGTTCGGGCTCGTGCGCGGCTTCGACATCTGATGTGGGGGAGCGAACGCGATGCCTGCGGCCCACACATTGTCGTAGCGCACGGACTGGTAGGTCTTTGGCCAGTCGCTGGCCTTCCACTCCTCATAGGGCTTGGCCGTGTAATCAGCATCCACCTTCATGAAGCCGCTAGGCGCGTAGACCTCACCGGTGATGTCGTTGCCATCGCGATCGAAGGCCTGCATGTCGACACCGCGGAAAGGCGGCAGAAGCATCGCGAAGTCGAAGGGCTGCACGCCCTTCGTGCCGTCAACGAGCTCGTAATGCGCGACGCCAGGCTCAACCTTTTCCACTGCTGCAGACAGGATCGCCTTGACTCCGCGTTCCTGGAACAGTGATTCAGTAAAGGTCTGGCTCGGGATCACGTCGCCCTTGTGGCCGAAGTTCATTCCGTCCATACCGAAGTCACCGAGGCGCTCCTCATTCGTGATGTAGATGACCTCGGCCTTGTCGCGCACGCCTTCCTTGACGAGTTCATGCTCGACATTGAAGGTGTACTCGAATGCCGCGCCCTGGCAGGTGCATGTTCCGTGGCCCATGCCGATGAGCAGGGTCTGGCGCTCGCCACCCTTGAGCTTGGCGATCACTCCCTCGAAGGCCTTCGCAGTCTCAGTCGCATGACCGGCCGTGCATACCGACCAGGTGTTGCCCTCCGGACCAAGGCCGGGAGTGGCCCCGAAATTCAGCTTCGGGCCTGTGGCAGTGATGAGGTAGTCGTAGCGCAGATCGGATTCCTGTCCGCTTCGCGCCTCGTCTGTGTAGCGAATACGCACGTACGGCTTGTCATTCTCGATCGTTCCCTCAGGATGCAGTTCGAAGGCAAGTGCCTGACGGAAGTCGATGTGCTTGCGCTTGTAGATCGGAGCGAGGGGAAAGGTGACCTGCTTGACGGTCATCTGGCCGACGCCGACCCAGATATTCGACGGGATCCAGTTCCACTTCGAATTCGGCGAGACCACGACGATCTCGTGCTCCTTGCCGACCATGCGCCGAAGGTGGAGTGCTGCGGTGTGGCCGGCAATGCCGGCACCCAGGATGACGGTGCGAGTCATGACGTCCCTGCTTTCTTCGGCGGAGATAGTTCGGCGGGACTACGAGGCGACGATGGGCGCGCCCGCTGCCTGCAGGTCTGCGATGCCGCCCTTGAGGTTGATGATGCTCGTGAAGCCCGCGGCTGCGAGTTCGTCTGCGGCCATCGCTGAGCGGCGACCGCTGTGGCAATACACCGCGACGGTGCCGGACTTCGAGAGCGTGGCGATCTGGGTACTGAAGTCCGGGCCCTCGACATTCATGTTCACGGCGGTTTCCAGGTGACCCGCTGCGTACTCGTCGGGAGTGCGAACGTCGAGAACGGTCACCCCTGGCTGAGAGATGCTCGTCAAGAAGGCCTGTGGCTCAACAGTGGAGATTGCGCCGGAGCCTGAACTGCAGGCGGAGAGCAGGAGCACTCCGACGACGGCAAGAACCGCCATCGTGCGCTTGAGCAGTCGGGTGTCGGTGGTGACTGTCATGTCGTGCTCCCCAGGTGAATTCGGTGGATACGTATACCCCTACGGGTATGGGTATAAACATACCAAGGTCCCGACCGGGAGGTGAGGGCACAAGGTCCCGAATCCGAAATGAGGCGAGTCAGGCCGCGCTGAGGACGCATTGCGGCTGTGGATGAGTGGAGCCCCCGGTCAGGATTGAACTGACGACCTACCGCTTACAAGGCGGTTGCTCTACCACTGAGCTACAGGGGCGAATGCGCCCTCACGGGCGCGCCTACCTTACCGAGGCCCGGGAGTCGACATCCCGGCTGAGGCTGGAGGTCCCTGGGGAGGCGTCAGCGCCAGAGCCTGGCACCATCGGTACTGCTCGTGAAGGCGAATCCGGGGCGCACCCACCAATCGCCGTTCGAGAAGAAGACGATGCGGTTACAGACCGGCCCGCCTGAGAACGGAACCGCCCACTCTGCCCACGAGGCACTCCAGTCGGGGGTGCAAGTCTGGCCTGCGAGCAATGCGTATGACTGATACCAGGCGGGCGGGGCTGAAGCGGGATCATTCACGACAACAGTGAGCGTGTAAGTGGTCTGAGTGATGCCGTCCTGAGCGGTCACGACGATCGTGATCAGGTTCGAGCCTGTCGTGACCGAGATGGGTCCGTACGCGCTTCCCGATGTCGCGAGTGCTCCATTGACGGTGACGGTCGCATGTGAGTCGCTCACGGTCGGCGTCACTGTCACAGGCGATCCAGAATTGATCATCGTGGATGTGTAGGCCGTCGTTGACGCAGAGAAGACAGGGTCGAGCGCGCCCGAATTGGCGGTGAGTGACGCAAGTGAGCTGGTGGTCGAAGGCGCATTGATCGTGATCGTCAACGTCGAGGTCGTGGCATTGGGAAGCACGCCATTCTGAGCGATCACAGTGAAGGTATAGACCGCGGCGACCGTGGGAGTCCCGCTCAGCACGCCTCCTGTCGATAGTGTCAGGCCGGTCGGCAGCACACCTGATGCGACGCTGAAGACCGGACTCGGATTGCCCGTTGCCGTGAAGGTGTAGATGGGAAAGGCCTGTCCGGCGAACGATGAGCTCGCCGGCGTCGATGCTGTGAAGCTCGGAGCGGTGGGCGAAGACGTGAAGGGGAAATATCCACCGTCAGCCGTGCCGCCCGACGTGGTCAAAGACACCGCGTAAGCGCCTGCTGCCTTCGGGCCAAAGGCCGCGCTGATCTGGTTCACGCTTGTCTGAGTGACAGTGAGTGAAGTTCCGCCGTCAAGCGAAAGAGTGGTGACGCCGTTGAGATTGCGGCCGTTGATGGTTACGGTGCCTGAGGCGTTAGGAGCGAAGCTCGTGGGGGAGTAGGTAGTGATGACCGGAGTGGGTGCGGCTGTCTGTGCGGCACCTGCCCAGAAGAACGTTCCCATCCGAGCCACGCCACGTTGGTCGTAGCAGGTGGACGAAGCGCAGCCCAGGGCAGTCTTGGCGCTAGGGCCGGCAGGAACCCAGTTGATGGCCACGCTGCCTGACGTGCTGGACGTACCGGATCCCGGAAGCATCGTCTGGGTCACCGGAGTGCGAACGCTGGAATTGTCAGAAAGCGTGCCGAGCGCGATCGCGGCTAACGTGGACGTGGCGTAGTTGCCCGTGCCAGCAGGATCGACGCAGTTCGCATCGTTCGACACGGAGTACTGCAATGACCGAGTGCCCACGGCACAGCTGCGAGTGCCGTCCGCTGTGCCGACGATCACGCTGCCAATTCCGCTCAAATCTCCCGTGACGTCGAGATTTCCCTTGCTTGCCGTGCCCGTATTGCCCGAGATGGTCGCGAAGTTCAACTGCAAGGTTCCGTAGGCGCGGATTCCGCCCGCGGCATTCGTGCCCGAATTCCCGGTGATGGTCGAGTTGGTGATCACGGTGCCCGTCGGTGCATCCATGGCACCGCTACCGCCGGATGAGGTGTTTCCCGACACGGTGCTGTTCGTCATCGTAATGGCGCCACCGGAATACAGACCTGCACCGCTACTGGAGGCTGAGTTTCCGACGATCGAGGACCCGGTGATCGTCGCTGTCGTAGCCGCCCTAATACCGCCACCGGTGCCTGCGCTTGCGGTGTTACCGAAGACTCGACTGTTGGTGAGGGTGAGCGCGCCGCTTCCCACATAGATTCCGCCGCCCGATGACGTCGCGACATTCGAGGTGACCTGGCTGCCCGTCATCGTCAAGGCGCCGGACACGTACAAGCCTGCGCCATTGCTGCCCGTGCTCGAAGAGATCGTGGAGTTCGTGACGGTGACGTTGGTGTCGCGAGAGGCATTGTTGGGCGCGCTGATCGCCGAGTTATTGCCATTAGTCACGATGATGTCGGCGAAGGTGCCGTCGCCGACATCCGCGGGAATCCAGAACTTGTCCTGAAGTAGAACCGGTAGTACTTGGTCAGAGCCATCCAGAACGGCCGGATTTGCCGGATCAAGGCTGCGGAACTCAATATTTGCGGCTCCGTAGTAAGACAGGCCGGAAGTCACACTCGTCATCGTGAGTCCGGTGGTGAAGACCACAATGAAAGTGTCACCCGCAGCGGTCGCGGGACATGTCCCGACACCGCCCGTGCCTCCGTTACTCAGGAGCGTCCCGAGTCCTGCAACCGTTGAGAAGTGAGTCCCCTGGGTCACGGTGCACGTAACTGCTGCCCGAGCCGGGATCCCGAGGCCAGTTGCGACCAACAAGGCACCCAGAATTGCGGCGACCATTCGGCCGCCGTGCCGATGCATACGCCGAGAAGTGTTCACGCTGATCACTTCCAGTACGCCACGACGCTGACTACACGTCGGGCTACCGGTCCGCGCTGCAGAGCCTTGCCCTTGCCGCTCACCACGTAGGCACCCTTGAGGCCCTTCGAGTGCAGGTATGAGCTCACGGCCTTCGCGCGAGCGGCTGAGAGCGCGCGGTCATTGCCCGAGAAGCTGGTTGGTTGCACGAAGCCGGTGACGTTGACGCGCACGCCCTTGGCCGACTTCGGGATCCCGCGCACGAGCTGGTCGAGCGACCTCCGCGTGGGTGCAGAGAGCCATGCGGATCCCGCCTTGAAGTAGGTCACCGCCGTTGACCGCTTGGCCCCCAGCTGCCGTGCGATGACGTCAATGCCGAGCGAGACGGAGCGAACCTTCTGATCCGGGGTGTACCCATTGGCCTGGAGAGTGTTGCCGCCGATGGAGAGCAGCTTCGGGATGTCGATATTGCCCGAGAAGCTACCGTTACTCTCGACACTGATGGCGCCGACGTACGTTCCCGGAAGCAGCCAAACCTTGATTTCGGTGTTCGGCTGAAAGCCAGTGCCACGGAGCTCGGCATACGGAGTGAACTTCTTCAGACGCGCTTGTGCACCTTGCTCGGACTGCAGGATCAGCGCGCTCCTGGGCGTCAGGCCCAGCGGATCATTGATGTCGCCGCGACCGGCGATCCACATCGTGAAACCGGCAGAGGTGAGATCAAGGCCCTGCGCATTCACCTCGCGGTCGGGCGCGACGAGCATCGGTGCCTGCTGTCCGCCGACCAGGAGCATTGAGCCGCCCTCGGCGAGGGAACCGTCACGTGCACCGAATGCGGGGTCATCGGGGATCGCCACTGGGCCGAGAGGAGCGGAAGACGTACCAGTCGAGCTCGTGGCAGAGGCGGAAGCACCGGGCGTTGCAGTCGGTGTCGCAGGGGTGGAGCCACCACCTGATCCGCCGCCCCCCGATGAGGCCGGCGTGACGGCCGCGGACGTGCTGCTGGCAGCACCGGTGCCGGCGCTATTCGTGGCAGTCACGGTGATGGTGACGGGCGTTCCGTTCGCGAGACCGGTAACCGTGCAGGTCGTCGGAGCGGGCGAACCATTCGCAGTGCACGTCTGGCCTGTCGATGCGGTGACGGTGTAGGTCGTGATGGAGGCTCCGCCATTGGTCGCGGGAGCCGTCCACGAGACAACTGCCTGGCTGTCACCCGCGGTTGCGCTCACGCCGGTCGGCGCGCCAGGTACCGTCACCGGAGGCGACCATCGCGAAATGTACTTGGAGTCAGTTGATGTCGAGGAGGGGCTCGCAGCCGAGTAATAACCGAGCACTTCACCGACGGCGATGACAGAACTCGAAGTGGCGGCGATTCCGTACGTGACGCTGGTGAGCCCGTATCCCATGGCATCCCAAGTCGTTCCATCCCAGACTGCGATTCGACGCTGGTCGCCCGAGGAGAAAGTGCCACCGACGTACAGCTTTCCTCCGGAGGGCAGCAGGGTGCGGATCTGGGCGCCCGGTGCGCCAGTGACATCGGTCCATGCGGTGCCATCCCATGAGGAAAGTCCCCCCGACTTTGCCCCGCCCGCAAGAACCTTGCCGCCGAAGTAGGCGAGCGCATTCACGGTGTCGCCGAGTCCGAAGGAGAGCGGCACTCCCGTCCACGATGCAGCAGATGTGCTGCATGTGCTTACGGCACAGGTCGCAACGAAGTTGCTGTCCGGAACGCCGTCAATACCTCGGTACTGGGTGGGGGTGAGGAAAATGTCCCGAAATGAGCCGCCGAGGTAGAGGTTGGTTCCTTGAACCAGGATCGCATTGACAGAGCCATTGATCGGGGGGCTCACACTCCCCCAGGATCCTGTGCCATCCAGCACTGCAAGCTTCTTGAGCGGGGAGGTTCCCGCGAGGCCTGCGTAGAGTGCACCGTTCGCATCGAAGGCGAGGGATCGGACCTCAGTGGCAATGGTGTTCGTGGCTACGGCTTCCCACAAGCCTGAGGTGGGATCCCAGCGGGCGAGGTTGCTCGTGTTCGTCACGTTGGATCCGTCGACGTTCTGCATGGAGGAGAATGCACCGGCCACGTAGAGCTTTCCGCCAAACCAAGCCATCGCATTGACGAAGTCGGTTGCACTCGCCGTACCCGCACCAAGTGACTCCCACGCCCCACTCGCGGCATTCCACTTGACGATGTTCCGTCCGGTGATTTGGGACGTTCCATCGGGCTGGTTGCTCGCTCGAAGCTGCTCGCCGCCGACGTACAGGTTGTCGGATGCGTCGACATAGACCGCCTTGGTACGCACGGCCACTAGGCCTGAGCCCGCGAGCCGAGTCGCCGACCATTGAGACCACGTGCCCGCGGCAGAGGCGGGAGCGGCGAGTCCGACGCTGAGGAGGGTCGCGGCCAAGACCGCAATCGCGGCCACACTCGACGTGACAGTGCGTCGTAGCTTCATCTCTTCACCTCAGAATCGGAACTCGCTTTCCCTTGAGGCTAGGTTCGGTACAAGGCGGGATGATTCCCTCGTATGCGCTACCCGAACGTCTCCACAAGCACTTTTCTTCTGAGGTGAGGTCAGTTCGCCGGCCCGGGCAGGCCGGCCTCCTCGATGTAGACGCGAGCCGCGGCCACGCGCGTGTTGACCCGCGAGTCTGCGCCGAGCCCGAGTGCGGTGAACGTGCGCTGCACCATGTGCTCTGCGGCCCGAAGCGAGCAGCGCCGCCGGTCGGCGATCTCCTGGTTCGACAAGCCCTCGGCGATCATCCGGAGCACGTGCACCTGGCTGGTGGTGAGGTTGGCGAGCCTGCCGGACATCCCGCTCTTGGTCGGGTGGGTCGAGCCGGCCTGCCGCAGGGCATCGTCGAGGGCTTCGAGCAGGATCCCGGTGTCGTTCAGGTCCTTCTTGCGAATGTAGGCGGCGCGGGCGAGAACAGGATGTGTGTAGTCGGGGGTGATCGCGTAGTTCGAAAGCACGACGACGGGCAGGTGGGGATTCCGGTTGGCAAGTGAGACGACTAGGTCGAGACCAGTGGCGCCGAAGCCCAGATCGATATCGGTCACAATCGCATCAGGATCCACACCGATGTATGCCTCGATCGCGTCGTCAGCGCTCTCGGCGGTCGTCACTACGTACCCAGCGGACTCGAGCACGCCGGCGAGGAGAGTGCGCGACATCGCCTCATCCTCGACGAGAAGAACGCTACGGGCAGGAACCTCATCGTCGGCCATGATCGCCCTCCTGGATTGTCGGGATCCGTGCATCGAGTCGATGCCCGGTCGGCGTGGTGATGAGCATCCAGTCCATGCAGACAGCATCCATCGTGTGCGAGCCCATGCCTGGCGTGCCTGGATTTGCGCCTTGGGTGCCATCGTCGACCATCGCGAGATGGATGCGGTCTCGGACATCCGTGCTGAGTTGAATGTCGAGACAACGCGCCTTTCCATGTCGCACTGCGTTGGTGGCTCCCTCACGTAGAACCGAGACGACTGCATGTGCAGCGACTGAGTCGGCATCCAGGCGACGCGCAGTGCTCTCGTCGATGTCCTGATGGATCTCGATGGAGTACTCCCACACCTGGAGGATGCGCGACCACACTGCTCGCCAGTCCGTCTCATAGTGACTCGTGACGAGAAGTTCATGAATATCGTCGGAGAGCATGGCCAACTGCTCCTCCACCTCCTCGGAACGTCCTAGCTGGATGGACAGTGCCGTGGCGACGATTCGGGCCTGCGCTTCCCCATGAATGGACTGCCCGAGTCGCTCCCTCTCGCTCCAGGCAAGCTGGCGCAGACGTGCGGCAGCCCACTCCGCTGCATCGACAGCGAGCGAGAGCTCACGGAGGGATGAAGTCGTACGGGCCTCGGCGAGTAGGTAAGACGCCGAGATCGCGCACGAGTACACCGCGAGAAGTGCGAGCCACAGCCACGAGTTTCCGAGCGGAATCATTTGGCCGGTCGCGCTGACGATAATCGCCAGGACGATGATCGGGCGCACGATTGTGATGCCGAGCAATCCGATACTCGGATTTCGTAGAACAGGCAGGAAGTCACTCAAGGGGCGAGGGCTCGCCGCCCCCATGGTGTGCACTGTCTCGACAAGGGTCTGCTCATGAACCTCGCCGCGAGCGAGCTCGTGACTCAGCGGGCGCAGTACCTCGTCGACGACATCCTGAAGAGCCGCTGCTGCGGCATCGGGATCCGACGAGAGCTCGGTGGCCTTCAGCAGTTGCTCCGACACGACTCGCGCCGTCTGCTCGAGGACTCGGTTTCGATCCGACTCGACGAGTCGTGCCGACTCGAGCGCAAGTGCGCGCTCGCGTGCAAGCTGTCGGAGCAGTACGGCGCGGGTGCTCCGATCCAGTCGGATCGCGGAGGAGATTCGTCCGCCGATGGGAAGCCAGGCCCACATGAACGCGACTGCAGTGACGAGCACGCTCGGTGTCATCTCGGGATGATCGATCTCGGTGATGCTCGCCAGCCAGAGCTGAAGGACAAGTCCAGCTATTCCTGCCAATGCCCAGACGAGGACAACCGCTGCTGCGCCGGGCAGACCGACAAGACGTTTCGCGATCGGGGCGAGGAGAAGCAGGAGGATTCCAGCAGTGAGAGAGCCGGCGAGTGAAAGCAGCAGCCAGGCGACGAAGGATTCGCGTGTGGTGGTGCCGGTGATGGCGGCCGCGCTCAGGAGCCAGGCGGGCAGTGCCAGTGCACCGGCACGCCAGGACAGCCCCGCAGGGCAGCCCGCGCGCCACCAGTCGAGCACTGTGACCCCCAGCCAGCGCCCGGATGGCGCGTAACTCCGGTTTAGGGTGTCGCCTGACGAGGTGCCGAGCTGTGGAAAGGTACGGGTAATACTCCGTAATGAGCGGGGCCGGTGCACAAGGCCTGAGCTCACGCGCGATTCGCCTGTTCGTGTTCGCGAATCAGGATCAGGATGCCTGATTCGCGACCATTTGCCTCGATTATGGGTGCGTACTCGAACTCGAGCAGGCCGCCGCCACTAGCGCTGGGCACGGAGATCCCGCCCAGATCTGCGCGATGGAGGGCAGCGACAATCGCCGGCTGAGTCGCCCAGATGTGCTCAAGCTGGAGTCCCATGGCTGGGGACACTCCGGGGCCGAGCAGCCTGGCCGCGGTTGCGTTCATCTCCGATAGACGGCCGTGTCGATCGACGACGACCACGCCCGAGTCGGATTGCAACTGCGCCTCGGCCTCGGTCATCGGGCGGAGGTCGAAGACGCGGAACTGCGTGACCGAAAAGGCCAGCACCGCGCAGAGGAGCAGGCTCAGCACGGTCGGATCGGCACCAAAGAAGCGCAGATTGACGAAGGAGCCCAGGCTGAAGAACCAGGGAACGATCACCAATGAAATGAGCAGCCAGGCCTGGGTTGGGTGAAGTCGCGGAGTCGTTCGGGCAGTGCGAATGATGACGGCAGCGGCAATCGCAAGCAGCACGTATGTGTACGCGATAAAGAGCCAGTACAGCGGACTGCTGGCAGGGAAGTCGAAGGTGTCGGTGCCGCGGCCGCCGCCGAAGAAGATGGTGGAGGCGCTCGGCCCCCAGATGATCGGCACGTAGGCGAGGGGGAAGGCCACGAGAGCGATCCAGACCCATGGCCGATGCAGCCATGATTCACGGCCGGTTACTCGCGCGATGTAGATGAGGAGCGTGGGGGGCGCGAGGAGCCAGCCGAAGTAGGTGATGTCGATGAGGCGGATCTTGGTCTCCGGGGAGTACGAAGCCGCATAGCTCAGTCCATACATCACCAGGATCTCGGATACGGCAGCCATGAGCAGAACCAGCCAGGTTCCGCCGGGCGTACTGCGCCTGCGCTGCCAGACCATCACGGCGATTCCGAGCGTGGCGAGACCGGCGACCAGGAAGGTCGCCACGAGAATCGCGCTTGTTCGCTCCATCCGCTCCAGTTCAGCAGGTCCAGGAGTCGGTGTCCACGTCGGGGAGGCAGGTGAGCGCGCCTGACCCTGTGCGCAACCTCCCGCCCTAGGCGTTCTGCCCATGGACGTTGGTCACGCGGGTGATGGGTGGTTGGCCGCTCAGGGCAGTGTGTGGCCTGTGATGGTTGTAGATGTGCAGCCAGGTCGTCAAGGCCTTGCGTCGAGATGATTCTGAGGCGTAAGCCTTGCCGTATCACCATTCGTCTCGCAGGGTGCGGTGGAAGCGCTCGACCTTGCCGTTGGTCTGGGGCCGGTAGGGGCGAGTGAAGATCGCCGTGATGCCCATGTTCGTGTTGCCATCGCGCCAAGCGTGGCTGCGGTAGGCAACGCCGTTGTCGGTGAGGACCTCGCTCACGCGTATTGCGTGCGAGGCGTAGAACTCCACGGCTCGCTGCCAAAACGCCAGGCAGGTGGCAGCGGTCTCATCGTCATGGACTTCGCTGCCGGCCGCCAGCACCGCCTGAAACCTCTTCGACTAGCGGATCACCGTCGTCGTCGACACCTCAAACCGCTCCGCGGTCGCACGAATAGTCGATCCGGACTCGACATGGAACCGGGCCATCCTCAGACGACCAAGCTCGGACAAAGGGGTATTAGCGTGTGACATGAAGGCCTCCAGGGTTGGCGTGATTGCTTCGTCGCTTCACACCCCACCTGGAGGCCTTCCCTACGTCAAGAACCCCAATCGCCCGTTACCAACCTCTATGGGCAGAACACCTAGGCTGCCCTCGTGCAGCTCTTCGTGTGGTTCGCGACCTCCGCCCTGATCGCGGTGGGCGTCGCAGCTTTCACGCGCCAGCGCGGCTGGGGCATGGCGCTCCCGGTGCTGTTCGCCGGAGTGATCGTGGGCTTCCTGCCGATCGGGCCGAGTGCCCCGCCTGATCCCGAGATTGTCCTTGCAGTGATCTTGGCCCCGCTCGTCTTCGGAGAAGCACTTGGATCGTCGTATCTCGACCTGCGCAAGGTGCGGAAGCCGGTGCTCACCCTTGCGATAGGCCTGGTGCTCGCGACGACACTCGTGGTCGGTGGTGTTCTCAGCCTCATGGTGACCGCGCCGCTAGCTCTTGTCTTCGCGCTGGGCGCCGTACTTGCCCCGACTGACGCCGTAGCGGTCAGCTCAGTTGCGCGGCGTGCGTCGCTCGATCGTCGACTCGTCTCGATTCTCGAGGGCGAGAGCCTGGTGAACGACGGAACGGGCCTGACGCTGCTGCGCGTTGCCGTGATCGCACTCCTAGCCGGCACGGTGACGATCGGTGAAGTTGCCGGCACATTGGCCCTCTCGATCATCGGCGGCGTCGTCGTCGGCGTCGCGGGCGGCTGGGTCGTCACGCTTATCTCGAGGCGCACGACTGACGTCGTCGCATCGAACGGGCTCATCGTCATCGCACCCTTCGTTCTCTATCTGGCCGCAGAGAGGATCGAGGGCTCCGGCATCCTCGCGGTCGTCATCGCGGCTTTATGGATCGCGCATGCGCAGTCGTCCGACATCGGCCACGCCGCACGGCTGCAGGGCACGCAAATCTGGCGGCAGCTCACCTTCTTGTTGCAGGCCATGGCCTTCTTCCTGGTCGGCCTCGAGCTGACCGACGTTCTCCAGAAGCTCGAGCCAGGCGAGTTCGGTGAGGTGGCGTTCTTCACCGCTGTCGTGGTCGTGGTGCTGATCGTCATTCGCTTCGCCTTCGTCTTCGCGATGGTGGGAATCATTCGAGCTCGTGGCACGGTGCAGCGCTCGAGCGCGCTCTTCCGCGGCGCGGCTGTCGTGTCTTGGGCCGGAGCACGCGGCCCCGTCTCCGGGCTGGCCGCATTCTCGATCCCGCTCGTGCTCGCCGATGGCACGCCGGTGCCGCATCGAGATGCCTTTCTCGCCGTGACCTTCCTGGTCATCCTCGTGACTCTGCTTCTCTCGCAGACCCTTGGCCCGGTGGCACGACGCCTCGGGGCCACGACCGGTGATGACACCGAGCTGACCCAGCGCGTGCACGTGGCTCTCGTGCATGCCGCACTTGAGCGTCTTGACGAAACGGCCGAGCAAGCCGACCTGCAAGGGCGCCCGTTGCCCAAGGAAGCGGTGATGCGGGTGCGCGATGACTTCGAGCTGGAACTTGATCGCATGGTGAGCTCCGCGCCCGATACCGCGGATGTCGACGAGCAGGCCAAGGCCGTGAGGTCTCTCTACCTCACCATGCTGCGAGCAGAGGAAGAGGAACTCGTGCGCATTCGTGATGAGGAGGGGCTTCCTGACCCGGTGTTCCGTTCGCTACTCGGCGAGATCGACATTCGTCGCGAGGCCCTGAGGTCGGCACGATGAGCGCGGTGCCTGTCGTCCGAGCAGAGTCGCCTCGGTCCTCGACTGCCGCGATCATCGGCGTCCTCTCGATAGCGGGCGTCGCGGTCGCGATCATGCAGACACTTCTGGTGCCGATCATTCCCGAACTTCCCGGTCTCCTGGGCGTCTCGCCCGAGGATGCCTCCTGGCTCATCACGGCGACGCTCATTGCGAGCGTGGTGGCAACTCCCTCGATGTCGCGGCTGGCTGACATGTTCGGCAAGCGACGCATGCTGCTCATCAGCCTCGGATGCCTGCTCGCGGGTTCGTTACTCGGCGTCGTGAGCAGCTCGCTGGTGCTGCTCATCCTCGCTCGTTCGCTGCAGGGCTTCGCCGTGGCGCTCGTGCCGATCGGCATGAGCATCATGCGTGATGAACTGCCGCGTGAACGTCTTGCCGCTGCCGTCGCGCTGATGAGTGCGACGATCGGCATCGGTGCGGCTGTCGGCCTTCCACTCTCTGGTTGGATCTACTCGCAATTCGGCTGGCATGCGATCTTCTGGAGCTCGGCCGCAATCGCGCTCATCATGGTCATCGCCGTGCTCATCGTGATCCCGGAGTCGCCGGTGCGCTCGGGCGGCCGCTTCGACTACAAGGGCGCGATCCTGCTCTCGCTCGCGCTGACGGCCGTCCTCCTGGGTATCACGAAGGGCGGAACCTGGGGGTGGACCTCGGTCGACACCCTTGGCTCCTTCCTGATCGGCATCGCGCTCTTCGCGGCCTGGTGGCCGATGGAGATGCGGAGCACGGATCCCATCGTCGACCTACGCACCTCCACGCGGCGCCCCGTCGCTCTCACCAACGCTGCATCCCTGGTGATCGGGTTCGCGATGTACGCCAACCTGCTCACGACGACTCAGCTGCTTCAGCTTCCTGAATCAACGGGTTTCGGCTTCGGAATAAGCGCCATGGCGGCCGGTCTCGCACTACTGCCCGCGGCGATGGTCATGGTGATCCTGGCACCGGTCTCGGCCAGGATCACCAAGCGTTTTGGCGCACGTTCGACCCTGATGTTCGGATCCGTGATCCTTGTCGTGGGCTATGTCGGGAGGGCATTCATCGGAAGCACCGAGCTGCTCGTCGTGGTCGGAGCAGTCATCGTGTCGTGCGGCACGGCGTTCACGTACTCGTCACTCCCGGTGCTGATCATGCGTGCGGTGCCCATGCATGAAACTGCGGCGGCCAACGGCTTGAACACCGTCATCCGCATGATCGGCACGGCAATCGCGAGTGCAACCGTGGCTGCGCTTCTCACCTCGATGGTGATGCACGTGGGTGATCACCAGTTCCCGTCGGAAGCCGCATTCCGCGCAGTGTTCCTCTGCGCAGGCGGTGCCGCCTTCATCGGCCTGATCATCGCCGGATTCATTCCGGATCGAGTCACCGACCAGCCCGATGAGGCCGACATCATCGACGGAACAGAGCCCGCAAGGCACTAACCTCGTTGCATGGACGAGACACCTCCCTGCCCCCAGTGCAACTGCGAATACACCTACGAGCTGAGCGGGCTTTACACCTGCCCCGAGTGCGCTCATGAGTGGTCCGCCGATGGCTCCGACTCCGCTGAGGGCGAATTAGCTGAGCGAGTGATCAAGGACTCCGCGGGAAATGTGCTGCAGGACGGCGACAGCGTCACGATCGTCAAGGATCTCAAGGTCAAGGGCAGCGCGACCTCGATCAAGGTGGGCACCAAGGTGCGCAATATTCGACTTGTCGATGGCCCCGACGGTCACGACATCGATGCCAAGGTCGACGGATTCGGATCGATGATGCTCAAGTCGAGCGTGGTGAAGAAGGCCTAGGGCTCGCCGCTATGGGGCGAGAGTCCCCGCAAAGATCTGCCACGCGAGAAGTGACTTCGCCACCAGGCTCAGCACGATGTAGGTGCGCTCGCCGGTGAGGTAGTTAGCCCAGCGGCCGACCTTCTTGTATTGCAGGAATTGCACGATCGCGAAGATGTTGAAGAAGATGAAGAGCGAGATCACGATCCCGTAGACGAAGGCCGGCGGGTTGAGTTCCGCCGGTGCGCCGGGCGAGAGCACGTAGATCAGGATCGCCAGCCAGGGCACGATTCCGGCGATGCACCCGAAGATGAACGGCAGCCAGCCGCCGGATCCGGGCTTTTCGTACTTCTCCTGCAGCCAGCCGAACAGGATCATCGAGGCATTGACGCCGAAGAGGGCGATGAGTGCCGCGATGTCGGTGATACCGCAGATGAGTGCGATCAGGACGATCATCACCGATGAACTCAGGGAGTACTCGACCCAGCGGAAATAGTTGTGCTGGCGGGCGAGGCCATTGGCGTACCGCGGGAAGAACCAGGGGCTCGCGACCAGGAAGTGGAAGAGCGCGGAGAGCCCGAAGAAGAGTGCAACTCCCCAGCCGATGCGGATGTCGAAGATCGTGACCGCCGGAGCGAGGGGGCTGCCAGGAGGCCCCGTCATGTAGGTGCCCGTCACCGGCAGCGCGAACTGATTGGTGAGCACCAGCACGGCGATCATCTGGATCAGGTGGGCGAAGCCCGCGATCACGTTCAATCGGCGCAGCTTGTGCAGCTGCTCGGGCGCAACAGGAGTCACGTCAACGACAGTGGTCATGCCATACGGTCGCACGTGGCGCTCATGGGCGCAAGCGCTTGAGCGCGGTCTAGGCGCCGATTGACTGCTTGCGCAGTGTGCGCGTGCCGACGAGCACGGCCAGCAGGTAGATCACGGCGGCGACGCCGATCAGCCACTGGTAGCCGATGAGGAGTGACAGGTACTCGAGGCAGCCACCGATCATCGCGCCGAAGAGATTCGCCGCGAAGGCCGCCGTCGGATTCTCGGAGTTCTTGAATCGCGAGGTGAAGAGCAGGTTCGCGAAGAAGATCGGCGTGAAGGCGATCAGGATCGCGCACAGCAGTCGCAACGGAATTGCGAGGCCGAGCAATGCCGAGTTCGGGATCAAGAACGCGATGAGCAGGGAGGCGAACAGTCCGGTGATGATCAGTGGTCTCGGGATGGCGGTCTTCACCCTCGAGGTGACCTCGATTGCCACGAGCACGGCCAGGAGTACGCCGGCGAATACCAGGGCATTGACGAGCCAGGTGGTACCGAAGAGCAGGGCGAAGGTCGTGACCGAACGAGTCTCGAGCAGCAGGAAGGCCATGCCCATGAAGAACAGGTCACCGTAGCCGCGCATCATGCGTAGCGGGCCGCCGAAGACGCGGATGCCGATCAGCGCGACGCCGAGGATGAGCGCGATGACGAGAATGTAGAGCGGCGGGATCGAGCGCTCCTTGAGATACAGGAATGGGCGATCGTCCTGAGCCGGAGCCGGCACTGCCTCGCCGCGGGCAACCGCAGCGGCACGATCCCAAGTCGTGCCGGGAGCGCAGACCGCGTTGTCGGCGTTCTTGCCGACGGTGATCGCTGCCAGCGACTGAACCGCGGTGAACGAGTCGATGCACGGCGCGTGGCCGAAGACCTCGTCGACCGTGCCGGCGAGACGATTTACCAGCCACGGCTCGCGGTAGTAGTTGTACATCGCGAAGACGCCGTTGTCGGTGAGGTGATTGCGCGCAGCCTCGATCGACTGCTGGGTGAACAGGTATGACTCAAGTCGAAGCTGGCTCGCACCGGACACCAGGGTCAGTGAGTCAGGCAGCGCGAACAGGATGAGGTCGTACTTCGTATCGGTGCTCGAGAGGAAGGCTCGACCGTCGTTGATGTGCACGCTGACGCGTGGATCGTCATAGGGCTTATTGGGATTGACCTGCTGGCCGATCTGCTGGATCCGCGGATCGATCTCGACCGCGTCGACGTGCTTCGCGCCCCGTGAGAGAGCGAGTGCGACGTCAGTGCCCGTTCCGGCACCGACGACGAGCACGTTGTTCAGCGGGTTGTTGACAGCGCGCTCGTACGGCCGGCCGTAGACAGGCTCGGCGAGCAGGCGCTGCTTGACGTCCATCACGTTCTGGTGAGGCACGCCGTTGACCTGGATGTGCGTGAACTCGTTGATGGTGCCGACGTTCTCGATGGAGGTGTGCACCTTGTAGTACGGCGACCAGGAGACACCCGCGGAGAGTGACTCGAGAACGAGGATGCCTACGACGACGACCATGGCGATGCGCGAGAGCCAGGGCAGGAGTGGCCCGTAGAGCAGGACGAGAGCGACAAGAGTGACCAGCGGCCAGATCCACGACGGTGCGCGCAGGAAGGCGATGAGGGTGAAGGAGAGTGTGCCCAGGATCGAGCCGATGATGTCCCAGCGGTAGGCGTCGAGTGCCTTGAACTCGCGGAATGCGCGACCGGTGATCTCGCCGAAGCCCGTCATGGTGATCGCGATGACGATGAAGACGAGAGGCAGGGTGACCCAGGCCGGGAAGCCGGAGGGGCGGACTTCGGTGAAGTAGATGAGGTCGGTGCTCGATGCCTCGATGGTCGCCGGGAACAACATGACGAAGCCCACGAGGATCAACAGGCCGATGGGCACGTAACGACCCATGTCGCGATCTCGCCGCGAGCGCAGGAAGCCCAGGCCGATACCGAGGAAGGAGGCGAGCAGGATCAGGTTCGAGAAGTACGAGAGGTGAATGAGATTCGCACCGCTCCAGCGGATCAAGGCCAGCTGGACGAAGAGCATGAGGGCACTGGCCACCATGAGGCGGGCTCGCCCGCGCAGGACCCACGACGGCATATCGGCCAGGCTTCTCGCATTAGTCACGACGGAACCGTAGCGAACCCGGGAGCGAAGCGGAGTGTGCATGGGGGAGTGCCGCCTAGACTCCAGACGAGTCCTGAGTCGTGGAGGGGGTTGAGGCCATGTTTGAGCTCTATGCCCCCGCTCAGGAGACCGGCTTGGCCCTGTGGCCGGTCCTCGTGGTGATCGTCTTCATGATTGCCCTCAACGTGGTGAACAACCGCATCGCACCGCAGACGCACTTCCTCCTCTGGGCCTTCGGCAGTTCCGTCGTACTGGTCGCGATCGGCCTGCTGGATGGCAATAGCTGGACAGACATGGGCCTGTCGTGGCGCTTCGCCCTTCGCGGTCTGGTGTGGGGTGCGATCACGATCGGCCTGGTCACCCTCGCGTACGCCATTGCCTCCTCCTTCAAGAAGACCCGCGAGGCCTTCCATGACGAGCGCTATGCCCAGATGAGCGGCGGACGGCTCATGTTCCAGACCTTGCTCGAAG
Source organism: Actinomycetes bacterium (assembly GCA_024639145.1). Taxonomy (GTDB): domain Bacteria; phylum Actinomycetota; class Actinomycetes; order S36-B12; family S36-B12; genus CAIKZY01. The sequence goes on along the minus strand of JAHEIZ010000003.1, from coordinate 36,109 downwards.
TGCCGTTCGGCACCGTGCTCATGGAGGAAATCGCCTTTCGGGCCGTGCTCTTCTCCATGCTTGCCCGTCGATACGGAGTGATCTGGGGCCTGGTGATCTCGTCCCTGCTCTTTGGCCTGTGGCACATCCTTCCCTCGATCGGCACGCACGAGTCCAATCCGGCCCTGGGCGGAGTGGCCGGCGAGGGCCGCAAGGGAAATGTGATCGCCGTGGCCCTGAGCGTGCTCACGACCTCAGTGGCGGGCGTGATCTTCGTGGGTCTGCGCCTGGTCTCGGGCAGCATCCTGGGGCCGATGGGCCTGCACTGGGCCACCAACGGTCTGGGCTACTTCTTCAGCTTCTTCCTCATCCGAATCCGCGACCGCGCGGCTGCCGGGATCGAGGAATTGGTGCATCATCATGAGGAGCAGGGGCCTGATCAGGGGGATCGGGCATCCCGTCCCGGGGAAATTTCCCAGGGCGAATGACAGCCGTGTAATTGGACTCATAGAATGGGCACACCAGGACGAAAGCGACACGATCGGCAACGGTCAGGTCGCCCCCAGCACCACGGAGGCCTTACGCATGGACGCCGCACGCACTCACCTCAGTTCCGAGGCAGCAGGGGCCATGCTGAGTGACCGCGACCGCGAGATCCTGGAGTTCGAGCGCCAGTGGTGGCGCTACGCCGGCGCCAAGGAGCAGGCGATCCGCGAACTCTTCGACATGAGTGCCACTCGGTACTACCAGATCGTCAATAACCTCATCGATACTCCGGAGGCCCTCGCCTTCGATCCGATGCTGGTCAAGCGGATGCGCCGGATGCGCGCCACCCGCCAGCGGGCGCGCTCGGCTCGCCGCCTGGGCGTAGAAGTCAACTAGACCTCCGCACGAGGGCCGGCCGTAGCGGCCCTACTCGCCGTCCGCCGCTCATCGCTCCTTCGCGCTCGCGCGCTTACGATGGGATTCACCACACGGACGGAGACATGATGCGCACGAAGGTGGCAGTAGTCGCTGCGATCACGATCGCGGCCGGCGTGGCTCTCGTCGGATCACCAGCTCATGCCGCTCCCGCGACACCGGGGCTGACCATCTGGGCCGACCAGACTCGTGCGAATGTGCTCACCAGCCAGTTCCCGAAGGGCTTCGGCGGCAAGCCGATCACGGTCGTGGTCAAGGACTTCGCGGCCATCAAGGCCGAGCTTCCGACCGTCGCATTGAAGGACGCCCCTGACGTCATCGCGATGGAGCACGAGTGGGTCGGCGGTCTCGTCGAAGGCGAATTGCTCGCGCCCACCAAGCTCACCGCCGAGCAGAAGGGCCTTTTCCCCGCGAACGTCCTCTCAGGATTCTCCTACGGCAACAAGATGTACGGCGTTCCGGTCTCATTCGAGAACGTCGCGCTGATCACGAATGCCAAGCTCGTCAAGACCGCGCCCAAGACGTTCGACGCACTCGCGAAGAAGGCGCTGAAGCTCAAGAAGGCCGGCACGGTCACGGTGCCGTTCGCGGTCGGACAGGGTGCGAGTGGTGATGCGTACCGCATGTACCCGCTCTTCGCTGGCCTCGGTGGATACATCTTCGGCACGGATGCCACCGGTGCCGTGGACGTGCAGAACATCGGCGTGAACAACGGCGTCTTCGCGACTCATCAGTCGAAGATCGATTCGTGGAACAAGACCACATTGATCGACTCGGCGCTGACCGCTGATGCGGCGAAGAATGCGTTCGTCAACGGTGATTCGCCGTTCTGGATCACCGGCCCCTGGGATGCCGCAACGCTGGCGAGCCTCAAATTCAAGTACAGGGTCTCCCCGCTGCCCACCATCGTCACCGGTCTCGAACCGTCGCCGCTCCTGGGCATGAAGGGCTTCGCCGTCACCGCCTTCGCCGCCCAGCACAAGCGCAGCCCCCTGGCCAAGGAGTTCCTGCGCACCGGCCTGACCGCCCTGCCGGTGCAGACGGCCTTCGGAACTGCAGCCGGCCGCATGCCGGCGGCCACGGCCGGCACCCCTGCCTCCACCTTGATCAAGGCCTTCGGGGCGGCGGGCTCGCTCGGTATCCCGGTGCCGAATGTGCCCCAGATGAGCGGGGTCTGGGCTCCGCTGGGCAAGGCTTGGGCGACGTCGACCTCCGGGGCGGCGGCCGTGCCCGCCAAGGATGCCTTCGCCGAGGCCCAGCTCACGATCACGACCTCGGTCGGCTAGATCTCGCCGTTTGCACTCACCAGGGGAGAGTGCTAATTTTGGATTAGCACTCGAGCCCTGAGAGTGACAACTCCTAGGGCCGTCCGTACTGATGTTCCGGGAGGAACTACCCCATGGCAAAGATGATCGCATTTGATGAAGAGGCTCGTCGTTCGCTTGAGCGCGGCATGAACGTGCTCGCAGACGCAGTCAAGGTCACCCTCGGCCCCAAGGGCCGCAACGTGGTCCTGGAGAAGAAGTGGGGCGCCCCCACGATCACCAACGACGGTGTCTCCATCGCCAAGGAGATCGACCTCGAGGATCCCTACGAGAAGATCGGCGCCGAGCTGGTCAAGGAAGTTGCCAAGAAGACCGATGACGTCGCAGGCGACGGCACCACCACGGCAACCGTCCTCGCCCAGGCACTCGTGCGCGAGGGCCTGCGCAACGTTGCCGCCGGTGCGAACCCGATGGCACTGAAGAAGGGCATCGACCGCGCGGTCTCGATCGTGTGCGACGAGCTCCTTCTCATGGCGAAGGATGTCGAGACCAAGGAGCAGATCGCTTCCACCGCTGCGATCTCCGCAGGCGGCGACGCAGAGGTCGGCGGCCTCATTGCCGAGGCAATGGACAAGGTCGGCAAGGAAGGCGTCATCACTGTCGAGGAGTCCAACACCTTCGGCCTCGAGCTCGAGCTCACCGAGGGCATGCGCTTCGACAAGGGCTACATCTCGCCCTACTTCGTCACTGACCCCGAGCGCATGGAAGCAGTGCTCGAGGATCCGTACATCCTCATCGCCAACTCGAAGATCTCGGCAGTCAAGGACGTCCTGCCGGTTCTCGAGAAGGTCATGCAGAGCGGCAAGCCGCTGCTGATCCTCGCCGAAGATGTCGAGGGCGAGGCCCTGTCGACTCTCGTCGTGAACAAGATCCGCGGCACTTTCCGCTCGGTCTGCGTCAAGGCACCGGGCTTCGGCGATCGCCGCAAGGCCATGCTGCAGGACATCGCGATCCTGACCGGCGGCCAGGTCATCTCCGAGGAGGTCGGTCTCAAGCTCGAGAACACCTCACTCGACCTGCTCGGCCGCGCACGCAAGGTCGTCGTCTCCAAGGACGAGACCACCATCGTCGAGGGTTCGGGTGACCAGGAGCAGATCGCCGGTCGCGTGAACCAGATCCGGGCCGAGATCGAGAAGTCCGACAGCGACTACGACCGCGAGAAGCTGCAGGAGCGCCTGGCCAAGCTGGCCGGTGGCGTTGCAGTCATCAAGGTCGGCGCAGCCACCGAGGTTGAACTCAAGGAGCGCAAGCACCGCATCGAAGATGCAGTGCGCAACGCCAAGGCAGCAGTCGAGGAAGGCATCGTCGCCGGCGGCGGCGTCGCACTCATCCAGGCGATGAAGGCTGCCGGCCCGAAGATCGACGCACTCGGCCTCACTGATGAGCAGGCAGTCGGCGCGAACATCGTTCGCGTGGCCGTCAGTGCACCGCTGAAGCAGATCGCCGAGAACGCCGGCCTCGAGGGCGGCGTCGTGGCAGAGAAGGTCCGCGAGCTCACCCCGGGTCACGGCCTCGATGCCAGCAACGGCGAGTACGTCGACATGATCGCCAAGGGCATCATCGACCCGGCCAAGGTCACCCGCTCGGCACTGCAGAACGCAGCGTCGATCGCCGGCCTCTTCCTCACCACCGAGGTTGTTGTTGCCGACAAGCCCGAGAAGTCAGCACCGGCAATGCCCGGTGGCGACATGGGCGGCATGGACTTCTAAGAAGTCTGCTCCACCTTTTCGAAGGGCGGTTCCCCTACGGGGGAGCCGCCCTTCGTGCATCAAGGGGTTTCCCTAATTCTTTTGCGATTCCCTCATGGTCTGTTTGCGCGTTCGTGAGCTCGCAGCAACGCTTCGGCAAATCGCGCGTACACGCGTGCGCGGAGAGAGCGTGCATCGACTGATGCGGAATGAGTGAGGAAGCCATGACGGTCTGGATTGCAAGAACCAAGCGTGGAGCTGCCGCAGCGACTGTTGGGGCTCTTGCGCTTCTTGCTGCTTCGATCGGGCAGGCGTCACCCGCGGCAGCCACTCTTTCGTGCGCCTCAGGCGGCGTATGCCAACTCGGTGACACTGGCCCCGGTGGAGGAAAGGTGTTCTTCGTCAAAGGGAGTGGGGCCTTCAGCGCATCTCACACTTATCCAGCCACAGGTCCTATGTGTCCACCGATGTGTGGTTCTCCGACAACGTTGACCGTGTCCCTCACGTCAGGAGAGCAGGCGGCCCTGCCATTCGACTATCTGGAAGTTTCCCTTGCCGAGAGCACAAACATGACATGGTCTAGTGCCACGGATCTCTACATCGGAACGAACAGTGAGAACTTGGGTACTGGTCAGGCAGGTACAAACGTGATTCTAGCGACGTACATAGGCGTGGCCGAAACGGCTAGTACGAATGCGGCGCGTTTTGCGACGTTAGCTCAGGGTGGCTATAGCGATTGGTATCTCCCGTCGATTGATGAGCTGGAACTCATTGACATTCGACAGGCAGATGGCGTCCTTGGAACCTCGTTCTCCGGTGGTTACTGGAACACAAGAGATAGCGGCACGAATTCGGCGTACAAGCACCTATTCGCTAGTGCTTACCAATCACCCACGAGTAATTACACGAGCAACAAGAGCCAGACCGGCAAGACGCTCGCAATTCGAGGCTTTAGCGCTGTAGGTGAGTCCTCTTCTTCGAATTCAGGGCCGCCGGATGTGCTGCAGCAGGTAGGTCTGCCTGTAAGCGGATCTTGCGCCGATGTCGATGATTCGCAATTGAATTGGGCTGGCGTGAGCAGCGGAGGATGGACCCCGTCATGGGCGCAGTGGATGAACGATGGCAGCGGTGGTGCTATCTGCGGTCGCACGCTGTACTACTCACCGTCAGGCCGTTGGGCTATTCGTTCCTAGCGCGTAGAGCCGTTCTACTTATGCGCGAGTGGACGGCGCGTAACGCTGCAGGTACATCACAGCAGAGGTCACGCGCGCATTTGCGTTCTTGTCGCCGAGAGTGCCAAGCCGCTGATAGATCTGCGTGAGGTGGTACTCCACCGATTTCTCTGACGAAGCGAGTTTGCGTGCGATTGCGGCGTTCGACATACCTTGCGCCACGCAGGCGAGGATCTCGCGCTGCTGGACTGTCAGGGTCTCGACTGCTTCTTCTGTCGCGGTAACCGACTCCTTCACCCGAGGATCAACGAACGCCTGCGTTGCTGCGGTGAAGAGCAGGTCGCCCAGGTGGGCGCGGCCATCGATGCTCGACTTGAGGATGTACGACCAGTAAGGGCGTTCTGATTCAGGAAGATCGTCGATCAGTGGCGGGCGACGATGATCGGAGAGCAAGCACACGCGCACCTGGGGGTATGTGGCGCGCACCTTCCGTGCGAGGTCAATGCCGATGCCGTCCGGCAGGTGCAGATCGATGGTCACAAGCGTCGTGGTCGCCCAGGGAATCTGATTCGCAGCCTCGCCTTGCGAGCCAGCCATCGCGGTCAACGTGAGCCTGGGGTGCTTCTCAATGGCCTCAGCCAGAATCTCGCGGAAGATGGCAGCGTCCTCGACTACGGCAACACCGAGCGGTGCCAAGGCACCCAGCTCTCCGCCGTCCGAATGCTGAACATTGCTCACGTGGCTATTGTGCTGGGCAGGAGAAGGGTTGGGCGTTGCCGGTGCGAAACTCTAGGGGTTTCCCTCAGTTCGGCCTGTCTGACCTTCGGCGCACTCAGGTTCTCTCCGGGACCGCACTCGCACTGATTCTCTCGGTCATCGCCCCGATTGTCGGAGTGCTCGCGGACGTGGCCATCAAGGGTCAGTCGTTGTCGTACTCGTTGGCCCTGCGTTTCGGTATCAACCTGCTGACGGTCCTTGTCACCCTAATGTGCCTGTACTTGCTCATCGGCTGGTCGAAGGTTGATCCCACTCGTCCGCGCGATCTCATCCTCGTCGGCATTGTGACCGGCGTGATCCTGCTCGTGACTCGGGTGCTGCTCCTCAGAGCGCTCTACGGCAGCAATTCGTCCACGAAGACGAATTGGATCCCTGCCGAAGCGTCGGTCGTGGTCATCTTCGCGGTGCTCCTGATCCTGGTTCTCTTGCTCGTCGCCCAGCGTGAGCGACTAAGCACCGCAGAGAGACTTCTATCGGATGAGGCAAGGCGCGCTCTGCACGACGACTCCGAGCTACTGCGTGCTCGCGTCTTCGATCACCTGCACGGCACGGTGCAGTCAGAGCTTCTCGTCGCACGCATTCGACTCGTTGACGTCGCGGAGGAAATTTCGGACACCGAGACCGCCGAGGCGCTGCGCTCGATCGCCGCACGGCTCTTGCGCGTGCACGAGACGCAGGTGCGCGCCTTCGCTCACTCGGTAGTCGGTGAGGGTATTGATCAGGGGCTTGCAGATGCCCTTGCCGTGTTGACTGTCTCCATGGAGGACCTCTGCGAGGTGACGACAACAATCTCCGACGCGTTCATCAAGCTTGAGCGCGCCACACCCATTCAGATCAGTGCACCCGCACAGCTGGCGATGTACCGAATCATCGAGGAATGCCTGGTGAATGCGATTCGTCATGGGCGGGCCCGCAATGCCGAGGTACGCATTCAACTGTCTGGCGGCAATCGCCGGGGTCCTCTCATTGAGATCACCGTGAGCAACGATGGCGGCATGCCGGCAACGGAGGCCGCTGACGGTGCAGGCATGCGCATGATGCGGGTACGTGCCTCGGCCTATCGGGGCACAGTGCATGCCGAAGTTCTCGAAGATCGTTACTTGGTGGGTGCCCTGCTGGAATGGCCCTCATAGCGCACGTGCGCACTCGTCATCGCCAATCCAACTCTCAGATCAGCCCGAAGTACCCATCATCTGGGTCAACGTCGTCGAGTAGGTAGTTCCACCAGGTAGCTGCATGGTCACGCTGCACGACATGTACCCGTTGAGGATCTGGTCGGATGTCGGCGCGCAGACCACGGTGTAGGCATCCGACTGCGTGGCTCCGACAAGAGTTCCCTGGGCCCAGGCCACGTTGAGAATCGACGAGAGAGCCTGGACGGCGGCTGACCAAGTATTCATGTCATTGGGCGAGAAGACATATGGCTGCAAAGCCTGCTGCATCTGCGAGACGAGGCCCGCAGTCGCATTGCTACCCGCGTCGTCGATGAACAGGCTCGCACTGGTGAATGCTCGCGGAGTCGCAGGTCGATTCCAGCCGTTGCCCTTCTGGCTCGGTTCGAGAGTGCGGTAGGTGCGAGTTGCCGTGAAGCTCAGCGTCCGACCGACCTTGTCATAGCGAGGACGCGTCAGGGTCACGACGATGGAGTTCGGTGCCGTGCCCGCTGCGCCGGTGTAGGTCAGCACGGCGTTGGGTGCAGAGCCGACGAACCAGGCATCCCAGTTCGCGACCAATGCTGCGGGGCTCATCACCGAGGCTGAGCGGAACGGACGATCGGCGAACTTCGTCACCGGATCGACTCCCTGAAGGGTCAAGGTGAAGCGCTCGTCCTCGCCCTTCGCCGCATGACCAGCGGAAGTCGAACCCTTTACGGCCTGCACGGTGAAGAGGTACTCGGGAGTCGCAGCCTGGGCGGGGGAGGCCAAGGCGCTGAGGCCTATCGCGGCTAATGCCGCCACGGTCATGGTCACTACTGCTCGCCTGATGCGCATGGAATCCCTTTCCTCGTCCATGAGCATTGCATAGCGGGGAGGCGATCTCGATCACTGGCTTTCACAGGAAGCTCCCAGGTTTCTCTCATCATGATCCCAGCAGCCACTGGTGACATGCGTGCATGAGAATCTCCGCGTCTGCCCGCATCACCGTCGTGTCACTGGCCCTCGGCCTCGTGCTGCCTTGCGCTACCGCACTCGCTGATCCCGGGCACCCTCACGACCGTAGTGCCGGCCCGCACCCACGCCCGCGCGAGGAGTTTCCGTCTCTGACGGAGCCCTATTCGTTCGACGGCTCAGGCAAAGGCGGTGCTCACGACCCTCGAGGTGCCGCGGGCACCCGGCTGCTTCGAATGGCTGGAGCCGCGTACGGCGATGGAGCGAACTCGGCCGCAGGAGCCACGCGCCCGAGCCCGCGCGTAATTAGCAATGCGCTGAGCACCCAGACTTCGAGCATCGTGAATGACCGCGGGCTCTCCGACTTCGTCTACGTCTGGGGTCAGTTCCTCGATCACGACATCGACCTCAGTGAATCCGGCGCCACGGAGTCTCTGCCCATCGCGGTGCCTGCGGGTGATTCCTGGTTCGATCCTGCCTCGACCGGCGTGAAGACCATTGGGCTCAAGCGAAGTGTCGTCGCCGCGGGCACAGGAACGTCGAGCGCGAATCCGCGGCAGCAGGTGAACAGCGTGACTGCCTTCATCGATGGCTCGCAGGTGTACGGCTCTTCGAAGGCGAGGGCAGATGCGCTCCGTACGTTCGACGGTGGCCTGATGCGCACGAGCGCCGGGAACATGCTGCCGTTCAACACCTCAGGCCTTGCGAACGCGAATGATGCGCACGTCATGCCGGATTCCCGGCTGTATCTCGCCGGGGATGTGCGTGCGAACGAGAACCCTGATCTGATCTCGCTGCAGACACTGTTCATGCGCGAGCACAACCGTATGGCCGCTGAGCAGGCCGCCGCGCATCCCTCATGGTCAGATGAGCAGCTGTTTCAGGCCGCCCGCCGAGTCGTGATAGCCGAACTGCAGGCCGTTACCTACAACGAATTCCTTCCCGCTCTTCTTGGCCGTCAGGCCATTCGCCCCTACTCGGGCTATCACTCCGAGGTGAATCCCTCGATCGCCAATGAATTCTCGACCGGCGCATTCCGTTTCGGGCACAGCCTGCTCGACAGCGAGATTTCCCGGCTTAATGACGATGGCTCACAGGCCGGTGAGTCGATCTCGCTCGCTCATGCCTTCTTCAATTCGGGGGTCTTCGATCCCTCCGCCCCGAATCACGCGGGCGACATCGACGTGTTCTTGAAGGCGGCGGCATCCGGCAACGCACAGGAGGTCGATCTCTCGGTCGTTGATGAATTGCGCAACATGCTGTTCGGTGCCCCTGGCTCCGGTGGGCTGGATCTCGCGGCCCTGAATATCCAGCGCGGACGAGATCACGGGCTGGCTGATTACAACTCGGTGCGCGACGCCTACGGCCTACCGCGGGTGACGAGCTTTCGCGAGATCACTTCAGACGGAAGAGTGCAGCGTCAATTGCAGGAGTTGTACGGCAGTGTCGACAACATCGACCTGTGGGTCGGCGGACTGGCGGAGAGGCATGTCCCCAATTCAAGTGTTGGGCCTCTGTTCCAGCGGATCATGGTGGACCAGTTCACGCGCCTACGCGACGGTGATCGTCTCTGGTACCAGTCGACCCTGCGCGGTGAGCAGCTCGGCGACATCGAGGGCACACGCCTCAGTGACGTGATCCGACGCAATACGGCCCTGACGAATCTGCAGCCGAATGTCTTCACCTGGCGGGGTTAGGCCATAGTTGCCCCATGCAGGGCACCTGGAATATCCCGTCAGCGCGAGGCGCCGAGGTTCGCTTGAAGAGCGGCAGCCTCGGACTGATGTCAGCGGAGGCGAATGCTCCTGTGCGACACGGCTCGCTGACCATTGATGACTCCGGCGTGATCCTCGATCTCGTGATCGCCCTCGAGAAGATGAAGATGAGCAACTTCCTGCTCCAGGCGGCTGCGCGCAGCATGATCACGATGCACAAGGTTCACGACCTGGTGTACCGCGGCATCGGCCCGACCCTCGACAGCGTGACAGGCATTGCTCGTGCCGGTGATATTGAACTTCCGCTCGGTCTCGAGCTCACGATTACCCAGATGCAACTTGAGTTTGTCGGCAGTGCGAACATCGGCACAGTGCACATCCCGCTTCCGGGCATGGGCAAGATTGATGATTTCTCTTTCGATGTCGATGCGAAAGTCGTGCTGGCACCCATCGTCGCTGGGTGAGAGTGTTACTTGGGGTGTGCGCTCTTGTGTATCCGGAGCCACTTGCTTATGTCGGGGACTTCCAGCTCGCCCCGGGCAATCTGGAGAACGAAAGACTCGGCGGCTTCGACTGTGTAGTCAAGTTCCACATCATTGAGGATCAAGAAGACTTTCATCCCTGCCCATGCGAGGCGCTTATTGCCATCGACAAGAGGGTGATTTCGAGCGAGTGAATGAATGAGCGCCGCGGCCTGATCCAGAAGTTCCGGATAGGCGAGATCGCCGAAAACCGTGGTCTGTGGTCGCGCACAGGCCGATTCAAGAAGTCCTAGATCGCGGACCTGCACCTGCGGGAGCACACCACGAGCGATCTCGAGGAGATCTTCGAGAGTGAGGAAGTCCGTGGCCACCTCTACCTGCTGAGACGATCAAGAAGCTCGGCATCTTCTGCCGCCACTCGCGAGATCGCCTGAGACATGCGCGACGAGCGATCGGCGATATACGCATTGATCGCCGTGCGAGCGACCTCCTGCATTGAACGATTCTCGAGTTCAGCCCTGCTTCGAAGGGCCGCGGTCTCGTCTTCGGTGAGTCTGAGAGTCATAGCCATGTGCCTATGATACCACGCTGGTATCAGATGAGCGGGTCTTCCTGGGCACCAAGGCTGCCGATGTCTTCGGCATCAAGAATCTTGTAGGCGTACCCCTGCTCGGCCAGGAATCGCTGGCGATGCTGGGCGAAATCGGCATCGACGGTGTCTCGAGTGACGATCGAGTAGAAGTGCGCGGTGCGGCCATCGGCCTTGGGGCGCAGGATCCTGCCAAGCCGCTGGGCTTCCTCCTGGCGTGAGCCGAAGGTGCCGCTGACCTGGATGGCTACCGAGGCCTCGGGCAGATCGACGCTGAAATTCGCCACCTTGCTCACGACGAGTACGCGGATCATGCCGTGACGGAAGTCGCTGAACAGGCGCTCGCGCTCCTTCACGCTCGAAGCACCCGTGATGACAGGTGCATCGAGATGCTCGCCGAGTTCGGCGAGCTGGTCGAGGTACTGGCCGATCACGAGCACCTGGTCATCCGGGTGCTTGTTGACGATCTCCTCGACCAGTCGGATCTTCTCGTGTGCGCATGAAGCGAGGCGGTACTTATCCTCCGGCTCGGCCATTGCGTAGGTCATGCGATCGGAGTCGGGCAGGCTCACGCGCACCTCGACACAGTTCGCCGGGGCGATGTAGCCCTGGGTCTCGATGTCCTTCCACGGAGCGTCGTAGCGCTTCGGGCCGATCAGTGAGAACACCTCGCCCTCCTGGCCATCTTCGCGCACAAGAGTTGCAGTGAGGCCGAGGCGACGACGCGACTGGATATCAGCGGTGAAGCGGAAAATCGGTGCAGGAAGAAGGTGCACCTCGTCATAGATGATCAGGCCCCAGTCGCGGGAGTCGAAGACCTCAAGGTGCGGGTAGATGCCCTGACGCTTGGTGGTCATCACCTGGTAGGTAGCGATGGTGACCGGGCGTATCTCCTTGCGCGCTCCGCTGTACTCGCCGATCTCGTCGGGAGTCAGGGTCGTGCGGCGCAGGAGTTCCTCGCGCCACTGGCGTGCGCTGACCGTGTTGGTCACCAGGATCAGCGTTGTCGCCTGCGCGAGAGCCATGGCGAGTGCGCCGACGATCGTCTTACCCGCACCACAGGGGAGCACGACAACGCCCGAACCGCCGTGCCAGAAACCCTCGGCTGCCTCGGTCTGGTACGGCCGCGGCTGCCAGTCCGTGGCATCGAGGCCGATGGCATGACGTTCGCCATCGACATAACCGGCGATGTCCTCAGCCGGCCAGCCGAGCTTCACCAGTGCTTGCTTCACGTGACCGCGTTCACTGGCATGCACGGCAATCGTGGTGTCGTCGAAACGGGTACCGAGCAGCGGCGCGATCTTCTTACTTCGGATGACCTCTTCGAGCACTGCGGTATCAATCGCTTGGAGCACCAGGCCGTGCACCGGGTGGTTGGCCAGTTGCAGGCGGCCGTAGCGCGACATGGTGTCGGCAACGTCGATCAGGAGCGCATGCGGCACGGGGTAACGCGAATAGCGAATCAGGGTGTCGATGACCTGCTCGGCGTCATGGCCGGCCGCTCGCGCATTCCACAGACCCAGAGGGGTCAGGCGGTAAGTGTGAATGTGCTCGGGTGCGCGTTCGAGCTCAGCGAAAGGTGCGATCGCACGACGGCAGTCAGCGGCAAGGGCATGGTCGACCTCGAGCAGCAGCGTCTTGTCGCTCTGCACGATCAGGGGGCCGTCGGCCACGCTCTCACTCCTTTGTCGGCACCGATATCCGAATCGGCGACCCTCCAGGCTACCGCTACGGTGGAGACATGCCGAATGCGCTGAATTCCGCCCTCGTGCAGGCACAGGTCCAGGCCCAAGCGGATGCCGATGCCGCGGGCATTCGCATTTCCCTGATTGATGGAAATGACGGCTACGACGACGTTCGGAATGTGTTCGACGCAGTCTGGGGTGACTACGACGGGACCCAGGTGCAGCCTGACGTACTGCGCGCGATCACCTTCGCCGGTGGATACGCCTGCGTGGCATACGCCGGTGATCAGGCAGTGGGTTCCTGCTTCGGCGTGGTCGGCCGCTCTCAAGTCAACGGGCATTGGCATGACCATCTGCATTCGCATTCGGCGGCAGTGCTCGAGGAGTACCGCAATCGCAGCGTGGGCAAGGCAATGAAGAGCCACCAACGCGCCTGGGCATTGAGTCAGGGGCTCGACTCGATTCAGTGGACATTCGACCCGCTCATGCGGCGTAATGCTCGACTCAACTTGCTGAAGCTTGGCGCCCAGGCCATCGCCTACGAAGTCGATATGTACGGCTCACTCGGCGATCTGGTGAATCTCGATGATCCGACCGATCGGCTCCTGCTGAACTGGGATCTCCCGAGTGATCGCGCGGCATCGGCGCTGCTGACCGGACTCGAGCCGCTCTCACTCGGAGACTTTCCTGGAGCCACGTTAATCGAGGCACCCGATGACATCGCCACACTGCGCGTGAGCGACTCGAGTGCTGCTCATGAGTGGCGATTGCGAATGCGCGAGCAGATGCTCGATGCCTTCGGCCGAGGCATGACCATGCAGGGCATCACTGAAACAGGCACGTACGTCTTCACTGAAGGAGCAGCATGACCAGCATCGATCTCATCCGCCTGCACCGCATGGCACTGCCGCTGATCAAGCCATTCCGCACCTCGATGGCTATCGAGACTCATCGCGATCTCTACCTCGTCGAAGCCGTCACTGATTCAGGTATCAGTGGCTGGGGCGAATGCGTCTCTATGGACTGGCCGGGTTACACGCACGAGTACACCGACGGCGCCTGGGATGTCACCCTCGAGTTCCTGCTACCGCGTCTTGCGGAGGTTCGCCATGATCCGAACCCCGAGGCGGTGCGTCGCAAGCTCGAGGAGGTCAAGGGCAATGAGATGGCGCGCACGGCAGTCTCGACAGCAGTGCTGGATGCCTGGCTTCGCGTGCAGGGTCGTTCACTCGGTGAGTTCCTCGGCGCCGACAAGCCCGCCGTCGACGCCGGTGTTTCCGTCGGCATCCCGGAGCACGAGACCATTGACGAGCTGCTCGAGGAAGTATCCGGGTATATCGACGCTGGCTACAAGCGCATCAAGCTGAAGATCCAGCCCGGCTGGGATCTCGAGCCGATCCGCGCAGTGCGTGCTTCATGGCCGACTATCCCGCTGCAGGTCGATGCGAATCAGGCATACCAGCGCAGCGACGCGCGTCACCTTCAGTCGTTCGACGAGTTCGGCATGCTTCTCATCGAGCAGCCGCTGCCCGAGTACGACTGGGTCGGTCACGTGGAGATCGCTGCGGCATGCGAGACGCCCATCTGCCTGGACGAATCGATCCTGTCGCTGGGTCACACAGAGGCGGCACTCGAGTTCAAGGCCGCCGACATCATCAACATCAAGCCCGCGCGCGTGGGTGGGCTGCTCGAATCGGTCGACATCCACGACATGTGCGTCTCGCGCGGCATTCCCGTGTGGTGCGGCGGCATGCTCGAGACCGGCATCGGTCGCGCGGCCAACGTCGCACTCGCGGCCATGCCCGGTTTCACCCTGCCGGGTGACACGAGTGCCTCTGCTCGATATTTCGCGGTCGACATCACCGAGCCCTTCGTTCTCGAGAATGGCCAGCTGCGAGTGCCGACCGGCCCGGGTATTGGCGTCGACCCGATCACGGCCTATCTGGAGGAGCTCACCAGCGAAGTCGCGGAGATCGAGTTCTCGAACTGATCCGCTTCTAGCTCTCGAGCGGTGCGACTCCGCTTACGCGCGCGATGGTGAAGGTGCGCACCTGCTCGGTGCGGTGGTCGAAGGCCGTCATCGTGCCGCCGCCGATGCGAATCGGATCGACGATCTGATCGGTGTTCGTGCCATCGGTATCGGCGTAACTGATCCACATCGGAGAGCTCTCGGCAATCGCGCTCTTCAGTGCCGCGATGATCGCGGCACTGCTGCTGCGTGGAATCGCGCCAGCGCTCGCTGGTCCGACAACGGTTGCCCCGCGGGGTGCGGATTGCGAGCGCTCACTGGCGCGCAGGGTCTTGAGTGCTGCCGTGATCAGGGTCTCCGGATTGCGCCGGCTGGTGACCGCCTTCGCGGATTTCGGTGTCGATGTTCGGCGCTCGTCGGAGCGACGGACGACAACAGTGCCGTCAGGCGCCTCAGCGGCAGGAGCGAATCCGCTGTCGCGCAAGGTGGAGATCACCTCTGAGGCAGGTGCCTGACTGACGAGCACGGTGCCGGCAATTCGATGCAGTGCCAGAGACTTCATCCGCCGATCCCCGAGGAGCGTGGCAAGAGTGCCCGGCTCATCGCATCGGATGTAGGACATCGCCGTTCCCACGCGCACTGCGCCGTGGCGACGCGCCGTGTCGTCAATGAGATAGACGAGAGCCTGCGGAAGTTGAGTTGCGGAGGCGGAAGTGAGCAACTCCTGGATTCCTTCGGAATCCCACCCAATGTCGAGTGCGCGACGAATGGAGTCGGGGGTAATGCGATACGCGGTGGCATGGCCGCGTGACTCGATATCAGCGAGCACTCGAAGCTGACGCGAGAGTGAAGCGGTGAGCGGGCCCGGCGCGATCATCGTCATGTCGCCCTGAAGCAGCACGTGATCGATCTCGGCAGGCAGCCAGGAGGTGATCGCAGCAATGGGATCTCCATCGCCGAGCAGGGCACGCCCGGCAGTGGTCAAGGAGCCTGCGGCGATGATGCCCAGTGCCGTGCCCTCATTGATGGTTGCCTCGAGGGCCTGGTCACGCAGTGCGCCCTGACGCCGTGGATGGCGATCATCGAGCACCGCGCGTAATGAATTGATGTCGAGTGACCTGCCGACAGGCACTTCGGCCATCAGGTCGAGCACGCTGCGGCGAACCAGCACAACCGCGCGTCGATCCGCATCGGCGGTCAGGAGGTTTGTGCGCTCGTCTGCGCGCGACGGAAGCCGCGGCATGGTGAGCCATGCTTGTGTGAGCGCCGACCACTGCTGACCACTACTCAGCACGAGCCACCGGTCATAGGCATCAGTCGGAACCCAGCACGGGTTCTCTTCCTGATCGTCGGCGAGCAGGCCGGCGGCATGTGCGAGCTCGATCCACAGTGCTGCCTGCGAGGCATCGACTCCGAGCATTCGCGTCATCGATGCGAAATCGCGAATGCTCAGCCCGCCTGAGCGCAGCACCTGGGGAGGCTCGGTTGCCCAGGCGTCGAGTACCTCACGCACATGCGCCACGGTTTCCAGGGCATTGAGGCCTGATTGCTCGTCGACGAAGGCAGGCTCACGCTCGGCGACTACGACAGGCAGAGGCCGAGGCCAGGTCACGGAGGCATCGCCGACGAGGTCACGCACCGCGGAGATAGCGCGCACCGAGCCCGTCGGGCCCCAGAGAAGGCCCAGGGCACGTACGTCCTCGAGACTCGAGGTGATCACGGCCTTGTCGGTGATTCGCTCGGACGCCGCCTTGATCACGGCCGCGGAGGAGACCGGTGCATCGGCAGAGAGACGAGCCACCAAGCCGAGAACATAGAGAGAGGGGGCGCCCAGCTGATCTAGGCAGCGGGCCACCGAGGGGCCGGTGGTGGCCCGAGCTGCCAGCGAGGTGATGTCGGAGGCGACCGGCTGGAGCAGATCGGGGCGCCGCCGGAGCAGCTCGGCGAGCTCGGTGTCGGAACGGCCGCGGAGATCATCAGCCAGGCTGCGGGGGGAGGCAGCCTTGGCGGGGGTCACCCGAACAACCCTATGCGCCGTGGCCCACGTATCCTTCTACGCATGCCTACGGGAACTGTGAAGTGGTACGACGCCGACAAGGGATTCGGCTTCGTGACGTCCGATGAGGGCGAGGACGTCTTCGTCCACGTCTCGACCCTGCCCGCCGGCGTGCCCGCGCTCAAGCCCGGCACCAAGATCGAATTCGGTGTTGTCGATGGTCGCCGCGGGAAGCAGGCGCTCTCGGTCACTGTTCTCAGCGCACCGCAGTCAGTCGTCAAGGGCTCGCGCAAGGCTGCCGGCGATCTCGCCGGCCAGATCGAGGATCTCATCAAGGTGCTCGACTCGGTCTCCGGAGACCTGCAGCGCGGCAAGTACCCCGCTGATGCGAAGTCTCAGAAAATCGCTGCAGTGCTGCGCGCGGTCGCGAACGACCTCGACGTCTAGGCGTTAATCAACTCGAACTCACCACGTTCGTTTCACGCCTACGCGTTCACGAACTCGAACTCACTCCGTTCGTTTCACGCTTAAGCGTTCACGAACTCGATCACTGTCCACACGCATAGTCCCGCCAGCACTACGCCTGACACCAGGCGGATGCGCCACAGCGGGATGCGCGTCTGCAGCCATCGCCCGACGATCACGGCGATCGCGGCGACAGTGATCACTGCTCCCCACGAGCCGAGGAAGACCGACACAGGCGAACCGGTGCGAGCAGCCAGGCCTGCGGTGAAGAGCTGCGAGAGATCTCCCCACTCGGCGGCGAAGATCACGATGAAGCTGGTGATGAAGGCGCGCTTGGGGGAGTTCGATTCCTGCTGACGTACCTTCTCGAGGACTTCGTCCTCTTCTTCCCTCTCGGTGGCAAGCTCGCTGGCCCGTGAGGTCAGACCGCCCTTGATCAGCAGGATCGAGCCAATGCCGAATAGCAGCGCAGTGACAGCCATGACCGGTCGCTGGGGGAGGAGTGCGATGACCCCACCGACAGTGACAGCGATGAGCATCTGCACGCCGAAGGCCGCGGAGACGCCGAGCCAGACGGGAAGATGCTTGTAGCGGGTCGCGAGAACCAACGTGGCGATCAAGGTCTTGTCCGGCAGCTCGGCAGGGAAGATCAGGATGAACGTGCCGAGGATGATCGCGATGTCCAGGCCCATAACGCGGTCCAGACTACCCACTGACGAGAGTCCTTCCCGTGCTGGGAGAGAATGGGAACGTGGATACCGCCCCCTACGTGACCGATGGCCTCCTGACAGCTGCCGTCGACCTGGCTCGTGACGCTGCCAATGTCGAGGCAGGCGGAGACTGGGTGGGCGAACACCTCGAAGTCGCCATGGAAGGCGAGCGCCTGGCCACTCACCTCTTCGCCTGTACCAACCCCGCGTACCGCGGCTGGCGCTGGGCCGTCACGGTCACTCGCGCCGATGGCTTCGACGAGGTCACGATCACCGACGCCGTGCTGCTGCCCGGCCCCGATTCGCTCGTTGCTCCCGCCTGGGTGCCCTGGGCTGAGCGGGTACGACCGGGTGACCTTGGTCCGGGCGATGTGCTGCCGACCAATGCGAACGACCTGCGGCTTGTTCCCGGATTCACCGACGAGGATTCCCTCGAGGGACTCTCATCCCTCGCACCGTTGTCCCCGGGTATGTGGGAACTCGGCCTCGGCCGTGCTCGCGTGCTCTCGGTGCTCGGGCGCGATGAGGCGACCGAGCGCTGGGATGAGGGCGACTTCGGCGCCGACTCACCGATGGCAAAGGCCGCCGGCCAGCCCTGCGGAACCTGTGGCTTCCTGATGACTCTTGGGGGCGTGCTTGGCCAGGCTTTCGGTGTCTGTGCGAATGCCTACGCTCCGGCCGATGGTCGAGTGGTCGCGCTGAACTACGGCTGCGGGGCGCATTCGGAGGTGGAGGGCGGCGAGAGTGAGAACGTCGCCGTTGTGGTCGCCGATGAGGAGAGCTGGGATCACGTCGACCTCAGCGATGTCGAGGATCTTCCTGCGCCCTTGGAGGCCGTGGTCGAGGAGCTCGCGGACTCAACGGCGGAGGATCACGAGGTGTCCGAGGGAGACCTCGACAGCGATCTCGTACCTGAGGAGACCTCGGTCGCAGAGGAACTCATCGAGGCCGAGGAGGCCTGAGCCCCTCCCGCGCTAGCGCGCAGCGCCACCCTCGCGGCGGCGTCGATACAGCACGTACCCGATTCCGCCCAGGCCGCTGATCACGCCAACGGCGCACGCGCCGAACCACCAGGTGGTACCGGTCGCTGCCAGGCTGTCGCGGAATCCGATCAGGATCACGGCGGCGATCACCCACGCCGCGGTGCCGATGATGATCGGCACAAGGGCATCACCAGTCACAAGGGACCCAGACACCTTGTGATCGGCGGGAGATGACGAGTGCGGCACGTTGCTTACGCTACCTTCGCGCCATGCGGCGCGCCCCCTGCGCCCACACCTTGAGGAGGGTGAATGTCTGTCACTGCCCAGAGCACGAGCGGCGTAGACCGCTGGTTCGGAATGACGGCCCGAGGGTCGAACTATTCCCGCGAGATCCGTGGTGGCATCGTCACCTTCTTCACGATGGCCTACATCGTCGTACTGAACCCGCTCATCATCGGTACTGCCAAGGACATGAACGGCAACTTCATCGGTGGTGGCACCGATGTGGTCAAGGCCATTGCCATGGTTACCGCGGCAACGGCGCTGCTGGCCGGCCTGCTCACCATCTTGATGGGTGTTATCGGTCGCTTCCCGATCGCGGTGGCCGCAGGCCTGGGCATCAACGGCTTCGTCGCCTTCACGCTGGCACCGCAGATGACCTGGGCTGACGCCATGGGCCTGGTCGTCCTCGAAGGCATCCTGATCCTGCTCCTCGTCCTCACCGGATTCCGTTCCGCGGTCTTCCGCGCCGTGCCGGAGCAGTTGAAGTACGCCATCGGAGTCGGCATCGGCCTGTTCATCACGGTCATCGGCCTGGTCGATGCGGGCATTGTTCGCTCCGGCGTGCCGCTGATCAGCTTCGGCGTCTTCGGCGAGCTTCAGGGCTGGCCGATCTTCACCTTCTGCTTCGGCCTGCTCCTCACGATCATCCTGGTTGCTCGCAAGACCAAGGGCGCGATCCTGATCGGCCTCGTGGCCACCACGGTTCTCGCGATCATCATCGAGAACGTCGCACACGTCGGCCCGAAGGTCGGCGCTGACGGTGCGGTGGCCAACATCGTCGGCTGGGGCCTGAATGTCCCGAAGATGCCCGACTCTGTGGTGGCGACGCCCGACCTGGGACTGCTCGGGCAATTCAACCTGTTCGGCTCCTTCGAGGTCATCGGCGTGATTGCCGCGATGCTCGCGGTCTTCTCGCTGATGCTCAGCGATTTCTTCGACACCATGGGCACGGCCTTCGGTCTCGCAACCGAGGCTGATCTGCTCGAGGAAAATGGGGACATCCCGCACCTGGAGAGCATCCTGGTCGTCGACTCCATCGCCGCCATTGCAGGTGGTGCCGGCTCGACCTCCAGCAACACGGCCTACATCGAGTCGGCAGCGGGCATTGGTGAAGGTGCGCGTACCGGTATCGCCTCGATCGTCACCGGTGTGCTGTTCCTCATCGCGATGTTCTTCTCGCCGCTTGTCACGATCGTGCCCTACGAGGCAGCAGCGCCTGCACTCGTCGTGGTCGGCTTCTTGATGATGACCCAGATTCGTCACATCGACTTCTCCGACTATTCGATCGGCATCCCGGCTTTCCTCGCCATCACGATCATGCCGTTCACCTACTCCATCACTAACGGCATCGGCGCCGCCTTCGTCGCCTGGTGCGCCATCAAGATCTTCACGGGCAAGATCCGTGACATCAACTGGCTGATGTGGGTTATCTCGATCGCCTTCGTCATCTACTTCGCGATCAACCCGATCAAGCAGGTCTTCGGGGTCGGATGATCCCCTAGGCTGATGCCATGAGTCCACGTGCCCGACGATTCGTCACGCTCGCGGTACTCGTGGCAGTCGTGGCGGCCGTGGCGATTGCCGCGGTGATCCGCTGACCAGAATGCTGACAAGGGCCGCGCTCCTCCTGGGGAGTGCGGCCCTTGTCATGTCGGTTGCCACGGCCGCCCATGCTGCGTCGGCGAATACGGTCTGCCGCTTCACCGATAAGCGCTTCACCGAGATCAGCGGCCTGGCCACCTCGATACGTCATCCCGGTGTGCTGTACCTGCACAACGACTCAGGAGATGGCCCGTACATCTATGCGGTCGACTCATCGACCTGCGTCACTCTCGCGACCTTGACCGTGCGCGGCATGAATCCGCGGGATGCCGAGGCAATCGCCACGGGCCGCGACGCCAAGGGCCATGCCGTGATCTGGTTCGCCGATATTGGCGACAATCTCGACTCCTGGCCCTACGTGAGGGTGTACGAAATACGCGAGCCAAGGAAGCTGGCGAACTCCACCCTCGACGCGACCTCGTACCGATTCACCTACGGCGACATCCCGCACAACGCCGAGGCACTCCTCGCGAATCCCGCGAGGCCTCAACTGTGGGTGGTGACAAAGCAACTCGCCCACGGCTCGCTCTACCGACTGCCCGTGCCCCTGCGTGCGGGCGTGGTCAATATCGCCCGCAAGATCCGACGCGAGGGAGGCTTGGTGACCGACGGCGCGGTGTCACCCGACGGGCTGCGCTACGTGCTTCGTGACTATGACGATGCCTATGTCTATGCAGGACTCCCGCCGGGTCGAAAGGTAGCGACGATTCCGCTTCCGTTCCAGCTGCAGGGGGAGGCCATCACCTGGGCGCCCGACGGACGCTCACTGCTCATCGCGAGCGAGCGGGACAGGCGCTTGCTGCGCGTCACATTGCCGCTCAGCGCCCTCGTCGTGCGCTAGTGCTGTGAGGGAATGACGTCAGCGACCGGCTTGAGCAGCACCAGGATCAGCTGGGTCACGAGCAGGATCGGAACGACGACGAATGCCGTATGCACCGAGACACTCGAGGCCAGCGCACCGAGGATGAATGGGGCGACCGCAATGGCGCCGGTGGTGAAGGCCAACGTGGTGCCGGCTGCACGGTCAGTGAGGCCGGGCGCCGTGCGCAGGATGCGCGTCATGCTGAGCGGCCAGACGATCGCGAAGCTCAGCCCGGTCAGGAAGAAGAAGATGAGAAGCAGGGTCGGCGCACTCGTGAGCCAGGTCAGAATGAATGTCACGAGAGAGGCGAGAAGTGCGACGCGCAGAAGTGCCTCGGAGGGTAGCCGCTGGGCAAGCTTGGATCCGATCGCACGGCCGAGGAAGATGCCGCCGGTGAAGGCAGCAAGGCCGGCCGCGGCGGCGCCTGCGCTGAAGTCAGCCTGCTCGCGCAGGAGATCCGCCCCCCACAAGCTGACGCAGAACTCGGTTCCCATGTAGCAGGTGCCGGCCATGATCGCCCAGTACGTGAGGCCCGGTAGTTTGCCGTGCGTCTTGCGGGTGGCGACGGCGCCGGCCACTCCCCAGGCGCTGGTGCTCTTTCCTCGGATGATCTCGATGACGAGGAAGGCGATCACGGCCACGGCCACGCCACCTCGCCAGCCGAAGATCGTGGTCGTGGCGAAGCCGACAGCCAGCGGGCCGAGCAGGCCCATCAAGGATGCGTAGGCAGTGCTCTCGGTCAGCGCGCTTGCGGTGGCCTTGCCCTGGTGCACGCCGATGAACGAGTTGACGGCGACCACCAGCAGGTTGCCGAAGAAGCAGGCGATGAAGGCAAGCGCGAGCGTGCCGCCGGCCTGCATGCCGGGAATGAGGTAGATCGCGATCGCGACAGCAGCGCCGATCGACGACAGGCGGAGCACATTGCCGCGGCCGATGCGATTCGAGAGTGCGGGTGCGATTGCTGCACCGATCACGCCCCCGATCGCGAGCGAGGTGCCGTGCAGGCCGCTGATTGTCGTGCTCGTGCCCTGGTCGTCGCGAAGCAGGGCGAGTGATGCGCCGAATGCATATACGAACCACGACCACGTCGACATCGACGCGAACGCCATGACGGTTGGCCGATCGTGTACCGGCTTGGTGTCGTCGGTCACCGGCGCATCACTCGAGCTCATGCGAGCTGGGTAACGACGTAGTCGATGCTCGCGATCAGCTTGCGTACGTCAGCGGGATCAACGGCCGGGAACACCGAAATGCGCAGCTGGTTGCGGCCGAGCTTGCGGTACGGGTCGGTATCGACGATGCCATTCGCGCGAAGCGCCTTGGCGATCGCGGTGGCGTCGATCGAGTCATCGAAGTCGATGGTTGCTACGACCTTGGAGCGCTTCGCCGGGTCAGTCACGTAGGGAGTCGTGATCGGGTTGGCCTCGGCCCAGTCGTAGATCGCCTTTGAGGACTCTTCGGTGCGCGCTGTTGTCCAGGCGAGGCCGCCGTTGGCGTTGAACCAGTCGACCTGCTCGGCCATCAGGTAGATGGTGGCCAGGGCGGGGGTGTTGTAGGTCTGGTCGAGACGTGAGTTGTCGACTGCGGTCTGCAGGTCGAGGAATGGCGGGATCCATCGGCCGCTTCCCGAGATCTTCGCGACGCGTTCGATCGCGGCGGGTGACATCAGAGCCAGCCACAGGCCGCCGTCGGAACCGAAGTTCTTCTGCGGTGCGAAGTAATAGGTGTCGAACTCCGTGGCGTCGACTGCGAGGCCGCCGGCGCCCGAGGTGGCGTCGATGACCATGAGGGAGTTCGGGTCGGCACCTGCGACGCGCTTGGGCGTGAGGGCTACACCGGTCGAGGTCTCGTTGTGCGGGGTGCAGTAGGCATCGATGCCGGCCTCGGCACTGAATGCGGGCGCATCGCCCGGCTCGCCCTTGATGATGGTCGGCTCACCCAGGTGCGGTGCCTTCTTCACGCCGTCGGCGAACTTCGCGCCGAACTCGCCGAAGGTCAGGAACTGAGCACGGTCCTCGATCAGGCCGAATGCCGCGGCATCCCAGAAGCACGTCGAGCCACCATTGCCGAGCACGACCTCGTAGCCCTCGGGCAGCGAGAAGAGATCAGCGAGACCGGCGCGCAGGCGACCGACCTGTGACTTCACGGTCTTCTGGCGGTGTGAGGTACCGAGGTAGCTCTGCCACACGGAGGCAAGTGCGGTGACCTGCTCCTCGCGGACCTTCGAAGGCCCGGCGCCGAAGCGGCCGTCAGACGGCAACAACTCGGCAGGGATGCGGATCTCGGTGGGCTCAGTCACTTCTTCTCCAATGTGGTGTGGGCAGTGCAGTGGTGCAGTGATGGGGCGTGGTGCGCTAGGCGCGCGGGGTGTAACCGGTGGGAGCGACCATCTCGGCGTCCCAGCCCGGTACCTGCTCGGGTGTGCGGGGTGCCGGGCCGACGTACTTGGCCGACGGGCGAATCAAGCGGCCGGTCTTCTTCTGCTCGAGAATGTGCGCGCTCCAGCCGGCGAGACGTGCGCATGTGAACATCGACGTGAACAGGTGCGCGGGCACCTCGGCGAAGTCGAGCATGATCGCCGCCCAGAACTCGACGTTGGTTTCGAGCGCACGGTCGGGACGACGCGAGCGAAGTTCGTTGAGTGCAGCCTGCTCGAGGGCCACGGCAACCTCGTAGCGCTCGGCGTTGAGTTCCCTCGCCGTGCGGCGCAGCACACGTGCACGGGGATCCTCAGCGCGGTACACGCGGTGGCCGAAGCCCATGAGCCTCTCACCGCGATCGAGAACACCCTTGACATAAGCATCGGCGTCACCGGAACGCTCGACCTCCTCGATCATGTGCAGCACGCGCGAGGGTGCGCCGCCATGCAGCGGGCCGCTCATTGCGCCGATAGCGCCTGAGATCGCTGCCGCAACGTCAGCGCCGGTTGAGGCAATGACGCGACTGGTGAAGGTAGAGGCGTTCATGCCGTGCTCGGCAGCGGAGACGAAGTAGGCATCAATGGCCTGGATGTGGCGGGGATCGGGCTCGCCGCGCCAGCGGATCATGAAGCGCTCGACGATGGTGTTGGCCTGATCGATCTGCTTCTGCGGCACCATCGGCTGCCCGAGGCCACGGGCAGCCTGCGCGACGAAAGACAGTGCCATGACCGACACATGCGCGAGGTTCTCGCGAGCAGTGTCGTCATCGATGTCGAGCAGCTGCTTGAGTCCCCAGGCCGGTGCGAGCATCGCGATGGCCGACTGCACATCGACGCGTACGTCACCAGAGTGAATCGGAATCGGAAAGGGCTCGGCGGGGGGCAGACCGGGGTTGAACTCGTTGTCGACCAGCAGGCCCCACACGTTGCCGTAGGAGACGCGGCCGACAAGGTCTTCGATGTCGACGCCGCGGTAGCGCAGGGCGCCGCCGTCGCGATCGGGTTCTGCGATCTCGGTCTGAAAGGCGATGACGCCCTCAAGGCCCGGTACGAACTCGCCCATGGGGTCTCCTCACGTGGAATGTCGCCATTCTTCCGTCCCGAGTCCGGTTGTGCCCCACGGGGGCGAGATAAGTGACGAGACTCTCGTCGGGGCGCACTCGAGGCTGCTGGGTGATGGAATGGGGGCATGAGCCTGTGGACCCCGCCTCCCGAGGATGCCCCTCGTCGACTGGCTGATCTGCGGGTCGCCTACGACCTGGGCACATTGGCACCCGAGGACCTCCCGGCCAGCCCGCTCGATGCATTTCATGGCTGGTTCGCCGAGACCGAGGCGGCTGGGCTGCCTGAGCCGAATGCGATGGTCGTGTCGACCGCGACGGGCGCGGGGGCGCCCAGTTCGCGCACTGTCCTGCTCAAGGATGCCGATGCCCGTGGCTTCGTCTTCTACACAAACTTAGAGTCACGCAAGAGTCGTGAGCTCGCCGAGAACCCGCATGCCTCGCTCGTGTTCCCCTGGTTTGCGATCCATCGCCAGGTCACTGTGGTCGGCACCGTTGAACTCATCGAGCGCGCTGAGGTCGAGACGTACTTTCGATCACGCCCGCGCGGCTCGCAGCTCGGTGCGTGGGCGAGTGCGCAATCGTCCGTGATCGACGGACGTGAGGGGCTCGAGAGTCGCTACGCCGAACTCGTCGAGCAGTACGGCGATGACACCGAGATTCCGGTGCCTGACTTCTGGGGCGGCTGGCTTATTCGACCGTCAGCGATCGAGTTCTGGCAGGGTCGCCCATCACGGCTGCATGATCGGCTTCGCTTTAGCGCGAGTGCTGATCAGGCTGATCTCTCGAATGCTGCGAACTGGGAGCTGGAGCGCCTCTCCCCGTGAGCTGGCTCGTTGAGCGTGGTTGACCAGATTCTGGCCAGAATCTACCCTGAACCCATGAGTGCACTCCCTGACGACAGCACGATCGGTGTCTTCGACTTGAAGTCCCAACTCTCATCGGTGTTGGAGGAGGTGATTGCCGGGCAGGTCTACACGGTTACCCGACATGGTCACCCGATTGCTCGAATCACACCCATTTCTGCTTCATCTGTGGATGAACGCCGTGCCGCTGCGACCCGCATGAAAGACGCGCGGCGTGGGCGTGCTTTGGGGATACCGATGAAGGACGCGATCTCGCAGGGCCGTGCATGACCGTGGGAGTAGTGCTTGATGCCTCTACGGCACTCGCGTGGGCCTTCGATGATGAGTCAGGAAAGTACGCCGATGGTGTCCTGGAATTCGTGACCGAGAACCATGCTGTTGTGCCACCACTGTGGAATTACGAGATCGCGAACGGAGTTCTGGTCGGGATCCGCCGATCACGATTGAGCGTGGATGAGGCCGTGGCGTTTGCACACGATCTCGCCATCATGGACATTCGCGTGGAGGGGACTCCGGGTGAACCGATGGGCCTGCTCGCCGAAGCAATGGAATCCGGCCTCACCGCGTACGACGCGTCCTATCTGGCTTTGGCGAGATTGAACGGGCTTCCCTTGGCGACTCGAGACAAAGCCTTGACCCGTGCAGCTCGCAAGGTCGGGGTGGATATCTTCTAGGCCCGCACATCGTGCTGTGGATGCTCAGCGGTTGCGCAGGTAGAGCGTGACGAGTGCGTCGAGGGTCATGCCCTGCTCCTCGGCCTTCTTGCGAAGTTCCTTGCGCAATGACTTAGGAATCTCGACCGAGAGTTCGACCAGCTTGTCTTTCGCCGGCGGGCGCAGTGTGTCGGAGGCGGAAGAGCCTGCACGCGTCGAGAGATCTTCGTCGGACTGCTGGGCAGGAGCGGGCAGGGTCGGATGCACATTCGCATCGGCTGCCTTGCGCAATGCCGGTCGCGGTGTCGGATCAAAGGTGCTCACGGGTACTCCCTGACTGCTCGGCCGAACGGATAGAGCAACTGATCGAGTAGCTGATCGAAGACGCCGCTCAGCTCGCGGCCTGCGGGGGAGTCCCACGCGTGAATCGGGATGCCCGCACCCTCGGATTGCGGGATCGCATTGCGTTCGGGAACCATCACCGGGCTGACCAGCGGGCCAAAGGCATCCTGTAATTCCTGGATGCGCATGCGGTGCTCAGCAACGGTGGTGCGCGCGCGATTCATCAGGATTGTCGAGGTGCGAATGGCCGGGTTGGTAGAACTACGGATCACGTCGACAGCCTCAACCGCTTGCTGCGCGCCGTGCAGGGCGAAGTAGCCAGGCTCTGTCACCACTAGTGCTGCGTCGGATGCGCTCAGCGCATTGCGTGTGAGTTCACCCAGCGACGGCGGGCAGTCGATGAGCACGATGTCGTAGGTGCGCGGCACGTTTGCCAATGCGGACTTCATGCGCAACTCGCTGTATGCGCCTTCGCGTGCATTGCGATGCTCCAGCGATCGTTCGGAGGCGATCACGTGAACGTTGGCGCCCCACGGGGTCGGGAGGATCGCATCGACGGCAATGCCCGGGCGCGCATCCGCGAGCACGTCATTGGTGGTGAATGGCGGGTTATCGACGCCGAGGCCCATCGTGGCGTTTGCCTGCGGGTCGAGATCGATGACGAGAACCTTGAGTCCGCGATTCCATGCCGCGCTTGCTATCCCGAGGGTGACAGTCGTTTTTCCGACGCCACCCTTCATCGAGACAACGGAGATAGTGGGCATGGGGCCCATCGTATGGCTCGAGGGCGTCTGCTCGAGCCTTGGTCCTCAGGCTTTCGCAGCCCGACGCGAGACCTGTACGACCTTGATGCTCACGATCAGCCAGACTGCGAACAGCGTGATCGTGGAGAGTGCCCCAACTGCGGTGACTGCCGGCTCATCGACGACCAAGCCGACATTGATGATCGAGAGTGTCATCGTGCCGACCGGGAAGACGAAACCCCACCAGCCGGGCTGCACGGGCAAGGGCCCCTGACGATGCATGCGGCGTAGTTCAATCAGCGCGAACCCCGTCCACCAGAGCCCGAGACCAATGCCCATGGCCGCAATGGCGACCCCGACACCAATATCGGGGACGAAGGTAACGCCTGCCTGCGCACCCGACTGAAGTAACCGCGTGGCAGCCAGACCGACAAGGCCGCATGGGGCAAGCGGAATCCACAGTGAAGCGGCCAGTGGCGGCAGGACGGGTGCGCGCAGGATGAGTCGCGTGACGAGCATGGTCAAAATGACGACGAACAGCACAGCCCCGATGCCATAGAACGCGAAGCCGATGAGCAGCAGCGCAGGTGCGAGTTCAGGCACCGCGGGCATGATCGCAGCGAGGCCCACGGGCACGATCAGGTTCATGACCGGCGGGATCATCCAACCGCCGTTGACCGTTTCGAGTGAGGGTTCGGCGTTGAGGGTTGCAGTGATCCAGGCCAGGCTGAAGACGATCGCGCCGATCGCACCGATCGCGAGCAGCACGGCCGAGATCCAGAGCGCGGCATCCGTCGAAATAAGTTCGGGGCCGACTCGCCCCCAGCCGCAGGCGAGCACGAGGATGCCCGCGGGCAAGGTGGCGAGCATCGGGCCCCTGGCGGGATCAGCCAGCTCGCTATCGAGGGCCGAGCGATCGCGGAAGCGACGGAGGTACCGCGGGAGCAAGGTGATGGCGAGGACGCTTGTCAACAGCAAGAAGACCACCGCTGCGCTGTTGAGCCATGAGGCATCGAAGGCGGTGGCTTCACCGGATAGTGCCATCGACAGCGCGCCGGTGCCCATGACGGCGCCGTACCACGCGGGATGCATGCGGGTATTCATGGCAGCTCGCACTTCGTCGGGGATGCTGCTGCGAAATCTAGGGGATTCCGGCAGGGATCACCCGAACAGACGGCTGAAGAATCCGCCCTGCTTCTTGGCCGCTGCCTTCTGCTCCGCGGTGCAGGTGCACCACTGGCCCTTGGGTACACCGCTCTTGACCTGGGCGATGTGCTGGCCGCAGCCGGCCCAGGTGGTCTTACCGCAGGCCTTGCAGGTGACGGGGCGGCACATGGTGATTCCTCTCGATCAGCGAATGAGTGCACTATACCCCAGGGGGTATATGGCACGCTACGGGGTGAGGAGTTCCTGCAGGTGCCGCAGGTCGCTGATCGACACGGTGGCCGCATGGCCGTTTAGCGCGGCTGTGACGGCGCCCGAGTCCAGGCCGGCCTGCACTCCGGCGGGCGCGTCCTCGACCACGACGCACTGGTTGATCTCGACCCCGATCAGAGAGGCGCCGAGGAGGAAGGGCTCGGGGTGCGGCTTGCCGTGGGTGATGTCATCACAGGTCACGAGAATCGGAGGCGTGATCCCGGCCGAGCCGAGACGCGCCTGCGCGAGCAGGACATCCGCACTCGTGACCACGGCCCAGGGAATCTCGTGTGCGTCGAGAAAGGCGAAGAGCTCACGAGCACCGAGCATTGCGACGACGCCGTCGAGATCCTCCCGCTCGGCCACGGTCTGATCCGCGCAGAGCTCGGCGAGCTCGTCGGGTGTGGCGTCGGGAAAGAGCACGCGAACGGTCTCGATCGCCGGCTGGCCATGCAAGATCGTGAGGCGATCAGCCACTCCCATGCGCTCAGCCCACTGATTCCAGGTGCGCTCAGTTGAGGCACCCGAATCGACGATCGTGCCATCCATGTCGAAGAGCACTCCTCGAACGGTGCGCACCATGCCGTCATCGACGCGAATCTCCATTCGGGCATCCTGCCGCATCCGGTGATCAGCCGTCCTTCATCTCCTTGAGCACGGAGTAATCGGAGAGAGCGACTTCACGTTCGGCCTTGTGATCGACAATGCGCTCGGGGTAGCCGAGTGCGTAACCGTCAGGCTGATCCCACGGTTCGTGAGCGCGTGCACCATCGAGCTGAGCGAGCTCGGGGATGTAACGGCGCACGTAGTCACCATTCGGATCGAACTTCAGGCCCTGCATCACCGGATTGAAGACGCGATAGAAGGGCGAAGCATCGGTGCCGCAGCCCGCTGTCCACTGCCATCCGTGGGTATTGCTCGCGATATCGCCGTCATGCAGCCAGGACATGAACTCACGCGCTCCGCGCTGCCAGGGCAGGTGGAGATCCTTGACGAGGAAGCTCGCAACCACCATGCGCACGCGATTGTGCATCCAGCCTTCGGCGCGAAGCTGGCGCATGCCGGCGTCAACGAAGGGATACCCGGTGCGGCCTTCAGCCCAAGCAGCGTATGCCGCATCGTCGTCAGCCCACTTCATTCGATCGAATCGGTCATCGAGCGAATCGCGCACAGAGGACGGCGCCTGGTGCAGAACATCTGCGTAGAACTCACGCCAGCAGATTTCCTTGCGATACACCTCATCGCTCTCGCCAAGGTCAGCCAGCAGGCTTCGCGGGTGGATCTCGCCCCACTTCAGGTGGTGACTCAGGAAGCTGGTGCCATCGATATCAGGTCGATTCCGCGCTTCGGAGTAGTCACCAAGTGCATTCGCGCGGAACTCTTCCCAGCGATCCCAGGCCGTGCTCTCGCCCGCGACCGGCATGGCGACGCCGGCCGGCGGCGCGTGCTCAGGAAGCGGATCCGATGCGATGCCTGATGCAATCCAGGAGAGTGAAGGATCGGGAGCCTCCGCCGGAGCTCGCCAGCCGTGACGGAACCACGCCCGATAGAACGGTGTAAAGACTCGATAGGCGGTGCCGTCGTCCTTCGTCACCCGACCGGGGGCGACCGCGTAGGGCGAGCCGGTGCGCACCAGCGGGAAGTCGCCCAGTGCCGCCTCGACCTGGGCATCACGTTGCATTCCATAGGGCGCGAAGTCAGCAGACACATGCACGCTTGTCGCGCCAGCTTCCCTGCACAGGGCCGGAATGACCTCGACCGGATCGCCGCGACGAATCACGAGATTGCCGCCGAAACTCTCATTGAGCGAGCGCAGCGATGCACAGAGGTAGGCCAGGCGCACATCGCCCGATGAGTCCCACAGGCGCGGATCAATGACGAAGACGGGCACGACCGGGCCATCGGCGATTGCCGCCATCAGCGCGGGGTGATCGAGGGTGCGCAGGTCACGACGGAACCACATGACACTGGACATGGGTCAAGGTTAGGGGCGATGCGCGCCACTCGCAGCCGACGAGTGACACACTGGCGCCATGCTGCTGGCGGCGCTCTATGGCGGACTCGCGTCGGCGATGCTCATCGTCGGCACTCTGCTGGCCTACGCGTTCAAGCCATCACCTCGTTTCACGGCAATCGTCATGGCTCTCGGTGCGGGCCTTCTCATCGGTTCCGTGGCCTACGACCTCGTGGCCGAGGCGAAGCTCAGCATTCGGCTTCCCTCGATCGCCCTGGCACTTCTCGCCGGCGCCCTGGTCTTCGTCCTGGGCAGCAGGGCAATCGATCGGCACGGCCGAAAGAAGCCGCGTCTCTCCGAGATCCCTCGTGAACCCGACAGGGCACCGCCTGCGGCCGACGATTTCAATCCGCTCGCGATCGTTCTCGGCAGCGGCCTGGATGGCATCCCCGAGTCATTCGTCCTGGGGCTCAGCGTGCTCACCGGAGGGATCAGTCTGCCGTTGCTTCTCGGTATCTCGCTCTCGAACGTGCCTGAAGGAATGGCCGCCGGCTCCGGTCTACGCGCGCGTGGCTGGCCCGCGAAGCGAGTCATTGCGATGTGGGTCGTCGTCGTGCTGATCTCTGCGTTCGCCGCCGCACTCGGCCACGAGATTCTGGCGAATGACGATGGCACGTGGACGGGGCTCGCCCAGACGTTTGCGGCCGGCGCCCTGCTCGCCATGCTTGCCGACACGATGCTCCCGGAGTCCTATGCCGTGGAGAGAGTGTGGACGGGCCTTCTGGTCGTCGGTGGTTTCGCAGGCTCCTTGCTCATTGCCGGACTGGTCGCCTAGCCCATTGGGTAGATTGGCATTTCCAGCCGAGCCCGACATAGAGGACATTCGTGAGCGATCTGATCGACACCACGGAGATGTACCTGCGCACGATCTTCGAGCTCGAGGAGGAGGGCGTCACTCCGATGCGCGCGCGCATCGCCGAGCGTCTCAGCCAGAGCGGCCCGACCGTCTCGCAGACGGTTGCCCGTATGGAGCGCGACGGTCTCGTTGTCGTCACCGATGATCGTTCACTTGCCCTGACCGAAGGCGGTCGCGAGACCGCCATGCGCGTCATGCGCAAGCACCGCATCGCTGAGTGCATGCTGGTCGATCTGCTTCAGGTCGAGTGGGAGGACGTTCACGCCGAGGCCTGCCGCTGGGAGCACGTGATGAGTACCGAGGTCGAACTCAAGATCCTGAACGCTCTCGGAAATCCGACGGTCTCGCCCTTCGGCAATCCGATCCCGGGCATTGATGAGCTGCTGCCCGGTCAGGCCGTTCAGGCCTCAGGCGTATCGCTGCCGCTCTCCGATGTCGCAACCGAGGAGGTCGCACGAGTCATCGTGCGTCGCATTGCCGAACCGATTCAGACTCACGGGGCAACGATGACTCGACTTCGCCGGGTAGGTGCCGTGCCCGGGGCTTCAGTCAAGGTGCATCTTGCGGCAGGCGGAGTCATGATCGGCAGTGCCGGCGAGTACACCGAGCTCTCTCTGGACGATGCACTTCATGTGCTCGTGCAACCGGGGGACCCCGCCGAGCATTGAGGAACTGACCCTTGGGGTAAGTAAGCCTAACCTAACTTTCTCAAGGGCATCCTTAGAGATTCCTCTTTATTCAGAACGCTTTTCACCCAGTGTGGGCGGGACGATTCGACGCGCGCAATCCCCTGACGGGTGCTTTACTTCAGCACCACCCCCGCGGGCAGCCCACGGGCGCTCGACACTGAAGGAGGCGCCATGTCACTCGTTCTCAAGGCCGGAACCAGCTGGGCCGAGACCTACGCGCAATGCGTATCGGTAGCGCCCGAGGCATTCGACGCTGATCGCATCCGGAACCTGATCAACGGCGAGTGGGTTCGCGCCGGCGTACCCGGTGATCACCAGAACCCCGTTGATGGCGCGCAAATCGAGGGCCCTCCTCGCATCAATCACGACGAGGCGATCGCCGCGGTCGATGGCGCGGTGCGCGAGCATGCTGCGTGGTCGAAGGTTGATCTCGAGGAGCGCAAGGTTCGCGTAGCGCGTGCTGTCGCCGCAATGCGCGAGCAGCGCGGGCTCCTGGCATTGCTCCTTGTGTGGGAGATCGGCAAGCCCTGGCGTCTTGCCTGCGCTGACGTAGATCGCGCACTTGATGGCGTCGATTGGTATCTCGCTGAAGCTGACCGTCAGCTCGCCGGCCGTAAGCCGCTGCCCGGCCCGGTGAGCAATATCGCCAGTTGGAACTATCCAATGAGCGTGCAGGTGCATGCCGAACTCGTGCAGATGCTCGCGGGCAATGCCGTCGTCGCGAAGACTCCGAGTCAGGGCGGCTTCCACTGCCTGACCCTCGCTCATGCGCTGATGCGTCGCGAGGGCCTGCCGGTCACCTTGGTCTCCGGCATGGGCTCCTCGCTCGGTGACATCCTCATTCGCGGCGAGGGCATCGGAGCACTCGCTTTCGTCGGCGGTCGGGCTAACGGCCGCAAGGCAGCCACCACGCTCGCTGACACCGGTCGTCGTCACTTCCTCGAGCAGGAGGGCCTGAACACCTGGGGTATCTGGGGTTTCACCCAGTGGGATCTCCTGTCCGGTCACCTGAAGAAGGGTTTCGAGTACGGCAAGCAGCGCTGCACCGCGTACCCGCGCTTCGTCGTGCAGCGCGGCATGTTCGCCGACTTCCTGCAGGCCTACCTGCCCGTGGTCGAGAGCCTGCGCTTCGGTCATCCACTCGCGGTCGAGAACCCCGCTGATCCGTTCCCCGAGCTCGACTTCGGCCCGGTGATCAGCGCAGTGAAGGCAACAGAGCTTCGCCAGAACTTCGATGAGGCGGTGCGAGGCGGTGGGATTCCGCTCGTGCATCGCAGCCTGCGCGAGGGCAGCTTCCTCGTTCATCAGGACACCAGTGCCTACGTAGCACCCGCGTGCGTGCTCCAGCCGCCCTCATCATGGGCACTGCACCACAAGGAGCCTTTCGGCCCGCTCGACTCGATCGTCATCGTCGACACCGAGGCAGAATTCCTCGCGGCGATGAATGCGAGCAACGGCTCGCTCGTGGGGTCCATTGCCACCGATGACAATGAGTTCGCGCATCGCGTGGCTGACGAACTCCAGTCCTTCAAGATCGGCATCAACGCACCGCGCTCACGCGGTGACCGCGATGAGATCTTCGGCGGCAAGGGTGCCTCGTGGAAGGGCGCGTTCGTCGGCGGAGATCTCCTGGTGCAGGCAGTCACCGAGCCGGCCGATGGCTCCGAGGACCGCCTGTACGGCAACTTCCCGTCGTACTCGCTCTACCCGCCGACCGCAGGCCTGCAGGCCTAGCGTGAGCTAGAACGCAGCAGGAATTGCGGCTCCGCGGTACGGGAATCCGCTGACGCCGCCTTCGCCAAGTTTCACGCCGAGGGTCTGGTGCAGCTGGATCGTGTTGAGGTCGAAGCCGAGACGTGATGCGGCCATGTAGAGGCGCCACACGCGTGCGGTGCCCAGGCCTGCCTCGGCGACTGCTTCGTCCCAGTGGTTCTCGAGGTTCTCGCACCAGTACTTGAGGGTCAGTGCGTAGTGCTCGCGCAGGTTTTCCTCGTGACGGATCTCAAAGCCGGCGGTGTTCATGACGCTCATGATGTGAGCCGGACCGGAGAGCTCGCCGTCGGGGAACACGTAGCGGTTGATGAAGCCGTTCTTGTAGTAGCTCTGCTCGCTGTCATCGGGGCGCGTGATCGTGTGGTTGAGCATGCGGCCGAGCGGCTTGAGCTTGGAGTAACCGAAGGCGAAGTACGACGGGTAGTTCTCGCGACCGATGTGCTCGGTGAGCCCGATCGAGCTGATGGCGTCGAAATCGGTCTCGGGTACATCGCGGTAGTCGCTGAAGCGCACCTCGGCGCGACCTTCGAGCCCGCGCTCCTTGATCGCATTCTGCGCGAAGGCGGCTTGTTCCTTGGAGAGCGTGACGCCGATTGCCTTGACCCCGTAGTGCTCTGCCGCGTGCATGACCATGCCGCCCCAGCCGCAGCCGATGTCGAGCAAGGTCATGCCCGGCTGCAGGCCGAGCTTGCGGCAGACGAGATCGAACTTGTTGTACTGCGCGGTCTCGAGCGATGCCTCGGCGTCGGGGAACACTGCGCAGGTGTAGGCCATGGAAGGCCCGAGCACCCAGGAGTAGAAGAGGTTGCTGACGTCGTAGTGATGATGAATCGCCTCGGCGTCGCGGCGCTTGCTGTGGCGGCCGCCCTTGAGCACAGCCTCCTGCGGTGGCGGGGTCGGGCGCTTGAGCGCCTTACCGGCGAAGGTGCGGGCGAGCTTGATCTTGTCGCCGGTGGTCACGTGATCAAGAGGCATCGGGTACAGGCGCTGCAGTGCCGCGTAGGCGTCACCGTGAATCTCGAGATCGCCCGCGACGTAGGCGCGAGCAAGACCGAGCTGATTGGGAGACGAGGCGATGTACTCGACGGCACGTGGGGTGCGCACCTCGAGGGTCACTGCTGGGTCGGACGGGCCCGAGGTGGATCCGTCGTATGCAATGAATCCGACGCCACGTTCCGCCGGGACAATGAGGGAGAAGGCTTCCGCCAGCTTCATCGCCGCTCAACCACCTTTTCGTAGAGACCGAGCAGCCTGCCTGCCGGATCAAATCGTGCCTTGAGTTCTGCGTAAGTCTTCCCGCCATAGATCGAGAAGAACGACTCACGATCGTAGAACGCCGTGGAGTACAAAGACTTGCGACCGTCCAAATTAGTCACGACTTCTTCAATTCGACGGTTCACTCGACCCTCGTCGGGGCTCACTCCCTCAGGGAGCGCCACTGTCGACCAGAAGCCCACGTTGACGTAGAGCACCTCGGGGTCGAATTCGTAGAGGGGCCAGGTGGCATTCGGGTCGCGCTGCTTGAGGGGGCAGACCCATACGGGCTCGATGCCCACCTCGCGGTGGAAGAAGTCGAGGAACTCGGCCAGGCGGTCAACGGGGACCTCGATGTCTTGCACGACGGGCTCGCGCTGCGGCTGCTTGCGCAACTTCGCGATCTTGCCCGAGACATCACGCTTGCGATCGAAGGCCACGAGCTTCCAGTAAACATCGCTGCGGAGCTTGCTCTTGGGCCAGATGCGGCGAAGCCAGGTCCTCTGCGCACCGAAGGCACGCGAGCACCAGAACCAATCGGTATCCCAGCGCCACAGGTAATCGTGAATGGTGAGGACGTCCTCGCTGCGCTGCTGAATCGAGCGGTAGTAGATACCCATGCGGGTGTAGTCGCTGACCGAAAGTCCCTTCGGGACGGAGTCGACCATCTCTCCGAGGGTCAGGTACTGCTCGTGCGCGGAGAACACCGTGCC
>JAHEIZ010000012.1 GCA_024639145.1 Actinomycetes bacterium | reverse complement strand
CGCACTGAATGAGCTCGTAGCGATCACTCGCGCACTGAATGAGCTCGTAGCGATCACTCGCGCACTGAATGAGCTCGTAGCGATCACTCGCGCACTGAATGAGCTCGTAGCGATCACTCGCGCACTGAATGAGCTCGTAGCGATCACTCGCACACGCCGTAGTTGTAGCGAGAAGCGACCTAGTCGTTCGTCGTATCGCCGCGCAGATAGGTGCGGCGCAGCAGCACGAGAATCACCAAGCAGACCATCAGCAGGATCACGCTGAGTCCGATGGCTAATGATCGATCAACTTCGAGCTCGGAGTAGATCGCGAGCGGCATTGTTTGCGTGACACCAGGGAAGTTACCGGCGAAGCCGATTGTCGCGCCGAACTCACCGACGGCGCGCGCCCAACACAGCACCACGCCGGAGAGCAGTGCCGGTGCGACGAGCGGAAGCGTGACGTGGCGGAAGGTCTGCCACGACGATGCGCCGAGGGTTGCAGCGACTTCCTCGTACTCCTTGTGAAGCCCGCGGAAGCCGGCTTCGACGGTAATGATGAGGAAGGGCATCGCCACGAAGGTCTCGGCGATGATCACGCCTGCCGTGGTGAACGGAAACTGGATGCCGAACTGGTCGTAGAGGAAGGAGCCAGCGAATCCACGACGACCGAAGGCGGTCAGCAACCCGACACCGGCAACAACGGGCGGTAACAACAGCGGCACGACCACGAGTGCGCGAA
Source organism: Actinomycetes bacterium (assembly GCA_024639145.1). Lineage (GTDB taxonomy): Bacteria > Actinomycetota > Actinomycetes > S36-B12 > S36-B12 > CAIKZY01. The sequence goes on along the minus strand of JAHEIZ010000012.1, from coordinate 43,082 downwards.
TGAAGCGCGTGCCGGGCAGTGCATTGCGTGCGAGCAGCCATGCCAGTGGCGTGCCCAGCACGATGCAGATTGCGGTGGCACACAGTGACGACAGCGCCGAAATACGCAACGCATCGCGCGTGACCGGGTCGCTCAGCAGGCTGCCGAAGGAGCCCCACGGCGCCTGGGTGACCAGCCCGATGACGGGCAGCACCAGGAAGATCACGGCGATCAGACCGGGAATGAGGAGGAACCATGGCGCGTGACGACGGGTCATGGCTACCAGGGCTTCGCGAAGCCATAGGCGCGCAAGATGCCCTGGGCCGACAGGCTGTAACGCAGGTAGTCGACAAACCGCTGTGCTACAACGGGGTTGGTCGTCCTGCCGACGGTAGCCACCGGGTAAGTCGTGGTGACATTGAGCGATGCCGGGATCTTCACGTTGCTGACCTTCGTGCCGACAGCCTTCACGTCGGTGGCGTAGACGATTGCGGCATCGAGATCCCCGGAGAGCACCTTCCCGAGCAGGCTCCGCACATCAAGCTCTTGCGTGACCGGCCGTACGTTCACCTTGTTCAATGCGAAGAGTTCGCGTGCCGCTGCGCCGCAGGGAACGGTGACTGCGCATACACCCACGAGCGTTCCCGGTCGCGCAAGATCGGCAATCGACATAATGCGAGCGGGATTGTCGGAAGGCATCGCAATGGCCATCGTGTTCTTCGCGAAAAGCAGTGGCTTGCCGACGAGCCCGTCTTTGACCGCTGACCACATCGTCGGCTCCGATGCAGTGGCGAGCACGTCAACCGGTGCCCCGCCCTTGATCTGGTTGACCAGCGTCGAGCTGCCGCCGAAGTTGAATCTCACGGTCGTACCGGGGTTGCGCTTCTGGAATGCCTTCGCAATCACCGGGAACACATCGGTGAGCGATGCGGCTGCCGAAACGGTGATCGTGCCGGTCACCTTCGCATCTGAAGTAGTCACCGCAGCTGCCGTTGCCGCAGGCGCAGGCGCAGGTGAGATCACCAGCAGAATCGTGACGGCCGCGACGACTGCGCAGCTCATCACGCGAAAAGAGTGCGAAGCGCGCATCAGTGACTCTCGAGTTCGATGACGACATTCGTGGACTTAACGCTCGCCGCGACGATGACACCGGGCTCGAGGCCGAGCTCATCGGCACCCTCGCGGCTGATGAGCGAGACGATGCGATGTGGGCCCGACTGCACCTCGACCAGGGCCATCACGCCGTCGCGCTCGACTCTGGTGACGATCCCCGGGAAGCGATTGCGGGCCGAGGTCGGCACCGGGCGGTCAACGTCAGCAGCTGCCTCGGAGAGCAGGGCGGCGATCTCGGCGCTGTCGACGGTCTTGCGACCGGCTTCGTCGGTGGCTCCGGTCAGGCGGCCGGAATCGACCCACCGGCGCACGGTGTCATCGCTGACCCCCATGAGGCTGGCGGCGTCCGAAATCCGAATCTGCGGCATAAAGATGAAATCTAGACCGCATCTGCGGAGCCTGCAATCGGAATCCTCCGCATCTCAGCAGCGGCGGCTGCCTCACTCGACGGTCACGCGTTAGCCTCGGACGCCGTGCCGAGGGACGGAACGGCAAGGCGACGCCGCCGCAAGGAAGGACGAGGAATAGGCACGATCCCGCGAGGCGGATCGTGGGAGGATCTGCGGCGTGACGATCCACGCCGATGAGAGTTCATCGACGTTCAGGAATTTCATGTTCGGGCATTTGAGTAATAACGATGCCGACGCCTCGGACACGTTCGCTCGGCGGCCCGACAGAGAGAGCAGGGGGTCCGAGGAAGAAGCGAACCCCCTCATGGGTGGCTTTGACCCCTACGCCGATGATGATGACGCCGACGTCGATTCCCCACCGGCGGCCATGCGCTTGCCGTCAGTGAGCAGCACGAATTCACGACCGGAGTCCGAGGAGCGCGAGCAGCCTGCGGTGATGCCGGGTGAGTCTGCTGATTCAGATCTCGATCGAGTATTCGCCGGCGTCGGCGGTTATGAGCAGCCCAAAGCAGCAGCGATTGCTGACGACAGGCTCAGTTCGCCAGACTCCCAGGACGTGCAAGCAGCTCAACCGGCGAAGAAGAAGCCCAAGAAGAGCGCGTGGGCGAGCATCGGTGGCGGTCTCTCTCGCTTCGCCAAGGGGCTTGGCGGCGTAGTGAAGAATCTCTCGGGCTACAACCTGATTCGCCATGGCCTCATCGGCGCGAATTACAACCGTCGCCAGGCACGCATACGTCAGAAAAAGCAATACGAAACCGAGGCGCAGCTCAGTACGCATCTTGACCCGGCGAAGAAGTCGCAGTTAATCGAGGAGATGGGTTACGACGGCTATGTGCAGGAGGAGGCCCGGCTCCAGGGCAAGAATCAGAAGTACCTCCAGGGAGTGGACCGGGCCAGGATCGGACTGGCGACCAATCGCAGGAACTACACGGGCTACAACATGGTGAACAACTTCAAGCGCGCCTTCAGCGACGGAGACTTGAAGTCAGACTCCTGGAAGAGGTTCATCGCTCCCACCCGAGCGAAGATGGCCGACGCCGAAAAGGAGGCTCGACGACTATTTCGTGTGGGTTAAGTTTCAGCGATCACGATCCCGCCACGTGCAGCACGTCCAGGGCCTCGCGCAGGAGTGACCAGATGCGCGGCAGCATCATCACTCTCCTTGATTGACCCGCCGGGCATGGAATAATCCCCACGTGTCCGAAAACCTCGCCGAGTCGCGTCAGGACATGCTGAACTATTGGATGCGACACCGCCTCATGGGTGGTGGGTATGGCGAGGACGATTACTACAAGAGCTCGCCGAAGCGTGATTCCGGTGGCTACTCACTCAAGTCCGATGACGCTGACGACGACTACTACCAGGAGCCATTGGCACGGCATGCGTCAAGTGACTCCGACGCACCGCAGCCATTGCTCAAGCCCTTGATTGGTGAGGCCGCAGATGGCTCAACGTCTGCAAGACGACCGCAGGGGGCGGGCGAGACTGTTCGTGAACCGGGTGGCAGGTCCTGGAAGCGCGATGAGATCTGGAATCAGGTCAAGGCTGCTGATGGCGAGTCATCGAGCAAGCCTCCTCAGAAGATCAACCGATCTTTCGGCGATCACATGAAGTCGTTCGGTAAGGGTCTCGCAAGTTTCGGCGCATGGGTGGGCATGGGCTTCGGTGCTCTTCCGCTACTCGGTGCGGCGTGGTCGGGAGTTCGAGGTGGTCTGGAGAAGTCAGGTTCGATGGCCCGTGATGCTCATTTGGCACGCGCGAAGAGTCGGCTGAAGACCGCTTCGGGATATCAGTGGCGCAAGCGCATCGGCAATCGCGCCCTACTTCCCTGGGAGCGCAGTGCGCAAAGAGATGCCGCTGGCCTACAAGGCGAATATGCAAATCAGGCCACGTGGCGTGACGCTCGTGATGCTGTTCAAGGTCGATTCGGTGACGCCGGCCGCCATGATCCGATCAAGTCCGACACATTGCTTGCGAGTGACCATCGAGTTGACATGCAAGCTCGCGGGGAGCAGATCAGTGCAGAACTCGAGGAAGTGAAGACAACTAAAGCGACGAGCCTCACCCACGCGAGGGAGTTGGCACGTCGGACCCAGCAGCTTCGGGCCTCGCAGCGACAGACGGCGCGTGCGACAGTTCGCCATGCGAATTTCGATGAGATGAGCATCGGCGATTCCGAGGACGCTCAGAAAAAGGCCGCCTTCGCCAAGCCGAAATGGGCCGCGTCCCCAGCGCCGATCATCGAGGAAGAAGCCGGCGAGGAGTCCGAATCCGAGAAGAATTCGGGCAGAGGCAACAGTGTCGGATCCCTCGACGACTACCAGAACCAGCAGATGCTCAGGGCCTACAACGGTGAAGCGAATGATGAGTACGGCTGGTGACCACGGTCGACGTTCAATCTGTGATCTAGAGGTGCCCCGGGGTCTCCTTCGAGGCCTGGTCGAGGCCTTCGATCTGGAAGGTGCAGTGGCTGACGTCGAAGTGATGGGCAAGGCATTCATGCAGCTCGTCGAGCACCCGCGCTGATTCGCCCGCGAGGGTTTCGTCAGACACCACGACATGCGCGCTCATCACCGGCTGACCCGAGGTGATCGTCCAGACGTGCAAGTCATGCGCATCAATGACGCCGTCGACCTCGAGGATGTGCGCCCGTACCTCGGCGATGTTCACGCCCTTCGGTGCCGCTTCAAGAAGCACGTCGACTGCTTCGCGCAGTAGTGACCAGGTGCGCGGCAGCATCATCAGCGCAACCACGGCGGATGCCAGCGCATCTGCGCGTTCCCAGCCGGTGGCCATGATGATGAGTGCGGCGATGATGACGGTGATGGAGCCGAGCAGATCGCCGACTACTTCGAGGTAAGCGCCGCGCACGTTCAGGCTGTCCTTCGCACCGCCGCGCAGAATGAAGAACGACACGAGATTCGCCACCACACCAACGCCCGCGAAGATCAGGACGACTCCGCCTTCAACCTCGTGGGGTGAGTTCCAGCGCGACCACGACTCGATGAGCAAGTAGATCGAGACTCCGAAGAGCAGCACAGCGTTGATGACTGCCGCGAGGATCTCCACGCGGTAGTAGCCGAAGGTGCGTTCGGGGCTGGCCTTGCGCGCAGCAAACGTCACGGCCAGCAGGGCCAGGGCCACGCCCGCTACGTCCGTGAGCATGTGACCGGCATCGGCCAGCAGGGCCAGGCTGCCCGAGCGAATCGCTCCGATCACCTCGACGATCAAGATGACGGCCGAGATGAGCAGCACGGCCAGGAGTCGCTTGCGCGGCGCGGCTATCGCTGCGGAGGAGTGGTCATGACCGGAGCCCATGGCGCAACGCTAGGGGGAGGTACTCCACTCCCCGCAGAGAGGCCCGCGCCGGCCGTAGGGGGCTCACTGTCGCCTGACAGGTCGGAATCAGACCACTCGTGCCCGAAATGTGACGATGCGCAGGGCCCTACGAGGGGCTGACCGTGCCAGACTTCCCCCTAGAAGGACGCCAGCCACCCGGCGGGGTCCTGATCCAGGCGCGAGGAGGTGGCCATGATCGAGGATCGTTCCGACATCGATGAGGCCGCCGGCGTCTCCACCCCCGCCCGCATCGGTTGGGCTGAGGCTCACTCCCATCGCGATCGCCCGCATCTGCGCCGCGACCCGCTGCGGGTGTATGCGACTCGTGCGTTCGTCTTCGACTCCCTGGCGATCTTGATCGCGGGCATCGTCGGCTTCGTTCTGCGCTGGGCGATCCCCTATTCGGTTGAGTTGAACAATCCGACTTACGTGTCGTTCGTCGTGATCGTCGTGCTCGCCTGGATCACCACGTTGGTGTTCCGCGGGGCGTATGACACGCGCATCCTCGGCGTGGGCTCGGAGGAGTTCAAGCGAGTTGTGGGTGCGACTGCTGTCGTGTTCGGTGCGATCGCTGTCGCCGTGTTCGTCTTCAAGGTCGATCTCTCGCGCGGCTTCGTCGTCATCACATTTGCCACCGGAATCATTCTGCTACTCGCCGTGCGCTGGACTCTGCGCGCCTGGCTGCGTCATGAGCGCCGCTACGGGCACTACTTGCATCGCACGATCGTGATCGGCGCCGAGCCGCAGAAGTCTGATGTTGTCGACATGCTCGATCGCGACCCGGTCGCGGGTTTCACCGTGGTCGATGACATTCAGGAGCCGTCGACGGAAGTCGATGACGATGCTCTTGATGCGTGGCTCGACGAGGTCATGGCCCGCATTGCTCTGGCAGACGCAGATACCGTTGCGGTTGCTGGTTCCCCGCAGCTCGGTCACACCGTGATCCAGCGCCTTGCCTGGCGCCTTGAGGGTCCGCGCGTTGACCTGCTCGTGGCCCCCACAGTCGGCGATGTCGCCGGCCCGCGCGTGACGATGCGCATGGCCGCCGACCTGCCGCTGCTGCATCTCGATGAGCCACACCTGACCGGCCCGAAGCGTGCGATTAAGCGCATGCTCGACGTGATCGTCGGTGTCGGCCTCTTCATTCTCTTCTCGCCGTTCATGCTCGTGGCCGCAATTGGCGTGAAGCTCACCAGTCGTGGCCCGATGCTCTACAAGCAGGAGCGCATCGGTCGCGGTGGCCAGCTCATCACTGTCGCGAAGTTCCGTACGATGCATGTCGGTGCTGATCAGATTCGCGACGAGGTCATCGGCGTTCCCGATGAGGGCATCACCGAGCGTTACCGCCGCGACCCGCGCATCACCGGCTTCGGCCGCTTCCTGCGTCGCTGGTCGATCGACGAGATGCCGCAGGTCGTCAACGTGATCGGCGGCTCGATGTCACTCGTCGGCCCGCGCCCCGTCATGCTCGACGAAGTGCCCTTGATGGACGACGCCGATCATCGCCGTCACCTGACCAAGCCCGGCCTGACCGGCCTCTGGCAGGTCGCCGGCCGCAAGCAGGTCGACTGGGAGGAGCGCATGCGCCTGGATCTCGACTATGTCGAGCACTGGTCGCCCGCCCTCGATCTGGTCATCGTGGCCAAGACCGTCAAGGTTGTGCTGATGGGCGACGGCGCTTACTAAGCGGCGGAGGACGCCCAGTGGGCCGAGGCCAGGGGTGAGTTCCACTCGACCAGGAATCTCTCGTGCAGGCGCACGTTCTGCACGATGCTGGGTTGGAAGCACGCAATATTCGAGAGCCCAACTGCGCGAACACTTGGATAGTGCACCCCGAGACTTCCGAGCCCAATCAGTTCACCGGCGAGCGACCGGGAGGCGACAACTGAATCCGGGTCGAGGAGGTCGTGATGGGAAGAGTCGATGACGTGAAGGCGGGCATTGATGTCGGAAGCCCAAGCAGAAAACCTGAGGGACAAGGGAAAGTGCGAGGAGAGCACCACGTGATCCATGTCAGCGAACATGAGTTGGCGGTGATGCTCAACTTCCGCCTTTGCGCCGGCTGAGTTCTCACTCGCGTACCAAGCACCGCGATTCCGCAAGGAGAAACGCGACTTCTCGCTCGGATGGGTGAAGGCCCCGTTAACGATGTGACTGTGTAGTCGATCATTCACGGGTAGCAGGAATCCGGCCGGAAGGCCGAGTCGTGAGCCCCGTCCGGCCTCTGCAGATGCCTGAGAATCCGTTGCAGCATCAAGCTCATCGGCTGCTGAGAGCAGCACGGTATTGCCGCCGCAGGCGTCGTCGAGAACGGGTTCATCCCAAATAGAGGGGATCAGCCGAATGGTGTCGCGGAGGTGGAAAACCTCCTCGACAAGATCTTCAGCCCGAGTCTTCACTGATGGCGCCAGCCGTCGACGAGTTCGCGGACAGCAAGCAGCTGCGGGATGCCGCCGCTGAGAATCGTGTCAATTGGCGTGCTGCCGGCGAAGAGTGGATGCGTGTTCGAAATACCAGGCCACGCATCGCCGAGCGAAGGGCCGAACACGATGCGGAGTGATCGGTGGATGCCGATGACCAGGGATACGCGAGTGAGTGCATCCTGATCGAGAACGGGTGATTGCGACTGCCAGCGTCGCCAGGTGCGCTCACTGATGCCGCCCAGCAAGCCGCAGGTGGCTGCGGTCGACAACCCCCACAGGTGAGCAATGTTGCCGACGATCTCGATGGCCGGCGCCGAGAGACGGGCCCTGGTCGCGGGGTCGCCTAGATCGGTGATCGCGACGCCGATGTCGGATGCCTTCACGCCGGTGGGAACTGGAAGTGACATATGTCCAGGATAGAACGGCCATCTGACATCCTCAAGCCCGTGGAATCGATGCCTGATCGTGAGGGTCCTGCCCCTCGCGCACGAGGGGAATCCCCCTAGAGAGTACGTATACTCACCAGGTGTCCAGGCTCACCCCGAAAGCGTGGTTGATCCTGGTTCTCGTGCTCCTCGGCGGAGGCTTCGTCCTCTGGCTGCAGCTCAGCCTCATGACCTCCCTGGCGGCCCTCGGCTTCGGTGCCCGTGGCTTCCAGACCTCGATGACCAGTGCGGTCGACCAGATCAAGGCCGGCGGGTTCGCCGAGGCTCAGAGCGATGTGCAGGCGGCCGATGGAGCAGCCGGGGCGATCACCTTCTCGTCGAATGGGCCGCACATGGCCCTGCTCGCCGGCGTACCCGGCATCGGCACGGCAATCGAGAACTGGCAGCACCTCGGTCAGGCGACAGACGGCATCACCACCAGCACGACTGAACTCGTCGATCTCTATGGCGACCTGTCGGGCAAGAACGGCGGCACGAAGATCTTCAGCGACGGTGCCATCGACATCGCGCAGCTCGAGGCCCTGCCGCCGCGCGTCGACATGGTCGACTCCGGCATGAAGACCGTGGTCGCGCAGCTCGAGGCGATCAATACGAGCGGCCCTACCGCCGGTCTGCTCGGCAAGCTGAAGACCAAGGCGCTCGACACTGCGAAGCCCGTGCAGCAGGCAGTGAGCGCACTTGTCGGAATCGCCCCGCTGCTGCCCGACGCGCTCGGGGCCAATGGCGTCAAGCGCTATCTCGTCGCGATCGACAATCAGGCCGAGATGCGTGCCGCCGGTGGTGCGCCACTCTCACTAGCACTCGTGGAGTTCGACAACGGTCGCATCACGATCCCAATCAAGGGCACGACGAGCACGCAACTCTTCCCGCCGGTCAATCGTCCGGTCACCTGGTGGGGCCCGGGCGGCAATCCGTTCTTTGCTACCAACCCTCGTACCGCTCCGTTCGTTGTCACCAACACGCACCCGTCACTTCTCACCAGTGGGCGAGAGATGGCCGGCGCCTGGGCAGGCGGCGACTACCCGAAGGTCGACGGAGTCATCACCCTTGATCTCACTGCCATCGGCGCGATGCTCGATGCCACCGGCCCGATTCAGTCAGAGGCCTACGGCGAGGTCACCGGAGCGAAGCTCGGGCAGATCCTGCTCATCGACGCGTACGCCAAGTTCGGGCAGGAAGACGCCGACGCGCGCCAGGCCGCTAATCAGCAGCTGATCGACGATCTGCTGCCGAAGCTGCTCTCCGGCGATCAGCTCGTGCCCGCCGCACAGGCAGTTGCGAGCACGGCACCCGGCCGGCACTTCCAGGTCTGGGCAGCGAACGCCAAGCTCGAGCAACTGGCAATTGATGCGGGCGCGGCCGGTGAGGTCAATGACCCCGAGACGGGCGACTGGTCGGCGATGTTCACGCAGAACGGCAACCAGAGCAAGGTCGATGTCTTCCAGCAGCGCAGTGTCGTCGTCAATGTGCAGCTCGAGGAGAACGGCTCGGCGCGCGTCACTCAGCAGATGAACGTCACCAACGCGACTCCTGCTGATCGCCCGGCTCTCGGCACCTTCGGCAAGATCGGATACGAGACCACGTGGCTGAAGGAGGCGTACATCATGTACGTGCCTGACAAAGCCCTGAACTACGGCGTGAACTACCCCGCCGGCTTTGCCGTGCGCCCGTTCACGAACCACAAGCAGTTCGGACGCGGCTTCGCCGATGACGGCTACGGGCAGAAGATCGTGCGCGTGGTCGGCTGGACACCTCCGGGCGGTCAGGCCTCGGTCTCCGTCTCGTACCAGCTGCCCGCCGGAACGTTCAGCACCACTGACTCCACCCAGCCTCTGCAGTACGTGCTGCGCGCCGACCCGCAGTCGATCTGGCTGAACTCCACCATCACCGTGCGCGTCACCCCGCCGGCCGGCTTCACGCCTGTGGCCGCACCGGGCATGCAGGTGACCGAGGGCACCGCTCAGGTCAGCGCGGTGCAGGATGCTCCTGTGAACGTCAGCATCGGTTTCAAGCGGAGTGGCTCATGAGCGCGCTCGGGGGAGAAGCCTTGACCACCATCACGGAGGAGCTCGCTGACGGTGGCGCGAAGCGCAAGATGAGCGGACGTACTCAGCGCAATCTTGCGATCCTGCTCGTGACGTTGATCTCTGCAGCGATGCTGTGGGTCTTCCCGCCCGTCGGCTTCATCGCCTGCATGGTGCTGCTGATCATTGTGCCGCCGTGGGGTCGCACCCTGATGGAGCGTGCTTTCATCTCGCTGATCGTGTTACTCGGCATCGTGGCGATCGCTGTGCCGCGTGGCGGTTCCACTCCCGTGACGATCACCAGCGCACACATCGGCCTCGCGGTATTCGTCCTGCTTCTCGCACTCATCCGCTTCATCCCGCGCATCGACAACCAGTCGATCCCGCGCCCGATGCGCAGTGACTGGCTTGTCGGCGCACTCGCCGTGATCCTCGGCATCTGGCTGATGGCTGCCTACATCGGTCGCAGCACCATCGAGATCGTCAGCGGTCTGTTCTTCACCGGCTGGGATAACCAGGGCCACTTCACCACCTTCGCGAACACCTACGAGATCGGCAGCACGACGTGGCCTACCGTCGACGGCGGGGTCGCCTGGAACCAGTGGTACCCGAGCCTCCACACCACCCTGTGGTCATTCGCGCAGCTCGCCAGTCAGCGCGGCACCGAGCTTCTCGATCGCCCGGGCCTACTCTTCCCATTCGTCACTTGGACGGCCTTGAGCTTCGCGATCTGCCTGGCGGGCCTGGCCTGGGTGGCCGGTGATCTCACCAAGCGTCTATCGACGATGCGTTTCGCCGCGCCGATCGCGATCATTGCCTTCGCCGCCTTCGCACTGTTCGGCTCACCGACTCTGCTCTTCAACGCCGGCTTCATCAACTTCATGATGGGCGTGAGCATCACCGTCGTCGCCGGCTACCTCAGCGCCCGCAACTGGCGCTCCGCTCGCCGTTACGGCTGGGCGCTCATTCCGCTCGCCGCGCTCGCGGTCAATGCGCTCTGGACGCCACTAGTGCTGGGCCTCGTGCCCTCGGGTGTGATCGTGCTGATCGCGCTGTGGCGCGAGAAGAAGTGGCTGGCCCCGGTCTGGGCTATCGCGAGTGCAGCCCTCGTCGGTGGCACCACCGTGATGCAGACCCGTGCCGTCATCAAGGCTGACCCGGGTGCGAGCACCACCAGCTTCATCCAGGATCTCGGCGCTGTCGGCCAGGGCATGGTGCCCTTCAACATCGGCATGGCCATCGCTGCACCGATCATCGCGATCGGCTTCGCCATCTGGATGTTCCGCAGCAAGCGCAGCCCGCTCGCCGTCGCGGTCGCTGGCCCGGTACTCGGCATGGCGCTATTCCTCGCCGCAGCAATTCCCGGTGCGCGAGCGGCCGGCGTCAATCCGCTTTATAGCTACTACACGCTCAAGAGCCTCGACTCGCTCTTGCTCGGTGCGAGCCCGCTCTTCGCCGCGCTTGTTGGTATCGGCATCGCCACGCTGCTCAGCGGGCTCGGCCGAAAGAACGCGATCGTGGCCGGCATCGTCGCAGGAGTCTTCGGCGTCATGCTCTTCGGCTACGTCGGGCCGACTCCCAAGGAGTTCGCCCCCGGGTTCAGCGCTGCCCCGGGCATTGCCGCCGGAGCCAAGCGGATCGAGAGCGTGAATGACTCGCTGATCGGCGAGGCGATCATCAACGCCCAGCAGGCCGCCGTGCAGTACCCCGACAAGACCACGCTGCTGTGGGATGGCGCGGGCACGCTGCCCAATCTGTGGGTCTCTGCCCTTCATGGCGTGATGAGCAAGAGTGATAACGCCTTTTACGCCGGCCTGCTTCAGTTCCCGTATGACGACAAGACCGTGGCGTACGTGAAACTCGCCTTGAATACGGATCCGACCCTGAACCTCGTGGTTCTATGGTTCCGTGACGTCACCGGCCCGCTTGTCGAGCCGTTGCACACGCAGTACCCCACTCGCGTCGTGACTGAGAAGGTCCCGATGCGTTCTTCCCCGTTGTGTCTGGAGTGCTCGCTCTGAAACGAACCACCTCGGGTCTCATCGCTTCTGCGGTGACGGCCTCGATGCTCATCGCCATCGCGCCCTCCTCGAGTGGCGCGATCGCTACTGCCCCGCGCCTGCCCACGCCGCCGACCGTCGTGGCGTCAACCGAGCACTCCAATATCTCCGTGCCCGTCATCACCGACCTGCCCAAGGGCACCTGGGTCACGTACGGCCCTGTCGGCGGTGCCACCACCAAGATCACCCTGAAAATGCCCGGCGTGAACGGGATCCCGATGATGGGCGACTGGAATGGCGACGGCCTGATGACCCCCGGCTACTACTCCGGTGGCGCCTGGTTCACCACTGACGTGTCAGTGCTCACCGATCACTGGACCCAGAAGACCACCTTCGGTGGCGCAGCCGGTGACGTGCCCGTCGTCGGCCTGATCGACAAGGATCCGGTAGCCGACGTAGGCGTCTTCAACAACGGCATCTGGAAGTGGCAGCTCAGCGGTGGCAAGCCTGCGCCCGACGACAACTTCGGCCAGGCCGGTGACATCCCTGTCGTGGGTGACTGGAATGGCGATGGCCGCAGCGATCTCGGTGTCGTGCGTGCCGGCACGTGGATCCTGCGCATCACGGGTGAGGTCAAGCGACCGAAGTGGATCGCGAAGGCGATCGACGTGCAGCCGGCCCCCGAGGCCAACGCGATCGTCGCGAGCTTCGCCTTCGGCGACCCTGCTGCGACTCCCATAGTCGGCGACTGGAATGGCGACGGAAAGTCTGACCCGGGCGTGGTGAGCGGCAGCATCTGGATGGTGGCGATCAACGGCCTGGCGAAGATCAAGAAGACGACCGCGGTCACGATCCCCATCGCTGCTGGCCAGACCCCGCTGGTGGGCAATCGCGCGACCGCCCTCGGCCATTGCCCGACCACCACGATCGGCACCGAGAAGTCAGTGGAGCAGATCGCCGGGGCAGTGAAGCCGCCGGCCAAGCTGCGCGGCAACCCAGGCATGCCTGGTGGCCAGCAGATTCTCGCGACCGTGCAAGACGGCCTGCGGTACGCGATGGTCAATGACCTCACCAACCGCCTGAAGTGGCGCGTGAGCGAGCCGTATTACGACATCGTCAACATCGGTGCCAACCTCGAGTCGGGCATTCGCCGCGCGGCCAACGAGGCGCAGGCCGCCGCGATCATGCTGACCACCAGCAAGTGGGTCAAGGTCAATGGCATCACTCGCGCCCAACTTCTCGCCTTCGCGAAGTGGCAGTTGCGCTCGATCGCGTGTGCGCATCGTGCTGTCAGTGCCGGCGGCTGGGGCAACAGCTGGCAGTCGGCCCTGTGGGCGTCGACCGCAGGCCAGGCAGCATGGCTACTGTGGCCTGAGCTCACCCCGCAAGAACGCGGCTATGTCGCGGCAATGGTGTCGGCCGAGGCAGATTACGTGGCCGCTCGCGGCCCCCGCTACTTCCGCGATCGCGCCGGTAAGGAGACCACCCCTGGTGACTCCAAGGCCGACGAGGTCTCCTGGGATTCAACTGTCGACGCACTCGCCCTGGCGATGATGCCCGAGCATCCTCATCAGGATGCCTGGCTGCGCGGTCTGACCGAGCTGTCGATCGCCGCCTTCGCGCGCCCGAGCGATCTCAAGAGCAATCAGGTGATCAATGGCGTGAACCTCGGTGCATCTTTGCCGGGCACCAATGCCAATGAGGACGGCACGATCACCAATCACGGCATCGTGAATCCCGACTACACACAGAACATCCTTCATCTGTGGTGGGGCGCTTCGATGCTGCGTCAGGCGAATCAGGCAGCCCCCGAGGCGATGTTCCTCAATGCCGACATCATCTACCGCGCCCTCGCGGTGCTCGACTTCCCGTCGCCGCCCTACGCCGCCCCCGGTGGCACCAGCTATAAGCCCGGTGGCCAGATCTACTACCCGCAGAAGGTCGGCTGGGGAATGCGACGCCCCGCAACTTTCTGTGGCGTCGATTCCTTTGCCGCGATCTATACGCCCAAGGACACCAACGCGAAGCAGTTCCTCTTCGATCACGCCGCTGACACGCACGCCCTGCAGCAGCGCTTCACCGATGGCCATATCTATCTCCCCGGCAATGCCGAGGAGGGCTACAAGTGGGGCAAGGAGGAGTACGCGCTGAGCCAGATGGCGCTGGCCTGGTGGGCCGGTGCAGTACCGAGTGGCCCGAAGCTCAAGGTGATCACCAAGGCGATCCCGGGCGTAAATCTCAATCCGCGGTAACTCGCAACAGCTTTCTTATCCACAAGCACGAATTTGGATCTTTCTCCGGCGCACATCAATTTCTAGAGTCGCCCTGCTACGACCTTGTCGAAGTTGATCGTCCCTCCCTGTTTCACCGCGCGGGAAGCAGTCTTCGGGTGAGTGCCTTTCGAGGCGCCCGGGGGAAGGGAGGTGAGTGAAATTAACTCACCTAAGAAGAAAGGCCCCGCCCAATGGGCGAGGCACCTTCTACGGTCGAACCTAAACAAGTTGATCGTAGCAAGGGTCGGTGATCTTGCGCTACACCTCGTGGTCGCGGAAGTGATCCGATTGCTCCTTGAGTGAAAGCTCGAGTAGCAGGGTGGGAGCGATTCCTCGGGGTCGCTCCCACGCCCTTTCAGCCGTTCAAGTACTCCATGCGCGATGTCAGTGCGGCTAGAGCGGAGACATCACCCGCGAGTTCGAGACTCTCAGGGTCTAGCCGCCCGTTCATGTACAGGTACACATCCGACGCAGTGCCGCGCACGGTCACAGAACCCAGAGCTGAGTCACCGAGAGACGATGAGCTCGGCACGTCAGTGGTCTCAAAGGTGATCAATGGCAACGGTATCTCTGTCATCCAGGTCACCCGTGACTCAATCCATTCGGGAATTCCGATGAGAGCAATTGACTGATCGATGGGCGCAGGCGATCGAACCGCGCCCTCGGCATCCCAGCGATGCACCTCAGCCTCGTAGACCTGATGCTCGGCCACTGCTCCGGCAGTCGCAGGCTCCACCCACCACACGTAACACGGTGAATCGGCAGGCACCGAGCGAATCGCGGAAACCATCTCGTCGAGGCATGCGCGTGCCCACGTCAGAACATCAGCGCCCTCGGGATACGCGCTTTCAAACGGCGGGTCCTGTGACGGATCAGCGCGGTGGATGGTCTCGGCCCAGAAGTGATGCACGTCAGCCAGATGAAGTACGAGGTCACGCAGAGTCCATGCCGGGCAAGCGGGAACGGGAAGAGCAGATGTCTCAGGTGAATACAGCGACCAGATGATCTCTGATGCCGCGCTGATGCGCTGGATGCAGAGCTCGGTGTCCACGGTTACGCCAGTGAACGTCGGAAGGCCACGCAGTCGTCATACGAGGGAAGCATCCCTGAAGCCAAAGCCTCGGCCATCGTGGGCGCCGCAGCATCCTTCGGCGACAGCAGCGCGGCAGTGCCGTCGGGCCACGGCAGAGCCAAGGTCGAGTCCATCGGGTGAATCCCGTGCTCGCGAGTCGGCGAATAGGGCTCGGAGCAGAGGTAGCCGACAGTCGCTTCGTCGGTCAGGGCGCAGAACGCATGCCCGAGACCCTCGGAGATGTAGAGCGCCTTGCGTGAGGTCGAGTTCAGCTCGACAGCGTCCCACTGCCCGAAGGTTGGCGAGCCGACGCGGATGTCGACGACCACGTCGAGGATGGCTCCCGAGAAGCACTGCACATACTTCGCCTGACCCACAGGCACGTCGGCGAAGTGAATTCCGCGCACGGTGCCGGCTGATGAGACCGACACGTTCATCTGCTTCAGGGTGAAGGGGTGCCCGATCGCCTCGGAGAGTACGTCGGCCTTGAATGCCTCGAGGAAGACCCCGCGATCATCGGGGCGAAGTACGGGAGTGATCTCCCAGAGACCATCGATGGCTAGCGGCTCGACCTGCACGCCGTGAGGCTATCGTGAGCAGGTGAAGATCGCCATGATGGGCACCCGCGGTGTGCCTGCTCAATACGGCGGTTTCGAGACGGCAGTCGAGGAGATCGGCAAGCGTCTCGTGCAGCGTGGCCACGAGGTCACTGTCTACTGCCGCAACCCTGGTCAGAGCATCACCGAGTACGAGGGCATGAAGCTCGTGAATGCCCCGGCGGTGCGTCATCGCATGGCCGAGACGCTGTCTCATACGGCTGTCAGCACCGCTCACTCGATCATCGCCGATCACCCCGATGTGGTGTTCCTGCTCAATGCCGGCAACGCCCCGCTCCTGCCCCCGCTCAAGGCCGCGCGAATCCCCACGGCCATTCATTTGGACGGGCTGGAATCAAAGCGCGAGAAGTGGCGCGGCACGGGCGCGAAGTACTACCGCTGGGCCGAGAAGGCGTCGATCAACTGGGGCCAGGAGGTCATTGCTGACGCCCAGGCCATCGCCGACTACGTGCAGCGCGATTACGGCCGCTCATGCGTGGTCATTCCCTATGGCGCCGAAGTCATCGACCCGGGCAGTGACCGAATCCATGAACTGGGCCTCACCCCGCAGGGCTACCACCTCGTGGTCGCTCGTTTCGAACCCGAGAATCACGTGCTCGATGCCGTGCATGCCTATCGCGAGAGCACCGAGCAGCGCCCGCTGATCGTCGTCGGCAGCGCTCCCTATAGCCAGTGGTACGTCGACAAGGTGCATGACGCAGCCAAGAGCGACCCGCGCATTCGCTTCACCGGCGGCATCTACGACCAAGCACTTCTCGACCAGCTCTACGCGAATGCCGCCGCCTATATCCACGGCCATTCCGTCGGCGGCACGAACCCGTCACTGCTGCGTGCGATGGGTGCCGGCGCACCGGTTCTCGCGTATGACGTCGAGTTCAACCGCGAGGTCACCGCGAACACCGCGCTCTTCTGGCCTGACGCTGACGCCCTCATCGCGATCTTCAATCAGATCGCGAATCACGAACTCGATGCCAAGCTCGCCGAGCTTCCCGCCATCGAGAAGCAGCGCATCCGAGATGCGTATCAGTGGGATGCTGTCACCGACGACTACGAGAAGCTTGCGAACAAGATGCTCGCCGACAAGGGCAAGCAGCCGAAGAGCAAGAAGAGTGAGAAGAGTAAGAAGGACTCGGGCAGCACGAAGGCTCACCCGTGATCGCCGCAGTTCTCGTCACCCACAACTCCGAACGCTGGCTGCGCGCCACCCTCGAGAGCATCGCCAGCCAGACCCGCAAGCCCGACTCCATCATCGTCATCGATGACAACTCCACTGACGGCACGACAGCAATACTCGCTGACTTCGGCATCACGCCGATTCCTGCATCAACAACGTCAACGGATGTCACCACCCGCATCGCGCAGAACTTCCATCAAGGAATTCGCGAAGCTAAGGATGCCGACATCGTTGTGCTCGGCGATCACGATGACATCTGGCATCCAACTCGCGTTGATCGGCAGGCGTACCTGCTCGGAGCGAGGAACAGCGACAGCGATGGAGATGTCAAGGGCGTGAACACAAATCGGAGCACGAACACAAGCGTGCTCATGGTCGCTTCCGACGGCACCCTCATCGACGAGAACGGCGCTGCAACCGGAGGAACCCTCCGCACGACATTTCCTGTCGCGGCCGATTGGAATGACCTTCCCGCGAACGAGCAGCTCGCCTACGCCCTCAAGCACTCACTCGCGACCGGCGGTGCCAGCGCCATCAGGCCGAGCTACTTTGCCGAGCAAGAGATTCCCGAAGGCTGGCTGCACGATCGTTGGTGGAGTCTTCTCGCCACTGTGCGCCTTGGCATGCTTATCGATTCCGAGTCAGTCATCGACTACCGCGTTCAAGGCAGCCAGCAGGTGGGCCTGGACACCGGAACCCAAGCGATGGGCTCAGCCAAGAAAGCCACATCACGCGCTGCGAACTTCAAGGTGAGCGTACGTAAGGCGAAGGACCTCAGCACCACACTGCGAGCGCAGTGCGCGACTCCCGCGTTGTGGGAGCAGTTGAGTAAGGCCAGGCTGCTCCGGCATTCGCTCTAAGAGCAGTTCAGCCAAAGATTTGGAAAAGACCTGCGGTTCCCGCAGCGCCCGCAGCAGCCCCGGTCAGGGCTGTTGACACGCGCTGCGACTTCTCGGTCAGACGGCTTCCCAGTTTGCGGCTGCCGCCCTCTTCCCGCCCCGTGAAGGCAGCGGCCCAGTTCGTGCGAATCTGCGTGGCGGTGAGTTCCTCGGCGCCATCAATGGTGAAGTCACCGAGTTCGAAGTGCGGCCTGTGGATCTCGTAGAGCACCTCAGCGAATGAGGTCGATATGAACTGGCGCCAGTAGTCGGGTTGCCCCAACCAACCGTGCATATTCGGTGCGCTGTGAAAGCGAGCGAAGCTACCGGAGTCACGCACCGCCGGATGATGTCGGCTGAGAAGCGGTTCAGGCATCCCGGGATAGTCGAGAATCACCGTCGGGTCGGTGGAGAAGTCGCGATACCGAGCAGTCACGTGAGCATGGGGCCACCATCCGAGCGAGACTCCGAGGAGTTCGTGTGCACCCTCACCCGTCGCGAAGGCACGGAACGCCTTGCTGGTCGGGTCGCAGCCCCCGAGATCGGCAAGGTAGTTAGCCTGCAGCCAATTTTTCACCTCTGGCTCGAACTGCTTGAAGTGCAGCATCGAGAGCAGGGTGTCGAGCGGGTGACGCGTGGGAGTCACGATGATCACGTCGTGATCGATCAGCACCCGATGGAGTTCCGGTGAGTAACGGGCATGAACCTGCACGATGGAGTTGTCGGGAAGTTCTGCCCGGAGCAAATCAGCGTCATGCCCGGCGAACTCCTGGAGACCGAAGGCGGCACTAATGGTCTTCCTCAGTACGGAGTTACCCGAGCGCGGTGTGGCAATGACCGCAAAACGCATGTGACCTCCCCAAGCCCCCCGCCTGACCCTCAGACTCTAGAGGAACCCTCATGGTTCCCTCAGGGCCCGCACATTCCATCGCACCTCGACAAAGCTCCAGGACCGACGGGCCGACATCGGTGGGCTCGGCTCCGCTCACCACGTACCGACAGGGGCAATACCCCGAGGGATGAGCACTTAGGCTGCTCCCATGCTGCTGCTGGACGTGACCGACCTGGTCGAATTCCTCCAGCGCCGTGAGTCTGTCTCCGGTGTGCAGCGAGTCATCGCCGAGACTGCCCCGCTGATGCTCGGCGACAACGCCCCGGCCCTGGCTGCGGCCGTGATCCTCGACCGCCCCCGTGGCGTGTTCGTTGCCCTCACCGCCGCAGAGACTCAGGCCCTGATCCTGACCGGCGCCGCCAGTCACAATTCGGCCCCTGACCGCGAGGCGATTGCCGCGGCAGCATCGGCTGCACTAAACCGCGCCAACAGTGCGAACCCGATCGAGATCAACGCCGAGACCGTGATGGTCTACCTCGGTGCAGTCTGGATCAATGACGCGCTCATGCTCGCAGCACGCGACGTTGCTGCGAAGGGCGCGAAGAGCGTCTACCTGCTCTACGACCTCACTCCCGTTCTCGAGACCGGTCACACGGCGGCCGTCAATCGACTCTTCGAGCGTTACCTCACTCTTGTTCTTCAGACGGCCTCGGCTGTTCCTTCGATCTCGCAGTCGAGCAAGAACGACTTCGATGTCTACGCGAAGAATCACGGTCACGCACCACTCTGTGGTCAGATCACCGGTCTGCCCTGCGGGCTGAAGCCCGGCAGGTACGACACGAGCGAGTCGCCCTGGCCGCGTGACTACGCGCTTTTCGTCGGCACTGTCGAGTCGCGCAAGAACCACATCCTCGCGCTGAATGCCTGGAAGCTACTCATCGCGAAGCACGGTGCCGGAAATGTTCCAGATCTCGTCTGCATCGGCCGCCTCGGCTGGAATGCCGATGCCTTCCTCGAGGAATACGTTGCCACGCAAGGGCTTTCAGGCAAGGTGTCGGTGCTCTCCAACAGCGTGACCGATGAGGAGCTCGCCCGCTTCTACGCGAACGCGCAGTTCACCGTCTACCCAAGCCGTTATGAAGGCTGGGGTCTGCCAGTCTCCGAGAGTCTCGCCTTCGGCAAAGTCGCGATCGTCGCGAACAACTCGTCACTCCCCGAGGCCGGGGGAAAGCTCGCCACGTATTTCGAATCCGGAAGCGTTGACGATCTCGTCGCGAAGATCGAATCCGACGGAATGAACGCGAAGAACCGCGAGTCAATCGAGAAGAAGATCTCCACTGACTTCCATGACATCGACTGGCAGCAGGTCGCCGGTGCCATCATGCGCGACATCACGTATGCACTCTCCACCGAATCGAGGAAGCCGATGTATCCGAGCATCGAACTGGGCCGTGAATACGTACTCGCTGTCGGTGGTCAGGCACCAGATGCCGGCTACGCCGATCAGTACCTCGGTCACCTGCAGCGCGAGGGCCTTACGCCGATGCTGCGCCAGCCGCGCGGTGCTGATGACTTCGAGGTTATCGATGCTGCTGTGATCGGCACCTTCGGTTCGCCTCAGGTCTGGGGCAATGAGATCCGCCCCGGTCGCCGCGCGGACTTCAGGCTGACCCGCCCGGTCTACGGGCCACTGAGCATCCTGATCTCGACCCGCTCGATGCCCGGCGTCGTGCAGATCGATGCCATCGGCCCGGGCGGCCCGGTGCGCGAGGAGGTCTACCTCGGCTCGGTCATCACCCTGCCCCTCGGCGAGGGCAAGGCCGGTGAGCCGGCTCAGGTCACCCTCACTGTCACCGATGCCACCGACTCCGTCGAGGGCTTCCTGGGCATCCGTTCCTTCGTCGTGCTGCGCTCAGACGACCTCGCCACCCAGAACATTGCTCTAAAGGCGGCAGCCGATGCCCTGCGAGCCGAGCTCGACTTCATCCAGGGCACGCGCAGCTGGAAGGTCACGGCGCCGCTGCGAAAGATGAAGGGCCGCGGCGCCAGTTAGCCCCGAATTCGACTAAGCGATGTCCCATTTCGACTGTGACGTGCTGTAGACGAGAGTGCGGGTGCAGACGAAGCCGCCGGTGCCACCATTCATCCACTGTGCCCACGAATTGGCCCAACCTCCGCTGGAAACCCCCGCCCAGTCGAGGCCTGCGGGCTGAGCTGCATCGCACGTGCCTGACGAAGGCTTACCGAACTGCTGGGTAAGAGGCTTTGGCGTGTTCGAGGTCGATGAGCTTCCGCCTCCGCCGGCCACCGCCAAGCCCAAGCTTTGCGAGGAGAACAGGCAGTTGCCGCCCGCCTGTGCCCCTGCGCCTTGAATGTAGATTGAGCCCGAAGCCGTTGTCGTGATGGTGGCGCTCGTGTTGTCGAGCAGGGGCGATGCTCCACTGGCGAAGGTTGATCCGTTCGGCAGAGTGACGTTCATGGTCGTACCGGAGCTATTTGTCAGGGTGAACGTGTCGCCTGAACTCAGGGCCACTGATCCGCCGGAAAGCGTCAGGCTGAACGGACCCTGACCGCTACCAGTGCACGTGATCGTGATGGTGGAAGGTGACGGCGCTGCGAATGCGGGGCCTGCCAAGCCAAGTGTTGTCGCCGCGATGAGGGCGCCTGCCCCTAGGGCTCCCACCATTCGAGATGTCGCGTTCACGATTGCTCCTCTTCTGTTCTGAATCTCGCGTTGTTCGAACGCTGTACGTCGAATTGTGAGGCGACTTTAGGCCCTTGTGGGTGTGCGCGCCGAACGGCTGAAGTGAGAGGCGACCGTAAATCTCGAGATGCGAAAGGCCTCCGGCAACGCCGGAGGCCTTTCGCGCGTTCAGAGGGCTTAGCCCTTCTTCTTCTTCGGCGGCGCGGTGACCGTGACCGTGTAGTTCTCGGTCGTCGGGGTCAAGGTTGCGTTGCCAGCCGACTGCACCTGGATCTGGCAGGAGCCAGCCGACGGTGCGTAGAGAACAGCGCCGTTGATGTAGCACGGGCCCTGCTCGCTGAACACGATCGGCGAGCCGGATACCGCGGTGCCGGCGAGGGTGAGGTTGCTTCCCGCCTTCATCACGATCGGTGCGGCGATCGACCAGGCGGGCTGGGTCGGCGGATCGACAGTGATGTTGTCCTGTGCCTTAGCCGGCTGGATGTTCACCGACTGGGTCGACGAGCCGCTGTAGCCCGAACCCGGGATCGGAGTGTTGGCAGTGAACGCAACCGAGATGTTGTGCACGCCGCCGGCCGGCGGAGTCCACTGCAGGGTGGCGACACCGTTCACGGTCGGGATAGAACCGCTGATGCCCTTGCCATCCATGTAGAACGCGACGGAGCCCTGCGGAATGTTCTGGCCGAGCACTGCCTGGAGCACGGTTGCCTGGTTCACGTAAAGCGTTGCAGGCCAACGCATTGCGACGATCGTGTCGGTGGCAGAGATGTTCGGCTGCGAGACGGGGCTGACAGAGCCGCTGTTGGCCGAAGTGCCCGGCGTGTAGGTCGCCTGGATTGGGAAGGGGCCATTGCCATTCGGGGTCCACGGCAGCGTGGTGGTTGCCGTCGTGCCGCCGTAGAGACCGGTCAGCGGCTGAGTGGTGATGCCATTGCCGAAGGTGGTGGCGAGGTAGACGCTGCCCGTTGGTGCAAGCGTGCCAATGGGCGCGATCACTGCGGCCGTCAGGTTGTTGTTCACGCCATTCTGCACGTTGTTCTGCGCAAGCAGCACGGTGTACGTCGGCATCGCGGCGACGCTGATGGTCGTCGAGCCCGAGCTGATGATGGTGCCGAGGCCGTTGATGGTCCAGGAACCGCCGAAGGTCGGGGTCCAGACCACGGAGCCGTAGCCATTCGAGCCGATCGTGGTCTGCAGGGTCTGCGCCGTGCTGGCGTTCTGCAGGCCGATCGTGACGACCTGGCCCTTGGCTGAGGGGGCGCTGATCAGGATGCTCTCCTGCAGGCCGACCATGCCGTTGGGTGCTGCGATGAAGCCCTTGGCGGGGGCCGCCGAAGCGCCGGTTGCAAGGCCAAGGGAAGTCGCGCCGAGGGCGAGTGCTGCGCAGCCGACAACGGCTGCACGACGGGCCCAGGGGGCGCTGGCAGTGCGTGAGTTCATGTGTCCTCCTTGTAGGTGTTTAGAGAGTACCCACGTGATAGCGAAAATCTAGGGACGAAAGCCTCACCCTGACGATCCAGCGAGCCGCGCGCCCAAAGGGGGATTCCCTCGTGGCGGATAGACTCGGCGGGTCATGCGGAAGAGAGGTGGTCGCCCGTGCTGACCGACCTCTATACCCAGCGGGCCCTGATCTGGGCCTTCGCGAACCGTGACTTCAAGACCCGCTACCGTGCCAGCCTCCTGGGCTGGGGCTGGTCGCTGCTGCAGCCGCTGGCCACCCTGGTGGTCTTCGCGGCCGTGTTCAGCATGGTCTTCCGGGTGCAGGCCCCGCCGCTGGGCAATGGCGAGGGAACCAGCTACGCGGCCTTCCTCTTCACGGGCATCGTGACCTGGAACCTCTTCTCGAGCTTCCTCAATCTCTCGATGACCCAGCTGAAGGCCAGCGGCGATCTCCTCAAGAAGGTGCAGTTCCCCGGCTGGGCTCCCGTGCTCGGGGCGAGCATCGTGCAGTTGGTTCAGGTGGCTCTCGAGATCGTCGTGCTGATGGGCCTGTTTGTCTGGCAGCGCAACATCGGCTGGAGCTGGATCCTCGCGATTCCGATCTTGATCGGCACCGCGCTCTTCGCGCAGGGCATCGGCCTGATGCTCGCCATCTTGAACGCTCGCTTTGGTGACGTGCAGTACATCGTCGCCGTAGTTCTCGGTGCGCTCTACTTCCTGACCCCGATCCTGTACCCGATCTCCATGGTGCAGGGGCACAACGTGCTGCTCTCGGCCGTTGTGAAGATCAATCCGATGTCGTGGTTCGTGCAGAGCATGCACGACGTCATGTATTCGCTCACTGCTCCTACGTGGTGGGTGATCCCCGGCCTGCTTATCGGTGGTTTCGTGACGTTCTGGATTGGCTTTGCCGTCTTCAATCGCGCGAGCGAGGATCTCGGGGAGTACCTATGAGCACTCTCGGTAAGGCTGATCTTGCTGTCTCGATCTCCGAGGTGGGTAAGCGTTTCAAGCGGCACACCGATCGTCGCGGCTCGCTGAAGGAACTCATCGTTCGCGGTCGCGCAAAGAATGAGGAAGATTTCTGGGCAGTTCGCGATGTCTCGATCGATATCCCGAAGGGCAGTGTCTACGGCCTGATCGGCCACAACGGCTCGGGCAAGTCGACCCTTCTCAAGATGATCGGCGGCATCTACCGCCCGACCACAGGTTCGATCACTACTGACGGTCGCGTCGCAGCGCTCATCGAGCTCGGCGCCGGTTTCCATCCCGATATGTCGGGCCGCGAGAACATCCAGCTCAACGGCTCGCTGCTCGGAATGTCGCGCAAGGAGATCAATGCGGTCACCGAGGAGATCATCGACTTCAGTGGCCTGAGCGAATTCATCAACGAACCCGTCAAGCACTACTCCAGCGGCATGTATGTGCGCCTCGGCTTTGCCGTTGCTGTCCATATGAAGCCCGACGTGCTGCTTGTCGACGAAGTTCTCGCCGTCGGCGACGAGGAATTCCAGCGCAAGTGCTTCGATCACCTCTATGCCCTGCGCAAAGCCGGCAAGACGATCATCGTCGTGAGCCACGGCCTCGGCCAGCTCGAGGGTTTGTGCGATGAAGTTGCCTGGCTCGAGCACGGCCAGCTGCAGCAGGCCGGCAACACCACCGACACCATCGCTGCCTACCTGCATCGCGTGAATCGCGATGAGGCGGCGCGTAACCCGAACATCACGGCTACGCGCCCCGAAGACGACCGCGCGGGCAATGGTGTCGTGCGCGTGACCAAGGCAGAGATCGTCAGTGCCGCAGGCGAGCCGATCAATCACGCCGAGACCGGCGCCACCTTCAACCTTCGCGTCGGATTCGACGTCAGCGAGTCGATCCTCGGCCCGAACCTGCGCATCGCCCTGCAGCACGACACTGGCCCGCTCGTCTCAATGATCAGCAACCACGCCGTGGGATACGACTTCGGCACCATTGAGGGTGAGCAGCTCGTCGACGTCGCGATCGAGGGCAACCCGCTGTTGCCCGGCCGTTACCGCGTGCACATCGATGTCTTCGACTACACCGGCTCCACCCTGCTCGACACCTGGAACGACGCCATGGAGTTCCCGGTGCGCAGCCAGAGCGGTGAGATCGGCCAGGGTTTCGTGCAGCTTCCGGCCCGATTCACTCGTCACTAGGCAGCGATCATGGTCTCCGAGGGCAATCCGCTCATCAAGGCGAAGCGTCGCGCCGGGCGCGTGAAGCGCTACATCAAGCGCAAGGTCTACGAGCGCAATATCGGCAAGCAATACAAGGCCTGGCTGGCCGATGCGGCGACAGTCGAGGTAGGAACCGTCGACTTCGCCTTCACGATCTCGATTCTGGTGCCCGTCTACAACCCGCCGATCGACTTCCTCGACGAGTGCCTGCAGTCAGTACTCAAGCAGAGCGCACGTAACTGGCAGCTCATCGTCGTCAACGACGGCTCAACAAAGCCTGAGATCGCCCCGTGGCTCGAGCAGTTCGCAGGTGAGCATGCAGGTGATGCTCGAATCAAGGTCAGCACCAAGCCCAACGGCGGTATCTCCTCGGCACTGAACGCGGCACTCGCGGAAGCCTCCGGCGAATACATGGGCATGCTCGATCACGACGATGCACTTGACCCGCGTTGCATTGAGACCTTCTCCAAGGTCGTCGAGGCGAACGGTCACCCCGATGCCGTGTATTCGGATGAGGACAAGATCAATCCGCGCGGTGAGCACTTCGAGCTCTACTGCAAGCCTGACTTCTCACCGGAACTACTGCTTACGCAGATGTACCTCTGCCACTTCACGATCTTCAAGCGAGATCTAGTGACCAACGTCGGTGGCTTGCGCACCGAGATGGATGGCGGTCAGGATTTCGATCTGGCTCTCCGCCTCTTGTCGAGCTTGAAGAACGTGATCCACATTCCGCAGCCGCTGTACCACTGGCGCGCCTGGAGCGAGTCGACAGCACTGACCATCGATGCCAAGCCGTGGGCCCAGGATGCCGCTGCACGCGCGCAGACCAGCCATATCGAGCGCACCTTCGGTGGCGGCACCGTCGCCCCGAGCAAGATCCAGGGCCTCAACGAAGTTCACCCCAAAATCACGACTGCCGCCACGGTGTCGGTCATCATCCCAACCATCGGCACGAAGAACGACAAGGGAAACGCCCGGTTCATTGACGATTGCGTCGCGAGCTTGCGCAAGAACGAGTCAGCTACCAACTTCGAGATAGTCGTCGTCACCACCGGCACCATCGACCCGATCACGTCGCTGACCGACGCCGATCGCACGGTTGTGTACGAGACCAGCAACTTCAACTTTTCCGAAGCCATCAACCTCGGCCGCGCGAATGCCACGGGCGAGTACCTGCTGATCCTCAATGACGACACGACCGTTGCTGAGGCTGACCCGATCACCCGCATGCTCGAGATCGGTCAGATCGACGAGGTGGGCATTGTCGGCGCGAAGCTCACCTATCCCGATGGTCGCCTTCAGCACGTGGGCATGGTGATGCTGCCCAGCGGCCCGACTCATTGCTGGATCGCCAAGCCAGGCAAGGAGCCCGGCTACTTCGGCTCCACGCTCACCCCGCGCAACTACTCGGCCATCACCGCAGCCGCGATGCTCACGCGCACGAGCGTCTTCGATGAGCTGGGCGGTTTCGATACTGCCTTCGCCCGCGACTTCAACGATGTCGACTACTGCTTCCGTGCCCGCGAGGCCGGTCACCGTGTGGCATGGACTCCTTACGCTCACTTCACCCATTACGAGGGTGCAAGCATCGTGCGCAAGAAGGCTGACCCTGTCGAAAGTGCCCTGTTCCATGAGCGCTGGGATGCCGACTATCGCGTCGATCCCTACTACTCACCCGCCCTGAACCAGAATCTGCTTCGTATCTACGAAGCGCTATAGGAGATGAGCATGGAAACCTTCAAGTCGCCCCGCGGCCGCGTGCTGCGTGCCTATGGCGACCTCAGCCTGCTCACTATGGATCGCATGAGCGTCTTCGGCGAGCGCATTGACTCTGACCCTCGCATTGTCAGCCTGAGTCTCACTCCCAGCCCGAATACCGCCGGCAGTTGGCTGCGTTCGACCATGCCGGCCGGTGCAGTCATCGTGATTGCCCAAGATGCTTGCGATCTCGTCGGCGAGCCCAGTGATGAATCCGCCGAAGCGATCCAGGCCTGGTGCGCAAGCGCCGCCGAGCGAGGCCTCTGGCACGACTGGTACCTCACCAATCACAAGGATGTTCTCAAAGCAGCGCCGTTGCTCACCCCGGCCGAGATGGATTCGCGCGAGAACAACGACCCGAGCAGCGCTCACTTCTACGCGAAGAACGAGTCTCGCAAGGCCGGCGGCAAGTTGCGCATTGCTGTCGATGTCACCTGGCTCGGCCCCTACGAGACCGGCGCGCAGGTGCTCACCACTGCAGCCATCAATGCTCTGGCTCAAGACGATCGCGTCGGCGAACTCATTCTCATCGGCCTCGCCGAACTACCCGGCTACGCCGAGTTCCTCAATACCTACAGCCACGTGCGAATTACTGACAGCAGTGACGATTCACTGCCGGCCGACATCGTCTGGTATCCGAATCAGATCGACGGTCGAAGCAACATCGCCGATGCCCGCCTTCTCGGCCGTCGCGTGGTCACTACCTATCTCGATCTGATCGCCTACGACATTCCGCGCTACCACGGCTCGAGTGAAGGCTGGGCGGCCTACCGCAGCCTGCAGCGCAAGATTGCACTCAGCGTTGATGGAGTCACCACCATCAGCGCCGATGTTGCCGAACAACTCCAGCACGAGGTTCCACTTCTCGAGGCCCACAGAGTTCAGGCTCTTCCCCTTGGCCTCGATCACATCACTGTCGCGCAAGCCCCCGAGCAGCCCGATGAGGATCTCGCCGATGTCATGAAGGCTCTCGCGGGCAAGCGCTTCATCACCGTGCTCGGCAATGACTTCGTGCATAAGAACCGTGACTTCGCGATTGCCGTGTGGCAGGAAGTGTTGCGTAATGGTGAGTCTTGCGATCTCGTGCTCGCCGGCCTGCATGTAAAGAGCAGCAGCTCGAAGGAGCAGGAGTCGGCAATGCTCAAGAAGCACACTGATCTTCGCGGCAGCGTTCACTCTGTGGGTCACGTGAGCAGCGCAAGCCGCGCCTGGCTTCTCAATAGCGCGAGTGTCGTGCTCTACCCGAGCAGCGCCGAGGGCTTCGGTTTCGTGCCCTATGAGGCTGCGGCCCTGGGCACGCCCAGCACCTTCACGAACTTCGGGCCGCTGAAGGAGATCGCCCAGCTCAAGGACCTACCGAAGACCTGGAGCATCGAGGCTCACGCCACCGATGTCACGAGACTTCTCACCGATGAGGCTGCGGCCAGCCAGCGAGTCGCTGCACTTGGAGAGGCAATCCGCTTCTACACCTGGCAACGATTCGCTGACGGGCTCGTCGAATTCTTTCAGCGCATTGCGGCGGAATCACCGATCGCAAGCAGCGCGGTGGGGGGAAGTGACGATTCGGCGGCGCTCGCCTCAGTGCTCGCAAGCCGTAGTTACCGTGCCGCCCGAAAGGTGAGCCGAGCATTGAGGCGCAAGGGCTGAGCCGATAGGCATCAGTAACACCTTGCAAATCGAAAAGCTGCTGTTAGAAATGCGAGGTAGCCCCGACCAATCGTCGCCTTGCCTGGCAGGCGTTGAGGAATGGAGTTCGAGATCTCTCAGCGCCGAGAAAGTGCCATCAAGTACTCGCCGTACCCGCTCTTGAGCAGCGGCTCAGCAAGTGTCGCGAGTTCGGCCGAGGAAATCCAGCCATTGCGCCAGGCGGCTTCCTCGCAGCAGCCGACCTTCGTGCCGGTGCGATCTTCCATCACGCGCACGAACTCTCCGGCATCCTGCAACGAGCGGAAGGTTCCGGTGTCGAGCCATGCAGTTCCGCGCTCGAGCACGGTGACGGTGAGCTTGCCCTGCGAAAGGTAGTGGTCATTCACGGCAGTGATCTCCAGCTCGCCGCGTGCTGAAGGCTTGATCGCCTTGGCAACATCGACAACTGACGCGTCGTAGAAGTAAAGACCGGGAACCGCGTAGTTGCTTTTCGGTGCAGTCGGCTTCTCCTCGATCGAGATCGCTACGCCATTCGTGTCGAATTCGACAACGCCATACTCAGTCGGATTCGCGACCTCGTAGGCGAAGACGTGAGCGCCATCTTGATTCGTGAGCGCGGAGAGCTGCTTGCCCATCGAGGGGCCGTAGAACATGTTGTCGCCGAGGATGAGTGCTGCCTGATCTCCGGCGAGAAACTCCTCGGCGATGATGAATGCCTGCGCGAGCCCTTCGGGCTTCGGCTGGACTGCGTACTTCAACGTCATCCCCCACGACGAGCCATCACCGAGAAGTCGCGAGAAAGACTCGGAATCCTCCGGGGTCGTGATGATCAGGATCTCGCGCAGCCCGGCGCTCATGAGCGTCTCGAGTGGGTAGTGGATCATCGGCTTGTCGTAGACAGGCAGCAACTGCTTGCTGACGCCCTTGGTGATTGGCCACAGACGACTGCCGGTTCCCCCGGCAAGGATGATCCCCTTCATTGGCCGAACGTTACCGACTGCCGCGGGGGAAGAGTCCTCGAACGCTTCCCTTGGCCTTGGCCCAGCGGTCTTCCTCGACAGTGACCGCGAGGGCGGTGTTCATCGCCAGGCGGCGCAGAGTGCGGAAGGCGTGGGTCGGCGACTCGGCGAATTCACCAGGGGCCAGCCGTAGGCGATTGCGCACCATCGATTCCCGGCGTTCGGGGGAGTGGCCTGTCGACACGACCTCCCTGCCCAGGATCCTCACCGAGCGGGCCTGTGTGCCAAGGGTGTGAGCCAGCCGCACGTCGGGGGCCACAATCACCGAGTAGCCGGCCTTGCGAAGGGCCAGGCAGGCCCCGGAGTCGACCCCGTCGATTCCCAGGCGCTCGTCGAAGCCGCCGACCTCCGCCAGAGCGGCCACCGACCACAGCGAACCGGTCTGGAAGACCTCCTCCGTGACCGAAAACCCCTGCTCAGAGTGAGTGGGGTAGCCGATATCGCCGCTCGCATCGCCAATCACACCGGCTCCGATCACTCCTGGTCGAAGGGCCGAAGGATCACTCCAGAGGCCCGATTCGGCCGGCGAAGCGGCCAGCAGGGACTCCCCGTAGCCCGCGGGCAGGGAGGAGTCCTGATCCACGGTCAGCAGCCAGGTAGCCCCGTGCTCCCGGGCGAAGGCCAGACCTTCGTTGAGGCCACGAGCGATTCCGGCATTACGGGGGTGCCGAACTACCGAGAATCCGCGATCGGCGACTGCCCGAAGCACGTGATCGGAGGTGCAGGGGCTCGCATCATCGGTGACCAGCACCGGGATGCCGGCGGTGCTCAGGGTGTCGAGCAGGGCAAGTAGGGCTGACTCATCCGGTCGGAAGACCGGGATCACTGCCGCGACGCTGCTCACGCTCCCGAGTGTAGGGCGAGGGAGCGATAGGCTTCACCCGCAGTTATCCACAGGCGCGAAGAGCCGTGGATCGCGGATTCTGGAGGAAAAGTGGCGGAGACGAAGCGCGCCTTCATCACCGGTGTCACCGGTCAGGACGGCTCGTACATGGCCGGCCAGCTGCTCGAGAAGGGCTACGAGGTCCACGGCCTCGTGCGCCGTTCCTCCTCCTTCAACCGCGGCCGCATTGATCACCTGCACCACGACGAGCACATCCCCGGTCAGAACCTCCACCTGCACTACGGCGATGTCACCGATGCGGCTCGTATGCAGCAGTTGATTCGTGAGCTTCAACCCCACGAGGTCTACAACCTGGCCGCCCAGTCGCACGTGCGCGTCAGCTTCGACGAGCCGCTGTACACCGCCGAGGCAACAGGTGTCAGCACGCTGAACCTGCTCGAGGCGATCCGCACCACCGATACGAGCATTCGCTTCTACCAGGCCTCGACCTCTGAGATGTTCGGCGCGAGCCCGCCCCCGCAGAACGAAGAGACGCCGTTCTACCCGCGCAGCCCGTACGGCGCCGCAAAGGTTTACAGCTACTGGATCACCAAGAATTACCGCGAGGCCTACGACATGTTCGCGGTCAACGGTCAGCTCTTCAATCATGAGTCACCGCGCCGTGGCGAGACCTTCGTGACTCGCAAGATCACTCTTGCTGTCGCCAATATCGTCAAGGGCAACCAGAGTGAACTGTGGATGGGAAATCTCGATTCCATCCGCGACTGGGGCTACGCACCCGAGTACACCGATGGAATGTGGCGCATGCTGCAGGCCGATGAGCCCGATGACTTCGTGCTCGCTACCGGCACCGCATACACGATCAAGGATTTCCTCACTCTCGCCTTCGAGCACGCCGGCCTGGAGTGGGAGAAGTACGTGAAGTTCGATCCCAAGTTCCTGCGCCCCACCGAGGTCGACGAACTGATCGGCGACGCCGGCAAGGCCAAGGCCAAGCTCGGCTGGGAGGCAAAGGTGCATCCCCCGGAGCTCGCCCGCATCATGGTCGACGCAGATATCGCGCGTCTCGAAGGTGCAAAGGAAGGCCAGTTCTAAGGAACTGCAACGTCTTATGACAACTGCTCTCATCACGGGCGCATCCGGCCAGGACGGCACGATCCTGTCTCGCATGCTCACTCGCGAGGGCGTGAAGGTTGTCGGGCTCGTGAAGCCAGGCACCGATGTCGCACACTTGGTGCGTTATGCGCCGGAGATCAGCATCGTCGAATGCGATCTGGCAGATTCCACGTCGCTGACGCAGATCGCGATCGACAGCACCCCCGATTTCATCTACAACCTTGGCGGCTTCACTGCGCCGGGTGATTCCTGGGATCACCAGGAGGAGGTGCGCCGCATCAATGTGGGTGCGGTCGAGGCTCTCCTGAACGCGATGAGAAAGCTGCCGAAGCAAGCACGGATGTTCCAGGCATCTTCCGCGCTCGTGTTCGAGGGCGTTGACCGATCACCGCAGACCGAGGCGATGGAGACCGCGCCCAAGAGCCCGTATGCCAAGTCGAAGGCCGATGCGATGGCACTCGTGCGCGAGGCCCGCGAGAACGACGGACTCTTTGCCGTCTCCGGTGTCTTCTACAACCATGAGTCACCGCTTCGGGGCCCGAACTTCGTCACGCGCAAGATCAGCATGGCGGTCGCGAAGATCGCCGCGGGCAAACAGCAGGTACTCGAACTCGGCGACATCGAAGTCGCGCGTGACTGGGGCTGGGCACCCGACTACGTGAATGCGGCCAAGCTGATGCTCGAAGCAGATCAGCCGAATGATTACCTGCTGGCAACCGGCATCTCGCATCGGCTCTCATATTTCATCACCAAGGCTTTCCAGGCCGCCGGCATCGCTGACTGGGCTGATCTCGTGGTCAGTACGAGCGACAACGCTAGACAGGCCGACACCAACATGCTCGTGGGCGAGAGCAAGGCTGCGTACACCCAGCTGGGTTGGCGGCACACGGTCGACTTCGACTCCATGGCCAAGCGCATGGTCGAGTACGACATGGCACTGTTGAAGGACCCTGAGCTCCTCTGGCTGGATTTCTGAGTCGGCCGCCGCGATGACTTCCCCGACTCCGGCGCAGGGCGACTCTCAGAGCCCCTCGCCGTCTACCCTGAATCCCGTGCAGCCGAAGGTCTCGTACGCCCAGAATGCGGAGGACATCCGTGTCTGGCGGGCCTTCCATGAAGGAATTCAGGAGTCGGCCGCTGATCGCCGGCTTACGTACGTGGATGTCGGCGCGAATGAGCCGCGACACCTCTCGATCACCGCGAGCCTCTACGACCTGGGTTGGCGGGGGCTGCTGATCGAAGCTGACCCGCAACTCGCCCACGAACTTCGTCGCTTTCGCCCGAATGACATCGTCGTCGAGATGGCCGCGGCCAGTGGCCCAGGTGAGCTCACCTTCTATCGCGTGCCCGGCACTGGTCTCGGAACCCTCGACGCCGAGGAAGCCAATGCTGCTCGCGCACGCGGCTTCGAGGTGCTGAGTCACACGGTGGCTACCGACTCACTCGACTCGATTCTCGACGCGCAAGCTTTCGACGCTATTCACTTCATGTCCATCGATGTCGAGGGTGCCGAGTCGATCGTGCTCCAGGGAATTTCTCTGGCCAAGCATCGCCCATGGGTGCTGTGCATCGAGGCCGTGTACCCCGGCACAAGCGAGCCGAGCCATGGCGAATGGGAGCAGGTCTTCCTCGCGAACGACTATCTTCTTGCCACTTTTGACGGTATCAATCGCTGGTACGTGGCCAAGGAGCACGCCGAGTTGCTCGCCAAGGTGAGCTTGGGCTTGAACGCGCTCGACATTGGCGTGCACGGTTGGGTGCAGGAACCACATGCACAGCTCCAGCACGCGAACTCTGAGGCCTACGCGAAGAACGCTTGGCAGCGCGAGCTCATTCTCAATGACGTCAAGAACGCGGTACCCACTGTCGAGTACGAGAAGCAGATTCACGAACTGCGCACCGCTCTTGCAAGTGTCGAGGGTTCGCGCAGTTGGAAGTACTCGCGCAAGGTCGGCAAGGCAGCACGCATCGCCCAGCACAAGGCGCGCGTTGCTGTCACCAGGATGCCTGGCCCGATTCAGAAATCAGTGATTCGATCCCGCCACCTCAAGCATGTCAATGCGAATATCGAGCAGCTGATCGATCCGGCTTACTTGGGCAAGGCGCCGGCTGAGTCTGTTGACTGGATTTCCCCCGAGCACATGCCAGCACTTCCTCCGGCAGGCCTCTCGCTCTCCGCCCTCACTCGCGAGAATCAAAACGAGATTCGCTCATGGCTCGCCGACGGGCTTTACGACACTGATGCACTTCTCGAAAAGCGCACCGATAACCATGACGATGAACTGGGCCGAGTCATTGCAGCATTGAGACTGCGGCTCGCCCTGGCTGCCAAGCCCAGCGTTCCGGCTGTCGCTCCGGGCGCGAAGGTGCTCTTCGATGCGCGCAGCCTGCAGACAGCAGCTTTTGGCACCCGCGGAATCGGTCGCTTCGCAAGAAGTGCGCTCGAAGGGGCCAGGGCGACCCTGGGGGACGACAAGCTCGTGCTGCTCGTCGATAACGCGTTGGAGATTCTTCCTGCAGAACTCGCGGGTAGCTGCGAGCAGATCACCCGGGTCACCGAGAAGACCGCTCCCAGGTACTCGGTTTTGATTCAGCCGTCGCCGATGACAGCGCAAGCGACCCCGCTCGTGCCGCTACTTCACACCGATGCGCACAAGATCGCGATCGTCTTCGACTTCATTCCGATGCATTACCCGAGCGTGTACTTGCGCCACGCGGGGGCACGCGCGGAGTACGCGGCATCGCTTGATGCCCTTTCGCTCTATGACGAATTCGTGTGCATCTCGCACATGGTCAAGACAGAACTCACGAAGGTGCTTGGCCGCACCCCTTCAACCACCTCCGTTGCCTGGCCCGAGAGCGTTGGACCCACCGGCAAGCCGCGACCGGGCACCCCCGACGGGCCGATCGTGATCATGACCGGTGACGAGGGTCGCAAGAACACATACGGAGCGCTCGCGGCTGTTGCCGTCGCGACCGCAGGCATTGACGTAGAGCGCGATGTGCTCGTGATCGGCATGGCCGGCCAGGAGACCCGTGTTCATCACTGGAGCATCCACGCCGCAATGCGTCCGGGCGAGACTGTCACTGCCGGCCGCCTCAGCGATCAGGAGATGATCGAGGCACTCCGCAGCGCTTCAGTCGTGTTGGTGCCGAGCTTTGACGAAGGCCTCTCTCTTCCGGTGATCGAGGCCGTCGCCGCCGGCGCGAATGTCGTTGCCTCTGATATCCCCGCGCATCGTGAGTTGATCGGCAGCGGTTCCTACCTTGTGGATCCGAAGAACCTGAAAGCTTTCGCACGCACGGTTCGCAAGTACGCGGGCACAAGACGAGCATTCCCCAAGCAATCGCAGCGGCTTCTCGCTCACCAGCATGATTCGCTGGAGTCAACCATCGGACGAAGCGCACTTGCTCACCTCGGCAAGACTTCCGTGGGAATCCCGGATTCGCACGCTTACATCGCGCCGGGCTCCTTCTCAGTCGGCTTCGCGACGCCGTGGTCTCCGCAGAAGTCAGGCATCGCCGATTTCAGTGCGACCGTCGGGCGCGAGCTCGTGAAGATGTGCGATCTCACGGTCTACACGACCGCCGATGCTCGAGTGGATTCGCACATCAAGAGCGACACCATCGATGCCGTGCTTGCGAGCGGAGCCGATCACGATTCCTTCGTCAGCGTGATTGGTAACAGTCACTTCCATGTGCCGTTCATCGAGGTCATGAAGACAGTGGACTCTGTCGCCGTGGCGCATGACACGCGCATGATCGAGTTCTACGCGGCTTTGCGGGGTCGCGGCGGGGTCGAGCAGCTGATGCTGCGCGGTCAGCGCCAGCGAGTGCTCGCGCC
Source organism: Actinomycetes bacterium (assembly GCA_024639145.1). Taxonomy (GTDB): domain Bacteria; phylum Actinomycetota; class Actinomycetes; order S36-B12; family S36-B12; genus CAIKZY01. The sequence goes on along the minus strand of JAHEIZ010000012.1, from coordinate 7,929 downwards.
GAGCTTCGAGGAGCAGCTCGATGACATGCGCCTACTGCAGAACGCCGGTCTCTGGGAAATCGCCCGTCAGTCACGCATGCTGATCATGCATTCGCCGAGCACGGCAGAACGCATCGCTGAGCAGACGGGCGTCACACCACGGCTGCTTCCCTTTGCCGCGTACCGAATTCCCGACGACGAGACTGTCACCCAGCGAATGCGCGATGTTGCTCGGGCACGACTCGGCTGGGAGCCGGGCACGAAGCACATCGCAACTTTCGGTTACGTCGACATCCGCACCAAGCTCGTTGATGTCATCGTCGAGGCTGGCGCGTGGCTCAAGCAGTGGGGTCATGATGTGCACCTGCATCTCGTCGGCGCTGCAACACCAGGAGTTGCCGAACAACTCACGCGTCAGGCGCGTGAGGCTGGCATGGAGAACTTCGAGATCACTGGCTTCACCAGTGATGAGCAGTACCGCGATTGCATCCTGGGTGTTGATCTGGGCATTCAGTTGCGCGTGAGCCCCTTCCTCGGCGTAAGCGGCCCACTGGCCGACATGGCGGCCTATGGCACGCCGGGCATGGGCAGCAACGGCCTGGCGATCGACGTTGATACCCCGGCATTTATCGACCGCCTTCCTGACGAGGTCAGCCCGTTGATGGTGGCTGAGGCGATCGAGTACCGACTCTCGCGCCCGGTCTCGGCGGAGGATCGCGAGCAGATGCGCCGTGAGTACCTGGCCGCCAAGTCCCCCCGTCGATACGCGGAGCTCATGCTCGCGCTGCTGAGGGAGGCATCATGACCCTCGGCATCGATATCGAGCAGTTCGTCACCGACCCTTACGGCACTGGCATCCAGCGTGTGCTCCATCAGCTGGCGTTGAACTGGCCAGCAGATGTGCCCGCATCGTTCGTGGTGCCCTTCCAGGGTGGCTTCGGCCTGCTCACGCCGGAAGAGGCCACTGGTCTACTTGCCCTGCCCTTCGCGCCTCGCGACCCGGAGACAGACCTTCGCGATCGGGTGAATGCATATCTCGCCGAGACGGTGACCGTGCGCGTGCAGCTCGGCGACCTTCTCGCCGTGCACGACGGCTGGCTGCTTCCTGAGGTGTCTTACCTACCGAGCGTGCTTCAGCGTTTGGAGATCTTCGAACGCTGCATGCCGACGGCGATGATCGGCTACGACGCTCTGCCGATGACTCAGCCGGCGAACTACCGATTCGTTCCTGGCACGGCCTCGTGGGTCAGTGAATACTTCCGTCACCTCACCCGAGTCGACTCAGTCATCTGCATCAGCGACTATGCCGCTGACGAGATCACCGGTCGTCTACGTCGCGATCTGCGCAAGACCACGATCGTTGCCCACCCCGGCGGCGATCACATCGCCGTCCGCGCGCCAAAGGTGCGAGAGGAAGGCGCTCCGGTGCGTTTCCTGCGTCTTGGCACCCTCGAAGCCCGTAAGCAGCCGGTGGAAATTCTGGCGGGCTTCCGTCAGGCGATCGCGCAAGGCGCAAATGCCGAACTCGTCTTCATCGGCAAGCCCTCGGCCTCCGACCAGGCGATCAACGACACCATCGCTGCAGCCATCGACGAGGGTCTCCCTGTCACCTGGATCACCCACGCCGATGACGCACTGGTCTACGACGAGCTTCACCGCGCTGACGTGTTCCTCTCGATCGGCATCGAGGGTTACGGCATCCCGGTTCTCGAGGCGATTCGCCTCGGTACTCCGGTGATCTATGACGGCATCCAGCCAGCCGGCGAGATCATGGAGAGCCGAGGGGCCCGACGCCTCGCCACTTCCACCGCCGACGAGATGGCACGTGCCTTCGCCTTGGTCTCGGCGATGGATCTCGCACAGGAACTGGCACCTGAGAGCATCCCGACCTGGCGTGAATTCACGGCTGCAGTCGCTCATTCGCTCAGCCGCTAGCCGCGGGCCTTGCTACCGAAGGAATAGATCGCCCGTGGACTACCGTGGACCCATGGATTCCTCGCGGGTGCTCATCGCTATCCCCGCCTGGAATGAGGAAGGCTCGATCGCCGATGTCATCGGCAAGGTCACGGAGCACCTTCCTCAGGCCGGAATCCTGGTGGTGAATGACGGATCCACTGACAAGACGGCCGAGGTCGCGGCCGCGGCCGGGGCCGCAGTTGTCTCCCTCCCCTTCAATGTGGGCGTTGGCGGAGCCATGCGCACGGCCTTCCTCTATGCCAAGCGCGAGGGCTACCAGGGCCTGGTGCAGGTCGACGCTGACGGCCAGCACGATCCGGCAGATCTTGAGCGACTCCTCGTCGGCCTCGATGGCGCTGACATCGTGGTGGGCACTCGCTTCCACCCGAATTCCATGTATTTCGTCGGGGGACCGCGCCGGTGGGCAATGGTCCTGCTCTCCAAGGCGCTGAGCCGCATGAGCAAGGCGACGATCAGTGATCCGACCTCGGGCTTCAGGTCGGCCGGCCCCAAGGCCATCGACCTCTTTGCCGTGAACTACCCGGCCGAGTACCTCGGCGACACAGTCGGCTCGCTCTCCATTGCGATCCGTCATGGGCTTGTCATCGATGAAGCTCCGGTGACGATGTATTACCGAGCCATCGGACGCCCCAGCAAGAATGCGCTCTGGTCGGCCCTCTATCTGGGTCGAGCCAGCCTCGCGCTTGTCGCGACGGTGCTGAAGAAGCCGAATCAGAGCCGGGGAGACGAGACCTGATGACCCCGAACATCCTCGCGGCTGTAACCGCCCTCATCACCTTCGTCTTCATTCTCGATCTGCTGCGCCGCGGCGTGCTGAAGGAGAAGTACGCGGTTCTCTGGCTCTTCTTCGCCGGTATGGCACTCTTCTTCGCGCTCTTCCCGCAGGTACTTGACTGGATCAGTTTCCGTCTCGGCATCGCCCAACCGGTCAACCTGCTCTTCTTCGTCACCATCGTGCTGCTGGTACTCGTAAGCGTGCAGCTCAGTTACGAACTAAGCCGGCACGAGGCTCGAATTCGCAGGCTTGCCGAAGAGGTTGCACTGCTCGATCAGCGCATCAAGGAGATCGACGAACGGCAGCGGCCTGATTCGCATGAGTGATGAAGCCGTTCTGCTCATTGCCTTTAATCGCCCCGATCACCTGCGCACGCTGATCGAGCGCCTTCGAGAGGTGAAGCCTTCACGCATCTTCCTTGCTGTTGATGGCCCGCGCGAAGGGCGCCCCGACGAGGCAGTTCGAGTGCAGGCCTGCCGCGATCTCGCGCGCGAGATCGACTGGCCCTGCGAGGTCAAGACCCTCTTCCAGGAGAGCAATCTCGGCTGCGGTCTCGGGGTGTCCACAGCCATCAGCTGGTTCTTCGACAATGTCGAGCGCGGCATCATCCTCGAGGACGACATCATCCCCGATCCCAGTTTCTTTCCGTTCTGCGCGGAGCTTCTTGATCGGTACGAGAACGACAATCGAGTCTTCGCGATCTCCGGTTGCAATTTCGTGCCCCCGGAGTTTCAGTCGCATCCCGAGCAGGCGTACCGATTCAGCCAGGTGCCGCATATCTGGGGCTGGGCCACATGGCGGAGATCCTGGGCACAGCATCGACTTGATATCTCGGGCTGGCGCAAGGGCTTGCCGCCAACGCGCCTGTGGGCGCGAAGTGGTCACTCGCTTGCGGGCGCCCTCTATTGGGCCAGCACCTTCGAATTGCTCGCGCGCAAGGAAGTAGATACCTGGGATGGCCAGCTCGTGTACGCGAGCATGTGCGCTGAATCCTGGACGGCCACTTCGAACGTGAACCTCGTGCGCAACCTCGGTTTTGGCGAGGATGCGACCCACACCAAGCAGGAGGTTGAGACTCGCAGCGTCGAGCCGATCGCGCTGCCCACCACACCAGTGCCGGTCACTCTCGACACCAAGGCCGATGCCTGGACCCGCAAGCATCACTTTCATGTATCGGTGATCGGCTTCGCCGTTCAGGGCGCGCGGTACCTTAAGCAGCGACAAGGGAGAGCATCATGAGTATTGCCAAGGGTCGTGCTTTGGTCACCGGGGGAGCGGGTTTCCTGGGCTCACATTTGTGCGAGCGCCTGCTCAATGACGGCTACGAGGTGCTCTGCGTCGACAACTTCTATTCCTCGAGCAAGGACAACATCGCTCACCTGATGGGCAATCCGCGTTTTGAGCTCACTCGCCACGACGTGACCTTTCCGCTGTATGTCGAGGTCGACGAGATCTATCACCTCGCATGCCCGGCCAGCCCGATCCATTACCAGCGTGATCCCGTGCAGACTACGAAGACTGCAGTGCACGGCTCGATCAACATGCTCGGCCTTGCCAAGCGCACTGGCGCGAAGATCCTGCTCACGTCCACTTCCGAAATCTACGGCGATCCCCTCATTCATCCGCAAACTGAGGATTACTGGGGCAACGTGAACCCCATTGGCCCGCGTGCCTGCTACGACGAGGGCAAGCGCGCTGCGGAGACGCTCTTCTTCGACTACCACCGCCAGCATGACCTTCGAATCAAGGTCGTGCGCCTGTTCAACACCTATGGCCCGCGCATGCATCCCCAGGATGGCCGCGTGGTCTCGAACTTCATCATGAGTGCTCTGACGAACAAGCCGCTTACCGTCTACGGCGAGGGACAGCAGACTCGTTCCTTCTGCTACGTCGATGACCTCATTGACGGCCTCATCGCGATGATGAACAGCGACGACACGGTCACCGGGCCCATCAACCTCGGCAATCCGGGTGAGTTCACGATCGCCGAGCTGGCCGATCTCGTGATCGAGCACACGGGAGTCAACCCCGGAATTGACTACCTGCCACTTCCGGTAGACGACCCGGTTCGTCGCCAGCCCGACATCACGCGGGCGAAGAGCACCTTGGGCTGGGCGCCGACGATTCCGCTCGTGGAGGGGCTCACCCGCACGATCGAGTACTTCCGTACCTCGGTGCTGGGCTAGTCACCGAGCATGACCTGGCAGATCGCCGTGGGCGCGGTTGCCGCCTTGGTGACATGGGCGGTGGTCATCGCCGCGCTCATGCTGGTGGGTCGAGCCCCTGCACTTCTGTCGAATCCCGCCAGGTCACTCGTCACCTGGCGGGTGAGCATGTGGTGGGGCCTGCTGATCATGACGATCAGCGTGCTCGTCACCAACTTGCTGACACCCCTTCGCAGCAGCGCCGCTGCGGTGAGCCTCATCGCAGTAATCGCAATCTTTGCAATCGGCGGTCTATTCGCTGCCTCGCGGCTGAGCTTGAGTACCAAGACCAAATCCCGACGTTCGACCACTATCGCCACGCGAATTCTGATCGTGGTGCTTGCGCTCGGAATGATCTACATGGCGATTGCGGCCCTCGGCCCGGTCACGAATTACGACACTGGGTTGTATCACCTAGGTGCGGTGAAGTACTCGGGCGATTTCGCCACGATTCCAGGCATCGCGAACCTGATGAATCCGATCGGCTACAACAACAGCATCTTCCCGCTTGCCGCAGCACTCGGAAATGGCCCGTGGGATGGCGTGGGCTATCGGCTGATCAATGGCCTGCTGATGGCAATGATGGCGACAGATCTCGTCATGCGACTTCTTCAACGTCGAAAGTCGGTGGGCACCTACATCCTGCTGGTGGGTGTTCTCGCATCGTGGGTTCCTCTCATTGCTCTGTCGGATTACTGGGTCATCAGCCCAACCTCGGACTCGGCGGTCATGATCTTGACCCTGGTGGCCGTTGCCTATCTCGCTGATGCGATCCAGCGCCGCGACGGCGGCCAGCGTGATGCGCTGGTTGCGATCATCGTGTCGGTAATCATCGTGTCGATGCGCCCGACCATGGTGTTCTTCCTCGGCGCCGTGGTCGCAGTGCTGGTCGTGCGTGCGGTTTGGGCACGGCGGCGCGAAAGTCGAAGGAGAACAAGTGCCTGGGCGTGGGGAGTCGTGCTGAGTATTGCGCTCCTAGGAGTGCAGTCCGTGCGCGACTATCGACTCAGTGGCTGGCTCGAATACCCGTTGTCCATTCATCACTTTGATGTTCCGTGGCTGGCCGCTGACCCGGTTGATCTGCGCACGGCGACTCTCGGGGCTGCGCGCGACCCCGGGAATCTATGGGAGGCGGCGAAGGGCTGGGGCTGGATCCCCGCCTGGTGCGCGAATGCGCTCACCCAGTGGGAGACCTACTTCATGATGGGCCTGCTTCTCGTGGCTCTCATCCTGTGCGTTGTCGCCCGAAGGACTAGCGGAGCATCACCGAGACTCTTGCTCGTCGCGCTCACCCCCTCAGTCATCAGCGTTGCCGCATGGTGGCTGGCTTCACCTCCCTCGTACCGCTTCATCTGGGGTTCGCTCTTCAGCGTCGCACTCATTCCGATCGGCTGGGCACTTCACTCTCTAGCCAGGAATCGAAAGCGCATCCTGGGTGTTCGACCCTTCGACCTGGTGAGCGTTCTCGGCTCCGCCGTTCTGGTTCTGCTCATTGCCTACTGCTCGATCGCGCGTCTCGATACCCCCTCGATCACTGAAGCCCGTGAGTTCAAGCTAGGCCCGGTCAATGTGGGCTACGCGGTGACTCCAATTCCGATGCCTCCCACAGTTCCGACCACGATGTCCACCGGCCTCGTAATCCAGGTGCCTACCGAGTCAGATCAGTGCTGGAACGTATATCCGCTTTGTGCGGCAGGTATGGGGGGTTCCGTAGGCATGACAGGGCAATCGATCCAGGACGGTTTCACTCACTAGGAGTGGCTGAACCACCCGCGCCGGCTCGGGTAACTCACCACATTGCGCGCGAGCCCCTGTGCGCGCATCAATGTGGATCGAATGGCGTTAGCCGCCAGAGGTGTGCTCAAGGTATATCCGTCAGATGCGACAGCCGCTTCTTCCGCGAAGGTGGATTCTGCGAAATACACCAGTCGCTCTGCACGAGTAAGAATTCGCCAGTCGACCAATGCCGCATGCCCGCTTCCGGACACGGAGCGATCCCACGAGCCGTGATCCACGCTCCAGGGGTGCATTCCCAGGTCGAGAATTTCGGCCGACCATTTCTCCCGCGTTGCCCGATTGTCAGTGGCAACGAAGACATCAACGAGGCCGGACTCGCCCGACGTGGCCTTTAGAGCATCACGAATCTCGCCATCGAAGGGAGTCTGGTGTGCGCGGTCGGTGTAGCGAAGGTGCAATCCGATGAATGGGCCCCGTGAAGCAAGCTCGGTACGTGCTGCACTCTCGATCCCGGGGTTTAGTGGCGTATGCGAGTAGTACTCATGGCGCTCTCGGCGGAAGCCAGACTGCCAGTCGACTGAGGGCGAAGCATCGGAGTCAAGGAAGAACTGGCCGCCCGCGATGATCACGAGTGTGGTCGAAGGGATCGCGGCGCCAAGGGCGGCACGCAACTCGGGCATGAACGCCTGCTCACCACGATCATGACCGGCTAGGACGATGAGTCCCTGTTCGGGAAGAGAGTGGAAATATCGAGGCAGGTCTTCGCGCACGATGCCCCACTCGCTACGACAGCGTTCGGGAGTGACCATCACGGCAGCGCAGTAGCCAGAATCGAAGGTCATCTCAGGACCATCGGGAACGACATCCTCGGTCTCCCAGCACACTCGGAAATCGGCCCCGAGTCTCTTGGCAAGGATCGCTGAACTCGCCATCGCCTGAAGGCGATTGCTATACCCGCTGCGCGGATACACTAGAACGCGTTCGATGGTGCCGATCGGCTGCATGGAGACCTTCACTATGGAGTCGCTGTGGGGCGATTGTATGCGCAGGGCCGCGCCGAGCCAGGCATAGAATCGACAGGTGCGCGTAGCCTTCGATGAGCAGATCTTTGCCATCCAGGAGTACGGTGGAATCTCCCGGCTCTTCACCGAGCTCGCAAAGCAGTTCACCAGCCATCCTGAGTTCGGCATCGAGCTCGAGCCGATGCACGCGCCCATCATCAATGGCTATCTGCTCGGTCACCTCGATCTCGAGGAG
>JAHEIZ010000031.1 GCA_024639145.1 Actinomycetes bacterium | reverse complement strand
AGCCGCGAGCAACTGCTCGCCGAGGTCTGGGGATACGCGGCCGTCGTGGGTACTCGCACAGTCGACGTGCACGTCGCGCAGGTGCGTGGAAAGCTCGGCGACCACAGCCCCATTCGCACGGTGCGAGGCGTCGGCTACTCCGCGGAACTGTGAAGTGGGCTCGTCCGTGAGCACATCGGCCGTTGCGGGGCGTCAGAGCATCGTTACTCGCACGGTGCTGATGACCAGTGCCATCGCCGCGCTGGCGATCGTGATCGCGGGCCTGATCTCGTATCCGCTCGTACGCTCGACGGCACTGACGCAGGCACACGGCTCCTTGGCCCGCCTGGCTGATCTCACGGTCTCCGCACTCGAGCGTGATTCCTTTCAGGCCGGTCACAACGAGCCGCTGCCCCGCCCGCTGGCCGAGACATTGCAGGCCGAGGATGTCACCGGCTACATCGTGATGATGTCCGGCGTCGATGTGCCAGGCCTCACGCCGGCGCAAGTGGACCGCGTGCTCGCGGGCTCACCCGTCACCACCGAAGGTCGGGCGAACGGCAGCGAGGTGCTCGTTGAGGCCCGGCCTATCGGCATGAACATGGCGCTGGTGCTCGAGCAGCCGGTGGCCGTAGTCGGCGTCACGGCGATCGATGTGATCCGTCGAGTCGTCATCGCATTGATCCTCGGTCTGCTCATCGCGATCCCGATCGGCTACATCGCGGCCCGTCGGCTCACCAGGCCCCTGCGTGCTGCACGCGACGCGGCGAATGAGATGGCGCAGGGCTCGCGCGATGTGCGCCTTGAGCCCGAGGGCCCCCAGGAGATCGCCGACATCGCGGTGTCACTCAATCGACTCAGCAAGGCACTCTCGGTCTCGGAGGGACGTCAGCGTGATTTCCTCCTCTCGGTCTCGCATGAACTGCGTACTCCGCTGACCGCAGTCAAGGGATACGCGGAGGCAATGGCCGACGGCGTCGTTCCGGCCGATGATGTCGAGCGCACCGCGCAAACCGTGGTCGCAGAGGCGGAACGACTCGATCGACTCGTCACTGACCTTCTCGACCTCGCACGCCTGGGCGCCGTCGACTTCCGGGTCAATCCCGTCGAGACCGATCTCGACGAGCTCGTCGGTGATGCCGCTCTCGTGTGGGCCGATCGTGCTGCCCGGCATGACGTCGAGCTGCGTGTCGAGCGTCCTGAGTCACCATTGATCATCACGACCGACCCGATGCGAGCTCGCCAGATTCTCGACAATCTCGCCGAGAATGCGCTTCGAGTCTCTCCCGCAGGTTCGGTGATCGTGCTGGCAGTGCGAGCACAGGGTGACGAGGCGATCCTCGAGGTGCGCGACAGCGGCCCGGGGCTGACCGACGACGATGTCAGCGTGGCCTTCGAGCCAGGCGTCCTGCATGAGCGGTATCGCGGAGTGCGACCGGTAGGAACCGGCTTGGGCCTGGCGCTTGTGGGCAGGCTGGCCGATGGCCTCGGCGGTTCGGCGGAAGCCGGAGCCGCGCCCGAGGGAGGCGCCCGATTCACGGTGCGTCTGCCAGCGGCGACGTAGTCTGGCCTGATGAGCACTGAGGTGGATGAGCGCGAGGTCGCGATGGCCGAGCGGATCGACACCCGCTCGCGCGGACGTCGCCTGCTGCCTCCCGTGCTGGCTGCGGCCGCAACTGTCGGTGCCTTGGGCTATCTGTTCGCCGTCGATCCCAATGAACCCGGTCATTACCCGCTGTGCCCGACGAAGGCATTCCTCGGCATCGATTGCCCCGGTTGTGGCTGCATGCGCGGCCTGCATTCGCTCGCGCATGGCGATATCGCGGGAGCAGCCGATCACAACATCCTGCTTCTGCTCGCGGTGCCGTTCGTCATCGTGCTGTGGGTGCGCTGGCTTATGCGCGCCTGGCGAGGTGTCACGCCGGCTGTGAGCCTGCGCACTCTGCGCCTGCGCAATCGCGCCATGATCATCGCTCTCGTGGCCATCCTCGTCTTCGGAGTCATCCGCAATTTCGTGCCGTATCTCGGCTCCGCGGCCTGATCGAACCGCCGACAGGCGCTCCCACTGACGACAGATACCCTTGACCCGTGACAGTTCTCGACGACATCTGCGCCGGGGTGCGCCTAGATGTCGCGCAGCGTGAGCAGCAGCTCACCCTCGACGACATGATCGCCCGTGCCGCCGTGGCGGCCCCCGCTCGCGATGTGGCCGCGATCTTGCGCCGCCCAGGCATGAGTGTCATTGCCGAGGTCAAGCGCACCAGTCCGAGCAAGGGTGATCTCGCACCCATCGCCGACCCGGCGGCCCTGGCCGCCGACTACGAGGCAGGTGGGGCCTCGGTTATAAGCGTGCTCACCGAGGAGCGACGCTTCAACGGCAGCCTCGCCGATCTCGATGCCGTGCGCGCCCGAGTGGGCATAGCCGTCCTGCGCAAGGACTTCATGATCAGCGAGTACCAGATCTTCGAGGCGAAGGCCCACGGCGCCGATCTCATCCTGCTCATCGTCGCTGCTCTCTCGCAGGAGGAGCTTGTCTCGATGCTCGCGCTCGCCGAGTCGCTCGGACTGAGCGTTCTCGTCGAGGTACATGACGAGGAGGAGACGCACCGTGCGGTCGCCGCGGGCGCCACGATCATCGGCGTCAATGCGCGCAACCTCAAGACGCTCGAGGTCGATCGCGGAACCTTCGAGCGTCTCGCACCGCTCATTCCCGACACGTGCGTGAAGGTGGCGGAGTCGGGCGTGCGTGATGGCGATGACGTGCGTTACTACGCATCCCTGGGCGCTGACGCGGTTCTGGTCGGAGAGAGCCTGGTCAAGGACGGCAATCCGCGCGAAGCGGTCGCAGCACTCATCACGGCAGGGGAGCCCGCATGACCGTCACTGATTCAGCCGGGCACTTCGGCCCGTACGGCGGGCGTTTCGTTCCCGAAGCGCTCACCGCCGCACTCGATCAGCTCGATGCGGCCTTCCGCGCCGCCATCATCGATGAGTCGTTTCGCGCCGAGCTCGCCGGCCTTGAGCATGACTACACCGGTCGCCCGAACCCTCTCACCCTCGCACGCCGCTTCGGTGCTGAATGTGGCGGTGCGACCGTGTACCTCAAGCGTGAGGATCTCAACCACACCGGCTCGCACAAGATCAACAACGTGCTCGGCCAGGCGCTGCTGACCAAGCGCATGGGCAAGACCCGCATGATCGCCGAGACCGGCGCCGGCCAGCACGGTGTCGCCACCGCGACGGCCGCGGCGCTGATGGGCCTTGAGTGCACCGTGTACATGGGCGAATCCGATACCAAGCGTCAGGCGCTCAACGTCGCGCGCATGCGCCTGCTCGGCGCCGAGGTCGTGCCCGTCACCATCGGCTCTCGCACGTTGAAGGACGCCATCAACGAGGCCATGCGCGACTGGGTGAGCTCGGTCGAGCACACGCACTACTGCCTGGGCACGGTCACCGGCCCGGCTCCGTTCCCCGAGATGGTGCGCTACTTCCACTCCGTGATCGGTCGCGAGGCACGCGAGCAGATCCTGGCGGCGGAAGGCCGTCTGCCCGATGCTGTCGCAGCATGCGTCGGCGGCGGCTCGAATGCCATGGGCCTGTTCAGTGGTTTCATCGACGACGAATCGGTGCAGTTGCGCGGCTACGAGGCCGGCGGTCAGGGTGTCGAGACGGGCAAGCACGCGGCCCGCTTCGCGCAGGGCTCGCCGGGCGTGCTGCATGGTGCGCGCACTTACGTGATGCAGGACGAATGGGGCCAGACCATCGAATCGCACTCGATCAGTGCCGGTCTTGACTACCCGGGTGTCGGCCCCGAGCATGCGTGGCTGCACGACACCGGTCGCGCTGTCTACGAGCCCGTCACTGACACGGAGGCCATGGATGCCTTCGCCGTACTGTGCCGAACAGAGGGCATCATTCCCGCGATCGAGACCGCGCACGGCCTCGCCGGCGCCATGCGCCTGGGCAAGACGATGGGTCCCGATGCGCTGATCATCGTCAATCTCTCCGGACGAGGTGACAAGGATGTCGCCACGGCCGCCCGTTGGTTCGGCATGGATCTTGGTGCCGGCGTCGAAGTGTCGGAGGGACGATGACCCGTCACGCCTCACTGGCCGCTGCCTTCGCTCACGCGAAATCCGAGAACCGTGCTGCCCTGATCGGCTACCTGCCCGCCGGGTTCCCGACCGCCGCTGACAGCGTCCGCCTCATCAATCAGATGGTCGCCAGCGGCTGCGACATCATCGAGGTCGGTCTGCCGTACTCCGACCCGCTCATGGACGGCCCGGCCATCCAGGAGGCCGTGGATATTGCCCTGCACGCGGGCACGACCCCCGAGACCGTGCTCGAGGTCGTTGAGCAGGTGGTGGCCGCAGGTGCCACTGCCGTGGTCATGTCGTACTGGAATCCGATTGAGCGGTACGGAGTCGAACGCTTCGCCACGCGCCTCGAGGCAGCGGGCGGGCTCGGCGTGATCACTCCTGATCTCACGCCGGAGGAGGCAGGCGACTGGATCGCGGCCACCGATGCCCACGGCATCGAGCGCATCTTCCTCGTCGCTCCGTCATCGACTGATGCGCGAATCGCCAAGGTCGTCGAGTCGACCTCGGGCTTCGTCTACGCGGCATCGACCATGGGCGTCACCGGTGCTCGTACCACCCTGGGTTCTGCCGCAGGTGAGCTCGTCGCACGCACGCGTCCGGCCACCGACCTGCCGATCTGCGTGGGTGTCGGCGTCTCGACGGGGGAGCAGGCAGCCACAGTCGCTTCTTACGCCGACGGAGTTATCGTGGGATCAGCCTTCGTCAAGCGCGTGCTCGACGCGGCCACGATCGATGATGCATGCATCGCGATCGATGCACTGACTCGCGAACTTGCCGAAGGAGTCCGATCATGAGGAAGGTGCTCGGCAATCCCTGGGTGGGCCTGGTCTTCCGCCTGGTGCTCGCCGGCGTGCTCATCTACGCAGGTGCGGTCAAGCTCTTCGAGCCCGGCGGTGCCCGCGATGCGATCGTCGCCTATCGGATCTTCGGCGGCAATATCCCCGACATCCTCGGCTGGGCGATGCCGATCTCCGAGGTCGTCCTCGGCCTGCTCCTGCTGATGGGGCTCTTCGTCCGCTGGGCCGCTTTCTTGACCGCCTGCCTAATGACGGCCTTCGTCATCGGCATCGCCAGCGTCTGGATCCGCGGATACAACATCGACTGCGGCTGCTTCGGCGGCGGCGGCGATATCACCGGCGAGGGGCGCAACTGGCGCTACACCTCCGAGATCCTTCGCGATCTTCTCTTCACCGGCATGGGTGTCTGGCTCGTGGCCTGGCCGCGTACGCGCTTCGGCCTTGATGTCACCTCCTCCGACATGCCCGCCTCCGACGACGCCGCCTGAGTGCCCGTCGTTTACGGTGATACCCAGAACACGACAACCGAGGGATGACCATGGCTGACAAGAACAGCGACCGCCGCGCCAAGGCCGAGGCTGCGCGCAATGCGGCGAATGCCGGCGAGAAGAAGCGCGAGCGCATGACCCGCATCATCGGTGCCGTGGTCGTCGTGGTTGTCGTCCTGGGCATCATCGGAATCGCGGTGATAGCCAAGAACTCCTCGAGTGACTCCTCCGGTGGTGGCTCCAGCGCCTCGGCAGATCCGAACGCCCCGTTGCCCGCCGGCGCGTTCACCAAGGACAACAAGTTCGCCTACGGTGTCTCGCTCAATCCCCAGGACACCGCGGTGCCGGTGCTCGAGATCTGGGAGGACTTCCAGTGCCCTGCATGCCAGGCACTCGAGAAGGCCAATGGCACGGGTATCGAGAAGCTCGCCGCTGACGGCAAGGTGCAGTTGATCTGGCGCCCCACGACCTTCCTCGACCGCAACCTGCAGAACGACTCGTCGGTGCGCGCCGCTGCCGCATGGGGCTGCGCGATCGACGCGGGCAAGACCCAGGAATTCCACAACGCCGTGTACTCGAACCCGCCGGCCAATGAAGGCGACGGCTTCACCGATGCCCAGCTTCAGGCCTTCGCCGTTGCCTCGGGTATCACCGGCGCGGAACTCGATACGTTCAATAGCTGCCTGGCGGCCGGCACCTACAAGCCCTGGGCCCTGAACTCCACTCAGGTGTTCTACGACGCCAACATCCCGGGAACTCCGCTGGTCAAGATCAACGGCACCGAGATCGATCCGTCGATCGTCGCCGATCAGGCCAAGCTCGAGCAGGCAGTGGCTGACGCGACCAAGTAGTCGCGACAACCACTGAGCGTGAGGATTACCGATGACGTCATCTGAGGTTCTCGCGTTCATTCCCAGCCCCGCCCAGGGTGTCTGGAATCTCGGCCCGATACCGGTGCGCGCCTACGCACTGCTGATCGTCGCCGGCATCGTCATTGCCGTCTGGTACGGCGGCAAGCGCTATGTCGCGCGCGGTGGTCGCCCCGGTGCGATCACTGATATCGCGATCTGGGCAGTGCCGTTCGGCATCATCGGCGGTCGGCTCTATCACGTGATCACCGACAACCAGTTGTACTTCGGGCCGAACGGCAAGGGCCTGATCGCGGCCTTCCGCATCTGGGACGGCGGCCTGGGTATCTGGGGAGCGGTGGCGCTGGGGGCACTCGGCGCCTGGATCGGTGCCCGTCGCGCCGGTGTTGCGCTGCCACCGGTCGCCGATGCGATCGCACCCGCCATCGCCTTGGCCCAGGCCATCGGCCGCTGGGGTAATTACTTCAACCAAGAGCTCTTCGGCAAGCCCACCACGGCGCCCTGGGCCCTGGAGATCGATCCGGCACACCGGCCGGTCGGCTACGAGCAGTACGCCACCTTCCAGCCGACCTTCCTCTACGAGTCGCTGTGGTTGCTGGCCATGGTGCTCGTGCTCGTCTGGGCCGATAAGCGATTCCGGATGGGTCACGGCCGGGTCTTCGCCCTCTACGTCCTGCTGTACTGCATCGGTCGGTTCTGGATTGAGAGCCTGCGCATCGATGATGCGCACCACTTCCTGGGCCTGCGCCTCAATGACTGGACATCGATCCTCGTGGGCCTGGGCGCATTGATCTACCTGATCGTCTCGGCCCGGCTTCGCCCCGGCCCCGACGACATCGTGGTGGAGGATCTGGAGATCCAGGCCGAGGATCTCGCCGCCGAGAAGTGAGATCGCTGATCGGGGGAGTCCGATATGCCCCTTATCCCTAACGATTTCGTCCCCTGATCCCTGCCTGATAGCCTCAAGACTCCAGACGGTCGTGAAGCGGGCGCTTTGCGATACGTGTCGAACACCGAATGTGCTGCCTCGCGCAGCGCGCCCGAAGGGAAAGCAATGCCTCTCGATTCCGCAGTCAAGGCCCAGATCGTCGCCGAGTACGGCACCAAGCCGGGCGACACCGGCTCACCCGAGGTCCAGATCGCGATGCTGACCAAGCGCATCCAGGATCTCACCGAGCACCTCAAGGCTCACAAGCACGACCACCACAGCCGTCGTGGCCTGCTGATCCTCGTCGGACAGCGCCGTCGTCTGCTCCAGTACTTGGTCAAGACCGACATCGCCCGCTACCGCACGATCATCGAGAAGCTGGGCATTCGTCGCTAAGTGTTCGGCGAGTCGGCGCCCGCAAGGGCGCTGACTCCTGAATCCTTCTCCTGAGGCCGTTCCACCGGCTTCAGCTTCACAACTTCATCCGAAGAAAAGAACCACTCGATAATCCGGGGCGCCGCGACAGCGCGCGCCAGTAGTTCGGTCCTCGGTAGTGACCTCCGGGCTTGATGCCCGTGGGCCTCGATCGATGACCGCCACCGGCCGCAAGACGTGTGCGCCCCTGTCAAACAGAACAGGAGGCACCCGTGGAGGGTCCCCAGATCACCGAAGCCGTTATCGACAATGGGTCGTACGGCACCCGCACCATCCGTTTCGAGACCGGTCGCCTGGCACGCCAGGCTGCAGGCTCCGTCGCCGTGTATCTCGACGACGAGACCATGCTGCTCTCGGCCACCACTGCGTCCAAGAACCCCAAGGACCAGTTCGATTTCTTCCCGCTGACGGTTGACGTCGAGGAGCGCATGTACTCCGTCGGCCGCATCCCCGGCTCGTTCTTCCGCCGCGAGGGTCGCCCGACCGAAGATGCCATCCTCACCTGCCGTCTCATCGACCGCCCGCTGCGTCCGACCTTCGTCAAGGGCCTGCGCAACGAGGTCCAGGTCGTCATCACCGTCATGTCGCTCAACCCGCGCGACCTCTACGACGTTGTCGCCATCAACGCGGCCTCAGCATCGACCCAACTGGCCGGCCTGCCGTTCAGTGGCCCGATCGGCGGCGTCCGCGTTGCCCTCATCGGCGGCCAGTGGGTGGCTTTCCCGACCCACGAGCAGCTCGAAGAGGCCGTGTTCGACATGGTCGTCGCCGGCCGCATCGCAGGCGATGACGTGGCAATCATGATGGTCGAGGCCGAGGCAACTCTGCGCACCATCGAGCTCGTCGCCGGTGGAGCCACCGCACCGACCGAAGAGGTTGTTGCCCAGGGCCTCGAGGCTTCCAAGCCGTTCATCAAGGCGCTGTGCGAGGCACAGATCGAGCTCGCGTCGAAGGCTGCCAAGCCGACCGGTGAATTCCCGATCTTCCTCGAGTACCAGGCAGATGCCTACGACGCCGTTGAGCGCCTCGCATTCGCCGATGTCAGCAAGGCCCTGACCATCGTCAGCAAGGCCGAGCGCGAGGCCACCCTCGACGACATCAAGGTCACCGTCATCGCCGAGCTCTCCTCGCAGTTCGAGGGCCGCGAGAAGGAGCTCGGTGCCGCACTGAAGTCCGTCACCAAGAAGTGCGTCCGCGATCGCGTCCTGCGCGACAAGGTGCGCATCGACGGCCGTGGCCTCACCGACATCCGTACCCTCTCCGCAGAGGTCGATGTCATCCCGCGCGTTCACGGCTCGGCACTGTTCGAGCGCGGCGAGACCCAGATCCTGGGCGTCACCACGCTGAACATGCTCAAGATGGAGCAGCAGCTCGACACGCTGAACCCCGATAACCGCAAGCGCTACATGCACAACTACAACTTCCCGCCGTACTCGACCGGTGAGACCGGCCGCGTGGGCTCGCCCAAGCGTCGCGAGATCGGCCACGGAGCACTCGCCGAGCGCGCACTGCTTCCGGTGCTGCCCTCGCGCGAGGAGTTCCCGTACGCCATCCGCCAGGTGTCCGAGGCTCTCGGCTCCAACGGCTCGACCTCGATGGGCTCTGTCTGCGCATCGACCATGTCGCTGCTCAACGCCGGTGTGCCGCTGCGCGCACCCGTGGCAGGTATCGCCATGGGCCTGATCTCGGGCGAGGTCGACGGCAAGACCGAGTACGTCGCACTGACCGACATCCTCGGAGCCGAGGATGCCTTCGGTGACATGGACTTCAAGGTCGCAGGCACCAAGCAGTTCGTCACCGCACTGCAGCTCGACACCAAGCTCGATGGCATTCCTGCCTCGGTCCTGGCCGGCGCACTGCAGCAGGCACGCGATGCCCGCTTCACGATCCTCGAGGTCATGAACGAGGCCATCGACGTGCCCGATGAGATGGCGGCAACGGCGCCTCGCGTCATCGCGGTGAAGATCCCCGTCGACAAGATCGGTGAGGTCATCGGCCCCAAGGGCAAGATCATCAACCAGATCCAGGAAGACACCGGAGCTGACATCTCGATCGAAGATGACGGCACCGTCTACATCGGCGCAACTGATGGCCCCTCGGCCGAGGCTGCCCGTACCGCGATCAACCAGATCGCCAACCCGACTATGCCCGAGGTGGGCGAGCGCTTCCTGGGAACCGTCGTCAAGACGGCAGCCTTCGGTGCCTTCGTCTCCCT
>JAHEIZ010000028.1 GCA_024639145.1 Actinomycetes bacterium | reverse complement strand
GCGCCCCAGGCATCGAGGCCCTCGGCCACGGCCTGTGCCGTCGTTCCGCCGAGTCCGCCGTAGAGCAGCATGAGATTCGCGCGGACGATCAACTCACCTGCAGCATTGAGCTGCCGGTAGGCCTCGACCGCACCGAGATCACCCGTGCCATCCATGAGCGTGCGTGCACCCGGGCCGAGGCCGGGATCCGTGAAGGCGGTGACGCCCTGACGGAGCATCTCGTTCTGAGCGGTGAGAATTGCCCGCTTCTGCTCCTCGATGCTGAGCGCCGGAATCGCGTCATTAATCACGCCGACCGCTGCTTCATACAGCAGGCCGGTCGGTGAGCCGTCCGGGTAGCGCACGAATGAGCCACCGGAGGGATCCTGCGTGCCCACGCCCACTCCGGCAAGACGCAGGGCGGCCGAATTACTCAGGGCCTGGTGGCCGGTGGCATCACCGATGATGACGGGAATGTCGGGGAATGCCGCATCGAGATCAGCAGCGCACGGGTAGTTACCCGGGCCAGTGCCCGTGAGCGTGGTGTCGTCCCACCCGATTCCGCGCAGCCAGCCGTTCGCCTCAGGTGACGCGGTTCGCAGTCGTGCGATGAGTTCTTCCGGCGTGCGCACGCCGCGCAGGTCGCATGCGGTCAGCGAACGCCCGTACTCGTACCCATGCAGATGCGAGTCATCGATACCGGGAAGGACGGTGCGGCAAGCGGCATCGATGACGGTTGCGCCGCCACCTGTGATCTGCGTGGCATCGGCCTGGTCCACGACGGCAGTAAAGACACCATCCTCGATAGAGAAGGCCGAGATTCCCGCGCGGAGAGGACCGAGATCTGCGTTGATGACAACGGTGCGCTGCGGCATGGCCGCATCGTGTCAGACAGAGGCAGTGAAGTCAGCGATTCGCGCGATGACACTGTCGGTCGCGAGCCCGTTGTGCTCGCGCAGGTACTCCTGGCCACCGACGGTTGCAGCCGCGGCATCGTTGAGAGCGAGCGGGAGCACCGGGATGCGCCAGCCATTCACGGCGAGCGCCTCCAGAACCGCGCTACCGAAGCCGCCCATCAGTGTGTGCTCCTCGAGGGTGACGATGCCGACCGTGCCCGCCGCTGCGTCGCGAATGGCGGCGATGTTGAGGGGCTTGATGACGGGGCAGGTGAGCAGGCGAACGCTCACGCCCTGCTTCGCGAGTGCATCAGCGGCCTCGATGGCCTGGGTGACGATCGGGCCGACGACGATCAGCGTGACGTCGCTTCCGTCTCGCACCAGCACGGGCGCGCCTGTCGAGAGATCGGGCTGCACCTCGTGAATGCGCGGCTCCTTGTTCTTGCCGAGTCGGATGTACTTCGGGCCAGGAGTCGTGGGCAGGAGCTCGACGACCGCCCGGCATTCGAGGGCATCCGCGGGGGAGTACACCTTCATATTGGGCAGTGCGCGCATGAGCGCGATGTCCTCAACGGCATGATGGGTGTAGCCCAGGGTTCCGTAGGCCAGGCCCGCGCCGACGCTCACGACGGTGACATCGAGATCGTGGTAGCAGAGGTCATTGCGAATCTGCTCGAGGCAGCGAATGGTCGGGAAGTTACCGAGGGAGTACGCGATGGGGCGCTTTCCCAGCGACGCCATGCCGGCGGCGACGCCGATCATGGTCTGCTCGGCGATACCGACATTGAGGAACTGATCAGGCATCTTTGCGACAAAGTCGTCAACGACCTTGAAGCCGATGTCGGCGATGATCAGGTTGACTCGTGAATCCTGCTGCGCCTGCTCGGTGAGCGCGGCCATGAATGCGTCTCTCATCGGGTGACCGCCTCGCGGAGTGCCTCGAGCTGGGCGATCGCATCAGCGGCCTGCTCAGCATTGGGAGTATTGGTATGCCAGGGCACCGAGTTCTCCATGAAGTCGACGCCCTTTCCCTTGGTGGTGTTCGCGATGACGACTCGGGGGCGATCGTGCTCACCGCCGATGGCTGCTTCGAGTGCATCGTGATCGTGTCCATCGACCTCGACGACCTCCCAGCCAAATGCGACCCACTTGTCGGCGAACGGCTCGAGGGAGGAAATCTCTTCGGTGTTGGCGAGGATCTGCAGGCGATTGCGGTCGATGATCGCGGTGAGATTGCCCAGGCGATGCTGCGCGGCGAGCATGGCTGCCTCCCAGTTGCTGCCCTCCTGGCATTCGCCATCGGAGAGCACGACGAAGACGCGACGCGCATTGCCATCGCGCTTCGACGCGATCGCGATGCCGGCGCCGTAGGGAAGTGCATGGCCGAGCGCACCGGTGGAGAACTCGACACCCGGGATGCCGTGTGCGGTGACATGGCCGCCGAGCGGTGCTCCATCGACGCAGTAGCGATCGAGCCATTCGAGCGGGAAGTACCCGGCGTTGCCGAGTACCGCGTAGATGCCCGAGGCCGAGTGGCCCTTGGAGATCAGGATGATGTCGCGGTCCGGATCGCTGGCTCGATCGGGCCCGACATTCGCGACGCGGCTGTACAGCACCGAGACGATGTCGATGACCGAGAGCGCGGATCCAATATGCGAGGCACCGGCGCCGGAGACCATGCGCACTGCACTGATGCGGGCATCGAGGGCAAGTTCAGAACTCGAGGTAGAAGGCACGCGGCGACTATAGGGTCGGCACATGCTCAAGGGAATCGATCCTCTGCTCAGTGGTGACCTACTGCACATCCTCGACGACATGGGTCATGGTGATGTGCTCATGCTCGTCGATCGTAATTACCCGGCGGTAGCAAGCGGCCGCCCGGTGATCCGTCTTGGTGAGGTCACCGTGCTGCGTGCAGCGCAGGCAATTCTCAGTGTCTTCCCCCTTGACTCATTCGTTGATCGCCCGCTTGAGCGAATGGAGGTCGACAACGATCCGTCGAAGACGACGCCCACCCAGGACGCCATGCTGAAGCTCGCGAGCGAGAGCGAAGGGCGACAACTCGAGTACGGGATCGTGCCGCGCCTGGACTTCTACGAGCGGGCGAAGTCGGCATTCGCGGTCGTGCACACGCTCGACACCGTGCCGTACGGGTGCTTCTTCCTGCAGAAGGGCGTCATCTTCGAGTGACGTCGGACGCTTAGTCCCTCTTCGCCATGCGCAGTGCATTCACCGGACACGCCGCGATGGCGCGCTTGGCATCCTTGATCAGATGATCGGGAACGTCGGTGACGAGCCCGCCTGAATGCAACACCGGGTAGTCCCATTCGTCGAGACCGATGAGATCGGGAATGACCTCGGCGCAGAAGCCGTGGCCATCGCAGGCGGTCGGATCCAGGTAGAGCCTCGCGAACTCGTGACCCTTGCTCATGTGAAGTCCTTCCCGCCCTTGCGTACCGGTATCTCGCGTGTTGACGGGATCGGAAGCGCTCGCTCGCTGGTGCGTGCCGTGCACCGCCCGTGCAGATGGTGCGCCAGCTCCTCGTGGAAGGCGTGCAAGCCGGTGCGGATGAAACGCACCGTTCCGTCGGGATGCTTGCAGCCACCGCGGCCTTCAATGAGCGGAAGGCGATTGTTGAGCTCCCCGAGAGTCTCGGCGTCGGCGTGCGCAGTCAGGAGCACTGCGAGGTCGTCGGCGACGGAGGGAAGCCCGAAACGGCACGGCCCGCACTGGCCCGCACTCTCGCCGGCCATCCAGCGTGACACTGACGCGAGCTCGCGTATCCCGCAGTGCTCGTCATCAAGTGCCCAGAGAATCCCGGCGCCGATCACGCCACCGGTGTTCGCCACGGAGTCAGGCGCCCACGGCGTATCGATGAGCTCCTCGGCCTTGACCCATGCGCCGCCGTAACCGCCGGTGAGAAAGCCCTGCACGGTTGCGGACTCGCCGCCGCAGCGCTGAAGGATCGCGCGGACCGAAGTGCCAGTCGCCACCTCGATCACGCCCGGAGTCGCGACCGCACCGCCGACGGACACGAGGGTCGTGCCGGGTGCAGCCGGATCACCGATGGAGGCAAACCAGGTGCCACCGTGGCGTGCAATGAGCGCGATGTGGGCGAGTGTCTCGGCGTTCTGCACGAGAGTCGGCCGACCGTTCATGCCGCGTTGGAAAGGCCGATCGCCGTACACGGGAGTGGCGATGCCGTCACCTGCCCAGTGCGCGAGCGCACTCTCCTCACTGGCAACGTAACGAGCGGGCGGCGTGATGAGTTCGATGGGAACAGTGTCGATGCCGCGACGCTCGGCGATCGCCGCATCGATGATTCCGATGACGGGGGATCCGCGATGCACGGCGATGTAGGCATTGGTTGCGCCGATGGTGCGCGCAGCTGCCTGGATGCCGTCGAGCACCAGATGGGGCGAGTGCGAGAGCAGGACAACGTCCTTGCTACTGGCGGGCTCGCCCTCCATCGCGTTCGCGATGACCACTGTCTTGCGTCCGCTGCTGAGAGCGCGACGCGCGGCGGAACTTTCGACGACAGCGTGCATCTTGCGTGAAGTCGGGAACCAGCCGCCTCCTCGACCGCGCAGGCCGGAAGTGTGAAGCTCATCGATAAGGGCACCGGGCCTGCCGTCAGCTGCCACGGCGACGAGAGGCATCGCGCCGTAATGGCGCGTGTGTGCCTCGAGGTCGCGCAGGTCGAGAAGCCGGGTGCCGCTGTCGTCGGCAGGCAGGAGTCTGGCGGTGCGTCCGGTCATGCCATCACGATATTGACGGGGAATCAGAAGGAGCCCCTGTGCCGACTAAATCGGGGTAAAGCCTGACGAGAACGCAATGGACGCGTCGAGCCCCCCTGCGTCAGGATGGGCGCATGAGCGCACAGTCCGATCTCGTCAGTCTATTCGCGCCCGGAACGGCCGTGGTCGACGGAGAACTCGTGATCGGCGGAGTGCCGGCCACCCGGCTCGCTGCCGAGTTCGGTACCCCCGCCTACGTCATCGACGAGGGCTACCTACGTACCCGAGTACGCGCCTATCGCGACGGGCTCGCTGCCCGCTGGCCGAATAGTCGCGTCTACTTCGCGTCAAAGTCCTTTCCCTCTACCCCGATTTATCGCGTGATGGCGGAGGAAGGCATTGGCGTCGACGTCGCCGGTGGGGGCGAGATCGTGATGGCCCTCGCGGGTGGTGTTCCGGGCGCCGACCTCCTGCTGCATGGCAACGCCAAGACAGATGCCGAACTTCGCATGGCACTCGAGGCCGGTGTCGGCCTCATCGTCATTGACAACTTCCGCGATATCGAGCGCATCGAGGAGCTCGCCTCCACACCCGTGGATGTCCTCGTGCGCGTGCGACCGAATGTCGGCGCCGCGACTCATGTGGCGATGGCCACGGCCACCGATGCCTCGAAATTCGGACTTCGACTCGATGATGCGCGCGAGGCGATCCGCCGGATCGAGGCGTCGTCGAGTCTGGTGATGAAGGGCCTGCATGTTCACGTGGGCTCGCAGATCCTGCAGGCAGCCCCCTTCGCTGAGGCCATCGCCGCGATCGGCACGCTCGGTGATTTCGAGATCTACGACCTCGGTGGTGGCCTGGGCGAGCGCTATACCTATTCAGATCCGGAACTGAGCCTTGATGACTACCTCGATGCGGTCGTCGATGCTGCGCGCGCGGCTCTCCCCGCCGATGCGCGCATCCTGCTGGAGCCCGGTCGCTCGCTCGTCGCCCGAGCGGGTTGCACACTGTATGAAGTGGTGAACGTCAAGGCCTCCGACAGCCCGCTGGCCCCGACTTTCGTCGCTGTTAACGGCGGCATGGCCGACAACCTCGAGGTGTCGCTGTACGGGCAGCGGTTCGAGGCAACAGTGGTCGATGCCGTGGGCGGGGGCGAGCCGGTGACCTTGGTAGGCCGGCATTGCGAGTCCGGCGACATGCTCGCCGAGGACGTCTTGCTGCAGAGCCCCGAACCGGGCGACATCGTGGCCGTGCCCGTGACCGGGGCCTACTGCTTCACCATGTCGAATAACTACAACGGAGCCCTGCGCCCACCGGTGGTCTTCGTGGCCGAGGGCCAGGCACGTGCGGTTGTCCGCCGGGAGACCTACGCTGACCTAATTGTCCGAGATATGCCTATTTAGAGTCTGGGATTTCTGGAGATACCCCCTGGTAACACGTCAGGCCTTACGATCTGGTGACTGAGGCCTCCCGGCCTCTCATCACGTAATGGAGATCTACATGCTGAACCGACGCACGGGCGCCTCCCTGGCTGCCCTGGGCGCAACCGCCCTCCTGCTCGCCGCTTGCGGTGGCTCGTCCAGCTCCTCTGCATCCAGTGCTGCTCCCGCTGCCTCGGCCGCCGGCTCCAGTGCCGCCTCGGCCGCCGCAGGCGTGGGCGCCTCCGCTGCCCTGCTTCCGCAGGAGTACAAGGACAAGGGCGAGATCAATGTCGCCAGCGACATCCCCTACCCCCCGATGGAGATCCTCGCTGAGGATGGCACCGTCACCGGTCTCGACTACGACCTCTCGCAGGCCCTCGGCCAGCAGCTCGGCGTGAAGGTCAGCTTCAACAAGCAGGCTTGGGATTCCATCATCCCGTCGCTGCAGTCGGGTAATCACGACGTGATCATGTCGGGCATGAACGACACCCTCGAGCGCCAGCAGACCCTCGACTTCGTCGACTACTTCCTCGGCGGATTCTCGATCCTGGTCGCCAAGGGCAACCCCGATGGCATCACCACGCTCAAGGATCTCTGCGGCAAGACCGTCGCCGAGGAGACCGAGGTTGCCCAGATCGATCTGATCAAGGCAGTCTCCAAGGAGTGCCCGGCCGGCCAGGAGATCACCATCATGGAGCTCCCGTCCGACAGCGATGCCCAGAACGCCGTGCGTGCGGGCAAGGCCTCGGCTGACGTCCTTGACGCCGCAGTCGCCGGCTACAGCGCGGCGACCGCACCCGATCTCTTCGAGGTCGTCGTCGATCCCGCCACCCCCAACGGTGTCGAGCCCGTCTACACCGGCATCGGCATCCTCAAGGAGAATTCCGGCCTGACCGCAGCCCTCCAGGCTGCCCTGCAGGAGCTCATTGACAACGGCACCTACAAGAAGATTCTCGACACGTACGGCCTCGGCCAGTACGGCGTGCCTTCTGCAGTCGTCAACGGCACCAAGGCGTAATCAGACACTCGTCTGATCTGACGCCACACAGCGGAACCGGGAAGGGGAATCGCCATGACCACCAACGTCGAACGCTCGACGGATGATGATGTCGTGGCGATTCCCCTTCGCCATCCCTGGCGCTGGGTTGCCGCTGCTGCGGTGATCGTCGTTCTCGGCCTCCTGCTGAACTCGCTCTGGAATAACGAGAACATCGCCAAGCAGTACATCTGGCAGTTCATCTTCGATCCGCGAATTCTCAAGGGTGTCTGGATCACCTTGCTCGTCACCATCATCTCGATGGTCATCGCCACGATCCTCGCGATCATCCTGGCGATCATGCGCATGTCATCGAATCCGGTGCTGCGTGGAGTCTCCTTCCTCTACATCTGGTTCTTCCGCGGCACCCCGCTGCTGGTGCAGATCGTGTTCTGGGGCTACCTGGGTCTGCTCTACAAGCAGATCTCGTTGGGGGTTCCGCTCACCGACTTCCACATCTTCGCGGTCGACACGAACACGCTGATCCCCGCCTTCGTCGGCGGCGTGATCGCACTGAGCCTCAATGAAGCTGCCTACGCCGCCGAGATCGTGCGCGCCGGTCTGCTCTCCATCGATCACGGCCAGCGCGAGGCCGCCTACTCCCTCGGCATGGGCCCCGGCTACACGCTGCGCCGCATCATCCTTCCGCAGTCAATGAAGGTGATCATTCCGCCGATGGGCAACGAGACGATCTCGATGCTCAAGAACACTTCGCTGCTGGCCGTGGTCGCGGTGCCTGAGCTCTACACCGCGTCGAGCCAGATCTCCTCGGGCAACCTGCGTCAGGTCGAACTGCTCATCGTGGCCAGCCTCTGGTACCTCTTCATCACCTCGGTGCTCTCCGTGCCGCAGTTCTACCTGGAGCGCTACTACGCGCGCGGCAACTCGCGCGAGCTGCCGCCCACACCCTTCCAGCAGCTCAAGCGCGCGGTCGCCCGCATGCGGGGCCGCGCTGACAATCGCCGTATCGCCGCGCAGGCACACGAGGAGGCGGGCGCATGAGCGAGAACGAACTGATGGTCGACGCCCGCGGCGTCCGCAAGTGGTTTGGCTCCAATGAGGTGCTGAAGTCGATCTCCTTGACCATTCCCCGCGGCGAAGTGCTCTCCTTGCTTGGCCCTTCGGGCTCGGGCAAGTCCACCTTCCTGCGCTGCATCAACCACCTCGAGAGCATCGACGGCGGCCGCATCTATGTCGATGACGAATTGATCGGCTACAAGCAGCGCGGCGACAAGATCCACGAGATGAAGCCTCGCGAGATCGCGAAGCAGCGGCGCAAGATCGGCATGGTCTTCCAGCGCTTCAATCTCTTCCCGCACATGACCGCACTCGGCAACATCATCGATGCTCCGATCGGCGTCAATGGCGAGTCCAAGGCGGAGGCCACGGCTCATGCACGTGAGCTTCTCGAGCGCGTGGGCCTGGCCGACAAGGCCGACGCCTATCCCGCTCAGCTCTCCGGCGGTCAGCAGCAGCGCGTGGCCATTGCGCGTGCGTTGGCCATGAAGCCGAAGCTGATGCTCTTCGACGAGCCCACCTCGGCGCTCGACCCCGAGCTCGTCGGCGATGTTCTCGACGTCATGCGTGATCTCGCGAAGTCCGGCATGACCATGATCGTGGTGACTCACGAGATCGGCTTCTCACGTGAGGTCGCCGATCGCATGGTGTTCATGGACGGTGGCGTTGTCGTCGAGGCGGGTGCACCGCGTGATGTGCTCGACAATCCGCAGCACCCGCGCACTCAGGCTTTCCTCGAGTCCGTTCTCTAGCAAGGCCGAACCTCAATGACACTGGTCGCCGGAGTGGATTCCTCGACCCAGTCCGTGAAGGTCGTCGTACGCGACGCCGACACCGGGGAGCTCGTTCGCGAGTCACGCGCGTCGCATCCCGAAGGAACCTCCGTCGATCCACGTGCCTGGTGGACGGCATTCGGCACTGCACTCGACGGAATGCTTGACGGTGTCTCGGCGATTGCGGTGGCCGGACAGCAGCACGGCATGGTGGCGCTCGACTCCGCCGGTGAGCCGGTGCGCGATGCATTGCTCTGGAACGACACTCGATCTGCCGCAGCCGCTGATGACCTCGTGCGAGAAGGGGGCGGACCGCAGGCATGGGCTGATGCCGTGGGGAGCGTTCCCGTGGCCGCATTCACCGTCAGCAAGGCACGCTGGCTCGCGCAGCATGAGCCCGAGAATGCCGCGCGGGCCGTATCCATGATGCTGCCGCATGACTATCTGACCTGGCGTCTGGCCGGCTGCCCCGAGGTGGCCACCACTGATCGCGGCGATGTCTCGGGCACCGGTTACTGGTCACCGGCCACCGGCGAGTATCGCGAGGATCTCTTCGAGCTCGCCTTCGGGCGACGACTCAGAGTGCCGAGGGTTGCGGCGCCATCGGAGATCATCGGTGAGACGGCCTCGGGTATCGCAATCGCGCCCGGTACCGGAGACAACATGGGTGCCGCGCTGGCCCTCGAGCTCGCACCCGGCGACGTCGTCGTGTCACTCGGAACCTCCGGAACAGCCTTCGCCTGCTCCGCAGTTCCCGCTGCCGATCCGAGCGGAGCGGTCGCCGGATTCGCCGATGCCACCGGAAGATTCCTGCCACTGGTCTGCACCCTCAACGCTGCGCGGATCCTGACCTCGACCGCATCAATGCTCGGCGTGGGCTTCGATGAGCTCGCCGAGCTGGCCCTTTCGGCTCCTGCCGGATCAGGCGGGCTTGTCCTGCTCCCGTATTTTGACGGCGAGCGCACGCCCAATCTTCCCGACGCTACGGGTTCGTTGCTCGGCATCACTCGGGCGAACTACACACCGGCCAACATCGCGCGCTCTGCTTATGAGGGCATGCTCTGCGGACTCGCGGATGCAGTCGATGCCCTTGTGGAGGTCGGCGTGAGGCCGGGGCGCATCATGCTCGTGGGCGGCGCGGCAGCGAACTCGGCCGTGGCCCAGATTGCCGCGACGCTCTTCGATGCGCCGATCGAGATTCCGACCCCGGGCGAGTACGTGGCCGATGGAGCAGCTCGCCAGGCAGCCTGGG
>JAHEIZ010000085.1 GCA_024639145.1 Actinomycetes bacterium | reverse complement strand
CGGAGGCGTCTTCGTTCGTTATGAGGATGGTTCGCCCACCGGCCTGCTTTACGAGGCCGCAGTTGGTGTGATCAACGATGCAATCCCCTCCCTCAGCAACGCGGAGCAAAAAATGGCGATTCTCGCGGCACAAAGCGAGCTGCTTCGCCAGGGTGTGACGGCATTCACTGATCCGGGTCTTGGCCCTGGAGCACGGACGTTGATGGATGGCACCGGCGATCTCGGAGCGGTCGAGGCGTATCGGCAGCTCAATGCATCCGGTGAATTAATTGTGCGCGCAAATCTCATGCTGTTGTACGGCGGTCTGGGTGGCACAACCGCACGGGCAGTTGCAGACGGCCTCGATGCATGGGGGGACCCACGACGCGGCGGTGCATTCAGCCATCTCGACATTGCACAGGTCAAGGTATTCGCTGACGGCATTCCGCGCAGTCGCACGGCCTGGGTTACCGAACCATATGACGATGGCTGCTGTGGACATCTGCAAGTGGCGGGTAATACGGATGAGGAGCGAGTCGCGGAGCTAATGGCCATCGTCGAGGCCGCGGTCTCGCGCGGCTGGCAGGTGGGCGCTCACAGCATCGGCGATCGGACAATCACCTCATTCCTCGACGCGATCGAAGGTTCAGGCACGTATGAGGCCCTTCGTCACTACGTCATTCACGGTGACCTGATACGCCAGTCGGATCTCAACCGAATGGCCTCAATGCACATGGCGTTGAACACCAATCCAAGTATTCGTTGGATGGTCGGTCGATCGGTGTCACCGATTCTCGGCGATGCCCGCAATCTCAGCAAGCAGCCGTTACGGACTGCGATAGACACGGGCGTCAGACTGTGCACCTCATCGGATGCCCCCGTTGCACCGCCCGACTGGCGGACAATCATTGCCGCCGCAATCACGAGATCTCTCAAGTCGGATCCGGGATACACCGATTCGCAACGCATCACCGCGCATGAAGCGATCGCCTCTATGACGATTAATGCCGCTTGGCAGAGCCACGCCGACACGTGGCGCGGCAGCATCGCTGCCGGGATGGTGGCGGACTTCATCGTGCTCGACTCACCTGTCGACTGGAACGAACCCTGGTCGCTGACCAGGGCCGAGGTCACCGCCACCTACGTCGACGGCGAATGCGTTTACGGCCCTGCGCGCTAAGGCGTTGCTCTGCTAGCCTCCAATCGATCACCATGCGCGCAGACATGAATGGCCTCACCCGTGAGGTAGCGGCATGAACATTGTTGTGATCATTGCCGATCAACTTCGTGTAGATCACCTCGGTTACGCCGGCAAGGTTCCGGTGCGCACTCCGCATATCGACGCTCTGGCCGCTGACGGACATCGCTTTGATCGTGCCTTTGTTGCCAATCCCGTATGCATGCCCAACCGTGCCACCATCATGACCGGCCAGTGGCCGTCAGCGCACGGCCTGCGCACGAATGGGCTGCCGCTGAACCCTCACTGCGACACCTTCGTACGAGCCCTTCGGCGCGAAGGGTGGCGTACCACGGCTGTGGGCAAACTTCACCTGCAGCCGATGGGCTACGGGTACGAGGAGTACCAACTAGATCAGATCAAAGTGGCCATGCCCGAGGCCTGGGAGGCAGCTGTTGCCGGCCCATTCGGAGAAAACTTCCGATCCTGGGAAGACGTCGAGTTGCAGGCAAGTGGTGATGTTGTCATTCCACCCGACTACTACGGGTTCGACGACGTTGTGCTGGTCGCTGGCCACGGGGATCGCGTGTCGGGCAACTACGTGGCCTGGGCGCGCGAGCGCGGCTTCAACCCAACCACGCAAGCTGGTCGCAAAAACGCGAAGTCGCAATATGCCGGGTGGAATCACGTCTACGAATCCGCGGTGCCTGCGGCATTGCATCCCACAACATTCATCACCGACCAAGCAATCGAGCGACTTGACACTTTTTCACACGGGGATGACCCATTCGTACTCTTTGTGAGCTATCCGGATCCGCATCACCCCTTCGCTCCACCGTCGGAGTACTTC
>JAHEIZ010000084.1:1476-2008 GCA_024639145.1 Actinomycetes bacterium | reverse complement strand
GTGAAGTTCCTTGACTATGTGGCAGTCCATGACTGTGGCACCGTCGTGAACCCGCGCTCACTCGATGGTCACGTTATTGGTGGTCTTGCACAGGGTCTGGGACAGACGCTGCTCGAGGAGTACTCGTACGACAGTGAAGGCCAGCTCCAGAGCACGACCTTCCTGGACTACCTCATCCCCTCGGCAATGGAGGTCCCGGAGATTCGCCTGGGTCATCATGAGACCCCCTCGCCCTTCACGCCGTATGGCATCAAGGGCGGTGGCGAGGGTGGCCGTATGCACGCCCCGGGCGCGATCGCCCAGGCTGTAGACGATGCACTCGCACCGTTTGGTGTGCGTGCAACGACCCTGCCGCTGCATCCGGAGCGCATCCTTGAGCTGATTCGTACCTCCAGCCCGGCGTAACGACCGCACAAAGGCCGAGGTGGCACCCGTCAGGGGTGCCACCTCGGCCTTTTGCTGTGCGTGAGTGTGGAGGGGGGAGACGCGAAGATTGGCGCCTGATTGACGCGCTAGGAGCGGCGGGTGTCGC
>JAHEIZ010000084.1:0-1466 GCA_024639145.1 Actinomycetes bacterium | reverse complement strand
CACTGCCGGTATTGGTCAGCCGATGCGGGGTTGTGGATTCGAAGGCAATGGAATCCCCGGCCTGGAGATCGTGGGACTTGAAGGCAAGCTCAATCCGTAACTCGCCATTGAGGAGGTACCCGAACTCGATTCCGTTATGCCTCATGAGTTGGGTATCGGGAGTCGAGCTGCTTCCGGGCTCGTAGCGTACGAGCAGGAAATCGATGTTGTGGTTCTCCACTGTTGCCATCTGCTCCCAGAACACCCCGGAATTCAGCTGGAGGACTCGTCGCGCCTGCGGGTGCGTGAGCGTGGGGGAGAGATCGAGGAACTCGAGCCGCGATTCTTCGGGTTCGTCATCGACCGAGGTCTCGGCCGCTGGCTTCGAGGGCGCACTGACCTGGGGTTCTGTCGTGAGTTCCGGCGGGGTTGCCGCATCGTCGAGGTTATCCGCGGAGAACAGGGTGTCGAGTGAGATACCCAGAGTGCTGCAGATGGAGTAGAGGGTGGCCACACTGGGACGAGCCTTGGCATTTTCCACCTGGGATACGAAGGATGCGGATACGCCGATCTCCTTCGCGAAAGCTCGGACCGAGAGCCCCCGAGCTACTCTCGCTTCGCGAAGGCGAAGCCCGAGGACCTCGCCTTGCTGAGCGGTCGACAGATCTGACCATTCAGCCTGTATCGCCTCGGTCATCTACCCCAACCTTCCGTCGGGGGAAGTTCTCCGCCCGAGTGACCCACATCATAACGTGATTGAGTCTCGCGTCATGCGCTCGCCGCACACAAAATGTCGTGCCACAAGTCGAGTATCTCGCTGAGCAACAGCGAGTGCATACCCGCGTCAGACAGGTGTATCGAGGTCTCGACCATCCGAGATGTCTCCTACCTCGATGAGGCGTAGGTCTGGTTCACTCTCCAGGAAGGCCTTGGCTCCTTGGTCCCCGGAACACAGGGCGCGTACCTCGGCCCATCGGGATCGGCTCACCAGAACCGGATGTCCGCGTCTGCCCTGATATGCGGCGGCGGCAACGTCCGTGTCAGCCCGCGCGAGACGTTGGTAGGCCTGCGGTGTGAGACCAGGAAGATCCACAAGCGTGATGAATGCTCGAACGATCTCAGGTTCCGTATGGAGTGCTATCTGTTCGAGTCCGCGTGCGAGCGAGGACCCCATGCCTGACTCCCAGTCATCATTCACGATGATGTTCGCTCCGGGCACCGACCCCATCCAGGCCCCCAGCACGACGAATACGGAGGCGAAGCCTGCCTCATGAGCAATGCGCACAGCCCGGTCGACCATGCGCTCACCGTGCACGACAGCTTGTGCCTTCGGTTCGCCGTATCGGCGCCCAGCGCCTGCGGCGAGAATCAGGACAGCGTCGGATTCGATCAACGTTGCACGCCGGTGTGGATCGGCCCATCGGTGCTCGACAGCGGCTTACCGGATCCACCCCACCGTCGTTCGATTATTTCGGCGGCGATCGAGA
>JAHEIZ010000082.1 GCA_024639145.1 Actinomycetes bacterium | reverse complement strand
CGAGCACAACGGGCTCGCGACCGACAGTGTCATCGCGCGAATCGCTGACTTCACTGCCTCTGTCTGACACGATGCGGCCATGCCGCAGCGCTCCATCGTCGTCAACGCTGATCTCGGTCCACTTCGACCGGGTATCTCAGCATTCTCTATCGATGAAGGCGTCATCACCGCAGTTGTCGATCAGGCAGACGTATCGCAGCTCACGCCGATCGGTGCAACGGTTATTGATGCAGGTAATCGCACGGTGCTTCCCGGCATCGATGACTCGCACCTGCATGGCTACGAGTACGGGCGTTCGCTGACCGCATGTGATCTCCGAGGAGTGCGCACTCCCGAAGCACTCATCGCGCGATTGCGCACCGCGTTACCCGAGGCGAATGGCTGGCTGCGCGGGATCGGCTGGGATGACACCACACTGAAGGGCACCGGGCCGGGCAACTACCCATGCGCCGCCGACCTTGACATTGCCTTTCCCGACATCCCCATCATCGTCGGCGATGCCACCGGGCATCAGGCGCTGTGCAACTCGGCAGCACTACGCCGGGCCGGTGTCAGCGCCTCTACTTCGGATCCCTCTGGCGGTGTCTTCGTCCGCCATGCCGACGGATCACCCACCGGCCTTCTCTATGAGGCCGCCGTCGGAGTGATCAACGATGCGATCCCTCCCTTGAGCCTCGATGAGCAGAAGCAGGCGATTCTTGTGGCGCAAGCAGAGATGCTGCGTCAGGGAGTGACAGCCTTCACCGATCCCGGTCTCGGCCCGGGCGCGCGCACATTGATGGACGGCACTGGTGATCTCGGCGCGGTCGAGGCCTACCGACAGCTCAGTGCTGCAGGTGAGCTGATCGTCCGCGCGAATCTGATGCTGCTCTATGGCGGACTCGGCGGAACAACCGCTAAGGCCGTTGCCGATGGCCTCGATGCATGGGGTGCCCCCATGCGCGGTGGACCATTCAGCCATCTCGACATCGCACAGGTCAAGGTGTTCGCTGACGGAATTCCACGCAGTCGTACCGCGTGGGTGACTGAGCCGTACGACGACGGGTGCTGCGGGCATCTGCAGGTCGCGGGCAATACGGATGAGGAGCGGGTTGCCGAACTGATAGCGATCGTGCACGCCGCAGTCTCGCGTGGCTGGCAGATCGGCGCTCACAGCATCGGCGATCGCACCATCACGACATTCCTTGATGCAATTGAGAGTTCGGG
Organism: Actinomycetes bacterium; assembly: GCA_024639145.1. Lineage (GTDB taxonomy): Bacteria > Actinomycetota > Actinomycetes > S36-B12 > S36-B12 > CAIKZY01. Next base: position 846 of record JAHEIZ010000082.1, on the reverse strand, counting down.
CACGTATGACTCACTGCGGCATTACGTGATCCACGGGGATCTCATCTCTCACCCGGATCTTCAGCGCATGGCCTCAATGCGCATGACGCTGAACACCAACCCCAGTATTCGCTGGATGGTCGGCCGATCGGTATCGCCGATCCTGGGCGATGCCCGCAATCTCAGCAAGCAGCCATTGCGCACAGCCATCGACACCGGCGTTCGACTGTGCACGTCATCTGATGCCCCCGTGGCACCGCCCGATTGGCGCACGATCATCGCCGCAGCGATCACTCGATCCCTCAAGGCAGATCCCGATTACACCGATGCGCAGAGCATCACCGCGCGTGAAGCTCTCGCATCCATGACGAGTAATGCGGCCTGGCAAAGCCACGCGGATACCTGGCGCGGCAGCATTGCTGCCGGAAAGGCAGCGGACTTCATCGTGCTCGACTCTTCTGTTGACTGGAGCGAACCCTGGTCATTGACAAGTGCCGCTGTGACCTCGACCTACGTCGAGGGTGAATGCGTTTACGGCCCTGCGCAGTAGCGCATCGCTCTGCTAGCCTCCGAGCGATCACCATGCACGCATACACGAGTCACCTCAGCTGCGAGGTAACGCCATGAACATCGTTGTGATCATTGCCGATCAACTTCGTGTAGATCATCTCGGCTACGCCGGCAAGGTTCCCGTGCGCACTCCGAATATCGATGCGCTCGCCGCAGACGGTCACGTCTTCGATCGGGCATTCGTGGCCAATCCCGTGTGCATGCCCAATCGCGCCACCATCATGACCGGCCAATGGCCATCTGCTCACGGCCTGCGCACGAACGGGCTGCCACTCAATCCCGAGTGCGACACCTTCG
>JAHEIZ010000081.1 GCA_024639145.1 Actinomycetes bacterium | reverse complement strand
AGCCCTGAGACTGGCCCTCGTGCGCCCGCCCACGCCACCACCGCTGCTCCTCGCACGATGCGCGATGACGGCGCCGTGGTTGCATTCGCTCGCATTACTCCCACCATCGCAAAGACGAAGGCGAAGCGAATGACGATCAAGATGGCAACAACGACGGCAGTGAAGAAGGCGACCTCGCCGAATTCGCCGCGTTCAAGTTTTTGAAGTGTGTCAGCTAATTCGAGCCCGACAAGGAAGAAGGCCATGGCCTGCAAAAGGAAGGTCAGTTGGCGCCAGATTTGGCTGCCGTGAAGTCGTGCGGCATGTCCGATGTCGGATGACTGTGCGTGTGCGATCCATAGCGCCGCGATCACGACCGCGAGGATGCCCGATCCTTCGATCCGCTCTGCAGCGAGGTAGAGAACAAAGGGTGCGATGACGATCAGCCCGTTGGAAGCGACAACATCCGTCGTTCGACGTGAGATCACGGTGACGATCCAGCCGCCGGCGACTCCTACGGCAACTCCTCCAATGACCGACAACGCCAAGGTGCCCGCAACTTCACCCATAGTGACGCTGCCGGCAAGAAGGGCGATGACGGCCACGCGAAGAAGTGTCAGGCCGGTTCCATCATTGACCAGGCTTTCGCCTTCGAGAATCGAAACCAGACGACGGTCGAGGGAAGCTCGGCGAGCGACAGAACTCACGGCTACGGCATCCGTGGGCGCCAGCACGGCGCCGAGTGCGAATACGAGCGCCAGGGGCGCCGTCACCATGAGACTCAAGACGCCGCCGACGGCGAAGGTCGTTGCGAGAACGAGCCCAATCGCCAGGGTGAGAACAGGCTTGCGCACCTTGCGCAGGTCAAGATACGAGGAGCCCAGGGCTTCTCCGAATACGAGCGGAGCCAAAATCACCGCGAGCACAATTTCTGGATCCGGTGGAGCACTCGGGCCAACCGGCAAGAAGCCCACGACGATGCCGGCGAAGAGCACCGGTAGGGCCATGCCCCAGCCGCGCTGACGCGTGAAGGCTGCCACACCCACAGCGATCAGGGCTGAGGTCGCGAACCAGACGAAGAGCTGCACCCTGGCAGCCTATGGGGAGCGCTCCTGCATGCCGACGGGCTCGGGGTGGGGCGATAAACTTCCACCGATCGCTCGGCTACGTCGCGCTTTCGCCCCTGTAGCTCAGTGGTAGAGCAACCGCCTTGTAAGCGGTAGGTCGTCAGTTCAATCCTGACCGGGGGCTCAACTTAATGTCGCATCGCCTTCCCCCCATGTCATCCCCCTGGCTCGAGTTTTCATTCCCACGTGCCCTTCTCTCGATACCCCATGGGGTATATGCTCAGTGGAGTCCCAAGGAGGAGTGACCTATGAACGTTCGAACGACGAACAACCCGGTACGCAGCGCTCTCGTCGTACTCGCAATTGCCACTGCACTGCTGGTGAGCGCGTGCTCCTCTGGATCCAGCGCGATCTCCAATGTCGACGCACAGGCCTTTCTCAGCGCCACCTCCCAGCCTGGCGTCACAGTTGTCGACGTCCGCACCCCCGCTGAATATGCCGCTGGTCACGTCGACGGTGCGGTGAACATGAGCGTTGAGGGCCCTGAGTTCAGCGCACAAATCGCCACCTTGGATAAGACCGGCAGTGTTGCTGTCTACTGCCACAGCGGGCGTCGCTCAGCAATGGCTGCCGATCTCCTTGCTGGCTCCGGCTTCACCACGATCATCAATCTCCAGGGTGGTATCGCAGATCTCCAAGCTGCCGGCGCACCCATCGTGGCTTCATAGATTTCTCTCGCCCACTGGCACAAGCTAAAGAAAGCAGGCAGTTATGGCTCGTACCGTCATCTTGGGTGCCGGCATCGCCGGTCACACTGCAGCGCTTCACCTGCGACGCATGTTGGGTCGCGAGCACGAGGTGATCGTGGTCTCCCCGAATTCGAAGTGGAACTGGATTCCGTCGAATATCTGGGTCGGGGTCGGGCAGATGACCGTCAAGCAGGTCACGTTCCCCCTTGCGCCCATCTACAAGCGCAAGCACATCGACTTTCATCAAGCACTCGCCTTTGAGCTACAC
>JAHEIZ010000079.1:1627-2090 GCA_024639145.1 Actinomycetes bacterium | reverse complement strand
CAAAGCCGAGACGGTACTTCTGACTCACCGCCCAGGCGCAGATCACGCCTGCGAGCATGCCAATGGCCACAGCCCCCAGGGGTGTGACAAAGCCACATGCCGGAGTGATCGCTACCGCGCCCGCAACGGCCCCCGAAGCAATGCCAAGAGTCGTTGCCTTTCCGTCTTTGACTTTTTCGTAAGCGATCCAGGCCAACGCGCCTGTAGCCGCAGCGATTTGAGTATTGATCATCGCGACCGCCGCGGTGCCGTTCGCGGCGAGTGCAGAACCTGCATTAAAGCCAAGCCAGCCGAACCACAGCAGACCCGCGCCAAGCAGCACGAGCGGCAGGTTGTGTGGGCGCATTGGATCCTTGCGGAAGCCAATGCGCTTCCCGACTACTAGAGCGAGAGCGAGCGCGGAAGCACCAGAGTTAATCTCCACCGCAGTGCCGCCGGCGAAGTCCAGGGCACCGAGACGATC
>JAHEIZ010000079.1:0-1617 GCA_024639145.1 Actinomycetes bacterium | reverse complement strand
CCGTCGAAGCTAAAGGCCCAGTGCGCAGCGGGTACGTAAACGAGCAGACTCCACGCGATGACAAAGACGATCCAGGCGCTGAACTTGGTGCGATCCGCAATTGCACCAGACAAGAGCGCGGTAGTGACGACGGCGAATGTCAGCTGGAACATCACAAATGCAAGCATCGGGATCTTGTGACCTGGGGCGCCCACGGTCTGGTCAAGGGTGTCGACCAAGCCGATCTGCTTCAGGTCGCCAATAAATCCACCGGCGTTATCAGTCCCAAAGGCCAACGTGTAACCGACCGTGATCCAGACGATCGTGACGATGCCCAGCGCCGTGAAACTCATCATGAGCATGTTCAAGGCGCTTTTAGCGCGCACCATTCCGCCATAAAACAGGGCTAGACCGGGCGTCATCAGCATCACGAGGGCTCCCGAGATGAGCACCCAGGCGGTGTCTCCAGTGTTGATCTGATCCACAGTTACTCCAAATATGCGACAGCCAGGCAGCAGCGAAGTATGACGGCCCCGACCCCCTCCTAGGAAACCAACACGAAAGCGTTAACTTGCCTGAAACACGGCGTGCGTACGAGTACGGTTCGCGAATGCTGTCCTCAATGAGACGGCGGACGCGACCGGGGGGCTCGCCGCCTGAGCTGGAGCCGCACCTGCGGTATCCGATGTACGGGAACGGGCTCCACCTACCCGTTCTCCCTTCAGCGATGCCCGAGATCCTGGAATCCGTGCGGTGTGCCGACCAGCCCGACAATGAAGGCATCTTCCTGGTCGACTGGGCCGGTATTCGTACAAGAATCGGCATGCTGCCGTGGGCACCGCCAGAACTCGCCGGCACGACGAGCACTGCGCTTCCCATCCCCACCGATGGCTACCGCTCCGAGGCGGAGGAGTACGCCGGCCTGACCCTTTCACTGACCAATGAACGCGAGGACTACTTCGTCATCGAAGCCGGCTCAGGTTGGGCCCCCTGGACTGTCGGCGGTATCGCGCTTGCTCGGCGACAAGGGAAGAACGCCCGTGGCATCGCCATAGAGGCCGATCCGATTCGCGCTCAGTGGGCTATGCAGCATGCTGCCGACAACGGCATCAGTGCGGAACTCATCACGGGAAATCCGACCCAGATCGCACAGTCAATTGCCGAACGTCGCGCTGAAGTGGAGATGCTTGTCGTTCTTGCTGCTTGCTGGTCGACTGAAACTACTCTCCGCTTCCCCACACTTTCTGATGAAGATATGGGCGGCGCTGTACTCACCGATCACGACCGAACGATGGATTACCGAGGCGCTCACTTCGATCATGTCGACGTCCCCACGGTGACATTGGAGACCCTGGTGGGCGATGCGGCAGCCGTCGATCTTCTGCACGTCGACCTCCAAGGTCAAGAACTCGAGGTCGTGCTCCCCGCCAATGACCTCATCGAGCAGCGCGTGCGCTTTCTCGCCGTCGGCACTCACAATCGCTACGTCGAGGGCATGCTGCAGGAGCACTTTTTGCGTCGCGTATGGGCTCTGCTCATGGAGTCGCCTTCTACCGCAGTCTTCGACGGAGTGAAGCCTTCGCTTACCGGGTTCACTGTGCAAGACGGCAACCAGCTGTGGGCCAACTCGCGTTTTCG
>JAHEIZ010000077.1:599-2092 GCA_024639145.1 Actinomycetes bacterium | reverse complement strand
CCCCACATGGTGACCGAAACGGAATCACGGTTGAAAGGCGCACTCACCGCTTTATCGCCAGCGAGGTAATACACCGCAAGCGCGGCGGCGGCGCCGATACCGCAGGCGACACCGATCGGATTGAGACTAAAGCCAGTCCAGACTTCCGCCACTACCGCGAGACCACCTAGCGCCAGTACGAGCCCGAGCCACACGCCACGACCGACATGGCGATGCATGCCGAACTTCCAGTACAGCGCGACCATGATCGGCGCGGTGAACTCAAGCAGGAGCGCAATGGAGATGGGCAGGCGTGAAATGCCCATGAAATACAGCAACTGCGTGAACGTGACACCGATCAAACCGAAAGCGATGAGTGCTGGCCATTCGGCACGACGCACTTTAAATGCTGATGGTCGTGTGACAGCCAATACAAACCCAATGATGATGAATGCCGCGGTGACGCGTAGTTGCGCAAGTCGGGTAGCTTCGAAACCGCTCAGCAGCAATGACTTCGAGACAGTTGCGTTAGTTGCGAAACAGATCGCGGCGATGATGACGAGGGCATAACCGAGTCGAGGGTTGGGTCGGTGGGCTAGTGGCCCTCCTGGAAGAACCTCAGCGAGATCGCTCACGCTCCGGCGGCCCGGTAGACCTCCATGGTCTGCTCGGCAATTGCGGCCCAGCCGAAGTCAGCTACGGCACGATCCCGGCCAGCCTTGCCCATGGCCTTGGCTCGAGACGGATCTGCCGCCATCGCGTTAACGGCGTCGGCGAAGGCGTGCTCAAAACTGCTCAGAGAGTCCGGAGTAAACGGCACCAGCGTGCCGGTGACCCCATCGACCACGACCTCGGGAATACCCCCGACGGCACTTGCGACGACCGCTGTCTCGCAGGCCATAGCTTCGAGGTTCACGATGCCCAGGGGTTCGTAAACCGACGGGCACACGAAGGCGAGCGCATGTGAGAACAGTTGGATGAGTTGCGGGCGAGCTGCTTGCTCTTGGATCCAGATCACTGAATCGTCGCCGCGCAACTCTCGAAGCGCAGCCACAGCGTTCGCCACCTCAACGCCGATCTCAGGGGTGTCAGGGGACGACGCGCAGAGCACGAGTACGACGTTGTTGTCGAAACTTCGCGCGGCATTGAGTAGATGCATGATGCCCTTTTGGCGGGTAATGCGACCCACGAAGAGCACATACGGGCGTGACTGGTCTATGCCGTAGTGCTCGAGTGCGGCGGTGTCAGGATCATGGCGATACACGTCAGTGGGAACTCCGTTATGCACGACGTGCACCTTGGCCGGATCAACGCTCGGGTATGACGCGAGCACGTCTGCGCGCATGCCGTTGCTGACGGCGATGATTGCCTGGGCATCGTTGTAAGCAGTGCGTTCCACCCATGACGAGACTCGGTATCCGCCACCGAGTTGCTCTTCCTTCCAGGGGCGCATCGGTTCGAGCGAGTGCGCAGTGATCACGTGCGGCACACCGTGCATCAGGCCACCGACCTGG
>JAHEIZ010000077.1:0-589 GCA_024639145.1 Actinomycetes bacterium | reverse complement strand
ATGTCGACTCCGGCGGTGGACTGCACCATGTCAAGGTCGACGCCCAGCACCTGGAGCGCCGGATTGGCACCCTCAAGGAAGCCCGGCACGGGGTGGGCCATGGCGTCGGGGCGGGGGGCCCCGAAGCAGTGCACCTCGACCTCGGCCAAGTGCCGCAGCTGGGCCACCAGCTGGTCGACATGTACCCCAGCTCCGCCATAGATCTCCGGGGGCCATTCACGGGTCAGCATTCCAATGCGCATGCGGTGAGCCTAATGCCGCCAACTTCCCCTCAGATGACCTCAATGTTGTGAAAGTTCTCGTCGAGTTCTCCCGTAGGCCTCCTTGAGTCACTACTGTTCCAGGTGTGACGATGTCTCCGCACGTGCTCTGTATCGTGCTCGCGGGCGGCGAGGGCAAGCGCCTGATGCCGCTGACAGCCGACCGAGCCAAGCCCGCCGTACCTTTTGGCGGCTCCTACCGCCTAGTCGACTTCGTTCTCTCGAACCTCATCAACGCCGGCCTTCGCCGCGTGTGTGTGCTGACCCAATACAAGTCTCACTCACTCGACCGCCACGTGACCACCACGTGGCGTATGCCTACTTTGCTC
>JAHEIZ010000020.1 GCA_024639145.1 Actinomycetes bacterium | reverse complement strand
TCAAGGGCGGTGATGCCGGTGACGGGGAGTCGCCCTTCGGGCATGGCGGGTACGAGATCGCAGCCCTGGCAGCTGGCGGCGCCATCGCCGCCATCGATGCGGTTCTCGATGGCACGGTGACCAATGCCTACGCACTGATTCGACCCCCGGGTCACCATGCGCGTCGTGGAAACGGCATGGGCTTCTGCATCTTCGCGAATGCCGCCATCGCCATCGCTCACGCACGCGCGAATCGCGGCATCGAGCGAGTGGCCGTTGTCGACTGGGATGTCCATCACGGAAATGGCACGCAGTCGATCTTCTATGACGATCCGAGCGTTCTCACAATCTCCATTCACCAGGACGATCTCTACCCGCGCGACAGCGGCAGCATTGCCGAGCAGGGCGAAGGGGCTGGCGAGGGCTACGCGATCAACATCCCCCTGCCGGCCGGTTCGGGTGATGGCGCCTACGTCGAGGTGATGAAGCGCGTGGTCGTTCCGGCGCTCCGCAGGTTCAAGCCGCAGGTGATCGTCGTGGCCTCGGGATTTGATGCCAGCGTCTACGACCAGCTAGGCCGCATGATCGTCACCTCGCATGGCTACCGTGACATGACAGCAGTGCTCATGGAGGCAGCCGACGAGCTCTGCGAGGGCCGCATCATGATGACCCACGAGGGCGGCTACTCGCCGTTCTACGTGCCGTATTGCGGCGTGGCTGTGCTCGAGCAGATGTCAGGCGTGCGCAGCGGGGTCGAGGATCCCCTGGGCGGCGTCTCGACCCTGCCCGATCAGCCACTGCAGCCCCATCAGAAGGTGCGCATCGACGAGGTCGTGGCAGCGCACGGGCTCTAGACCCGTGGCTGCGGGATCCCGCAGGCATGACAGGATTGCTGCATGACAATGACTGCGACACTGCATACCAACATGGGCGACATCAAGGTGAACCTGTTCCCTGATCACGCTCCCAAGACCGTCCGCAACTTCACCGAGCTCGCTGAGGGCACCAAGGAGTGGACAAATCCGAAGCTCAATGCGAAGAGCTCCGCGCCGCTGTACGACGGCACGATCTTCCACCGCGTGATCTCGGGCTTCATGATCCAGGGCGGTGACCCCCTGGGCACCGGCACCGGCGGCCCGGGTTACCGCTTCGAGGATGAGGCGCACCCCGAGCTCGTCTTCGACAAGCCGTACCTGCTCGCCATGGCCAATGCCGGCCCGAACACCAATGGCTCGCAGTTCTTCATCACCGTGGCGCCGACCACGTGGCTGAACTTCAAGCACACCATCTTCGGCGAGGTTGCCGATCAGGAGTCCCGCGATGTCGTCGACGCGATCGCCGCTGTCCCGGTGGGTGCGAACGATCGTCCGAAGGAGAACGTGGTCATCAACTCGGTGACCATCGATCGCTCCTGATCACGATCTGACTCTTGAGGGGGCTGGCCTACGGGTCGGCCCCCTCACTCATTCCCGGGCACAAACGTGAACTGGCAAGGGAATGGGAATTCAACCCTGGGAGACTCTGCTCGTGCGTCCGTCCCGAGTGATCTACGTCGAGAACGATCCCGCCCTGCGCGGGATCATGACGCGCGCACTCTCCTCGTCTCCTGACGTCGAGCTGACGCTGTCCACGGGTGATGCCGTGGAGGCTCTGGGCTCCGCCAAGGTTCAGCAGGCCGATGTGGCCTTGCTGGATCTTGCCCTGGGCGCCGATCAGCTCAATGGCATTGATCTGGGTTTAGCCCTACGCGAGATCAATCCCGATCTCGGAATCGTCATCTACTCGCAGCACTCGCTCAAGAACCTGGCCCGCCGTGTGCCGGAGAACCAGCGCATGGGCTGGTCCTTCATTCCGAAGTCGGGTGAGATGGAGGTTGCCGAACTGATCGAGATCCTCCGTGCCACGGCTCGCGGCATCGCCCTGATGAGTGAAGAGGTGCGACAAGGAGACGATGCCGGCGATCTTCTCGAGGCTCTCGCGCCCAGGCAGCGCGCGGTGATGGCCCTCGCGGCCACCGGGCTCTCGGCGCCCGACATCGCACAGCGCCTCGGCCTGACACAGGACTCCGTGCGCAAGGATCTCTCGAAGGCCTATCGAGTGCTGGTGCCGGGCGATGAGGGTGGTGATCTGCGTACGCGTGCGGTGCTGGCTTACCTTCGCATCATGCGCGATCAGGCCTGGGACGACACTCGATGATGCGCCGCATCGCACGTGCTGCCGGCCCCTATGAATTCCAGCCGCTGCCATTCGCGTCGATCGTGACCCTCTTCTACGTCGTGTTTGCACTTGGCGTGTACAACCAGCAGTACATGACCGACAGGGCATTCAACTTGCGCGGCGCCGTACCCTCGATCGCCTCCGGCATCATCATCGGCCTCATCGCCGTGCTCGCCAGGAAGATCCAGCAGCGCCGCGGGGTGTCCTGGGCGTCCTACATCGTCCCGCTGATCGTCATGGCACTTGTCGTGCCGACCATTCGCGCTGTTGTCGAGTTCGTGCCCCAGTTGCCGGAGGGAACTCAGGCGTACCCGATCACCCTGCTTCGACAGTTCCTGGTGTTGTGGTTCGTCGCGGCCGTGCTCGGAAGCATCACCACACGACTGAAGCTTCAGGCACGTGAGATCGAGGCGGCACTCGAGATCGCGCGCGAGCAGCAGGTGCAGATCATCGCGGCCGATGAGGAAGCTCGTCGTCAGGTCGCGCTCGTCCTGCATGATCGTGTGCAGGCCGGCCTGATCACCAGTTGCCTGGAGTTGCAGGCACTCGCCGTCGATCTTGACGCAGAAAGTCGCGCACGACTCGAGCCCATGATCAGTCGGCTTGAGCAGATGCGCACCTTCGACGTGCGCAGCGCGGCACGTGTGCTGAGCCCGAACCTCGAGGACATCGACCTGCAGACTGCGCTCGAGGAACTCGCCCTGCAGTTCGAGGCCGTCATCACCATTGACATCGAGGTGGATCCGGCCATGGATCTTGATCGTGCGGTGCTGGGCTCCGGTCTTCCCCTGGCGGTGTACCGAATCGTCGAGCAAGGCCTGCTCAACACGGTCGTGCACGCGCGAGCATCGCGCATTGACGTGCGCGTGCGGCGCACCGAAACGGGCTGCACGCTGACAATCGCCGATGATGGCGTGGGGGTAAGGCTCGGGGCACAGGGCGGCCTGGGCTCGACACTCGTCACCACGTGGGCACGGGCGATGCAGGGTGCGTGGCACTGGGAATCAGGTCGTGACGGCCGTGGCACCGCCCTTGTTGCCGAACTGCAGGCCGTCGAGCTCACGGCTTAGGCTGGGGCAGGAGTTCCGCGTCCTGCGGAGCCACTGCGATTCAGGGGTAGTGCAGATGTCGGATGCCGTCCAAGGCGTGGCCACGCCGGCACCTGTGTGCTTCCGCCATCCCGAGCGCGTCAGTTACGTGAAGTGCACGCGCTGCGCACGTCCGATCTGCCCGGACTGCATGATTAGCGCCTCTGTCGGTTTTCAGTGTCCCGACTGCGTGCACGGTGCAGCGGCATCAGCACCAAAGATCAAGACCCCGGTGGGGGCGCCACTCGCAGAGAAGCCGACTGTCACGTTCGTCCTCATCGGCATCAATGTCATCGCTTTCCTGCTCATGCTGGTCTCGGGCATTGACCAGGCGGCCACGCAGTGGGGGATGTTCCCGCCGAGCATCGCCATCGATAACGAGTGGTGGCGACTCGTCACGAGCGCCTTCCTTCACGGCGGCTGGCTGCACATTGCCTTCAACATGTACGTGCTCTACGCCCTTGGCCCGTCACTTGAGCGCGTGCTCGGTCACGGGCGCTACCTCGTGCTGTACCTGATGGCCGCCCTCGGCGGAGCCGTCTGCTCGTATGCCTTCTCGGATGTCATGACCGTCTCGGTCGGTGCGAGCGGGGCCATCTTCGGCCTGATGGGTGCGCTCGTGGTCGCCGGTCGCAAGCTGCGCTACGACATCTCCCAGGTCCTGATCCTGCTCGCCGTGAACTTCGTGATCGGCTTCATGGCCCCCGGGGTTGACTGGCGAGCCCACGTCGGCGGCCTGGTGGTGGGCGCTGCCGTGGCAGCGATCTTCGTGCTGCCGCCGGCACGTATCCGAATCCCGGTTCAGGTGATCGGCATCCTCGCGGTGCTGGTGGTGCTCGTGGTGACCACCATGGTGCGTACCGCGCAGATCATGGACATGGTCACGCCGGTGGGAACCCCTGGCCTCTCGGCCTGACTTACACGCGTGTTATTCATCCCCAACTGGGGAAAGACTGTGGATAACTATTGCCACTTGGTGGAGAGAATGAAGCCGACCACGATGAAGGCGAAGCCAATGCCGACGTTGATGAGGGCGCTGAGATCCCGCATGACCGGGATGCTCGAGCCGGCGAGGTAGAACAGCACGATGTAGATCAGGCCGATGAGGAAGCAGGCCACCATCGTGGGCGCCAACCAGCGCGGTGAACCGAGCTTGGCAACCTTGCGCTCACCCATGGTCTGTTGCGGGGTGTAAACAGCCCGCTTACGACCCTTGGACTCCGGCACGTGGATCCTCCTGCACTGTGATGAATGTTCGAGGACCACAATACGGGGGTGGCCCGCATCCTGGTGGTTGATAACTACGACTCCTTCGTATTCAACCTGGTTCAGTACCTTGCGCAACTCGGCGCGGAGGTCACCGTCAAGCGCAATGACGAGGTCACGACCGCTGAAGCCCTCCACTACGACGGCGTACTGCTCTCGCCCGGCCCCGGCACCCCCGAGGAAGCAGGCGTCTGCATTGACATCGTCAAGGACTGCGCCGGCAAGGTACCGATCTTCGGCGTCTGCCTCGGCCATCAGGCGATCGCCACGGCCTACGGTGCGACGGTCACGCGAGCACCCGAACTTCTCCACGGGAAGACCTCGGAGGTCTTCCATCAGGAGATCGGCGTGATGACGGGCCTGCGCGAGCCGTTCACCGCAACGCGCTACCACTCGCTCGCGATCGATCCTTCGACGATGCCGGATTCGCTGATGATCACCGGTGCCACCGAGACCGGCGTCATCATGGGCATTCGACATCGAGAGCTCGCTGTCGAAGGGGTGCAATTCCATCCTGAGTCAGTGCTGACCGAAGGTGGTCATCACATGCTCGCGAACTGGCTTACCGAATGCGGCGACGATCAGGCACTTGCGAAGAGTGTCGGTCTCGCACCTGTAGTCGGGTCGTAGCGACCCGCTCTGCTCACGGAATCGGTACGGGAACTGCAGTCGTGTCGGTCGGACCGACAGTGGGCTCTGGCAGCGGCTCGGGAATCGTGATGGCGACAGTGATTGTCACCGTCGAACCACGGGCGAGATCACTGCCGGCCTTCGGTGACTGGGCAAGCACGGTGCCCTCGGGAACGGATGAGTCGTTCTGCTCCACCACCTGTGCCTCGAAGCCGGACTGGCCGAGATCGCTGCGCGCCTGCGCCTCGCTCAGACCGGTGACACTGGGCACCTTCACGAGACCGGACGAGACGGTGATGTTGACCATCGTGCCGGTATCCACCTGAGTGCCCTCGGCCGGTGACTGCTCGAGCACGTAACCGGAAGGCTGGTCGGATGCCTTCTCGGACACGATGCCGAGTTTGAGGCCTGCATCGCTCAGTGCAATGCGGGCCGCCTCAGGTGAGGTCAGTGCCACGAGCTGCGGCACGGTGGCCTGCTCCTTGCCACTGCTCACCGTCACGTTGACCGACTGATTCTGCTCAAGCTGCTCGCCCGCTGCCGGCTGCTGTGCGATCACGGTACCGTCGGGACGATCGGAGAGCTCAGGTGTCTGCGCACCGAGCTGAAGCTTCGCCTCGGCAAGAGTCGAGGCCGCCTGCTCGATCGTGAGGCCATCAAGATTCGGCACTGCAACACGGGAGAGGCTCGAGCCGCCAAGAACGAATCGGCCGATGACCACAGCACCCACGATGGCCAGAATGATCGCGATGATCGAGATAATCCAGAAGCCGGCACGGCGTGGCTTCCGGGCAGGGCGACGGTACTCATCGCGGTATTCGAGGCCGGCAGCTGCGACGGCGGGCATCTGCTGCGTGTGCTCGCCGACCACCATCGGCACTGCAGCGGTGACCGGTGAACCGGCCACGGCACGCTCGACGTCAGTGCGGAACTCGGCAGCGGTCTGGTACCGATCATCAGTGCGCTTCGAGAGCGAATGCAATACGACGGCGTCGATCTCCGGGGAGACTCCACCATCGACCTGCGAGGGAGGAAGTGGCATCTCGCTCACATGCTGGTACGCGATGGAGACCGGTGAGTCGCCTGTGAACGGAGGTCGACCGGTCAGCAGCTCATAGAGCAGCACGCCGGCGGAGTAGAGATCGGAACGAGCGTCGACAACCTCACCACGTGCTTGCTCCGGTGAGAGGTACTGCGCAGTGCCCATGACGGCTGAGGTCGCGGTCATGGTGTTGCCGACGTCATTGAGCGCTCGCGCGATGCCGAAGTCCATCACCTTGACGTCACCGGTGCGAGTGAGCATGACGTTCGCGGGCTTGATATCGCGGTGGACGATGCCATGGCGGTGTGCGTAGTCGAGGGCGGAGAGAACGCCGCCGGTGATCTCCAGTGCGCGTTCGGGCAGCAGGCGGCGGCCGCTTGCGAGCAGCTGGCGCAAGGTCATGCCATCGACGTATTCCATGACGATGTACGGCACCACGATTGCGTCGGCGCCCTCGCCCGCCAGGATGTCCTCGCCGGTGTCATAGACCGCGACGATGTTCGGGTGGTTCAGTGCGGCGGCCGACTGGGCCTCGCGACGAAAGCGAGCCTGGAACGACGGGTCGCGCGCGAGGTCGGGGCGCAGGATCTTGACGGCCACGCGGCGGCCCAGGCGCAGGTCGCGTCCTTCATGCACCTCGGCCATGCCGCCTCGACCGATGACCTCACCGATCTCATAGCGATCGCCGAGCATGCGCTGCGTCGAACCGTCGTTCACTGTCATGGTCACATGCTCTCAGGTCGGGCGCGGGTCAGCGCAGAACGGCTTTCATGACACTCTTGGCAATCGGGGCCGCAAGGGCATTGCCGCTGATCTCGGCCACCCCGGCATCCTCGATCATGACGGCGACAGCCACCTTCGGGTTCTTGGCCGGGGCGAACGAGACGAACCAGGCGACAGACGGGCGATCATTGCCCGTCTGAGCTGTTCCGGTCTTGCCGGCCACGCGCACCCCGGGAATGCGTGCATTCGAACCGGTGCCGTTCTCCACGACGTTGACCATCATCTCGGTCTCGGTTGCCGCATCCGCCGCCGTCATCGCCGTGGCGAAAGCCTCGGGCTGCGTGGTCTTGAGGATCGCGAGATCCTGGCCGCGTACCTCCTGCACGAGATACGGCTTCATGGTCACACCGCCATTGCCGATTGCCGCGCCGACCATGGCCATCTGCATCGCCGTGGCACGCACGTCGTACTGGCCGATCGCGGTCAGTGCGGTCTGCGGTACATCGGGGTTCTCGGGATACATCGAGCGTGCCGCACGCAGCGGGATCTCGAATGCGGTGTCGAAGCCCATCTTCTGCGCTTGTGCCCGCAGGGCGTCATCACCGAGCTGCACGCCGAGCCAGGCAAAGGCGGTATTGCACGACAGCGCAAGCGCCTCACGAAGAGTGACCTGACCATTGGTTCCACACGCCTTGCCATTCCAGTTGTGCAGCTTGGTCGAGGTGTTCGGGAGCGTGTAGGCGCGAGGGCCGGGCAGGATCGAATCGGGCGTGTACTGCCCCGAGGCGAGTGCCGCGGCTGTCGTGACCAGCTTGAAAGTGGAGCCCGGTGGATTGAGGGCGACGATCGGTCGATTGAGAAGCGGCTTGGTCGGATCATCACGAAGAGCGTTGTAGTACTCGCGAATGGACGCCGGATCGTGGTTGGTGAGCCTGTTCGGATCGAAGGACGGCGACTGCACCGACGCGAGAATGCGGCCCGTGGCGGGCTCGATCGCCACCACTGCTCCGACCTTGCTGCCGAGGCCCTTGAACGCTGCCGCCTGCGCTGCGGCATTGATCGTCGTGGTGACAGCACCGCCGGTGCGACGACGCCCGGCGAAGAGCTGCTGGATGCGATCGACGAAGAACAGGTCGCTCTTGCCCGTGAGGATGTTGTTCTCGGTTCGTTCGAGACCGGTGGCCCCGTACACGAGTGAGTAGAAACCGGTGACGGGTGCGAAGAGTGGGCCATCGCTGTACTCGCGCTGATAGCGCAGGGTGTTGCCCGTCTCGACTGAACGAGCGGCGGGCTCATTGCCCACCAGGATTGGTCCGCGCTCGCGGTCATACTCCGCGAGCAGATTGCGCTGATTGCCCGGACGATCGCGATAGTCACGCGCCATGAACACCTGGATGATCGTCAGGTTCACGATCAGCGCCACCATCAAGATAGCGAGAACGAAGCCGATGCGGCGAATGGGAGTGTTCACGGGCGCCGCACTACCTGGGTGAGGGCCTCATCAACCGAGGGAGCCGTGACATCGGGGCGGCGTGCTCGATCACTGATGCGCAGCAGCAGGCCGATGATGATGAAGTTCGCGATGAGCGACGAGCCACCATAGGAGAGGAACGGGGTGGTGAGTCCGGTGAGCGGGATCAGTTTGGTGACGCCACCGATGATGACGAACACCTGGAGAGCAAGGGTGATCGATAGACCCGCCGCTAGCAGCTTGCCGAAGGAGTCGCGCACGGAGATTGCCGCACGCAGGCCGCGCTCGATCAAGATTCCGTACATCAGCAGCATCGCGATCAGGCCGGTGAGCCCGATCTCCTCGCCGAGTGCGGCGACGATGAAGTCGGTATTGGCGAACGGCACCAGATTCGGGAAGCCCTGACCCAGGCCGGCGCCGAGCAACCCACCATTGGCGAAGCCGAAGAGACTCTGCACGATCTGGTAGCCCGAGTCCTGCGCATATGTCCAGGGATCAAGCCAGATCTCCACGCGCAGACGCACGTGCCCGAAGAACATGTACGACAAGATCGCGCCGATGACGAACAGGGCGCCGCCCAGCACGAGCCACGAGCGGCGCTGGGTGGCGATGTACAGCATCGAAACGAATAGGCCGAAGAAGAGCATCGAGGTGCCGAGGTCGTTCTCGAAGACGAGAACCGCGAGCGAGATCAGCCAGGCGATGAGAAGTGGGCCGAGATCCTTGGGTCGCGGAAAGCCCAGGCCGAGGAACTTGGTGCGTACCAGTGCCAGGGAGTCGCGCTTCACGACCAGGTAACCGGCGAAGAAGATCGTCAGCAGGATCTTCGCGAGCTCTCCCGGTTGGAAGGAAAGTCCGAACATGCGCACCCACAATGTCGCGCCGTTGACTGTCGTTCCCACGACGGGGGCGAGGGGAAGCACGAGAAGGATGATGCCGATCAAGCCAAAGGTGTAGGTGTACCGCTGCAGGCGGCGATGATCGCGCACGATCACGAGCACGGCAATGAACAGCACGACGGCAATTGCGAACCAGGTGAGCTGCGCATAGACATCAGGCGTGGGAAGGGGTGCGTTATTACGCGTCGCACGCTGCGCAGCGGAGACATCGATGCGATAGATCATCACCAGCCCGAGAATCGTGAGCAGCGTGGTCACCGGAAGCATGATCGGGTCGGCGTAGGGCGCGGTGAAGCGCACCGTGATGTGCATCGCGAGCGCGAGTGCACCGACCACGCCGATCGTGATCCACAGACGAGTCGTGGTGCCCTCGCCTGTGGCCCACCCGATCTGCAGCACGCCCAGCACGCCGATCAGCCAGGCGAAGACAAGCAGGATGAGCTCGACACCGCGGCGAGTGGGCTGCCTCACGGCAGGGATGCTCACGTGGTGGCTCCTGGGCAGCCGGCAGGCGGGAAAACCGCCTTGCAGGCCGTGGCTCGCGTGGCGAGCTCGGTCACAATGCGTTGTGCATCAGCCTGGCTCGCGGCGGGGATTCCCTTGCTCACGAGTTCTTGATCGAACAGCGGCAGCTCGCCGACCGTCACGGTCGACTGTGTGTCCAGGGAGGAGAGCTCGAAGCCCAGGAGCGAGCCGGGCACGCCATTGAAGATCGCGATAGTGCCCGTGCCGGCACTGCCGTTCACGGCCACGTACCACTGGGTGCTGATCCAGGCGCGGGTCGCGATCAAAGCGCCGGCGAGGGCGAGGACGAGAACGCCGACGATCGACCACACGAGCACTCGACGGCGACGCTTACGGCGCGAGACCTCAGCCGTGACCGCATCGCGTGCGGCAGTGCGGCGGGCTGTCTCTGCAGCGGGAACGATCAGCTCGGAGTCGATGAGCGGCTGCTCTGCCGTCGGCGAGCCTCCATCGACAGGCGGCGGTGCATCAGGGCGATCGGGGTCAGGCTGCGCATCGTCAGGAAAGCGCACATGCGGCAGGCGAAAGCGCACGCGTGGCTCGCCGGCTGCTCCCACCACGACACGGTCGGCGGCGGTAACGACAACGGGCTCGTCAGAGTCGGCAACCTCGATGACATCGGCGACAACAGCAGTGACGTTGTCGGGTGCTCCGCGCTCGAGGGCGAAGTCGACAAGTCGGGTGACTGCTCCGGTCGGATCACCGTCAATGAGCCGGGCCTTGATCTCGTCGGCACTCATCACGCCGGAAAGCCCGTCAGTGCACAGCATGAGTCGATCGCCGACGCGTGCCTCGCGAATGGAGAGATCGGCCTCGACCGGATTCACTCCGTCGAGTGCGCGCATCAGTAGAGAGCGACGCGGATGCACGGCTGCTTCGTCCTCGGTGATTCGGCCTGCGTCGACGAGGGTCTGCACGTAGGTGTGGTCATGCGTGAGCTGCAGCAGCTCGCCATCGCGTAGCAGGTAGGCACGTGAGTCGCCGACGTGCACGATCGCGAGTCGGCCATCGAGCCAGAAGACACCGGTGACCGTCGTGCCCATGCCGGCAAGCTCAGGATCGCTCTCGATCGTGGCGCCGATCGACTCACCTGCATCGTCTATCGAGGTAGAGAGTTCGGAGAGCACTTCGGCATCTGACGGCGGATGAACATCGAGATCAGAGACGATCGCCACGGCGGTCGCTGATGCGAGTTCACCTGCAGCGTGCCCGCCCATTCCGTCAGCCACCATGAGAAGTCGCGGGCCCGCGTAGCCGGAATCCTCGTTGCCCTGGCGCACCAAGCCCACATCGCTCTTTGCGGCGTAACGCAGCTGAAGGGTCATGGCGACTACTTCTGCAATTGCAGGGTCGTGCGGCCGACACGGAGGGGTGCGCCGACGGGAAGCACTGTCGGCGTAGTGATGCGCGTGCGCTCGATCCAGGTGCCGTTGGTGGAGCCGAGATCCTCGACCACCCAGGTGCCCTCGGAGGAGTAGACGCGGGCGTGACGGCTCGAGGCGTAGTCATCGTCGATGACGATCGTGGAGTCTGGCGCGCGACCAATGGTGACCTGTGCACCATCAAGCGGAACGACAGTGCCGGCCAACGGTCCTTCCGTCACGACAAGCTTCGTGCCCTTTACCTTCGATGCCTTGGGCGCCTTGATCTTTTCTGCGCGTGACGCCTTCGGTGCCTTCGTCGGTCGAGCAGAACGCGTGGCAATCGGTCGAGCGTCGGCGGGTTGCTTGAGATCGCGGCGCAGCACGAACACGGTGATCAGCACGAATGCCCACAGCAGCGCGAGGAAGCCAAGGCGTATGAGGGTGAGCGCGAGCTCGGACACGATCAGCCGTTCCGGTAGACCAGCGTTGTCGATCCGATGGAGATCGCGGTGCCATCGACCAGTGCGAGTTCAGTGATGCGCTCGCCGCTGACCATGGTGCCGTTGGTCGACTTGAGGTCGCGGACGACAACAGGATCGCCCATGACGATCTCGCAGTGATTGCGCGATGCGCCCGGGTCGTCAATGCGAATGTCGGAGTCGCTGCCACGACCGATGCGCGTGACAGCGCGCACCAGTGGGTAGGCGGTGCCGCCGATGACGAGGCGTGGGTGAGTATCGCCTGCTGCCTCCGCCGACGAGCCGCTGACCGCAGCACTTACCTCGGCGCGAGCCTCACTGCGCACGCGGAAGATGCCGGTCTCGAGTTCTTCATCTTCGCCAAGGGTGACCGTGACGGGGCCGAGCAGGGTGTAGCGCTGCTCACGCCCGTAGTCATTCACCAACGTGGCGAGCTCGACCTGCAAGGCCTCCTTGAAAGCCGAGAGACGCTTGTAGTCGTGATCGGAGAGCTCAATGATGAAGACGTTCGGGATGACGGTGCGATCACGGTCGATGACCGCTGCTCGGTCGTCGATCTCACGCTGCAAGGCAGAGGCGATCTCGACCGGCTGCACCTCGGCCTTGAATGCGCGCGCGAAGGCCCCGTTCACGAGGCGGTCGAGGGAATCCTCGAACCGTTCCAGCAGGCCCACCATGCCTCCGAGTGATGACGTATCCGATTGAGCGGGAGATGCACCCATATAAGCGTGAACCTCTGTGCTTGATGCTAACCCGCGAATACGTGGCCATCACGGTCCCGCACCGCACCAAAGCAGTCATCCGCGGTGATTGCTGCCACTCGTCCGTACTGCTAGAACTCGACCATGGAGTCCGAGGCGTCGAACGAGCGCGAGAAGAAGGCAGCCGACGTCATGGCGGGTATCAGCACCGGCCGAGCCTTCGATCGGCTGATCAACATGAGCGATGCCATCGTGGCTGTCGCGATGACGGTGAACGTGCTCTCGATCGTGGGAATCCGGCGAAACTCCTATAGCGAGAGTGTGTGGACGGTCCTCTCGGAGAACGGCGGCCAGATCGGCTCCTTCTGCTTCACCTTCCTGATCGTGGGCGTGATGTGGCTGGCTCACAACCGGATCCTCAATCACATGCGCGGCTACGACTCCACGGTCTTCTGGCTCAACCTGGTCTGGCTCCTCCTCATTGCGCTCCTCCCCTGGCCGACCACCATGTATGGCCTGTCGCTGGTCTTCGGCTCGGCTGACGTGGTCAGCGACAAGGCCGGCGTGGGGCTGTTCTATTGGGGAATGCTGGCTGCGATCAGCGCGGTCGGCGGACTCATCGGCTGGCATGCCCGTCGCCGCCCGGCTCTGCTGGATGCCAGCAATCCGCCCAATGACCGGGGCCAACTGAAGGCATGGGTCTATTCGGCCTTCTTCCTGCTCATCGGGGTCGTCTCGCTCTTCTCCTACCCCATCTCAACATGGTTGCCCGTGGGCCTGATCGTGCTGGCCGTGGTGTTCCGAAGGTCGAGTGCCTCCTGAACTGATCGGCATTGGCGGGGCCGATTCCTAGGGTGGTAGCCTTCACGGGCCTTGGAGACAAGAGGCAAGCGCGAGTGGCGGAATAGGCAGACGCGCACGGTTCAGGTCCGTGTACTCGAAAGGGTGTGGGGGTTCAACTCCCCCCTCGCGCACAAGACAGGGCCCCGGCGATCCCGGGGCCTTCGTCATTCCCAGGATCGGTTCAACGCTTCTGGGGAGCCCACTCGGTTCGAGGCATCAGCCTGCACTTTGTCCCTGGAATCTGTGTCTAGTATGTACAGACATTCGGATATTTAATCCATTAGCCCGACCCCGCTCCTGTGCGTACGGGAAGTCGTGCTCACGAAGGAGACTGATGAAGTTCAGCAAGCGCCTGGCAGTTGCCCTCGGTGCGGTGTCACTTGCCGTGGTCGGACTATCCGCCCCTGCACAGGCTGCGCCGTCACCCGCAACGATCTACATCGGCGGGCCCTCGGGAAGCATCTCAACCTGCACCAGTGCGGGAAGCATTGGTGTCTACTCAGATTCCGCTCACACAACCGCCGTGACCACCATTACGGGGACTAGCGGCAGCCTCTCATTTCACAATGACTGCTCGAACTACGCGATTTATGCATCATTCCCCACCAATTCAACTTCAAGCGTTCCGGGAACGGCGTTTAGCAATGGGGCGTACAGCATCTCAACTCTTTATCCGAGCGTGAGCGGCACGATGTACATCTATCAGTGTGCCTACGTCGCGCAGCAGCCAGGAACTTCGGGTGGTTGCACGAGTCCTGGCGACCGAAATCTGGCGACGACGCTGACCATTTCCTTTCCCTCTGCAACGATCTTGAACACCGCAAATGGAACGGTCACTGTCACCTACTCCGCGTTGACCGGTACTCCCTCCCTTAGCCTTTGCGCTACAAGTGTTGCCGTCAACCTCTGCGATGCAACCACCGCTCTGTATGTGTTTGACTCAAATATTGGCACTGGTCTAGCCGCATCACCGGCAGTAATTGCGTCTGGAAGTGCTGCAAACACGGGTGGCACATACTCGGCCACAACCGTGGCTGATGGCACTTATCGGTTTGTTCTGCGCGACGGAGGAAACTCCTTTGCCATTGTGGCGACTCAGTCGGCAGGAGTGATCGGTGCAGGTGGCGGAAGTGGCGGATCATCCAGTGCAGCTGATGCCCCTACCGAGACTCTGTCCCTGGCCGTGTCGGCCAGCGGGGCTACCTGCACCGGTGGCAATCCGTCAGGCGTTTCAGGTTCGTGGCTGACCTTGCCGAGTGCAGATCAGTGTTCGCAGTCGGGCCCGACCGCGAAGGCCGGAGCGACTCTGCTCGGCTGGTCGACGAGTGCAAACTTCCCGATCGCACGTGCTCAGTCGCAGATCGACAAGCACTGGGGCGTGATCGATGAGGAGATCGCCGGCATTCGGATGATCTTCATTCCGGCCGGCATGGCGGTCTTTGTCTCAGGCAGCAATAACCTCTACCCGATCTGGAGCAAGTAGCCATTGGATCGGGAGCCCTGTCGCTCTCCCCACTGAACGTCAGTCGAAGACCCCGGCGATCCCGGGGTCTTCGTCATTCCCGGATGCCCTCACTTCAGCTGCTCGAGGATGAGCACGAGGGCCACACACCAGTCAGCCAGCAAGTCAACGAAACAAGACAAATGACTGCATTGACAGCATTGCTGTCATATTCCTACCCTGGATTCATGGCAGTCATGACGATCAGGGATCTCGACGACGAGGTGCGCGACAAGCTGCGCGTTCGCGCGGCGCAGAACAAGCGCTCGATGGAAGCCGAAGCACGGGCGATCCTGACCGCAGCCGTCGACTCACCTGTGGAGCGCGGGCTGGCACAGGCCCTCTTCGATCTGGGCTCTGCACTGCGAGAGGCGGGCGTAGATCCGGATGAATTCTTCCCACAACGTGAGCCCTACGTCCCGACTGTCGACTTCGGGTGATCATCGTCGACACGAACGTGGTCTCGGAACTGATGCGGTCTGTTCCCGATGCTCGTGTGGCTGAGTGGACGACGCTCAATTCCGAACATCTGACGGTCTCCGTTGTGACGGTCCAGGAACTAACGTTCGGAATTCAACGTATGGCCGATGGAGCACGGCGCACAAGGAGCGCGCTCGTTGTCGACGGCTTCGTCAGCACTTTCGAGAATCGAATACTTGATCTCACGGTCGATGCGGCCCGCATGACCGGGGCCGTGCTGGCGATTCGTTCCGTAGCCGGTCGCCCCACGTCGGTACAGGATGCTCAGATTGCTGGTACGGCATTGGAGCATGGCGCTGCAATCGCCACCCGAAACATCAAGGACTTCAATGGCCTAGGAATCGAGCTCATCAATCCGTGGCTTTGAGCCACGCGCCACGAAGTTCGTGATAGCCACGGCAGTCCATTCGCCCACCAGTGCGCTTGCACTCTGAGGCCGTCGGGGACTCCCCGCGTTACGGAACGATGACCACCCGCTGAGCCCGCAGTGACATCACGAGGGCGATGACCCAGCCGACCAGGGTCCATCCCAGCAGCAGGTTCACCCAGAAGGTCGACCAGTGCGGGACGTCGCGCACTGCCGCGATCGCCCACGGGAGCATGTAGCCCACGGTCAGGATCGCCACGACGACGGCGACCACCTTCGTGACAGTCCAGGAGGGATTGGTGGGCTCAACATGCATCTGTGTCATGCCCTCATCCTGGGGCATGCGGCGAACTCAGGCACGCAGGCATGGGTGAGTCGGAGAGCCGGGCAGGAAGGTCGTTCGCACGTGATGACGACTTACGTGCAGATGCCGCCATCGCAGCAGGGCTGGATGTAGTGGCAGCGCGGGCACATATCCTTGCCGCCACGGCGTTCGAGGTCAGTGGTCTCGCAGGCCGGGCAGGGGCCGGGGTCTCCCATCACGGCACCAGTATGGCGAGAGGGTATACCCAGGGGGGTATACTTTACTTGAGTCCACACAGGAGGTTTCAGATGTGCAGTCCGGTTAAGTGCGAGAAGTGCAGCAAGGTCACCTGGAGTGGCTGCGGCGAGCACGTCGACCAGGTCAAGAGCATGTTCACTGAAGAGGAATGGTGCACCTGCGCCCGCTGGGGACTCTGACCCCGCGCGCGCCCCTAGAGTGACCGCGTGTCACTCTCTGATCTCCAGCCCGAGGCCATGGCCGCACTTGATGCTGCCTATGCCCGTGCGACCGAGGTTGTCGACCCGTACTTTCTGTACCTCGCCGAGTCGCGCATCGAGCAGATGCTCAGTGGCTCGGATTCCCCGGGTGCCCTGGTCACAACTCAGGATCTCGAACTGAGCGAGCTAGTCGACCAAATGCTGATCGATGTTGCCGGGCTCGATGACAAGACCGCCAAGCGCGCAGGTCGCTACTTCGATGACGGCGGCATGGCTGATTTCGTCACCGCCTCGTACATCATCGAAGCACGCACACGACTGCGCATCATGAGCGATCGCCTGCTGGGCGGCAAATCATGAGCGATCTCTCCCGCCCGAATCGAGCCATTCGAGTTCCGCTGGACCATCACGGCAAGCCGATGCGAGATCCGCAGCTCTACGCACTTCTCTCTTCTTATCAGGATGCAGTCGTGCGATCGTCGCACCTCGATTCGGTTACGACCGAACTCATTCGATTGCGCTGCGCACGCCAGCACGACTGCCGCATCTGCCAGACACTGCGCCTCGCCGCGGCACAGGAGTCGGGTCTCGATGCTGACATGGAATCGAAGATCGACTTCTACGAGTCGAGTGATCTCAGCGAACGGCATAAGACAGCGCTTCGCCTCGTAGACGCATTCATCTGGCGCCCTCAGGACATGAATGAGGAGCTCGTTGCGCAGGCGCACGAGCACTTCAGCAACGAGGAGCTCGCCGAGATTCTTGTCGACATCACCAAATGGTCGACGCAGAAGATTCACGTCACCCTGGGCACCGACGGCGCTGATCATTTACGGACTGACGATCGCGGTGTTGCCTACTTTGCCTTCGGAGACAATGGCAAGGTGGCACGCATCGGCGCAGAGCGCGGAGCCTGATGAAGATTCGCACCCCGCAGAATCCATTCGTGCGCTCGGGTATTCGCCTCGCCATAGGTATGACCACTGTCGACCTCATCTGCGTCTTCGTTCTCGACAATGGCCCGGCCGCACTCATGGCCTCATTCGCGGTGATGATCCTGCTGTTCTTCCTCGACTTCGAGGGTGGTCCGCGTCAACGAATCTCCGCTTACGGAGCGGCATCCTTGGTCGGCCTCGCTGCTCTACTGATCGGCGTCTACGCAGCCCCCATCACGTGGGTGGCAGTCATTGTCACGCTCCCCGTGTCGTTCGCCTTCGCCTACGCACGCGTACTCAAGGGGTTCATCGCACGATGCGCCGTTGGCCTGCAGCTCGCCTACTTCCTTCCCGCGATGCTGCCGGCGAATCCAGCAGATGTCTGGCGCTACGTGGGTGGATGGCTACTCGGCTGCGTCATTGCAGTGATCTGCGCCGTCGTGATCCTGCCCCGCAAGCGCCTGGTCTTCACGCGCAAGGCTCTTGCCGATTGGTGCCAGGCTGCTGGCACACTGACTCGGCACTACGCGACCGGTAACAACAATGGCGAGGGCCGCAGTGCGCTGACGAGCGCATTCGACGAGATCCAGACCATGACCGTGGGAAGCCCGACTCGTCCAGGCGCCCTGACTCATCGTCTCCGGGCACTCCTGCAGATGGTGCAGTACGCGAACTCGTCGACGAATCTCGCGATCACCGTCAAGGAACTCAACCCCGATGTTCACGTGACACTGCTCGCGGATGCGAGTGCCACGACTTTTGACTCCTGCGCCGACATTCTCGTGAACGAAGCTGCACAGCCCGCGTCCGTCGACATTGACGCACTCCGCGATCAGGATCTTCTGGATGCGCAGCAGTGGTGCGCTAAGGGGCTCGACGCAGACCCGGTGAAGACCCTGGATGAACTGCGCGCTCATTACCCCGTGCGACTCATCGCGATCCTGGCCGCGGTCATGCAATGGCTTGCCCTGAGATCGAGGGGAATCGAGACGACCATGCCGGCACTCGGCGCAGTCGAGTCGAGCTCGCCGCTGGAGCTGCTGCGGGTAAACCTGCGCATGAGCTCACCCTGGTTCCGCAATGCGCTGCGTGTCTCGATCGCGGCGGCCATGGCGGTTGGAATCGCGCAGGCAATGGGTCTCAAGCACGGCTTCTGGGTGGTGCTTGCCACGCTATCGATTCTGCAACTCTCCTTCACGAGCCCGCAGACCAATCGACTGGCCCTGCGCATGATCGCCGGCAACGTCGCCGGCATCACTGTCGGCTTCCTCATCATCGTGCTGGTGCCGAATCAGGCCGCCTTCTTCGTGATCCTCGCTGCCGGTGCCTTCATCGTGAAGTACGTGCAGAGTCGCTCGCTCTTGATCTCACAATTCGCCTTCACGCCCTTCGCGATCGTGAACCTCTCTCTGCTGACCTGGCCTCCATCAACCGACACCGTTCTCAATCGCATCACCGATGTCCTCGTCGGGCTAGGCGTTGCCATCGTGCTCACGTTCGTGATGTTCCCGCGCGGAATCAGCAGTTTGATCACAACAACGGGCGCTAAGGCAATGACATCAATGCAGGGGTACCTCGACTCCGTGCTTGATGCCTTGACCGGCCGCACGCACGGGCAGGACATCGAAGTCCGACGTGCTACCGCCGAGCGCGATCTCATGGCCTATGCCGACACCCTTGACGCAGCGTTCATGTCTGTTCGCAGGGTCGATCCATGGATTTCCTCACTCGAAGCCCGGCAGGCCTGGTTGCAGGACGCCCTTCTCGCGGGCGATGTCATGCGACAGCTCGCCGGTCATAGCGATGAACTGGTCAAGGTTCCGGAGATCATCGCGGCACTCGATCTGCCCAGCGGTGATCGGCTCGATCGGATGCGAGAGGTCGTGGTGAAAGATCATGAGCGGCTCTCGTTGCATCCGCATGCGTTCGTAAGTGCGGTGTGGTCAGGCTGGTGGCTCGACTTCCTCGATCGCACCAAGTCCACGGTCGAGGCGCTTCCCGCTACGAAGTAGGTGCGGGCTCGACGATCTTGCCCTCGGCCTTCTTCGGCATCAGGAAGAACGCGGCAAAGGCTGCGATGACCAGGCCGGCCGTCGCGATGAGGAAGGTCTCGCCTACACCGATCACGAAGGCATCGCTTGCAGCCTGCGCTGCGGCAGCCCCGGCCTGCTTCCCGACTTCGGCAGCGTTTCCGGAAGTGACGAGTGTCTGCACGGCATCGGTCTGCGCGGATTGCGGGGCAAGCCCGGCCCAGGCCGAAAGCGTGCGCGCTGCGGCGATTGAGCCGACGACCGCGATGCCGAGCACGGATGCGACCTGACCGGAGAGTCCGATGACACCAGAAACCGAGCCCATGTCGTCCTTGGGTGTCGAGGACATCGCGGCACCTGAGACAGCCGGCATGGACAGCCCGAGTCCGATTCCCATGATCGAGAAGGCAATTGCGATGTACCAGGGGCCGGTGTCGACCTTGATGCCCGAGAGCATCAGCGTTCCGACGGCGGCTAGCAGCAGGCCGATGAACGACACCACGCGCAAGCCGATGCGCTCGGCGATGAAGGGTGATGCGGGCGAGAAGCCGATGAAGAAGATCGAGGCACCGAGGCCGACAACACCAGCGAGTGCCGGCGAGAAGCCGAGGATGTTCTGTTGCAGCAAGTTCTGCTGCATCATCGATCCCGAGAGCGTCATGCCAAGAACGATGAGCAGGATGATCGTGGCGGGAATCGGCGCCGCCTTGAGCAGCTTCCACGGCACCATCGGTGCCTTCGAGCGCTTCTGCTGGAACACCATGATGAGAACGACCACGAGGCCGGCCGCGACCGGACCCCACACCTGCGGGCTCGAGAACTTCTCGGACTCGGCCTGCGAGAGACCGGTGCACACAAGTACGAGTGCTGCGGTGAGCAGGCCTGCCCCGAACCAGTCGATGCGTCCGCCGCGCGGCGTCTCTTGCAACTTGAACTTGAAGAGCACGAAGAGCACGAGCCCGACAATCGGAATGATGTTGATCGCGAACACGCTGCGCCAGCCGAAGGCAGTGACGAGCAGGCCGCCGATGAGCGGGCCGAGTGCTGATGAAGCGGTGGCAACCGCTGTCCAGAGACCGACGATCTTGGTGACCATGTCATGGGCGACGGAGGAGGTGAGCATCGCGAGCGCCAGGGTGGCCATGGCGGCGGATCCTGCACCGGCGATTGCGCGGCCGGCAATGAGCGTGCCAGTGCCGGTGGCCATTGCACTGACGAGCGAGCCGGCGCCGAAGAGCACGAGACCGATCAGGTAGATCTTGCGCCGACCGACAGCATCGCCGAGGGCGCCGACGGGAACGGAGAGGGCGGCGCCGGCGATCATGTACGCCATCACGGTCCACTGCAGCGGGGCCAGGCCCACGTTGAACTCGCGACCGATGCTCGGCAGCGCCACTGAAGCCACGCTCATGTCGAGACCCACCAGGAACTGGCCGACGGCCAGCACGAGAAGGGTGACCACGCTGAAGGACGCGACCTTGGGCGGTAGGGCAGGAGTGGTCACGCGCGAAATCTACAAGGCCTACTCACCCGATTGGCCCAAACCCGAATGCCCCAGGAGAATGGAGTCATTATGGGCACGGTTGCAGACACTGACGTTCTCGTCATCGGTGCCGGCCCGGCCGGTTCTTCGGCCGCGGCGTGGTCGGCGCGAGCAGGTCTCGATGTAGTGCTCGCCGATGCCGAGACCTTCCCCCGTGACAAGCCCTGCGGCGACGGCCTGACCCCGCGAGCGATCGCCGAACTCGATGGCCTCGGGCTCTCCCCTTGGCTCAAGGGCCGCACCATCAACTGGGGCCTGCGTGCTGCCGGCTTCGGCCAGGAGCTCTACCTGCCCTGGCCCGGTGGCTCACTGCCCAGCCATGGCAGCGCTGCCCCCCGCACTTTGCTTGATACCCAAATTCGCCAGGTCGCCCTTGATGCCGGTGCAACCCCGGTCGAAGGTCACCGAGCGACCGACGTCACCTTCGAGAACGGCCACGTGCGCTCGGTGATCTTCAAGGTGAGTGACGGCTCGACGCATGAGATTCGCTGCCGACGTCTGATCGTCGCCGATGGCGCCAAGAGCCAGCTCGGTCGCAAGCTGGGCCGCGAGTGGCATCGCGGCACCGCCTACGGTGTCGCGGCACGTGGCTACATCACGTCAGAGCGCAGCGATGACCCGTGGATCTCCTCGCACCTGGAACTTCGCGGTACGAAGAACGAGATTCTCTCGGGCTACGGCTGGATCTTCCCGCTCGGCGACGGCAGCGTGAACATCGGCGTGGGCACGCTCGCGACAGACAAGCGCCCGGCCGATATCAATCTTCGCCAGCTCATTTCGCACTACACCGATCAGCAGCGCGAGACTTGGAAGCTCTCGGGCGAGATTCGTGATCCGTGGTCAGCGTTGCTACCGATGGGCGGTGCAGTCAGCGGCGTGGCCGGCCCGAATTGGGTTCTCGTGGGCGATGCCGCCGGCTGCGTGAATCCGTTGAACGGAGAGGGCATTGACTACGGCTTGGAGACAGGTCGACTCGCAGCAGAGCTCTTCTGCGGCACCATCCCCAACTCACGGATGGACTACACGACACAGTGGGCGCCGATCCTCCAGGCACGCTACGGAACCGCGTTCTCGATCGCGCGTCGTCTCGCCGGCTTCCTCACTGTTCCGAAGCTGCTGCCGACCCTCGGCCCGATTGGCATGCGCTCGCGCGGCCTGATGACTATTGCCCTGCGCGTCATGGGAAATCTCGTGACCGAGGAAGACACCGACGCCACGGCACGACTCTGGCGAGTGGCAGGCAAGGCGAGCATCAAGTTCGACGATCGCCCGCCGTTCAGCTGATGTGAGAGGCGCGACCTAGGAACTTGGCGACCAGACGGCATGAAGAATGTTGTCGCCCGAGATCTGCGTCGATCCGCCGACCGGGATGAAGATCATCCGCATTCCGTCAAAGGTGTCATCGATAGCACCCCAGCCGCGCGTGACCTGAGCGGAGGCAACGGCTACGGGGAACTGAGCAGACGTCGACCAGCCCAGCAGTGAATAGCCCGATCGAGTGCACTGGGTCCCGGTCGGCAGGCGCAGCCACGAGGTATCCGGAGCGAGCAAGGTCGCGCTGGTGCACGAGCCGCCGTTGGCATCGAGGGTCGTGGTCCGAAGTGCGGCGGTTCCGGAACCCGTGCAGGTTGGTGACGGCATCGATGTGGTGAAGGCGTAGAGGAAGGGGTAGTTCTCCCCATTGCAAATACCCCAAGGTGAGCCTGCACCGGGATTCCAGCCATTGGTGATCGACCATCCTGCGGAGAAGGTCGAGTACTGGTGCATCTGATCACTCGTCCGGCCGAACATCTCGGCGGAGTTACCGTCGCCGGAGCCTGCGCTGATGCCGGATGTCGTCGTATCCCAGTAGAGCTGGGAGGCCCAGGAGGTATTCGCGGATCCGCTGATTCCGCCCACGCCCGCTGTGCCACCCGTGGTCGTGGCTGTAGCCATGCCCGTGGAGAAGGAGGTCGACACGTTGCCTCGCCAGAGATCTCCGACGAGGCCGCCGGCCGCCGATCCCGTGCTGCCCGTCGCAGTGGCATTTCCTCGAGCGAAGGAATTCTCGACTGAGGGTCCGCGGATGAAACCGACGAGGCCGCCGGCCGTCGCGCTGCCCGACCCACTGGTCGCCGTGACTGTTGCCGTCGAGTAAGAGGTGGCCACGGACGCTTGGTTGCTGCCGATCAGGCCGCCGACGATCGCCTGCGTGGATCCGCTTCCGGAGACAGTGCCGAGAAACGCGGCATTCGTGATGCTTCCGTTGCCGGCGAAGCCCACGAGTCCGCCCACGATCACAGAGCCTGGGGCGGAGTTTGCGGTAACGCTGCCGCTGAAGGTGAGGTCATGGATGGAGCCGGTCGACCGGCCGAAGAGCCCGACCTCGAGTGAACCGGCACCGGGAGCGGCGATCGTGAGGCCAGAGATCGTGTGGGATGCGCCGTCATACTCGCCGTCGAAGGGAAGCGTGGCATCCCCTATGCCATGTGTCCATGCACCCTGCGCCGACATGTCCAGGTCAGTTGTCTGCCGGAAGTGGTAGCCGTGGTGCCAGTAGTACGTGTCATTTGCGTATAGGCAGGTCAGGTTGCTGGCGGTCGAGATGAGGAATGGATCGCCGGACGTTCCCGCCGCAGGCGTGATGCATCCATTGGCCTGCGCCACCTGGTTCGTGACCCCAAGCGCGCAGAGCATGGTGACCAGTGCGATGAATAGGCGGAGCGGATTGCGCATGGCAGACCTCTTGCCTGGACATGGGAAAATCAGACGTTGTGACGATAGCACCGCGCGCGAGGGCGTCAGTCCTCTTCATCCATCACCGAGACGCGGTATCAGACCGCGAAGTGCTCGACCAGCGGTGCACCATCGAAGAACGGGCCGATCTCGGCACGCCATTGGGTGAAGAGCTCGGACTCACGGAAGCCGACAACGTGATCGTCGAGGGTCACCCACTTCACGCTGAACATGTAGACATTGGGGCGTTCGACACCCCAGCCATGCCCAATGAACTCGATGAAACCATCAGCTTGTGCCAGCAGGTTCTCCACTGCCGAGCGCAGAACATCCTCGAATTCACTCTTACGGCTTTCGAGAATCGGAATGAAGCCAACTTCGAGAATCATGTTTACAGCGACCAATCTTCGGTGAGCACGGATTCCTGCACTGACATGCGCAGGGGTTCCATGCGCAAAATCGCGGGCGGCCCCTCGAGCAGGGGCGGCATGTCATTCATCATCTTCGCGAAGCCCTCGGTCGAGCGATGCGCCATCGCGGCATTGTCATCGAGGAAGGTCTCGTACAGCCACACATTGTTCTCGTCGTCGGGATCGAGATGCACCATGAACATTTCGGTGCCGGGCTCATCGGCGAGTGAGTCGGCATAGGTATTGAGAACTTCGAGCAATGCAGGACGCATTCCGGCAGAGCAGGTCAGGCGAATGAGTGCGGACTTGCGGCCCGCGATGAAGAGCTGTCGTGGCTCGCTTGCATCCGCGGAGGAACCACCGGCCATCAGATCAGGCGACGTTCTCGAGGTACCACGCGTAGGTGGTGGTGAGGCCATCGCGCAGGGAGATCTGCGGCTTCCAGCCGAGGGCATTGATGCGAGAGGTGTCGAGCAGCTTGCGCGGCATGCCATCGGGCTTCGATGAATCCCACTCGATGGTGCCGGTGAAGCCGACGACGTCGGCCACGGTCTCTGCGAGTTCCTTGATCGGGAGATCCTCGCCGCAGCCGACGTTGATGGTCTGCCCGGAGTCGTAGTTCGACAGCAGCATCAGGCAGGCGTTGGCGAGATCATCGACATGCAGGAATTCGCGGCGCGGTGCGCCGGTGCCCCAGACGGTGACCGTTGATGCGCCCGAGACCTTCGCCTCGTGAAAGCGGCGGATGAATGCCGGCAACACGTGCGAGGACTGCAGATCGAAGTTGTCGCGAGGGCCGTAGAGATTGGTCGGCATGGCTGAGATCCAGTGACGGCCGTACTGCTCGCGATGGGCCTCGATGTAGTAGATGCCGCTGATCTTCGCCATGGCGTAGGCCTGATTGGTGGGCTCAAGCGGACCGGTCATCAGCGAAGACTCGCGAATCGGCTGAGTGGCGTGGCGCGGGTAGATGCACGAAGAGCCGAGGAAGAGCAGTCGATCGATGTCATTGGCGTGAGCCGCATCCATCACGTTCGTCTGGATCATCGAGTTGTCGCGCAGGAACTCAACCGGGAACGTGGAGTTCGCCATGATGCCGCCGACCTTCGCGGCCGCATCGATGATGATGTCGGGCTTGGCCTCGGTGATGGCATCGAAGGTGGCACTGCGATCGCGAAGATCGAGTTCCTTCGACGACCAGCCGATAATCTCGCCGGCGCCTGCTGCCTCAAGGGCGCGAACGATGGCGGAGCCCACGAGACCGTTGTGACCGGCGACATAGACCTTGGTATCGCCCCAGGCGACCTCATGCGACATTCCTGAATTCTGTCACATCGGGACCTTCGCCCAGGTGCTGCGCGCGTCGGTGGTGGAAGACTTGAGGCATGCGAAAGATCACCCTCGAACAGCTCAGCGGAATCCTCGAAGGCCTGCCGGCGAATCCTCGAGTGGTCGCATCGGGCAACTTCGCGACTCCGACCGTAATCCTGAACGAGCTCGATCGCGTGGTGCCCGAGTACCGCCTGCACATGCTCAATGCCCAGAAGGGCATTCCCGATCGTGAGGGCGTGCGGTACGAGACGGCTTTCGTCGGTGCCGGCATGCGCGGTAGTGACCGACTTGATTACATCCCCTGTCGCCTGAGCCTGGTGCCCGTGATGTTCCGCGATCATCTGCGCCCCGATGTAGTTCTCCTGCACACGTCCTCGCAGCGACATGACACGGTGAGCCTGGGCACCGAGGTGAACATCCTGCCCGCGGCGATCGAGGCTGCGCGTGCCTTCGGCGGATTAGTGATCGTGCAGTCCAATCGGCAGATGCCGTACACCTACGGCGATGCGCAGATCTACGACCATGAGATCGATTACCTGGTCGAGATCGACGAACCCTTGCCCACTCATGCTGATGGGGCGATCGACGACGTCTCCATGCACATCGGTCATCGGATCGCTGATCGAGTGAGCGATGACTCGACACTGCAACTCGGCATCGGCGCCGTGCCCGATGCGGTGCTCGCAGCGTTGACGCATCGCAAAGGTCTGCGGATCTGGACGGAGATGTTCAGCGATGGCGTGCTGAATCTTCACAAGCATGGCTGCCTCGATGATGATGTGCCGCTGACGACCTCGTTCTTGTTCGGCTCCCAGGAGCTGTATGAATGGGTGAATCTCAACAAGCGAGTGCGCCTGATGCGCACCGAGCGCACGAACGCACCCTCGGAGATTGCGCGTCAGGCTCGCATGACAAGCGTGAATGCCGCGCTCCAGGTTGACCTGCTCGATCAGGCGAATGCGAGTCGTATCAAGGGAAAGATCTACTCGGGCTTTGGCGGGTCAACCGACTTCATCGTTGGTGCGCTGCACTCGCGGGGCGGACAGTCATTCATTGCGCTGCCGTCGTGGCATCGAAAGGCGGACGTCTCCACGATCGTGCCGTTGCTGCATGACCCGGTCACGAGCTTCCAGCACAGCTTCGTCGCGACCGAGAACGGAATTGCCCCGTGCTTCGGTCATTCGCAGGCGCAGCAGGCGCGCAACATCATCGAGAACGCCGCGCATCCGAGTGTGAGAGATGAGTTGTGGGAGAGCGCCGGAGAACTTGGCTTCCTGTGATCAGCGAACACGGATCACAAGAAGTAACTCGAGTGTGCCGTCTTTGATCAGTCGTTCGACGGATCGTGGTTCTGCACGCGCAGCGCACCGTGAATCAGCGTGATGAAGACCTCTTCAGTGAGATCGGCATTCGAGCCGATTGACTCGGCCTGAGCGCGCACGCCCTCGAGCACGATGCGCTCGCGGGCGGGGTCACGCACGACGGAGCCTGTGGCCGCCTTGGCGGCACCGATCTGCCGAGCCTTGGCCAGTCGTGCACCGATTGCGGTGACGATCTCCGAATCAATGACATCTAGTTCTGCGCGCAGGCGTGACAGCTCATCCACGGGTCGCAGCGTAGTCTGGGCGCCATGCTGAATCGGAAGAAGTCCTCGAAGAACGCCCTGCCCCCGGGCAAGTACCGCATGGGTGGTGAGCACTTCAAGAACGATGCCGCATTCATCAAGACAGCCGTGAAGGACGTCAAGCGCCTGGAGAAGTACGCCGGCCTGACCACCGAGGCGAGCCTGTACGACTGGGGCTGCGGTGCCGGTCGCCTGGCGGTGGGCGTGCGCGAGCACTTCGGTCGCGTGGCCGATTACCACGGTGTCGACATTCAGCCTGAGGTGCTGGGCTGGGCCGAGGAGAACCTGACCGCCCCCGGCTTCCGGTTCACCCTGGTCAATGTCAGCAATGAGCGTTACAACCCCGATGGCTCCCCCGAGCGCACCCTGGCCGCCGAGCCGGGTTCGGTCGACGTCTTCTACGCGTACTCGGTCTTCTCGCACATGAATGATGAGGACACCCCCGCCTACCTCCGCCTGATCCATGAGGCACTGGCACCCGGAGGCATGGCCTTCGTCACCTGCTTCGTCGAGGAAGACGTCCCGGGCTGGGAGGAGAACCCCGAGGGTTACGGCCCGCTCGACTGGAAGGGCCGCCTGCACTGCACCCGCTTCGCCCGCTGGCACTTCGAGGATCACGTCAATGCCGCCCGGCTGGCGGTCAGTCGCTTCGAGTACGGCCAGGAGACCGACGGCCAGAGCCTGTACGTGCTTCGCAAGCGTTAATCAGACGTCGGTACGTACCCGCGGGCAGTTCACCTCATATAGGTACAAATCAGGCACAACATTTACGCAGGGTTCATCCGATCTCACACCATTCAATGAGGGGGAGATCGCCTTGCCTCGGCTACCCTGAAATCTCCTGCGAGCGCCCGTCGGCGCCCACTTTCACCACGAGAGGTCCTTCATGCGTCGTGCGCTCATAGCCGCCGTTGCCAGCGTGTCCCTTGGCCTGGGAGTCGTCGGCATTGCCGCGCCCGCCATGGCCACCGAGCCCGTTCCGGCCACCGACTTCGGCCTGCACATTCCGGGCATCTCCACCGGCACCGATCCGTCCACCACCTACGGCGCCATCCGCCTGTGGGATTCCGGCGTGGCCTGGGGCCAGGTCAACCAGGCCAAGGGCAAGTACTGGTGGAACGGCCTCGACGCAGCGATCGGCAACGCCAATAACCAGGGTGCGCAGATCCTCTACGTGCTCGGCGGCACCCCGACCTGGTCGGCCACGAATAAGAAGCAGGGCGTCTACCCGAACAAGGGCGCCGCTTCCATGCCGAAGCTCGCCGACTGGAAGACCTGGGTCAAGGCCGTCGTGCAGCGCTACGGCAGCTCAATCGAGTCGTACCAGATCTGGAATGAGGCGAACCTCTCCACCATGTGGCAGGGCACGCCCAAGCAGATGGCGCAGCTGACCAAGGAGGCCTACAAGATCATCAAGGCGGGCGATCCGACCGCAAAGGTTGTCGCAGCAAGCAGCACTGTTCGCCTCACCAGCGCATACAACAAGTTCTTCCCGGCTTACCTGAAGGAACTCAAGAAGGTCGGCACGCCGGTTGATGCCTACGCCGTGCACACCTACCCCGCCGGCCCGGGCACCCCGGCCACGCGTGCGCAGCTCATCACCACCGTGAACGCCGACATCAAGAAGGCCGGAGTTCCGGTCAAGCCGCTCTGGGATACCGAGGTCAACTACGGCATCGCCGGCCCGGGCGGCGGCAACCCGCACCAGACGATTGATGGCGCACAGGCAGCCAACTGGGTCGCTGACACCTACCTCGACAACAACCGTCTCGGTGTCGATCGCTCGTACTGGTACTTCTGGGCACCGTCCAACCCGTTGCTCGGCATCCAGATGAATGACGGCACTGCCGGCGCCACCGGTTTCCAGACTGTGCAGGGCTGGCTCAAGGATTCCTACGCCTCCTGCACCACTGGTTCGGTCAACGTGTGCAACCTGACCGGCCGCTTCCCGGCTGTTGTCGCCTGGACCGATTCCGGTTCCGCGGCCTACACCGTTCCTGACTTCGCCACGACTATGTGCGATGCAATGAATAGCTGCACTCCGGTTGCCCCGGGCAGCGCAATCACGATTGGGGATGGACCGAAATGGTTCGGCACCGTAACAAGCTGATCACCGCCGCTGCAGTTATCGCTGCAGCGACTCTCACCCTGAGTGCATGCGGTGGTGGCTCTTCCTCGAGCGAGCCGACTGCCTCGGGCTCCGCAGCACCGACCACCCCGGCGAACACCGTTCCCGCGTCGCTTATCGGCATGCAGGTCGAGGGCGTCGAGGGCGAGTCCTGGCCGTCGGCACCCTTCGGTTCACTTCGCCTGTGGGACAACGGCACGGCCTGGTCGCAGATCGAGCTGAAGAAGGGTGTCTACAAGTGGGACAACCTGGATCACGCCGTCGCGAACGCGCAGGCCAAGGGCATGACCGACATCCTCGAGGTGCTCGGCACGACCCCGACCTGGGCAGCGTCGAAGGTCAGCAAGGGCGAGTACCCGCCGTACCCGGGCGCAGCCTCGGCACCGAAAGATCTTGCCGACTGGGATAACTGGGTCACTGCAGTCGTCACGAAGTACAAGGGCCAGATCACCGCATACGAGATCTGGAACGAAGCAAACCTGAAGATGTTCTACAACGGCACCCCGGCGAAGATGGCCGAGATGACCAAGCGTGCATACGACATCATCAAGAAGATCGACCCCGCCGCGAAGGTCGTTGCCGCTTCGCCGGCACTGCGCCTCAAGAGCGCAGTCGATCGCTTCTTCCCGGCTTACCTCAAGGAGCTCGCTGCCTTGAACTGGCCGATCGATGCCCTGTCGATTCACACGTACCCCGATGCCAAGGGTGATCCGGCTGCTCGCGGCCTGCTCATCCAGGGCGTAAAGGAGATCATCACCGCAGCGGGCGCTCCGGCGACCATCGAGCTGTGGGATACCGAGCTCAACTACGGTCTGGCCGGCCTGAACCTGCCGAAAACCGATATCACCGGTGCCAAGGCTGCGGGCTTCATCGTGCGCACCTACATCGATGATCTGCGCTACGGCGTCAATCGCTCGTACTGGTACATCTGGACTCAGACCCCCAAGGAGTGGCTGGGCATCCAGGCGTTCCCGGGCTCCGAGGCCGAGCAGGGCTTCTTCGCCCTCGATAACTGGGTCACTGGTTCCTCCTTCGATGGCTGCACCGAAGATGGCAATGCCGTCACGTGCAACTTCTCGAAGGCCGGCGCTCAGTGGATCGTCGCGTGGGCCGAGACAGGCACTGCTCAGTACACCGCGCCTGAGGGCACGCAGCTCGTGTGCGATCCGCTCGCGAACTGCACGGAGACTGCAGCCGGCACCGGCATCACCCTCACTGAGGTTCCGGTTCGGGTGTACCTGCAGCAGTAAGCATCAGTCGGGAAGGGCGATACGGGTTGCCGTATCGCCCTTTCTGCGCTCTGATGGGCTTGCGCATGACTCGTGCGCGACGCACCCTGCCCGATGAGGAGCCATGAGCACTGCGCCCATCACCCCCACACGCCGTGTGCCGGCGTGGGTGGTGGCTGCCACCGCGATCGTGCTGGTGGCCTGGGCAGCGATGCTCGCGTTGCCGATGAGCCATGAGCTCACGGCGGTTGCCGCGGGCTGGGTGCTGATGGTTATCGCGATGATGGTGCCGACTGTAGCTCGCCCAATGCTTCGCATCTCTGCTGGCAGCGGCACGCGTGCCTTCGCCTTCATGACCGGTTACGTGATCGCCTGGACACTGAGCCTGCCGATCGCCGTGCTCATCATGCGCGCACCCGTCTGGAGCGTCACATCGGTGCTCCTGCTCTGGATCGGCGTCGGGTGCTATCAGTTGCTGCCAACAACAGCGCGCAATCTGCGTCGATGCCGATCACTGGATGCGACCGCATCCGCCGGATCACTGGGCGCACGTCAGGGCATCTCCTGCATGATTGCCTGCCTACCGATGATGCTTGCCGTGATGCTCAGCATCATGGTCTGGAACACTGCGCTCGTTCCCACGGCGTTCATCGTTCTCGCAGCATGCGCGTTCATGGTCTGGGAGAAATCACCGTCTGTTTCGCGCAGCTCGATTCGCGCGAGCGGCATTGCCTTGGTTCTCGCTGCGATCATCGCTTTCACGATCGGAGCGGGAACAGGTTTTCCTCCCCACGTTCATGATTCCTCGACTCACGCGATCGGCGTATCAAGATCCTGACCGTCGGCAATATCGCTGAGCTCGACAAGAACCAGGTCATCGCGCGCGCGCAGGTAATCGCGGGCTCCCACATCACCTGAGGCACTCTCGATCAGGGCCGGCCAGTGCTCGCGCCCGAACTTCACCGGGTGTCCGCGCTGACCGTCGAATGTCGCGCTGACGAGATCAGCAGGTTCGTCGACAATGCGCCTGACTGCCTCTGACGTGAGCCCGGGCAGGTCGACAAGAGTCACGATCACTGAATCAGCGGCAGTGCCCGAAGCCCAACGCAATCCCTCACGAAATGACGAGCCCATTCCGCTTGCCCAGTCGGGGTTCTCCATGACAACTGCTCCGGGCACCTCGCCGATCCAGGCGCCGAGGACGACGGCGATCGGAAAGCACCCCGCCTCGCGGAGCACGCGCACTGATCGATCGACGAGGCGCTCACCGTCAATCATTACCGGTGCCTTCGGCTGCCCGTAACGCGTGCCTGCGCCCGCCGCAAGCACGATGCCTGCCGTGGTCGACGTGCGCAGGTTGATCTCCATGATGCGAGGTGCAGCTAGCGCGGTGCGCCGGGATGAATCGGTCCATCGGTCTTCGACAGATTGCGACCCGAGCCGCCCCAGCGTGACTCGATGATCTCGGCCGCAATCGAGATCGCGGTTTCCTCCGGTGTGCGAGCACCGAGATCCAGGCCGATGGGCGAGTGGAGGCGAGCGATCTCTTCCTCGGTCACGCCGTTCTCGCGTAGGCGTACGAGTCGATCCTCATGTGTACGACGGGAGCCCATTGCGCCGACGTAACCGGCAGGCGTACGCAAGGCGAGCGTCAGTGCAGGCACGTCGAACTTCGGATCATGGGTGAGCACGGCGATGACTGTGCGTGCATCGACTGTCTGGGTGGCCAGCCAGCGATGCGGCCAGTCGACCACGACCTCATCGGCCTCCGGGAAGCGCTTCGAGGTCGCGAAGACAGGGCGCGCATCGCAGATGGTGACGCGGTAGCCGAGCAGCTTGCCCACGCGCACGAGTGCGGCGGAGAAGTCGATGGCACCGAAGATGAACATCTGCGCGGGGGGTGCATAGGCCGAGACAAAAACGTCGAGTCCGTCTCCGAGACGCTCTCCCTCAGGGCCGTAGTGCAAGAAGCCGGTGGTGCCCGCGGCGAGCATGCCGAGGGCGTCGTCGTAGACAGTGTCGTCGAGTCGCTCAGTGCCGAGGGTTCCCTCCCGGCGATCAGCACGAATGATTAAATGCTTGCCGACGTGATGCGGCCCGCGCACGATCGTGGCCACGGCAACCGGCTCCTCGGCACGGATGCTCGCGATAACGCCCTCGAGCTCGGGCCAGGTCTCGCGGCTGACCTTCTCGACGAAGATCTCCAGGATGCCGCCGCAGGTCAGGCCGACGGCGAAAGCATCGTCATCACTGACCCCGTACTTCTCGAAACGGGGCTGGCCATCGGCGAGCACCTCATGGCCCAGGTCGTAGAGGGCTCCTTCGACGCAACCGCCGCTCACGCTGCCCACGGCCTCGCCGGCCTCGGTGACGAGCATGGAGGCACCGGCCGGCCGGGGAGCCGACTTCCAGGTGCGCACCACCGTGGCCATCGCTGCTGCGCCATCGCTCTTGATGATGGCGCTTAGCTCGGCAAGCACATCGCGCACGGGATCTCCTCGTGGAAGGGTGATGAGGTGGTACTTCCCCAGGCCGACTTGGCCCAGTACGCCAATAATGGCGGCATGAGCGCAGTCCGTCTTGTCGAAGTGGTCGACCGACCCCTCAACCTCGAGGTGATGCAGGCTGCCGTGCGTGATGATCGCGCTGGCGCGGTCGTCACGTTCTCGGGCGATGTGCGCAATCATGATCATGGAAAGAGCGTGGATCGACTGACCTACGAGGGCCACCCCTCCGCCGGTGACGTCCTGCAGCAGGTAGCCGAGTCGATTGCGGCGGAGTTCGATCTCATCGCGCTCGCTGTCGCACACCGGGTCGGCGATCTGGCTGTGGGTGATGCCGCGCTCATTGCCATCGTGTCATCGGCGCACCGCGATGTCGCCTTCGCGGCCTGTACCGCGCTGGTCGATCGCACTAAGGAACTCCTGCCGGTGTGGAAGCACCAGGTGTTCGCTGACGGAACTGATGAGTGGGTGAACTGCGCATGAGCCAGCTCGTTGACACCTTCGGCCGTGTGCATCGCGATCTGCGTGTCTCGGTGACAGATCGCTGCAATCTTCGCTGCACCTACTGCATGCCCAGTGACTTCGCCGACTGGCTGCCGGGGGATCACCTGCTCTCCGTCGATGAGCTCATCGAGGTGATCGAGGTCGCGACGGAGAATGGCATTACCGGCATTCGTCTTACTGGCGGCGAGCCGCTGCTCCGCCCCGACATCGTCGAGATCGTTCGTCGAATCAACGAGCTACCGCTGAAGCCCGCAATCTCTCTTACGACGAATGGCATTCGACTCGTCGGCATGGCTGCTGAT
This sequence comes from Actinomycetes bacterium, assembly GCA_024639145.1. Taxonomy (GTDB): domain Bacteria; phylum Actinomycetota; class Actinomycetes; order S36-B12; family S36-B12; genus CAIKZY01. The sequence goes on along the minus strand of JAHEIZ010000020.1, from coordinate 14,481 downwards.
CTCAAGGCCGCAGGATTAAAGCGCGTGAACATCAGTCTCGACACGCTCGATCGCGAACGATTCAAGAAGCTCACCTTCCGCGATCGCTTCGATGATGTGATCGCGGGCATCGAGGCAGCGCAGGCCGCGGAATTGCTGCCGGTGAAGGTCAACGCTGTGCTCATGCGCGGCGTGAATGACGAAGAGGCGATTCCGTTGCTGCGACACGCAATTGCCCATGGCTGGAATCTCCGATTCATCGAGCAGATGCCTCTAGATGCCGGCAATGCCTGGGAACGTGGTGACATGGTGACCGCAGCGCAGATTCACGAAATGCTCGAGAGTGAGTTCACGCTTACGCCTGTGCCGAGTCGCGGTTCCGCTCCGGCAGAGGAGTTCTACGTTGATGGTGGCCCGGCAACGGTCGGCATCATCGCGAGCGTGTCGAAGCCATTCTGCGAAGCGTGCGATCGACTCCGACTCACTGCAGATGGCCAGATTCGCAATTGCCTCTTCGCACGCGACGAGACCGATATTCGTCACGTCATTCGTGACGAGTCTCTGACCACCGACGAGCGACGCGCGCGAATCGCGAAACTGTTCGCACAGTCGACGATGGAGAAATTGCGCGGTCACGGTGTCAATGACCCCCTGTTCATCCAGCCGACTCGTCCGATGTCGGCTATCGGCGGCTGACGTGCCTGACACCTCGACCGTTGACGTTCACCTGTTCGCTGCTGCGCGCGCTGCTGTTGGTGAGAGCAGCGTGACCGCACAAGCCGGCACGCTTACCGCAGTTCTCGATGAACTGTGTGAGCGTTTCCCCTCGTTCGTCGCAGTGCGACCGCGATGCTCGTATCTTCTGAACGAGATTGCGTGCACCGATGCGCAGGCAGCGGTGGTGGCAGGAAGCCGCATCGATGTTCTGCCGCCGTTTGCCGGCGGCTGATTCTTCATCGCTCGCGAGCGCGAGCGGCAGCACCGACCTACACTGCCCGCATGTATGACATCTCCTTGAGCGTCTCGGCCTGCGCACGATCCGGCACTCGTGCTGACGTTGCAGTGATGCTCTCCCCCGTGGTCTCCGACGATGCACTGGCCTTCACGCCGGGTGGCGGGCGCATCGGCAGCCTGATGGGCGGAGCCTTTGATGGTCTCCTCTCCGATGTCGCTGAGCGGAAGCTGAGCCAGGGTCGTCGTCTGCGCCATACGGTCAACGTGATCGAGAGCTCGATCTGCGGCCTGGAGACCGGCACCGAAGTCGAGTTCCTCCTGGTTCCTGCTGATCAGTTCCCCGCTGAGCTCTGGCCCAGGCTGCTCGCGCGTGAGACGGTCACCTTCACCGCGGCTCTCGAGGATGAAGTTGTGACCTCGATCAGCCTCGTGTCGAGTGTGGATCACGAGGCGACTTCGCCTGGTCCGACAGATCGTCCGGCTGTGTTCGTCTCCGATAACGAGGTCACCGTGGTGCTCGCGCCGATCACCCGCTTGGTCGTGGCCGGCCAGGGGCCGATCGCTGAAGCCATTGCGGCACAAGGGAAACTGCTTGGCTGGAAGGTTGCTATGGAGACCCGGCCGGGCATGGTGGCGGGCCTTGCCGCGAGGCTTGCGCCGATTGATGGCATCGTCGTGATGGGTCACGACATCGAGATGTCGAGCACCTGCCTGATGTATGCCCTCGAGAGCGATGCCGGGTACATCGGCGCACTCGGCTCCGCTTCGATGCAGGAGTCGCGCGCTGACTGGCTTGCCATGAGGGACGTGACCGATGTGTCCCGTATTCACGGGCCTGCTGGTCTAGGAATTGGTTCTAAGGGACCTGCAGAGATCGCCGTGTCGATCGCAGCGGAGATGATCGCGGCACTTCGTCTGGTCTAAAGCTCGAGCAATCGAGCTATCTTCCGCGCGCGCATTTGCGGAAGTGGTGCTAACTCGTATTTCGACGAGTTTGTGGGTTTGGTCACCTTTCCAGTTGCGGGACTTCCATACTCAGCTTTGGATGTGTGAGTCCATCGGGGAGTGACGTCTGAGAAGTCGTCGCGCACACGAAAGGTTCTTGAAATGGCGATCGAATCAACGGGTCATGAGACCGGCAGCCCTCGGCTGTTCGCACTCATCGAGAACTCGCCGAAGACCGGCAAGAGCCCGACCGTGTGGGCGTGGCCTCAGTTCACCGAGTTCCTGAAGGTATCGAGCCAGCCGGTGCAGGGCCCGTGGCCCCCTCACCAGGAGCCCCGCCCTGATCCCGATGCCGATTCCCTGCCCGTCGCCGTCCGCGATACGCACGCGTAAAGCCGAGAGGAACATATGTACCCGTCCCGCTTTGCCTACGAGGCTCCGAAGACCCTCGCTGAGGCCATTGCCCTCCTCGACGCCAATGGCGGCGAGGCAAAGGTTCTCTCGGGTGGCCAGAGCCTGATCCCGATGGTCAAGCTGCGCTTCGCGTCGCCCGAATTGCTTGTCGACATCAACAACATCCCGGGCCTCGACTACATGCGCATTGACGAGCAGGGCAACCTGCGCATCGGTGCGCTCGTCCGCCATGAGGATCTCGAGCACTCGACCACCCTCCCGGCCACGCACCCGACCCTCGCTGCGGCTTCGCATCTCGTCGCCGATCCGATCGTCCGCACCCGCGGCACCTTCGTGGGCTCGCTGTGCCACGCAGATCCGCAGGGCGACTGGGCAGCAACGATGATCGCCCTCGGCGGCCGAATCGTGGCCCAGGGTCCGAAGGGCAAGCGCGAGATCGACATGCGCGAGTTCGTGCTCGGCCCGTTCACGAATGCCCTGGCATTCAACGAGATTGCGGTCGAGGCCATCGTTCCGCCGGTCAAGGGCAAGGCAGCCGGAAGCTACCTGAAGCTTGAACGTCGCGTCGGTGACTTCGCTACCGCCTCGGTGGCAGTGGCCCTCGACATGAATGGCGCCACGGTGGGTCGCGCAGGTTGCGCACTTGCCGGCGTGGGCGGTCGCACCATCGACGCCAACGACGCCATCTCGGTTCTCGTGGGCAAGACCCTCAACGCCGAGAGCATCGAGGCCGCCGCTGAGGCGGTTGCTGCAGCAGCTGATCCCCGCACCGATCACCGTGGCTCCGCTGACTACAAGCGTCACATCGTCAAGACCTTCGTGACGCGCATCCTGAACAACATCGCGAACTCCGAGCAGAAGGCAGCCTGACTATGTCGAGCCTGTATGACGTAATTCCCCCCGCCGCGGGAGCCGATGTTCCGGTTCGTCGCATCACGGTCGAAGTCAATGGCGAGAGCCGCACCATGGATGTAGAGCCGCGACTGCTGCTCGTGCACATGCTGCGCCAGGGCCTGGAGCTGACCGGCACGCACTCCGGCTGCGACACCACCAGCTGCGGTGCCTGCACCGTTCTGGTCGACGGTCGCCCCGTCAAGAGCTGCACGATGTTCGCGGTCATGGCCGATGGCAAGAAGGTCGAGACCGTCGAGGGCATGGGCACCGCGAGCGAGCTGCACCCGGTGCAGGAGGGCTTCAAGCAGGAGCACGGCCTGCAGTGTGGCTTCTGCACCCCGGGCATGATGCTCGCCTCGAAGGCGCTCCTCGAGCGCAACCCGAACCCCACTGAGGACGAAGTCCGCTGGGCACTGTCCGGGAACCTCTGCCGGTGCACCGGCTACCAGAACATCGTCAAGTCGGTCCTCTGGGCCGCCGAGAAGATGCGTAACGACCAGCCGCAGGAGGCCTGATGTCACTGGACGAAATCAAGATCGGCGGAATGGGCGCAAGCCGCCGCCGCGTCGAGGACAACCGCTTCATCCGCGGTAAGGGCAAGTACGTCGACGATGTCGTGCTGCCCGGCATGCTGCACATGGAGATCCTCCGCAGCACCGTCGCGCACGCGAACATCAAGTCGATCGACACGTCCGCTGCGTGGGAGGTCCCGGGCGTGCGCCTGGTGCTCACCGGCGAGATGATGGCGGCGCGCAACCTCGCGTGGATGCCGACCCTGTCGTACGACACCCAGGCAGTTCTGGCGACCGACAAGATCCGCTTCCAGGGCCAGGAGATCGCGGCCGTCATCGCTGACGATCCGTATATCGCCAAGGATGCCTGCGCGAAGATCGTTGTCGAGTACGAGCAGTTGCCGGCGATTACCAACCCCTTCATGGCGCAGGATCCGGCGATGCCGATCATTCGCGATGACAAGGAGAACCAGCCGACCAACAAGATCTTCGACTGGGAGATCGGCGACAAGGAGCGCACCGACCAGGCATTCGCCGAGGCCGATGTCATCTCCACCATTGATCTGCATTACCCGCGCTCGCACCCGTCGCCGATGGAGAACTGCGGTTCCATCGCCGATTACGACCGTGCCACGGGCAAGCTCACCGTCTACATGACCAGCCAGGCGCCGCACATCGTGCGTGCAGCTGTCGCCATGGTCGCGGAGATCCCCGAGCACCAGATCCGCATCATCTCGCCCGATCTCGGCGGTGGCTTCGGCAACAAGGTGCCGATCTACCCGGGCTACGTCATCTCGATTCTCGCGTCGATCCTGACCGAGCGTCCGGTGAAGTGGATTGAGGACAAGACCGGCAACCTGATCTCGACGGGCTTCGGTCGCGACGTCTACCTGAATGGCCAGATGGCTCTTCGCAAGGACGGCAAGATCCTCGGAATGCGCATGCACACGATCTCCGATCACGGCGCGTTCTACGCCGATGCGCAGCCCACGAAGTTCAAGATCGGTCTGATGCACTCGACCTTCGCGTGCTACGACGTGCCGGCCGCCCACCTCACCAGTGAGGGCTACTACACGACCAAGGCACCGGGTGGAGTTGCCTACCGTTGCTCGTTCCGTGTCACCGAGGCCATGTTCTTCCAGGAGCGCATGATGCACGCGGCGGCGAACGACCTCGGCATGGATCAGGCGGCATTCCGTCGCGTGAACCTCGTCAAGGACGACATGTTCCCGTACCGCACGGCCTTTGGATTCCTCACCGACTCCGGTCAGTACGACAAGTGCATGCAGGTCGGCATGGAGGCGATCGGCTACGACAACTTCAAGGCTGAGCAGGAGGAGGCCCGCAAGCGCGGCAAGCTTCTCGGCATCGGTATCTCGACCATGACCGAGCCGCTTGGCGCGGGCAACAGCCGCGAGTACGACATCATCGGTATCAAGATGTTCGACTCGGCCGAGTTGCGCGTGCACATGACCGGCAAGGCAATTCTGCGCACCGGTGCCAAGACCCAGGGCCAGGGCCACGAAACCACGTGGGCACAGATCGTCGCGCATGAGCTCGGTATTCCGGCTGACGACATTGTCGTCGAGGAAGGCGATACCGACACCGCCCCGTTCGGCATGGGCACTTACGCCTCGCGCTCGACCCCCGTTGCCGGCGCAGCCGTCGCGATGGTCGCTCGCAAGATCCGTGCCAAGGCTCGCAAGATCGCCGCGCATCTGCTCGAGGTGTCTGAAGAAGACATCGAGTGGGAGTTGGGTCGGTTCTACGTGCGTGGCAACCAGGAGCGTGGCGTCACGATCCAGGACTGCGCACTCGCGGCCTACAGCAACATCCCCGATGGTCTCGAGCCCGGTCTCGAGAACAACGCGTACTACGACCCGCCGAACCTGACCTGGCCGTTCGCCGCATACTTCTGCAAGGTCGAGGTCGATGCAGAGACAGGCGTGTGGGATGTGCTCCAGTTCGTGGCAGTCGATGACTGCGGCGTGCGTATCAACCCGATGATCGTCGAAGGACAGGTCATGGGCGGTCTCACCGAGGCCTACGCGATGGCGAACATGCAGTACATCACCTTCGACGAAGAGGGCAACTGCATCGGCGCGAACTACATGGACTACCTGCTGCCCACGGCTTGGGAGACCCCGGGCTTCGAGCTGCATGAGGTTGTCACCCCGTGCCCGCATCACCCGATCGGTGCCAAGGGCATCGGCGAGTGCGCGACTGTCGCCGGCCCCGCGGCCTTCGTCAATGCGGTCATGAACGCGATCGAGCACACGGGTGTTCGTAACGTCGACATGCCGCTGATGCCGAACCGCGTCTACGAGGCACTGCAGACCGGCAAGGACGTCTCGGGCATGCCTCCTGTGAAGGTGGGCTAGCAACTCATGACCGCGAATCGGCCGGCCGAAGGACCGGATGTCATGGCGAGGGCACTGGAGCTCATGCGCTCCGGTGACTCCTTTGCCTTGGCAACCGTGGTGTGGCGACAGCCACCGTCCTCCGGCCAGCACGGTTCGCGGGCGATCATCATGGACGACGGCTCGATCTTCGGATGGATCGGCGGCGCCTGCGCTGAGCCGGTCATCATTCGCGAGGCGAAGAAGGTTCTCGAGAAGGGCGAGTCGGCGCTTATCTGGCTCGGCCAGCAGAAGGATCTCGAGAACATCCACGTTCCTGATGGCGTCATGACCGTTCCGATGTCCTGCCAGAGCGAGGGTGCTCTGCAGATCTTCATCGAGCCGGTCGCTGCACTTCCGCACGTTCTTGTCGTGGGTCGCTCGCCGATGGCAATGACCCTCGTCGATCTCGTGAGCGGTGTCGGCTGGCGCGCTGACCTCGTCGACGGCCCTGACTTCGTATCCACGATGGTGACTCCGTCAACGGCTGTTGTCATCGCGACCCAGGGGCATGGCGATGAGGAGGCCGTCACCGAGGCACTTCGTGCCGAGGCGGCAATGGTCGGCCTTGTTGCTTCGCGCAAGCGGGGCGAGGTCGTGCGCGGATTCCTCGCCGAGCAGGGAGTTCCGAGCCAGAAGCTCGACCAGCTGCACGTGCCGATCGGTCTAGATCTCGGTCACACAAGCCATCGCGAGATCGCGGTGTCGATCCTGGCCGAATTGGTACAGATGCGTGCCGCCGGTGCCCTCAAGGCACGCAAGCGGATGCTGCTGCCGATGATCGAGCCCACCGAGGTCATCGATCTCGTCTGCGGAATGACAGTCGAGGCTGTTCCCGCGAATCGTCCCTTCGATTACGAGGGTACGACCTATTACTTCTGCGCCATGGGGTGCAGGAAGGCGTTCGAGAAAGACCCCGCTTCGTTCATATCTCGGGAGGTTACATGCTGATCAATCAGTCATTTGACGTCGATCAGCCGGTCGATCAGGTCTGGAAGTTCTTCTATGACATTCCGCTGGTTGCGGCATGCATTCCCGGCGCGGATCTCACCAATGAGGTTGGTGAGGATCAGTACGAGGGCGACGTGATCATCTCGGCAGGACCGGTCAAGCTTGAGTTCTCCGGGTCGGTGAAGATCAAGGAGCGTGACGAAGCGCGTAAGGCACTCGTGCTCGACGCCGCCGGTGCTGACAAGAAGGGCCGCGGCTCGGCAGTCATGCTGATGACCATTGCCCTGAAGCCGCTCGGTGCTTCGACTCGCGTCGACATCAGCATGGATCTCGCGATCTCCGGTGCTGCGGCGCAGTACGGCCGCGGTCTCGTTGTCGACGTCACCGGCGTACTCGTCGATCAGACGGCGACCTCGATGAAGGCGCGCATCACCGCCATGGCTGAGGGTCGCGACCCGATGGCCATTGGTGGCCCTGCAGCAGCCAGCGGCATCGCGATCGGTCTTATCGCCTTCCGGCGTGCGGCCCGACGAGTGTTCGCCCGGTTCTTCCTGCCCTACGAGCCGGCCCCGAGCCGCTAGAAACGGAGACACATCATGAGTCTGTGGATGGTCGGAAACCTGATCCTTCTCATCATCATCGTGCCCGTGCTGGTGGGGCTGCTGAACATGCTGCTTGGTGCGCTGGAGCGCATTCGTGCGGCAGCCGATGACACCCTTGCCGGCGGCGTCGCGCTGATCGGAGAGCTCAACACCACGCCTGAGCTTCTCGCGACTACCGACCTCGTCATCAAGGACGTTGCCAATGGAGCGGTGCGTTACGCCGGTCCCGTCTCGAAGCTTCTCGGTTAGGAGACCGGTATGCCTGTTGAAGCAATCGTCACGCTGATTCTGGGAGCGCTGATCATCGCAGCGGCCGCACTCGGCCTGCTGCGCGCGATCATGCATCTCTCAGCCACCTCAAAGACCCTCGCGGTTCTTGATGGCGGCGTCGAGGTCATCGTGCAGAAGACATCCACTGTTCCGTCCACCGTGGCGTCGGTCAACCAGAGCCTGGCTCCGGTCAAGGCCTTCGCGGATTCGATCTAGGGAGGGCTGACACATGGACTTCACCGGACATGAGGGCTGGCTCGTCGGCTACATCATCGGCCTCGTGGTCGTGCTGGTAGTCGTCGCGCTGGTCGTACCGATCCTGGTCATCGCCTGGCGCATCGGCAATCAGGCAGGCAGCATCTTGACTCGCCTCCAGCAGGCGGAGAAGAACACCGCTGGCCTGGCCGGGCTCAACGAGACCATCGATTCTGCACTCGGAATCATTGCCGGCCTCAAGCGTGGCCGTACACGGCTGGGAGGCTGACATGGATTCACAGGTCGAGAACCTCTGGATGATCGCCAACATTCTTGGCGCCGTCGTCGTGGTTGTTGTTGCAGCGCTGCTGACCTTGCTGGTCATCTTCGTCGCACGCATCCGCAAGCGCGTCGACGCGATCAAGGCGACCCTGGTCGCCATCAAGGGCAACACCGCTGACACAGCGCTCATCACCACCACTGCCGGTGGCGTCGAGCTCGTGCTGGCGGAAGGACTGGAACACCATCTGTTCCTCGGACGAGTACTGGACAAGGTGCGCTCATGAGTGGAATGCAGCTCTTCACCGTCATCGACATCGCCGCGCTCATCGCGGGTCTCGCTGTCTACCTGTACATCGTCAGCACTCAGCTGAAGACCGTGGCATCAGGCCTCGAGGAGTCCGCTGATCTCGTGTGGCAGGTGAAGTCAGACGCCGAGGCAATCGCCCCGGGCCTGACCTCCATCAACACCACCGGTGCAGTCACTGCAGGTGCTCTTCCCCTGCTTTACGGCATGGGCGAGGCCATCGTTGTCGGCGCCACGTTCAACCACGACGATCACGTGCACGACGGCACCAATAAGCCGGCCATGGGCACCCGTCGCTCGCGGCTCATGGAGTCGGTCGGTATCGATCTCGACTAGTACGCCTCACTAATTGCGAATGCCCCCGGCGAGACCGGGGGCATTCGCATGTTCGGGTGATTAGTCGGGATTCCGGTCGGTGGTCAGGGCGTCGGTGACACTCGTGTCGTACGCGCCGATCCATTCCTCTTTCCACGCATTGTCGAACTTGTTCATGTTGCAGCTCGGGTCGTAGATCGCGATGAGCTCCTGCATGATCTGCTCGCGATGAGCCTTCGTGCCTCCGGGCACATCGAGCCAGCAGATGTGCAGGTTGAACTTGCCGCCCGCACGCTCGATCCACGCCGGTGAACGCGGATGCCGGAACGGGAAGCCCTCGGTGGTGAGGTCGTCGGAATGGCCGACGTAGATGACAGAAAACTCTTGCGGGCGCTCAGGATTCGACTTGGCGAGCAGCGCATACACCGCAGGCTGAGCAGGGGCTGTCCAGCCGGCGAGGGCCCGTGGACCTTCGAAGGAGTAACCGGCCAGGCTGCCCAGGCGGATCACGGAATGAGGTCTTCGAGTTCGGCGTAGTCGTCGTCTTCGGCCAGTGACTCAGCACGGGCGACCGGCCAGACGGGTAGGTCGGTCTTCGCAATGGCCTCGGCGAACACCACGAGCGCCTTCTCGACCGCGAGGTCGGAGTTCTCGGCCTCGACCACGATCTGAGCGCCGTAGCCCCAGGTGCCCATTCCGCTCGCAATGCCCTCGAGCGGCGCTACTGCATCGGCGAGCACGATGGTCTCTTCGAGGGTGAACTCGCGATCACCTTCGGCCTGCAGGGAAATGCTGTACCGCATGGGTTACCCCACCTTCGCTAGTCGGTTGGCCAGACGCTCGAGGCTAGCGAGGTTATGGCCGGAGTGCACCTCGTCGATATAGGGATCGGCGACGATCATTCCGAGGGAAGCGGGCACGTAGACCACGGCATCGCCGCGGTGCGGATTCACCCAGATCACCCGGTGCGCAATGCGCGAGAGCGCCTCCATGGCCTCCGAGAGCTGCTGCGGTTCACCGCGGTCGAGGCCGTCGGAGCAGATCACCACGATGGCCCCGCGGCCCAGGCGCGATTTGCGTGCTTCGCGGGTGAAGGCCTTCAGGGAATCGCCGATTCGTGTGCCGCCATCCCAGTCGAGCACCGACTCACCTGCCTTGCGCATGGCCTCATCGGGGCTGCGGCGATCAAGCGAACGGGTGATGCGGGTAAGGCGGGTGCCAAAGCAGAAGACGTCGACCTTGGCATTCGCGCGGCGGGCCGAGTAGGCGAACTGCAGCATGTTGCGTGAGTAGTCGGCCATCGAGCCCGATACATCGAGGATCAGAACGAGCGGACGCAGCTTCTCCTTGCGGGTGCGGAAGCTGAGCTCGCGCGGCTCGCCCAGGGCGCGCATCGACTCGCGCACCATGCGACGCATGTCGAGCATCGAGCTCTTAGGTGAGCGGGTCATGCGGTGGGTGCGGCGCTTCGGTGGAGTGACGCGCATGTGTGACATGAGTCGGCGCAGCTGGCGGAGCTCAGCATCGGTGCAGTCGGCGAATGCCTTGCTGCGATAGATCTCGGAGGTACTCGCGACGTAACCGAGCTTGACCTCGTCGGGGCTGATCTCGCCCGGCAGGCCTTCCTCGGTATTCGGGATCTCGATCGTGGCGCCGGCATTCGACGAGGCCTTCATCATCTTCTTGAGCTCTGGCGAACCGGAGACTCCATTGTCGAAGAAGAAGCGCTGGAACACCTCGTTGTAGATTGGCACGTGCTCGCGGCGACGTACGAGAGTGCAGCGGCCGGCCCAGTAGACATCCATGATGTCGGTGACATCGAGCTCGGCGACTCCGGCGCAGAAGGTCAGGACGTCGTCGGTACCGATCGGGAGGCCCGCATCGCGCAGCGCATTACCGAAGGCGACGAAGAGCTCCTCGATCTCGTCAGGCGACGACATCCTGGACGCTCTTGGCGGTGTACTCGAGATCGTCGCGATCCTTCACGACGGCGCCGAGGGTGTCGAGTGCAGCCTCGGGAGTGAGGTTCTGCACGCCGAGGGCGTCGAGGCTTTCTGTCCAGTCGATGGTCTCGGCAACGCCCGGCAGCTTCTCGAGCTCCATCGCGCGCAGTTTGTTGACCGCCGAAACCACTTGCGCAGCAAGGGATTCGGTGACGTGAGGCAGGCGTGAGCGCACGATCTCGACTTCGCGCGACTGCTCGGGGAACCCGATCCAGGTGTAGAGGCAGCGGCGCTTGAGGGCGTCGTGCAGTTCACGCGTGCGGTTCGAGGTGAGGATCACGATCGGGCGGGTTTCAGCCTTGATAGTTCCGACCTCGGGCACGGTGACCTGGAAGTCTCCGAGCAACTCGAGCAGAAAAGCCTCAAACTCGTCGTCGGCGCGATCGACCTCGTCGATCAGCAGGACGCAGCGCTCGCCGGCGCGCACGGCCTGCAACAGCGGCCGCTCGACCAGGAAACGCTCACCGAAGAGATCGTCATCGCTGGTCGCAACCTCGCTCTGGCTGAGTGAGCGTACGAACAGCATCTGCCGTGCATAGTCCCACTCGTAGAGGGCATGGTTCATGTCGATGCCCTCGTAGCACTGCAGACGTATCAGATCGCGGCCGAGCATCGTGGCGAGCGTTTTGGCGAGTTCGGTCTTGCCGACGCCCACCTCGCCCTCGAGGAGCAGTGGGCGGCCGAGCTTCAGTGCGAGCAGCAGGGTGGTCGCGAGCCCGCGATCGGCGATGTAGCCCTGGTCGCCCAGGTCAGCGGTGAGTGACTCGACGGTGGTGCCGTCGAAGGCGGAGGACACGGGTTCAGCCGTTGTTCAGCAGAGCGCCGAGCGAGGTACCGGTGCGCTTGCCCTCGCGGTCGAGCTTGTTGCGCCAGGCGTCAGCCACCGGCACGCCCTCTTCGCCGAAGCCGTCGAAGTTGACTTCCTTCATGTTGCGGCACGCCTTGTTGGGATTGCACTCTTCGTCGAGCTCTTGCATGGCTCCCGGGGTGCCCTGCCAGATGTGGCGCACGGCCTCGGCGGGACGCTCAATGTCGCTGGTCATGGTTGCCCTCTCCTTGTCCTTGCCAGGGTAGCAACGGGTGGGCAAACCCGCAGGCGGAGAAAGCGGACCCCCCCTAGCCTTGGGGGGTGACCCCCTTAATGAGCGTGGACGACTATCTGGCCCGCGTGCTCTCGCTCGTGAGCCCGACAGAGATCGTCAGCCTCCGGCTGACTGACTCCCTGGGCTGCGCCCTGGCCGAGAATGTCGTGGCTCCCTGGTCACTGCCGAACTTCGACAACTCGTCGATGGACGGCTACGCGGTTCTCGCCGCAGATGTCGCGGCCGCCACTGCTGACTCGCCCGTGGCCCTCAAGGTCATCGCCGACCTCGCTGCGGGCTACATCACTGATCTGGCCGTGCTCCCCGGCACCGCGATTCGGATCATGACCGGTGCACCTATCCCCGCGGGCACGACGGCCGTCGTACCGGTCGAGCGCACCGATGGCCAGATGGGCACGGTCACCATTCATGAAGGAGTCGATGACGGCGCCTTCATTCGCCGCGCGGGTGATGACGTGACTGCGGGCGATCTCGTGCTGCCGGCCGGCACGGTGATCACTAGTCGCCAGATTGCCGTGCTTGCCGCCATCGGTCTGGCCGAGATCAAGGTGCATCGCCGCCCGCGCATCGGCGTGCTCTCGACCGGCAGTGAACTCGTTGACCCGGGCACCCCGCTCGAGTCGGGTCAGATCGTCGACAGCAACTCCTACCTTCTCGTTGCGGCATGTACGGAGGCCGGAGCTATCGGTGACCGTCGCCCGCGCGTTGCTGACGATGAAGCCGAGTTCCGCGCTGCCATCGACTCCGCCGCACGCGAATGCGATCTCATCCTCACCAGTGGTGGCGTCAGCATGGGTGCCTACGACACGGTGAAGGCAGTGCTCAGCACGCTCGGATCGGTCGACTTCATCAAGACTGCAATGCAGCCGGGCATGCCGCAGGGCTGCGGCAGTGTCACGGTCGATTCGCGCACGGTGCCGATCATCACGCTCCCTGGAAATCCCGTGAGCTCATACGTCTCCTTCGAGAACTTCGTGCGCCCCGCAATTCGCACGATGCTCGGTGCCGAGACGATTCAGCGCCCCGATCGAATGGCCACCATCACCGAGGGCATGCAATCACCCGGCGCCAAGCGCCAGTTCGCCCGTGGTCATCTCGATCGCGCCGCAGGCACGGTCACGCCCGTCGGTGGCCAGGGCTCGCATGTCGTGGGCGGCCTCGCGCAGGCCAACTGCATGATCGTCATCAATGAGGGCGTGAGCTCAGTCGCCGCAGGCGATAGCGTTCGCGTCATCGAGTGCGGGGAATAAGAGCGCGCGATCCGGGCGCGAGATCACGAGTGCAGGAGAGAGCATGAGCGAGGCACGGTTCACCCATCTCAATGACGATGGTGATGCCCGCATGGTCGATGTCAGCGGGAAAGACATCACGGTGCGCAGTGCGACTGCACGCGGTCGCGTCACTGTCTCCACCGAGGTGGTCGGCATGCTGCGCGGCGCCGGCGTTCCGAAGGGTGATGCCCTCGCCGTCGCACGCATAGCCGGCATTCAGGCCGCCAAGCGCACGCCCGATCTCATCCCGCTGTGCCACCCGCTCGCTATTCACGGCGTTGACGTTGGCCTGGAGCTCGGCGACGACTACCTCGAGATCACCGCCACCGTGCGCACCGCTGATCGCACCGGTGTCGAGATGGAAGCACTCACCAGCGTTGCGGTTGCAGCTCTCGCCTTCATCGACATGGTCAAGGGCGTTGATCGCATGGCGGCTATCGGCGGCATCGAGCTGCTCGAGAAGCGCGGTGGTCGTTCCGGCACCTGGGTGCGGCCGTCATGATCAAGGTGACCCCGCGAGCACTCGTCATCACTGTCTCCACGCGCACCGCCAAGGGCGAGTGGGAAGACCGCAGCGGCCCCGTTCTCGTTGAAGCACTCACCGCCCTCGGCATTGCCGTGGATGGCCCCGTCGTTGCTTCTGATGGCGAGCCGGTCGAGGCAGCACTGCGTGATGGCATCAAGGGCGGCTACGAGTTGATCATCACCACCGGCGGTACCGGCCTCACCCCGAGTGATCGCACGCCGGAGATGACCCGTCGAGTTATCGACCGTGAGGCCCCCGGCATCGCCGAGGCCATTCGGGCCTACGGCCTGGCCAATGGCGTTGCTACTGCAGCACTGTCGCGTGCCATCGCGGGCCTGGCCGGCGAGACCCTGATCGTCAATGCACCCGGTTCACCCGGCGGTGCGCGTGATGCGGTGGCCGTGATGGCCCCATGGCTCGTGCATGCACTCGAGCAGGTGCACGGCAGCGATCACTCGCGCACTGAATGAGCTCGTAGCGATCACTCGCGCACTGAATGAGCTCGTAGCGATCACTCGCGCACTGAATGAGCTCGTAGCGATCACTCGCGCACTGAATGAGC
>JAHEIZ010000067.1 GCA_024639145.1 Actinomycetes bacterium | reverse complement strand
GGTTATCGATTAGCGAGAAGACGGAGAGATCGATGTCAACCATGACCCTGGCAGCACCCGTAGTCACCCCTCTGCACAGCCTTCCGACCGCCACCTACGACCTCGTGATCTTGGCCAGGCGCAGCCTGACTGAGGCGCATATCGCGACCGAACCTGCTGAGCGTTATGTCGCTGCGCACCTGTGCGCCCTGCGGGCTGCCGCTGCCGTAGTCGCTGCTCGTACCGAGCCCGATCATCGTCGCCGTCAGGTGCGCAGTGTGTGGGCAGTGCTGCCCACCGTCGCTCCTGAGCTCACTGAGTGGTCGCAGTTCTTCGCCCTGAGCGCCAAGAAGCGCTCGGCTGCCGAAGCCGGTGTGAAGTGCATCTCGGCTCGTGAGGCCAATGATCTTCTCCGCGATGCGGATGCCTTCCTCGTGCGCATCGTGTCGATTCTCGGCATCGCGTAGATACCTCTCGGCAGCCCCCGCTGCCGAGGTACATCGGGTACTCCGGGCCCGTGTGTGTCAGTGAGCTGGATTCGGGCGTCCTCCCGTGTCGAATCCAGCTCACTGCCATCCCCTTTTTCTTTTTCACTGCTGGCGAGATGCGACTGTTGATGAGCACTTCACGATGAACGACGACTGGGCCCACCTCCAGGTGGCAAGCGGTTTCTCCCTCCAATACGGGGCATCAACCCCAGATGCGCTCATCGATCGGGTGGCCGAGCACGGCCAAGCCTTCGCGGCACTTACTGATCGCGATGGCGTCTACGGCGCCGTGCGCTGGGCACTGGCCTGCGAGCGTGCGGGCATCGCGCCGATCCTCGGCGTTGATCTCGCGATCGAATCCGCGCACGCAACGACCGTGACCACCACGGGTCGACGCACCCCGGCACGTGGCGGGGCCTTCGTCGATGAGGGCAGCGCGCGCGTCGTACTGCTCGCCCGTGGCGCACAGGGGTGGGCATCACTGTGCCGACTCATCAGCGCAGCCCATCAGGTGCGCGGGCGCACCGTGCTCACCTACGAGGCGCTCGGTGAGCATCACGCCGGTGTCATCGCCCTGCTCGGCGCTGACTCCGAGGTCGCGCAGCAGTTACATGCCCACGGCGAGCGCGTAGCTGCGCGTTCACTTGATCAATGGCGCGAGATCTTCGGCGCGGATCTGCGTCTTGCGATCACCTCACACCGCCAGCGCTCGGGTCATCGTCACTCCACCGCCCATGCGGCACGGTTACTCGCCTTCGCCGGCCAACAGCAGGTGCGCGCTGTGCTCACCAACGCCGTGCGTTATCGCGATAGTGAGCAGGCGCGCATCGCTGACGTACTCGATTCCGCACGGCGGCTGGTGCCGCTTACTTCCGCGCAGGTTGAGCGCGATAACGGTGAGGCCTACCTCAAGTCATCGGCCGAACTCACACACATTGCCTCGGAGATCGCGCGCGCTGCAGGCGCCAGTGCTGCTGCACTGCACCACGAGACCATGGCAGTGGCCGAGCAGTGCGCCCTTGATCCGGTCGCAGACCTTGGCATCGGGGGAGTCTTCGTCCCTGAGTTGGAGATCTCCCTGGGCGGCGTTGCTGCTGATCATGACGCTGATGCCCTCCTGCGATCGCGCTGCCTCGATGCCATCCCGCGTATCTATTCGCGCGAGACCGAACGAGTGAAGGCGGCCGATCGGCTCGAGGCTGAGCTACGCACGATCACCGAGGTTGGCTTCGCCGGTTACTTCATTACCGTCGCCGAAGTCGTCGCACTGATTCGCGATCGCGGCGTGCGCGTAGCCGCACGAGGTTCGGGTGCCGGCAGCTTGGTCAATCACCTGCTCGGTATCTCCGGCGTTGACCCAATTCGTCACGGGTTGCTGATGGAGCGCTTCTTGTCGCCGTTACGGCGCGAGTTACCTGATATCGATATCGACGTCGAGTCCGCGCGCCGCGAAGAGATCTACGACTGGATCCTCGATCGCTTTGGCGAGGAGCGCTGCGCATGCGTCTCAATGATGGAGACCTATCGAGTGCGCCACGCGATTCGTGATGTCGGCGCCGCACTCGGTATGCCACCGGGCGAGGTTGGTGCTTTCGCGAAGTCGTTCCCGCATATTCGTGCCAGTAAAGCGCGAGCTGCTCTCGCTGATCTTCCCGAGTTGCGCTCT
>JAHEIZ010000066.1 GCA_024639145.1 Actinomycetes bacterium | reverse complement strand
ACGCTTGGTTAAGCCTTTGGTGGCGGAGAGTGCGAGATCTCGATTCTTGTTGGCCTCGCCTGCGAATTGAGTCTCACTCGGTGCCTTGGTTGTTGGTCTTGTTGTGGCCTGTAGGAGGAGCAGCGAAAGGCTACGTCGCTTGCTCTTCGGGAGCAGTTGACGCGCGGCATCGGAGCGCAGGCCGCGGTGTCGGGACAGCTGCCACGCATCTGCCGCCGTGACATGATCACCGGCTCCGACGGCTAGCGGATTAATAAAATGCTCGATGAACTGTCGCGAGGCATTCCAGGATGGATTTGGGCGCCATGCCTCGACAGATCCGATGTCAATGAACCGCGGATTCAACCCGTTGAATTGAACGTTGAACGCGGAAGCATCCTTGAGATCTAGACCGATGTCGAGCAATCGCATTCGAAGGCTGAGCGTGAGTTGTGCCGCTGACTCAAGAAGCGAGTTCGGCCATTCCCATGGATAGGTGATGACTTCAACTGTCTCAACTCGAAAAACGCTCGAGCCATCCTTTGGTTCGCGCCCGGCGCTACGCGCGAATGCTTCCAGCACTCGAAATGCCTCATCGCCAGCAATTGAATCGAACGGGACGAGTGCGCCTTCAGAGATCAATGCTGAGTAAAGAGGTGACTCACGAAGAACGTTGATCGCCGATGCCGATACGGGGCTGGCGATGCGGTACCAGGCGCCGTCGTGGTGAAAGGCAGCATTCTCGTGATCGCGAAAACTGGCCGTCGGTTGCGAATTCACTGCTCGGTCGGTGCCGGATCAGTGGTGGTCGACTCGGCTGAAGTATCGACCTGCGGGGTGTTTTTACCTGGCCCGCGGCCGCGCAGCTGTGCCCACTTAGAGCGGATGAAGAACCAGATGCCTGCGGCACCACTGGCAATGGCTGCCAGCAGGTAGGAACCCGTTCCGGCGTCGATGTAACCGACGGTCTTCAGCATCTGTTCACCTCTTGTTTGAGTGCGCGTCGGGTCGAGCGTACAGGCAGGTGCACACTAGGTCCGTGCAGTCGTCGGCCATGAGATCCCCTCGAAGTTGGGGAATCTTGATTCTCGGCACGATATGCGCCGGAATCGCTGTCGCGCTGCTCCTCGACACGGCATTCGGGGTGGCTCCAGTAGACGCCGTGTTCTCAGGGATTAGCCGCATGACCGGAATCAGCGTGGGTACCGCCCTCATCGCTGCGTGCATGGTTCTCGTGCTCGTGGCCTGGGCCTTGGGAGTCAAGCCCGGCTTGGGCACGGTCATTTCCTTCTTCGGTATTGGGCTCTTTGTCGATCTCACTACCTGGGCGCTCGAAGCAACGGGGTGGAGCGTCACCGACAGCACCTGGCAGCTTCGCCTGGTGGTGTGGCTGCTGGCCGCGCCGCTGCTGGGCTTCGCCGCAGCGTGTATGTACTCCAGCGGCCTCGGAGCGAGCCCCTATGACCTCTTCGTGCAGTCGCTCGGCAGATTCCACCTTTCAATTCCGGTGGCACGTGTCATCATCGACGCCGCAATGTTGTTGGTGGCCTTCATCATTGGGGGCGCCTGGGGGCTCGGCACTGTCGGTCTCATGCTTGCTATCCCGCTTTTTCTTAAACTTTTCTTGCCATTGGTCGGCCGCTTCGCCCCCCACCAATCATTCGAGCATCCCGCACGAGTCAGTAATAGTTGACAGTTCAACTATGTGAGCGCATACTTGAGCGATGAGCGCCACGACCGATCGCATGCCCGCCCTCTTCGTGGGCCATGGTGCCCCGCCCTTACTTGATGACCGCCTATGGACAGCGCAACTTGCGGCCTGGGCCGGTGATCTGCCCACACCGACGGCGATTTTGATCGTCTCGGCACACTGGGAGCAGGCGCCGATGAGCTTGTCGGCCACGGGCGCGGCCACCCCCCTCATCTACGACTTCGGCGGCTTCGACCCCAAGTACTTCCGGGAGACGTACTCCACTCCCGATGCCTCAGCCTTGTCGGCTCTCGTGACCTCGGTAATGCCCGATGGCATGAAAGTCCACCAGCACACGTCGCGAGGCCTCGACCATGGGGCATGGGTGCCGCTGAAAGTGATGTACCCGAAGGCCGATATCCCCGTACTTCAACTCTCGATCCCCACTCACGATCCTGCGGTCTTGA
>JAHEIZ010000065.1 GCA_024639145.1 Actinomycetes bacterium | reverse complement strand
TTATCACCGTGTCGGTCGACGGCGGCCACGTCAGCAGCGAGAGGTTGACGATCGCGAACGGGGTGAAGGCCAGTTGGGCAATCACCGTGGACTTGCTCTGGGTGTACTTCGACAGGAAGGCGCCCACGGTCAGTAAGACGAAGAACACCATCTCGTTCGGCACCAGGATGATGGCGAAGGCACCCACGAATATGCCAGCGATCGTGCCTCCGATCACGCGCAGCGCGAGTCGGTTGGTCTCCGGGCTGGTGAAAGTGAGCTGCAGGATGGAGATCGTCGCGAGCACGACCCAGAATCCGTGCTTGAGGCCCATCGCCTGAGCGACGCCCACGGCAGCTGCCGCCGCGATCGCGGTGCGCAGTGCATTGCGGAACCACGGCGAGCTCATGCGCAGATTCACGCGCAGGAGTTCGAGTGGTGAACTCGACTCGAATGCTCCGAGCTCCGGCATCGGGGACTCAGTGCCCCGTGAGCGCAGGGCGAGCCACTGCATGACGCCGGCCAGGAGTGCGATGAGCCGCACGGGGTAGTGAGCGCGTAGCTCGTCGAGCGTCTTTCCCGGGTCTGTGGCCAATCCTGCAGCGCACCACTTCTGGGCATCGGCAAGATCTTGATGACGAAGGGCGTCGATCTCGACGCGTGCGGGGTGCGCATCCTCGCGTTCGAGAATGTCGGTGCACGAATCGAAGGTTGTGGCGCTGGCAACAGCGAGGAGCGTGACGTGCGAATCGGGATTGAGCTCTTTGATCGTGAGCGCGAGATTCGTGGATGAGTTCGCGTATTGCACCATCTGCAGCAAGGCACGCAGCCGACGCGTGAGTGCTCCGGGGCGGGTCGGGCTGCCCACGGTCATTGCCTGAATTTCCACGAACGCCGACTTGAGTGCCCGCCGTCCTTCACCGCTCGTGTTGCCTGCGGCGTAAAGACGAGTCAGCTTCGCTGCGGCGATACACCAGTCGGAAAGCGCCTTGCGCGTGAGCATGATCCGCTGTCGCGGAAGGATCGTCAGGGCGCAGATCAATGCGATCAGACAGCCCAGCAGCCATCCGCCGACGTAATGCCAGACCAAGTCAGGCTTCGCCGGCAGCATGGCCGGCAGGAAGTAGGCCAACTGCAGACCGACGGCGCATCTCGCAATGAATCCCTTGAGCACGCGCGCATAGGCGAAGGCGAATGAGACGGGCAGCGTGACCAAAATTGCCACCCACGTGATCGGGGCGGCGTAGACACCGATCAGGAGAGTGACAAGGCCGACCAATGCCGCCGCGGAATATGCCGCGAGACGCTGACGCGGACCGCCCTCGAAGTCGAGGAAGTAGAGCAGGATCATTACGGCGAATGAGGACATGAGTGCGCCGGCACCGTCGTGCAGAACCAGAATGCAGATCAGGTCAACCGTGAGCATTCCTACGGCAAGCCGAATGCCCGATCGTACGAAGGGATTCTGCGGAATATGCAGTGACATCACTCGCCGCGTTCCGCGCTGATTCTCGCCACCTTGCCATCGTCGCCGAAAGCAAAGTAGGCAACTCCGCGATCATCGGTCGGCAGGTGATCGGCCCCGTCGGTGCCCAAGGTGACGTGAATCTTCTGCGTTGACCACTTAGTGATGTCGACAAGGATCTCGGCGAGCTCCTCATCGCTGAAATGTTCGTGCGCCTGCGCGACGAGCTCATCGCTCATGTCCTGCGGCCGCCAGATGAAGGCGTCAACCAGGCGAAGCGCCGTCTTGTGTCGTTCGTTGAGATCACTCGTCTCATAGAAGTCGATCTTCGATTCCATTTCGGCATCCAGGCCGGCGTCCTGTGCATCGGCGAGACGCAGGGTCTGGCAGATTCGGCAGTCATGCTGACGAGCGCAGCGCAGGCGAATGAGTTCGGTCGTCACCGAATCGAGGTGCGACGATCGCACGACCGCATCCTGATAGGAAGAGAGAAGCGCGTAGAGCTGCGGATCTCGCATCGGCTTGCCGTGATGGTCCAGCGGAACTCGAATGGCTCGATTCGGGCGGGAGAGATCGCTCATGATGCTCCGCCCAGCAGGCGATCGCTCATGATGCGCAGTCGTGTGCGTGCTTCGATGATGTACGAGGCGGTGACGAAGTCGGCCATGCCGCCGTCATCGAAGTAGCGTCCTGC
>JAHEIZ010000018.1 GCA_024639145.1 Actinomycetes bacterium | reverse complement strand
TGCGGGTACAGCCAGGAACGTCGCAGCAAGGGCCATCGCCACAGTGAGGCCACCGATGTGTCGAGCGAGCCTGATCATGTGTCTCCTGAGGTCGTGAGTAGCTGACGGTAGCCGAATTTGGGGGATCCGCCCGAAAGATGGACGCCTGAACTGCGGTAGAGTCCTGCTGCTTCGGTCGATTGGCTCAGTGGTTAGAGCACTCGCTTCACACGCGAGGGGTCACTGGTTCGAATCCAGTATCGACCACCGAGATACATGCAGGGGTAACTGCGGTGTCCAGATGAATGGAGAGATGTGGCCACGACCGCGTTCGATCGGGTGGGTGGCGATAAGTCCGTCGTCGTGGCCCGCGTCAATGGCGAGCTGAAGGACCTCTCGACGATCGTGTCGGATTCCGACGTCGTCGAGCCGGTGACCGTCGATACCCCCGAGGGTCTGGCCGTGCTGCGGCACTCCACGGCGCACGTGCTTGCGCAGGCAGTCCAGGACACCTTCCCTGACGCCAAGCTCGGCATCGGGCCGCCCATCAAGGACGGCTTCTACTACGACTTCTCCGTCGACACGCCTTTCACGCCGGAGGATCTCGAGGTACTCGAGAAGCGCATGGTGGCGATCATCAAGGCCGGGCAGCGGTTCTCGCGTCGCGTTGTCGACGAGGCAGAAGCCGTGGCGGAGCTCGCCGGCGAGCCCTTCAAGCTGCGCCTGATCGGCAGTGAGGGCGGCGCTGATGTCATGGAAGTCGGCGGCGCCGAGCTCACTATCTACGACAACGTCGATGCCAAGACCGGCGAGCGCTGCTGGGGCGATCTGTGCCGCGGCCCGCACGTGCCCGACACCCGCTACATCCCGCAGAACGCCATCAAGCTCATGCGCACTGCTGCGGCCTACTGGCTCGGTGACCAGAAGAACGAGCAGCTGCAACGCGTGTACGGCACGGCCTGGCCGTCGAAGGAAGATCTGAAGGCCTACCTGACCTTCCTCGAGGAGGCCGAGCGTCGCGATCACCGCCGTCTCGGTGCTGAGCTCGACCTCTTCTCCTTCCCCGATGAGATCGGCTCCGGACTCGCCGTCTTCCATCCCAAGGGCGGTGTGATCCGTCGCGTGATGGAGGACTACTCGCGCAAGCGCCACGATGAGGCCGGCTACGAGTTCGTCAACACCCCGCACATCACCAAGGGCGCGCTCTTCGAGAAGTCGCAGCACCTGAACTGGTACTCCGAGGGCATGTACCCCCCGATGCAGCTCGACACCGAGTACGACGCCGAGGGCAATGTGCGCAAGCAGGGCG
The DNA here is from genome assembly GCA_024639145.1 of Actinomycetes bacterium. Lineage (GTDB taxonomy): Bacteria > Actinomycetota > Actinomycetes > S36-B12 > S36-B12 > CAIKZY01. The sequence goes on along the minus strand of JAHEIZ010000018.1, from coordinate 47,367 downwards.
CCGACTACTACCTCAAGCCGATGAACTGCCCGATGCACAACCTCATCTTCGATGCGCGCGGTCGCTCATACCGCGAGTTGCCGCTGCGTCTCTTCGAGTTCGGCACGGTGTATCGCTACGAGAAGTCTGGCGTCGTGCAGGGTCTCACTCGTGCGCGCGGCTTCACCCAGGACGATGCGCACATCTACTGCACCAAGGAGCAGATGCCCACCGAGCTCGATGGCCTGCTCACCTTCGTGCTTGACCTGCTGCGCGATTACGGCCTCAACGATTTCTATCTCGAACTCTCGACGCGTGATCCCGAGAAGTCTGTCGGCAGCGACGAGATCTGGGCCGAGGCCACCGAGACCCTGCGCATCGCAGCCGAGAAGCAGGGCCTCGAGCTCGTGCTGGACGAAGGTGGAGCAGCCTTCTACGGCCCCAAGATCTCGGTGCAGGCGAAGGATGCCATCGGGCGTACTTGGCAGATGTCGACCATTCAGGTCGATTTCAATCTCCCGGAACTCTTCGATCTCCAGTACCAGGCTTCTGACGGCACTCGCCAGCGTCCGGTGATGATCCATCGCGCGCTCTTCGGATCTATTGAGCGGTTCTTCGCGGTTCTGCTCGAGCACTATGCCGGGGCGTTCCCTCCCTGGCTGGCCCCTGTGCAGGTCATCGGCATCCCGATCACCGAGGCGCACAACGAGTACATGTACGACGTAGCGGGAAAACTCCGCGCGGCGGGCATTCGCGTCGAGGTGGATTCGAGCGACGATCGCATGCAGAAGAAGATCCGCACCGCACAGAAGTCCAAGGTGCCTTACATGCTGATCGCTGGTGATGAGGATGCTCAGGCAGGTGCTGTCTCCTTCCGGTATCGAGACGGAACTCAGAAGAATGGCGTTCCGATAGACGAGGCGATCGCGGAGATCGTGGCCTCCGTCGACTCGCGCATTCAGGTCTGACGTGACCGAGGCCTGGGACCGCTTGTGGACCCCGCATCGAATGACCTATTTGAAGGGAGAGGGCCGACCGGCGCATACGGATGCCGGTAGCGACTGCCCCTTCTGCCGCGCGCCTGCAGAGCCTGATTCCGAGTCTCTGATCGTGGCTCGCGGCACCTGGGTCTTCGCAATCATGAATCTGTACCCGTACAACTCCGGTCACATGCTGATCTGCACCTTCAGGCATGTCGCCGACTACACCGATCTCAGGAACGACGAGACAGCTGAGCTCGCTGTGTTCACCAAGCGAAGTATGGAAGTTCTGCGCGAAGTGTCGGGAGCTCACGGTTTCAACATCGGCATGAATCAGGGATCCCTGGCCGGAGCCGGCATTGCCGCGCACCTGCACCAGCATGTCGTCCCGCGTTGGGGTGGCGACACGAATTTCCTTCCCGTCATCGGGGGAACGAAGACGATGCCGCAATTGCTCGGAGAATCCCGAACGATGATTGCCGAGGCCTGGGACTAAGGCCGGCGATGGCGCTCGACACCGATGATCGTATCGAGCACGAGCCCGACTCCGAGTAGATGCGGTCTCAGGCCAACGCCAAGGATCGGATGCCTCAGGCCACGGCTCATCTGCTCGATCATGTGTGACTCGATGACCTCGCCATCAACAGGCGCTCCTGCCATGTACGCGGTGAACAGTGCGTCATCGTCGACGGCCAGCATGATGGATTCGCACAGCTCGGACCGAGCTTCCTCGATGAGCTCCTGGTGGCGCTGCTCGCTCTGATGGATGACCGGGCCTCCATCACTCCACTCAACAATCTCCTCGCTGAGGAGATTGATGAAGCCGCAGACAGACTCGTCGTCGTCGAGGATCGGGAGCCAGGGCAGGAAGATTTCGCCGCCATCGGTGAGGACTCTGCGGCACATCGCAGCGATCTCCTCGAGATCGACCGCGGCATCATCGATGTGGGTCACCGCGATCAGGCCAGGCAGGCCTCGTTCCGCAGCTGCCTGCCAGGTCGCTGCGAGCTGTGCAGGCACGCCTTGGGCTGCGGAGACGACCAGGACGACAAGGTCGAGACCTGAGAGATCGGCATTCTCGGGACGAAACCCAGTGAGAACAACCGTGGAGTCCTCCCACACTCGTTCGCCTTCGAGGGCCGGTAGAGGCGAGCCTGAGAGCGAGCCGATCAAGGTCCGCACGCCTGCACCCTCCACACCTACGAGGCCGGTCCTGAGGTCACTGCGAGAGTCGTTCACGGGCTAAGACTCTCGCGGTTGCTTCGCGTGCGGCAAGCGGGCTCGTCCCCTCATGGTGGATAGCATCGGGGGACACCTGGACTGGGAGATTCATGCTGAACAACCCGAATGCACGTAAGGCGATGACTGCGGTGCTCGAGCCGCCGGCACGTCTGCTGCTTCGCATGCATGTGTCGCCGGATGCCATCACGGTGTTCGGAACCGTTGCAGCCGTGGCCACCGCCTTGATCTGCTTCCCGACAGGTCGTTTCATTTTCGGGCCGATCCTGATCACCGTCTTCGCGTTCAGTGACCTACTCGACGGGACTATGGCGCGAATGCGCGGTACAAGCGGACCCTGGGGGAATTTCCTCGACGCAACCTTGGACCGCGTTGCCGATGGCGCCATCTTTGGTGGCCTCGTCTTGTGGGGGGCACTCAATGACGACATCGGTGTCACCGCCGCCGCACTTCTTTGTCTCGTCATGGGCCAGGTGACGTCCTATGCCAAGGCACGGGCAGAGGCTGTTGGTGCTACGGCCAATGTGGGAATCGCCGAGCGGGCCGAGCGTCTGATCGTCGTGCTGCTCGCAGTTTTCATCACCGGGTTCGGCGTTCCCTATGTCCTGCCGGTTGCTCTGTGGGGGCTAGGAGTCCTGGGCGTGATCACCGTCATCCAGCGAATCTGGACCGTGCGCGGACAACTTCGCTCATGAGGGCCGAAGTCGTCGATGCGGCAACCGAGGCGGCATTCGGGCTCGGCTGGCGTGCTGTCAAGCGAATGCCGGAGGGTGCCTCCGACGCGCTTTTTCGCCGCCTTGCCGATCGATCCTGGCGTAAGGACGGTGCCTCGGTGCGACAACTCGAGCGCAATCTTCATCGCGTGCGGCCTGAACTCTCACCCGACGAGCTTCGTGATCTCAGCCGTGAGGGAATGCGCAGTTACCTCAGGTACTGGAATGAGGCGTTCCGTCTGCCTGCGTGGAGCCATGCACGCATCTCGTCGACATTTGACCTACAAGGTCATGAGGTCATGGATGCGGCCATCAGTGAAGGGCGCGGAATCATCATGACTCCCGGCCACATGGCCAACTGGGATCATGCTGGTGCGTGGGCCGCCTTGCGGTACGGCAGCGTCACGACCGTCGCGGAGCGGCTCAAGCCCGAGGGCGTCTTCACCCAGTTTCTGGACTATCGACGCACACTCGGCATGAACGTCGTACCCCATGGCTCGCCCGATGTCATCCGTGAACTTGCCCGAACCCTCAACAGCGGCGGGCTGGTCGCGCTTCTCGGTGATCGCGATGTCGGACGCAACGGAGTTGACGTGCAGATGTTCGGCGAGACCGCGCGTATACCCGGCGGCCCCGCCCTGCTCTCGATGCTCACAGGTGCTGCACTTCACCCGGTATCAATGTGGTTCGACGGAGAGATGCTTCGCGGGCAGGTATACCCGGCCGTTCCGATACCTGCGAGCGGCGAGAAGTCGGAGCGGCTGTCACAGATGTGCCAAGGGCTCGCCGATTCCCTCTGTGACGGAATCCGCCAGCACCCGGCTGACTGGCACATGATGCAAAAGGTCTGGGTGAGCGACCTGTGAGGATCGGTCTCGTCTGCCCGTACGCCTGGGACGCTCCCGGCGGGGTGCGTTCCCATGTTGCTGATCTCGCTCAGACCTTGATCGCACGAGGCCATGAGGTCAGCGTTCTAGCTCCAATCGACGAGTCAGATGACGTTCCTGAATGGATCGTCGATGGCGGAAATCCTGTGTCGGTGCCCTACAACGGCTCTGTTGCCAAGCTGAGTTTTGGGGTCAAGGCCACGGGGCGCGTTCGCCGCTGGATTCGCGACGGCAACTTCGACGTGCTTCACGTGCACGAGCCGTTGGCACCGAGTCTTTCGCTGCTCGCCTGCTGGGTGGGGCGAGGGCCCATCGTCGCGACATGGCACTCATCGTCTGAGCGATCGCGGATGCTATCCGCCAGTTTCTACATTGCGCAGACGGCGATGGAGAAGGTCACTGCCCGGATTGCCGTCAGCGAGGATGCTCGTCGATTCCTCGTCGGCCATCTCGGAGGTGACGCAGTGTTGATCCCCAACGGCGTCAGGGTGAGCGACTTCGTCACCGATGAGCGACTCGAGGCATTCGACTCATCTCGGCCGAGCATGGTCTTCCTCGGTCGAATGGACGAGCCGCGAAAAGGTCTCGATGTACTCGTTGCCGCTCTCCCTGCGATCGTGGAAAGAGTGCCGAATGTTCAGGTGGTGATCGTTGGTCCGGGTGATGTCGAGGAACAGCGTGACTCCCTTGATCCCTCCGTGCGCGATAACGTCGTTTATCTCGGTCGGGTGAGCGATGCCGACAAGGCACGTGCATTCGCCAGCGCGGATGTCTACGTCGCCCCTCATACTGGTGGCGAGTCGTTTGGCATCGTGCTGGCGGAGGCAATGGCGGCTTCGACCGCTGTCCTGGCATCGGACCTACCCGCTTTTCGGAGTGTGCTGGCTGACGGTGCCGCTGGTCGCCTCTTTCCCACGGGGGACTCAGCGGCGCTCGCCGCGGCGGCCGTAGATCTCTTGATCAATTCGGACGCGCGCGCAGAACTTGTCGAGGCCGGTCGCGTTCGGGTGATGGACTTCGACTGGGATCACGTCGTCGATGATGTGCTGGCGGTCTATGACAGCGTGACAGTCAATGGTGAGCACGTGACCGAGGACCTTCGCGGTCAACTCGTGGGCCGGCTGATGGGACGCAGCTAATGGCGTGGCCATGGATTGTTCTCATCGCATTTGTCATCGTGCTCTTCGGGCTGTATCTGAGCATGACTGCCGGACGTCTCGATCGGTTGCATCAACGTATTGACACCTCGGCCCTCGGACTCGATGCTCTCCTCCTCCGTCGTTCAGCGGTGGCGCTCGAACTCGCGACATCGGGCGTCATGGATCCTGCCTCGGCAATAGTCGTGGCAGAGGCAGCCCACGCCGCTCGGACTGCGGGGGAGCGTGGGGATCTTGCTCGGGCTAGTGCCGAGAGCGCGCTCACTCAGGCACTGGTGATTGCCCTCGAGGAGCCAGAGGAACTCGCGCTGATTCGCGATACGGAATCTGGGACCGAGTTGCTGGCCGAGCTCGATGCCGCCTGCCGACGTGTTGAGCTGGGTCGACGGTTCCTCAATGATGCGGTGCGGGCCTGTCGAGCGGTGAGGCGCCAGTTCCTTGTGCGGGCACTGCGACTGGCCGGGTACGCCCCGTGGCCGCAGACCTGGGAGATGGATGACACCGTGCCCGTCGGGCTGGTTGAACGCTGAGGGCCTACGATGGAGGCCCGTCGCAGCGCCTGCTGCGAGGTCGCAAGTCATAAGGGGTTCGACGTGTCAGACGCGTCTGCAGTTGTGGGTACCGACCGCGTGAAGCGCGGCATGGCCGAGATGCTCAAGGGTGGCGTCATCATGGACGTCGTCACACCCGAGCAGGCCCGCATTGCCGAGGACGCAGGCGCCGTAGCTGTCATGGCCCTCGAGCGAGTTCCCGCAGACATTCGTGCCCAAGGTGGCGTGTCGCGCATGTCGGATCCCGACATGATCGAGGGCATCATCAACGAGGTATCGATCCCGGTCATGGCCAAGGCCCGCATCGGTCATTTCGTCGAAGCGCAGGTCATCCAGTCCCTGGGCGTCGACTACATCGATGAGTCTGAGGTACTGACTCCTGCTGATTACGCCAACCACATCGACAAGTGGCAGTTCACCGTGCCCTTCGTCTGCGGTGCCACGAATCTCGGCGAAGCCCTTCGTCGCATCAATGAGGGTGCGGCGATGATCCGCTCCAAGGGCGAGGCCGGTACTGGTGACGTGTCCAACGCCGTCACCCATATGCGCACCATACGAGCCGAGATCAATCGGCTGTCCTCCATGGCCGAGGACGAGCTCTATGTCGCCGCAAAGGAACTTCAGGCTCCTTATGCGCTCGTCGCCGAGGTCGCCAGGAAGCGTGCCCTTCCGGTCGTGCTTTTCACTGCTGGCGGAATCGCCACACCTGCTGATGCGGCCATGATGATGCAGCTGGGCGCTGACGGAGTATTCGTCGGCTCCGGAATCTTCAAGAGCGGCTCGGGTGCGGCAAGTCCCGCTGATGCGCTCAAGCGCGCCGAGGCAATCGTGCGCGCCACACGTCACTACAACGATCCGTCTGTTATCGCTGACGTTTCTCGGGGCCTGGGCGAAGCCATGGTCGGCATCAATGTCGCTGACATTCCCGTTCACCACCGCCTGGAGGATCGAGGCTGGTGACCTCCGCGCCGATGATCGGCGTGCTGGCCATTCAAGGTGCCGTACGCGAGCACATCTCGCTTCTCGAGGCGGCGGGTGCACAAGCCATGCCGATCCGTCAGACCGCAGATATCGCCAAGGTGACGGGAATCGTCCTTCCTGGCGGTGAATCGACCACGATCTCCAAGCTTGCCGTCATCGACGGACTCATGGAGCCCTTGCGTGCTGCAGCGTCGGAGGGGGTTCCGATATATGGCTCCTGCGCGGGGATGATTCTTCTGGCAGACCGCATCCTGGACGGTCGTCCGGACCAAGAGACCATCGGCGGTATCGACATGACGGTAAGGCGCAACGCCTTCGGCCGACAGGTGGACTCCTTCGAAGGCGGAATCGATCTGGTGGGTATCGACGGTGGGCCGTTCCCGGGGATCTTCATCCGCGCGCCATGGGTCGAGGAGATCGGCCCGAAAGTCGAGGTACTCGGGCGCGTCGGGGCGGGAACCGCGAACGGTAGGATCGTGGCGGTTCGAGACCGAAATCTGATCGCGACGAGTTTTCATCCCGAGCTCACCGGGGACACCCGGGTTCATCAGTACTTTGTCGAGATGGTGAGGCAGGCAGCATGAGCGGGCATTCCAAATGGGCGACGACCAAGCATAAGAAGGCCGTCATCGATGCCAAGCGGGGCAAGCTCTTCGCACGCATGATCAAGAACATCGAGGTGGCCGCACGCACGGGCGGCGCAGATCCCGCCGGCAACCCGACTCTCTATGACGCCATTCAGAAGGCGAAGAAGAGTTCGGTTCCCGCTGACAACATCGAGCGTGCGGTCAAGCGAGGGTCGGGGGCCGAGACCGGCGGAGCCGACTGGCAGACGATCATGTACGAGGGCTATGGCCCCAATGGGGTCGCCGTGCTCATCGAGTGCCTGACGGACAACCGCAACCGCGCTGCCGGGGAGGTGCGCGTCGGCATGACTCGCAACGGCGGTTCGATGGCTGATCCCGGGTCGGTGTCGTACCTCTTCACCCGCAAGGGCGTAGTTATCGTGCCGAAGACAGCTGAGATGAGCGAAGACGATTTGCTCATGGTCGTTCTTGATGCAGGCGCCGAAGAGGTCAATGACCTCGGTGAGTCCTTCGAGATCGTGTCCGAGGCGACCGACCTGGTAGCCGTGCGTTCGGCGGTCCAGGTCGCCGGGATGGACTATGAATCCGCTGATTCCACATTCATGCCCACCATGACCGTCGAGCTCGATGAAGAGGGAGCGCGCAAGGTCTTCCGCCTGATCGAGGCCCTCGAGGATTGCGACGACATCCAGAATGTCTATGCCAACTTCGATGTCAGCGACGAGGTCATGGCGGCCATCGACTAGAAGGCTGCGCCTCGGCCGCCGCGCCGACTCAGTGCTTGGCTGCCCTTGGAATCCCCATTAGAGTGTCGAACACATGTTCGGATGGCACTCGGAGGGATCATGCGCGTACTAGGGATTGATCCCGGCCTTACCCGGTGCGGGGTGGCAGTGATCTCCGGTGCTCCCGGCAGACCTCTGGATGCCCTGCATATCGGCGTCATCACCACGTTGCCGGATCTCCCCCTTCCCGAGCGACTGCTCCTGGTGGAGCGTGCCCTCGAAGCCCTCATGGCTGAGTTTGAGCCCGAGGTCGTGGCCGTTGAACGAGTCTTCAGCCAGCACAATGTGCGCAGCGCCATGGGTACGGCCCAGGCCGCCGCGATGGGCTTCCTGGTTGCCGCGCGACGTGGCATTCCGGTTGCCACTCACACGCCCACCGAGGTCAAGGCTGCCGTCACCGGCAATGGCCGGGCAGACAAGGCACAGGTCACTGCAATGGTCACGCGCCTCCTTCGCCTGCCGGCACCGCCGAAGCCGGCCGACGCTGCTGATGCCGTGGCGATTGCCGTGTGCCACGTGTGGCGGGGCGCTGCACAGGCGAAGATCTCCGCAGCGCTCGAGGCAGCGGCCCGATGATCGCCTTCGTCCGGGGGAGTGTCGTGGACATCGGGGCTGATTCTCTCGTCGTGGATATCGGCCCGATTGGTGTGACCGTGACGGTGACCCCGGCAACTGCGCTGTCCGTGCGCATTGGCGAGCACGTGCAGCTCATCACGTCGATGGTGATCCGTGAGGATGCCTGGACCGTGTACGGCTTTCTCGATGCTGATGAGAAATCGGTATTCGAACTCGTGCAGACGGTGAATGGCATCGGTCCTCGAATCGCACTAGCGGTCCTCGCCGCGATGTCTCCTGATGATCTTCGACGTGCCATCGCTGCCGAGGACACCAAGGCCCTGACCAAGGTGTCAGGCCTAGGTTCGAAGGGTGCGCAACGCGTCATCCTCGAATTGCGCGACCGCATCGGTGCGCCCGCCAGGGGCCAGAGCTCCTCGAGTGCGCCGGCTGCCGGGTGGCAGGCACGCGTGCACGCGGGCCTCACCTCGCTCGGCTGGTCGGCTCGCGAGGCCGATGCGGCGATTTCGTCAGTCTCAGAGCTCGCCGATGAACAACTCGCGCAGGGGGCTGCTGACATACCCGTCTTGTTGAAGGCAGCACTCCGATCGCTGGACAGGTCCTGACATGGCGCGGGATGACAGCATCGTCGATGCTCAGGGGTATCCGGAGGATCTCGTCGTCGAGGGCGCACTGAGGCCGACTCGCCTCGCAGACTTCGTCGGCCAGGAGCGTGTGAAGTCACAGCTGGGGCTGGTTCTCGAAGCGGCGGGTCGTCGCCAGCGACCTGCAGATCACGTCCTACTAAGCGGTCCGCCCGGGCTCGGCAAGACCACGTTGGCCACCATCATCGCCACTGAGATGCAGGCTCCGCTGCGCATCACCTCCGGCCCGGCTCTGCAACATGCAGGAGATGTAGCAGCAGTGCTCTCGAGTCTGCAGCCCGGCGAGGTGCTATTCCTCGACGAGATTCACCGCACCTCAAGGCCTGCCGAGGAGATGCTCTATCTCGCTATGGAGGACTTCCGGGTCGACGTCGTGGTCGGTAAGGGTCCCGGTGCTACGGCCATTCCACTCGACATCGCGCCTTTCACTCTTGTGGGCGCCACGACGAGGGCAGGTCTTCTCCCGAGCCCCTTGCGCGACAGGTTCGGCTTCACCGCGCATCTGGACTTCTACGATCCAGTCGATCTCATCGTGATTATCCAGCGTTCTGCCACCCTGCTCGAGATGAGCATTACCGACGATGGTGCTGCCGAGATCGCAGGGAGGTGCCGCGGTACACCGCGCATTGCCAACCGTCTGCTACGCCGCGTTCGCGACTGGGCACAGGTCCATGGCAGCGGAGATATCGACCTTGCCACGGCCCGGTCCGCACTCGATCTCTACGAAGTCGATCACCTCGGGCTCGATCGCATCGATCGTGCCGTCCTTGACCTCCTCGTGCGCCGATTCGGCGGGGGACCAGTTGGCCTGTCGACCTTGGCCGTGGCTGTCGGCGAGGAGCCCGAGACCATCGAGACCGTGGCTGAGCCCTTCCTGGTTCGTCTAGGGCTGGTCATGCGTACGCCGCGAGGCCGCGTCGCCACTCCTGCCGCCTGGGCGCACCTCGGCCTTCGTCCCGAGACCTCGCAGGGCATGCTCGATCTCTAGAGCACGAGGGAGCAGATAGGCTGGCCCGACCGTGTGCCCGCCGGGCCTATCAAGGAGTAGTTCATGGACAGCATCGGCAGTTTCCTGCCCCTCATCCTGATCGTTGCCGTGTTCTACCTCCTGGTCATCCGGCCGTCGCAGAATCGCAAGAAGAAGATGGCGGAGCTCATCTCCAACGTGGGTCCCGGCACCGACATCATGACCAGTTCGGGCATCTTCGGAACGGTTGTTTCCTCGACCGCCGAGGAGATCGAGCTGTCGATTGCACCCGGTGTTGTCATCCGGATTCTCCCGGCTGCCGTCTCGCGCGTTATCACTCCCGTCGTCGACGCTCCGGCCGAGTAAAGGAACCCCTGTGGCTCGCCCCGTAACTTCCGCACGCCCGCTTCGTCTCCTCGTAGCACTCGCGATTGTCATCGTCGGCCTCGCGGCCTGGGCCTTCTGGCCGGGCACGGAGCATTCGGTCAAGCTCGGACTCGACCTGCAGGGCGGAACGCAGATCACCCTGCAGCCCAAGCCTGTCGTCGAGGGCGCCGCTATGACCGACGAGCAACTTCAGCAAACGGTGTCGATCCTGCGCCAGCGCGTCGATGGTCTTGGCGTTGCGGAGTCAGAGGTCACCACCCAGGGCAGCGGCGACGGCGCGACCATCGTCGTGTCCGTTCCCGGACTCTCCCAGGATCGTCTCCTTGAACTGGTGCAGCGCACGGCTCTCCTGGACTTCCGGCCGGTGTGGGCGATCCTGAACCCCGCCTCGGCGGCTTCGGCAGCATCGTCGCCGAATGCCTCGCCCTCTGCCTCCGCCATGCCGAGCGCCTCTGCCTCCGCTTCGGCCACGCCGAGTGCCTCTGCTTCGGGTACCGCAGCGACCGGCACGACGATCGTCCAGTCGGCGGATAACTCGCCTGCCTATCAGGAGCAAGTAGCCAACCTCGATTGCTCGAACCCTGAGGTTTTCAAGGGTGGTACTCCTGATGATCCGACCAAATGGCTCGGAACCTGCGAGAAGACTGGCGCGGCAAAGTACAACCTCCAGCCGGCCTTCATCAAGGGCACGAACGTGACAAGCGCCAGCGCTGTCATGCAGCAGAACGGCGTCGGCTGGGTCGTCTCCCTGCAGTTCGACTCCGAGGGTGCTTCTGCCCTGGCCGAGGCGTCCAAGACGCTGTCGGCTCTTCCCGAGTGCGGTACCGCGGGTGCCAACCCTTGTAATGCCTTTGCCATCGTGCTCGACGGAACCGTGGTCTCGGCGCCACGATTCAATGAGCCAATCCTCGGCGGCCAGGCCCAGATCGAGGGCAACTTCACCTCGCAGGAAGCGAACGACCTCGCGGCGGTCCTGAAGTACGGTGCACTTCCGGTCACACTGGAGCCTGTTGACGTCACGTCAATCTCGCCGACCGTGGGCAACGATCAGCTGCGTGCCGGCGTCCTGGCGGGTCTGCTGGGTCTCGCACTGGTGATGATCTACCTTCTGCTCTACTACCGAGCGCTTGGTATCGCGGCAATCGCCTCTCTCATCGTCGCCGCCCTGATGACGTACCTGACACTCGTCGTGATGGGCAAGGCCATCGGCTTGACGTTGACACTCGCTGGAGTGGCAGGTGCCATTGTTGCCATCGGTATCACGGCTGACAGCTTCATCGTGTACTTCGAGCGAATCCGCGATGAGATCCGCGAAGGTCGCTCACTGCGCCAGGCATGCGACAGTGGCTGGGTGCGCGCTCGCCGTACATTGCTCGCTGCCGACTTCGTGTCGATCCTGGCAGCCGTGGTCCTCTACGTGCTGTCGGTGGGCAGCGTTCGTGGTTTCGCTTTCGTCCTCGGCCTTACTACGGTCATCGACATCATCGTCGCCTTCTGGTTCACGCATCCGCTCGTAGTGCTCATGGGTCGCACCGGCTGGATGCAGCGCGGTTCTCGCTGGACAGGACTGAGCACACAGACAATGGCTACGCCCGAATCGGCGATGCCACCCTCGGTTGCCGGGGCAAGACGACGTGAGGCGAAGGAAGGCGGCCAGTCATGAGCAATCTCGGACAGCGTCTCTACAGCGGTGAGTCATCAATCGACTTCGTCGGCCATCGCCGCCGCTGGTACGTCATCTCGGCGGTAATCCTGCTCGTGGCCATTGGAGCACTCTTCTTTCGCGGCCTGAATCTGGGTATCGAATTCCGCGGCGGTGCAGACTTCTCGCTCCCCAATGCGACATGCAGCATTGAAGAGGCTCGCACCGTGGCAGAGTCCGGCAGCGGTGCGCAGGCCATTGTCACTCAAACCGCGTCGGGAACTATTCGCGTGCAGACTGAGACCCTCACGCCTGAGGAGAGCGTTGTACTCGGCGCCGAACTGGCCAAGGCCTGCGGAATCAACGCCGGCGACGTGAAGACTCAGGTGGTCGGTCCGACGTGGGGTGCTGAGATCTCCAAGAAGGCGCTCCAGGGACTCATCGTCTTCATCCTCCTGGTGATGGTATTCCTGAGCATCTACTTCGAGTGGCGAATGGCAGTAGCCGCCCTCTTGGCGCTACTCCATGATCTCGTCATCACGGTGGGTATCTATGCTCTCACCGGTCTCGAGGTTACTCCGGCGACCGTGATCGGCTTTCTCACCATCCTGGGCTACTCCTTGTACGACACGGTCGTCGTGTTCGACAAGGTCAAGGAGAACACCCGCGGGATAACCGGCCAGGCAATGCGGACCTACAGCGAAGCAGCAAACCTCGCCGTCAATCAGACCCTGATGCGAAGCATCAACACGTCTATCGTGGCACTGCTGCCTGTGATGGCGATCATCATCGTCGGTGCAGGCTTCCTCGGAGCAGGAACACTTCTGGATCTTGCTGTAGCTCTAGCGATCGGCATGGCCGTGGGTGCCTATTCGTCGATCTTCATCGCCACCCCGTTCCTGGTGTCCCTCAAGGAAGCTCAGCCGGAGATGAAGGCCCTGCGCACTCGCGTGCTGGCAAGGCGCAACCAGACCTCAAAGTCGTCGGGTTCCGCCGCAACCGACGACGTTGATACGACTCCCGCGGGGCCGAGCCGCCGCAAGCCACGCTCTCGCCGCTAGCGCTGCGGGCCGTCAGGCGCGCTTCGACATAGAATTGCGCTACGCGTGAGGAGATGTCGTGACAGATGAAGGAGTTCCGCCAGGTGCTCCCGTCATGCCTTCAAGTGCCATTGAGCAAGGTGGCTTCCGCTCCCGCCTATCACGATTCGTGACTCCGAGATCGTCTCACCCGGAGCTGGAGCCACTGTTTCGCACCTTGCGTCAGTTCCATCCGAAGAGCGACACTCGTGTACTCGAACGTGCCTATGACATGGCCGCCTATCTTCATAGGGATCAAACGCGTCGTTCGGGGGAGCCCTACATCACTCATCCGCTCGCCGTGGCGACGATTCTGGCCGACCTGGGAATGACCACTCCTACGCTCGCCGCCGCACTGTTGCACGACACGGTTGAGGACACGGGCTACTCACTCGACGCTCTCCGCGAGGATTTCGGTGACGAGATTGCCCAATTGGTCGATGGAGTGACCAAGCTCGACAAAGTCAAGTACGGCGAGGCCTCTGCATCCGAGACTGTTCGCAAGATGGTCGTCGCCATGGCGCGCGATATTCGAGTGCTCGTCATCAAACTCGCTGATCGACTTCACAATATGCGTACTTTGCGCTGGATGTCCGAGGAGAGCCAACAGCGCAAGGCGCGGGAAACTCTCGAGATCTACGCACCTCTTGCTCATCGGCTCGGAATGAACGCCGTCAAATGGGAGCTTGAGGATCTCGCCTTCGCCACGATGCATCCGAAGATGTACGACGAGATCGTTCGCTTGGTGGGTCAGCGTGCCCCATCGCGAGATCAGTACCTGCGTAGTGTCCTTGACGACATCGAGAATGACCTACGCTCGAGCAAGATCCGCGCCTCGGTTACCGGCCGACCGAAGCATTACTACTCCGTGTACCAGAAGATGGTTGTTCGCGGCCGTGACTTTGCCGAGATCTATGACCTCGTCGGTGTGCGAATCCTCGTCGACTCGGTGCGGGACTGCTATGCAGTGCTCGGCGTCCTTCACTCGAAGTGGAGCCCTGTTCCGGGTCGTTTCAAGGACTACATCGCGATGCCGAAGTTCAACATGTACCAGTCACTACACACCTCCGTGATCGGACCGCAGGGCAAGCCGGTCGAGCTTCAGATTCGCACTTTCGATATGCATCGCGCAGCTGAGTTCGGCGTGGCTGCGCATTGGAGGTACAAGCAGAGCGACGTCGGAGGCAAGACCGGTCCCGACGACTTCGGCTGGCTGCGTCAGCTCATGGAGTGGCAGCGCGAGACCGAGGATCCCGACGAGTTCATGGACGCCCTGCGCTATGACCTGGGCTCCTCGGAGGTATTCGTCTTCACGCCCAAGGGCGACGTCGTGGCCCTGCCCACGTCGGCCACTCCCGTGGACTTCGCGTACTCAGTCCACACCGAGGTGGGGCACCGGTGCGTCGGTGCACGAGTCAATGGCAAGCTCGTTCCGTTGGAGTCCACCCTTGACAATGGCGATGTGGTGGAAATCTTCACCTCGAAGGCAGAAGGGGCCGGGCCGTCACGGGACTGGCTGAATTTCGTCGCGTCAGCCCGCGCAAAGAGCAAGATCAAGGCTTGGTTCTCGCGTGAACGACGCGATGAGGCCATCGAGCAAGGCAAGGAAGCGATTGTTCGTGCCATGCGCAAGCAGGGGCTGCCGCTCCAGCGACTTCTCACGAACCAGTCGCTCAGCGGAATTGCCGCCGAGTTCCACCAGTCGGATGTGTCGGCACTCTATGCCGCGGTGGGCGACGGGCGTATTGGTGCAACCACCATCATCAGTCGACTGGTCGATGCCGCTGGCGGGGTCGATGGTGCGGCCGATGACGTCGCCGAAGCATTCGTTCCCTCGGGAATTTCCAAGCGCACCCGTACTGCCGGCGATGTGGGTGTGGTGGTCAAGGGCGCCGACGACGTGTGGGTAAAGCTCGCACGATGCTGCACCCCCGTTCCTGGAGATGAGATCACCGGATTCGTGACACGGGGAGCGGGCGTCTCCGTCCATCGAGATGACTGCGTCAACGTTCCGGGTTTGCGGGCCGAACCGAGTCGCATGGTTGAGGTCGAGTGGGCTCCGACTTCGAACAGTCTCTTCCTTGTGAATATTCAGGTCGAGGCACTGGACCGTGCGCGTCTGCTCAGTGATGTCACCCGAACCCTGTCGGACACGCACGTGAACATTCTGAGTGCATCGGTCACGACGTCGCGTGACCGCATTGCCTACTCGAGGTTCACCTTCGAGATGGCTGACCCGAAGCACCTGGGCTCGGTCATTAAGGCTGTTCGCAATGTCGAAGGCGTGTACGACGCGTATCGTGTGTGAACTCAGCCGCTGAATTCGCTGGCAGCCTTTTCGGCAGCGGCGAGCAGCGCCTTGGTTCCCGCGATCTGCTCAGCAATCTTGGCTGCCGTAGACGCATCGCCACGAGCAGCAGCGGCGTCATGCTGCTTCTGAAGCTTCTCGATAGCGCCACTGAACGCATTCGCGGTGGACTCCGCGCGTGAACGGGCCTCCGGATTACTGCGCTTCCAGGAGTCCGACTCGGCCGCGCGAATCGCATCCTCGACGCGCTTGAGGCGCTTCTCGAGACGATCGCGGTCGCCACGGGGGATATCGCCGGCCTTCTCCCATCGGTCCTGGACATCGCGGAGCGAGCTCTTCGCAGACTTCACTTCGGAGATCGGCAGGAGTTTCTCGGCCTGCTCGACCAAGGTCTCCTTTGCCGGGACGTTGACCTTGAGGACCTCTTCGGCAGCCGATTCGGCTTCGACCTTCGCTGCGTAGAACGCATCCTGGGCAGCCTTGAATCGCTTCCAGAGCTTGTCCTCATCGGCTCGTGAGCCGCGAGGGGCATTCTTCCAGTCCCCGAGAAGATCACGAAGTTTGCGTCCGGTGCCAGCCCAGTCTGTCGAGGATGCAAGTGCCTCGGCCTGTGCAATCAGCTCGCGCTTGCGAGTGAGTGCGACTTTGCGCGTGGAGTCGAGCTCGGAGAAGTGCGAACGACGACGCTTGTCGAACTCGGTGCGCGAGTGACTGATGCGCTTCCAAAGCTCTTGTTCCGTGGGGCGATCCGCGCGCGGGAGTGCCTTCCATTCCTCGACGAGTGCGGCATAGCGCTCGGTGGTGGCTTTCCAGGCGGTTGAATCCGACAACGCCTCGGCCTCTTTCGCGAGCGCCTCACGGGCAGCAATACTCGCTGCGCGCTGCTCGGCCTTGGCGGCCTGCTGGGACACTCGAGCTGTCTCGATCAGCGAGGCGAGCACATCACAGGATGCCTGCAGGGCAACGACGTCTCCGACAAAGGAACGAGCGGCGAGCTGCTCGCGAACCCGTGCCAGCACGGTACCGGCTTGCTCTGCGGATGCCTTTGCATCGGCCAGACGGGAAGTGATGAGGCGCAACTCAACGGCCATGTCGTCGTACTTGCGCTGGAAGAAGGCAAGTCCTTCAGCGGGTGTGCCTGCGGCATACTGCCCGACCAGCACCTCGCCCTCGGGTGCGAGCAGGAACACCGATCCGTCATCGGTCACTCGACCGAACGGGGATGGTGCTGCCGGCGCCGCGGGCGCAGGACGACGAAGTGCCGACGGGGTCGGCACCGGGCCGGTGAGCTCGGCCATGGGATCTCCTGACTGTGAAGGAACGGATGACACGCTATCTGAGGCCAATGCCTGCCGCGCAGGTCAGGCGGCCTTCACGGTCGCGGACTCAATGAAGACCGGCTGGCTCGGGGCGCCATCGGTGGATCCCCCCGACACTCCAAGGCCGGCGATCTCCTGGACCATCTCGAGCCCTGAGGTGACGGTGCCCCAGATGGAGTACCCGGCAGGGAGCACGGTGTCCTTGTAGACGATGAAGAACTGCGAGCCACTCGTACCCGGACCCGCGTTCGCCATCGCCACCGTGCCCGCGGGGTAGGAGACCTCTCCGTCTGCCACGTCAGTCGGGAGATTCTCATCGGGCACCGTGTATCCGGGACCGCCGGTTCCGTCACCCTTGGGGTCACCGCACTGAAGTACGAAGATGCCCTCCGTGGTGAGCCGGTGGCAGGCGGTGTTGTTGTAGAAGCCCTGTGAGGCCAGGAAGGCCTCGGAGGCGATCGTCTGCGGGGCCTTGGGGTCCAGGGCGATAGTGATGTCGCCACAGTTGGTGTTCAGCACGATGCTCGAGCCGTTGGCTGGTGCGTCCTGGGGCGCCTTCTCCCACGTGAGGGTGTCGGCTCTTGGGGTGCCGGGAGCAGCGCAATCCAGGCTCCCCTCAGCCTCGCCGGTGGGCTCGGCACTCGAAGGCGCCAGTGCAGATGCGCCGGGCGTGGGGCTGGCGTTGGTCGAGTCGTCGCCGCCGCGACCGACCAGGATCCACCCGAGCGCCCCGACGACCAATACGAGTACGACGACGATCGCGATGAGCTGCTGGCGCTTACGCCGACGTGCGGCGGTCTCTGATCGACGCTGCTGCTGGCGCTCGAACTTCTCTCGCGCAAGCTGCTTTTCCCTCTTGATGCCGGACATGCCGCTCCTTGGAATATGACGGGGTGCCAGTCTAGACAGGGCTCAGGAGGGTCGCCGTGAGACGACTAGACTTCGACGATCGTTCGTGACTGGCATCGGAGGCTTCGTGCTCATCGCAGGATTCCCTGCCGGGTCATTCGGCACGAATTGCTACGTCGTCGCCAATGGCCCCGGCGAGCCCTGCCTGATCGTCGATCCGGGCCAGGCATCAATTGATGGGGTCCTCCAGATCGTCCAGGAGAACAAGCTCGCGCCGGCCGCGGTACTTCTCACTCACGGTCACATCGATCACATCTGGTGCGTGGCACCGGTCTCCGATCGCTTCGGCATACCTGCCTTCATCCACGCTGATGACCGATATCGGCTCGAGGATCCTGCGGGCAATTCGATGTTCGCATCCCGCGAGAAGCTGCTGTCCATGACCAAGGGCGCGCTCGAGCTCACCGAACCCGACGATGTTCGAGTGTTCGACGAGACATCGTCGCTGGACATCGCCGGGATCCAGCTGAGTGTGAGGCATGCCCCCGGACACACGGAGGGATCCGTGGTCTTCGAGCGCGCAGCGAGTGGCGACATACCCCCCATCATGTGGAGCGGTGATGTGCTCTTCGCCGGCTCAATCGGCCGCACCGATCTACCGGGAGGGGATTCCGAGGCGATGCGCTCCAGCCTTCGCACGGTCATCTGGCCGGCACCCGATGACATGGTCGTCCTCCCCGGTCATGGTGAGCAGACCACGATCGCCGCCGAGCGTTCGGCAAATCCCTATCTGCGTGAGTTCTTCGGCGGCACTGCCCCGGCGATGCCGACTCGAGGGATGTAGCGATGACCATGTTCACCGCGCCCAAGGGCGTGCCCGAGTACTTCCCACCGCGCTCGCGCGCCTTCGTCGACGTGCGCGCGCATCTCGCCCGTCCGGCCGAGCTGGCCGGCTACTCCTACATCGAACTGCCGGTCTTCGAGGACACGGCGCTGTACGTGCGCGGCGTGGGGGAGTCGACCGACGTGGTCTCCAAGGAGATGTACACCTTCGAGGATCGCGGCGGACGCAGCATCACCTTGCGCCCGGAAGGCACCGCAGGCGTCATGCGCTCAGTGGTCGAGAACCGGCTCGACAAGGGGCAGCTTCCCGTGAAGCTCTGGTACGCCGGTCCGTTCTTTCGTGCCGAGCGACCGCAGCACGGGCGGTATCGGCAACTGCAGCAGGTCGGTGTCGAGGCCATCGGCTCTGACGATCCGGCTCTTGATGCCGAAGTCATTGCCATCGGCGACGAAGCCTTTCGGTCGCTTGGGCTTACGCAGTACACGCTGGATCTCACCTCGCTGGGCTGCGCTACGTGTCGCCCGCCCTATCGAGACCTGCTGCAGGCCTTCCTCGCCGGTCTCGATCTCGATGAGGCCACCCGCGAGCGTGCGGCAATCAATCCGCTGCGCGTGCTCGACGACAAGCGCGAGAGCGTGCAAGACCAGCTGACCGACGCCCCGCTGATGGTCGATCACCTCTGCTCCGACTGCTCGTCTCACTATGACCAGGTGCGCGAATACCTGCGGGCCATGAACGTGATCTGGAGAGAGGCACCGCGCATGGTACGCGGACTCGACTACTACACGCGCACGACCTTCGAGTTCACCCATGACCTGCTCGGCGCGCAGTCGGGCATTGGCGGCGGCGGGCGCTATGACGGCCTGATGGCCTCGGTCGGCGGCGATGATCTCTCGGGCATCGGCTTCGGTCTCGGCACCGACCGAACCCTTCTGGCGTGCGAGGCAGAGGGCCTGGCTCCCGGCTCGGCTCCGCATCTCGATGCGTTCCTCGTGCCGATCGGCGCGGCGGCCAAGGCTCGGCTGGTGTCCCTCGGTGCACAACTGCGCGAAGCGGGGGTGCGCACTGATCTTGCCTACGGAGACCGTGGCCTCAAGGGGGCCATGAAGGCTGCCGACCGCAGCGGTGCACCACTCGTGATCGTCGTGGGCGATGCCGAGGTTGAATCAGGCGTCGCTCAGGTGAAGACCATGGCCACGGGAGACCAGGCCACGGTGGCCTGGCCCGATCTCATTACGTTTATCTCGTCAGCTATCGAAAGGGACCACACGTGATCCGCTCCATCGAAGCCGGTGCGCTTCGTCTGTCGAATGCCGGCGAAACCGTCACCCTGGCCGGCTGGGTAGCCAGCCGACGCGATCACGGCGGCGTCGCCTTCCTTGACCTGCGCGATGCCTCGGGCATCGTCCAGGTGGTCGTGCATGACCCGGCGGTGGCTCATGAGCTGCGCGACGAGTACTGCCTGCGCATCGTCGGTACCGTCTCGAAGCGTCCCGAGGGCAACCAGAACCCTGACCTGCCGACCGGTGAGGTTGAGGTCGAGGCCACCGAAGTCGAGATTCTCTCGGTGTCGGCTCCTCTGCCATTCCCGATCGACGACCGCATCAACGTGGGTGAGGAAACGCGCCTGAAGTACCGGTATCTCGACCTGCGTCGTGCCTCGGCAGGCGCGGCATTGCGCATGCGCTCCAAGGTGAATCAGATCGCGCGCGACGTGCTTCTTGAACGTGATTTCATCGAGATCGAGACACCCACGCTCACCCGCTCGACCCCCGAGGGTGCGCGTGACTTCCTGGTACCAGTTCGGCTCCAGCCAGGTCACTGGTACGCGCTGCCACAATCGCCGCAGCTGTTCAAGCAGCTGCTCATGGTGGCCGGCATGGAGCGCTACTTCCAGATCGCGCGCTGCTACCGCGATGAGGATTTCCGCGCAGACCGACAGCCGGAGTTCACCCAGCTTGATATCGAGATGTCTTTCGTCGAGCAGGATGACGTTATCGAGGTTGGCGAGGCCGTGGTGCGCGCTTTGTGGAAGGGAGTGCTCGGATACGAGATCGGCGAGATCCCTCGCATGACATATGCCGAGGCCATGCGCCTGTACGGCAGCGATAAGCCCGACCTGCGCTTCGGCCTGCCCCTCACCGATCTCACCCAGTACTTCGCGAACACCGAGTTCCGCGTGTTCCAGGCCGAGTATGTGGGCGCGGTGGTCATGCCCGGCGGTGCCGACCAGCCGCGTCGTGCCTTCGACGCATGGCAGGAGTGGGCCAAGCAGCGCGGTGCGAAGGGCCTTGCCTACGTGACCATTGGTGATGACGGCACGCTGGGCGGTCCCGTTGCCAAGAACCTGACGGATGCTGAGCGCGATGGACTTGCCTCGGCGGTCGGCGCCTCGGCAGGTGACTGCGTCTTCTTTGCCGCGGGCAAGACCTCCGATGCTCGGGCGCTTCTCGGTGCTGCGCGCCTAGAGATCGGCAAACGTTGCGACCTCATCGACGAGTCTGCTTGGTCATTCCTCTGGGTGATCGATGCACCGATGTTCGAGGCCATCGAGGACGAGAACGGTAATCCCGGCTGGACAGCCGTACATCACCCCTTCACCTCTCCGAACAAGGAGTGGAGGGACTCCTTCGAGAAGTCACCCGGAGAGGCGCTCGCCTGGGCCTACGACATCGTCTGCAACGGCAACGAGATCGGGGGCGGCTCCATTCGTATCCATCAGGCAGATATCCAGGCTCGTGTCTTCGCCATGCTCGGCCTGTCGGAGCAGGAGCAGGAGGAGAAGTTCGGCTTCCTGCTCGAGGCCTTCAAGTACGGCCCGCCGCCGCATGGCGGCATCGCCATCGGTTGGGATCGTGCGTGCATGCTGCTCTCCGGTGCTAGCTCACTGCGCGATGTCATCGCCTTCCCGAAGACAGGCGCTGGCCATGATCCCCTCACCGGGGCACCGACGCCGATCACTCCTGTACAGCGCAAGGAAGCGGGAATCGACGCGAAGCCCGGCGCATGAGCCTGTTCGACGAGGGTGCTTCTGTCGCATCGATGAGCGCTCCGCTCGCCGTGCGCATGCGCCCCTCGTCGATCGAGGAGGTCGTTGGCCAGCAGCAAGCACTGGGTGAGGGCTCTGCGCTGCGCGGGCTGCTGACCGGAGCAACAGGCGTCTCGGTCATCCTCTGGGGACCTCCAGGCACCGGGAAAACCACCATTGCTTCGTTGGTGTCTGCGGTCACCGGACGCGACTTCGTTGAGCTCTCGGCAGTGACTGCGGGCGTCAAAGATGTCCGATCGATCATTGAGCATGCCCGAGATCAGTTAGCTGTCACCGGTCGTGGAACCGTCCTGTTCGTCGACGAGGTCCATCGTTTCAGCAAGAGTCAGCAGGACGCACTCTTGCCTGCGGTGGAGAACGGCTGGGTCACGCTCATCGCCGCAACGACCGAGAACCCGAGCTTCTCTGTGATTAGTCCTCTGCTCTCGAGAAGTGTTCTCGTCACACTTCAGCCACTTGAAGAGACCGATATCGCTGCGCTCGTGCGGCGAGCGGTGTCCGATCCTCGCGGCCTCGACTCCCGAGTCTCGGTCACGGAAGAAGCTGTCGAATACCTCGCGCGACTGTCCAATGGTGATGCTCGGCGTGCGCTCACATCCCTCGAGGCCGCGACCTCAGGTAGCTCGACGATCATCGACGTCCCCCAGATCGAGGCTGCCGTCCAGCGCGTGGCCGTCCGTTACGACAAGGATGGCGACCAGCATTACGACGTCATCAGCGGCTTCATCAAGAGCGTGCGCGGCAGCGACCCCGATGCGGCACTGCATTACCTAGCTCGGATGATCGAAGCCGGCGAGGATCCTCGATTCATCGCCCGGCGCCTGATGATCCTTGCCAGCGAGGACATCGGCATGGCCGAGCCGAACGTGCTCCAGACCACCGTGGCCGCGGCCCAAGCGGTGTCTATGATCGGCATGCCCGAAGCCTCGATCATCCTCGCGCACGCGACCATTCACGCCGCCCTGGCGCCGAAGAGCAACGCAGTTGTCACGGCCATCGGCGAAGCGCTTGCAGACGTACGCTCCGGGCGCATGGGAGAAGTTCCCATGCATCTGCGGGATGCTCATTACTCAGGGGCCGCGAAGCTGGGGCATGGCACCGAGTATGTCTATCCGCACGACATCGATGGGGGAGTCGCACGTCAGCAGTACCTGCCCGACACCCTGGTCGACCGGGTCTACTACAGACCCAGCCGGCACGGAGCCGAAGCCGCCTGGGGAGATATTGCCCAGCGACTCGAGAGAGCGCGCAAGGGCCACGACTAGGCTTGTGCGGTCAGGTCGATCGGACAGGAGTGCAGATGAGCAGGGTTCTCTGGCTTGCCGCGGGCGCAGTCGGGGGCATCGTGCTGTACCGCAAGGGACAGTCCATGCTTGATGAGGCTCGCCAGCAAGGTGTCATGACCAGTGCCCAGAGAGCGGGCGCGGCTGCAGCAGGCACCATCGTCACTGCCACCACCATCGCCGGCAAGGTCCTCAACACGAGCACGAATTCACAGGGAGCCAACTAATGGATTCCGCGGAGATCCGCAGCAGATTCCTCCGGTACTTCGCCGATCGAGGTCATCAGGTGGTGCCGTCGGCCTCCTTGCTTCTCGACGACCCAACCCTGCTTTTCGTCAACGCCGGCATGGTGCCCTTTAAGCCATATTTCCTCGGCGAATCACCTGCGCCTTACCCTCGTGCCACGAGCGTGCAGAAGGTGGTGCGAACCCTCGATATCGAGGAGGTCGGCAAGACGACGCGTCACGCGTCCTTCTTCCAGATGGCAGGAAATTTCTCCTTCGGTGACTACTTCAAGGAAGAGGCGATTCCGTTCGCCTGGGAATTGCTGACCCGGCCGGTGGCCGATGGTGGTTACGGGTTCCCCGAGAGCAAGCTCTGGGCGACCGTGTACCTCGACGACGACGAGGCCATCGATATCTGGCACAAGAAGGTCGGCCTTCCGCTCGACCGGATCCAGCGCCGAGACATGGCCGATAACTTCTGGTCCATGGGCGTGCCCGGTCCGTGCGGTCCATGCTCGGAGATCTACTACGACCGCGGCCCCGAGCACGGTCTCGATGGTGGCCCGGTTGTCGACGAGGACCGTTATCTCGAAGTCTGGAATCTCGTGTTCATGCAGTTTGCCCGCGGCGATGGCCCGGGCAAGGAGGGCTACCCGATCCTGGGTGAGCTTCCTGCGAGAAACATCGACACCGGTATGGGTCTTGAGCGGATGGCAGCGCTTCTCCAAGGTGTCGACAACATCTATGAAATTGATACCACCCGCGGCATCCTGGATCGCGCGTGCGAGCTCTCGGGTACGAAATACGGCTCCTCGGAAAAGAGCGATGTCGCCCTTCGAGTCGTGGCCGACCACGCCCGTACCTGCGCTTTCTTGATCGGTGACGGCGTGATCCCTGGAAATGAAGGGCGCGGTTACGTGCTGCGCCGGCTCATGCGCCGCACTATCCGGATGATGCGCCTGATCGGCGCGCATGATCCGGTCATGGGCGATCTCATCGATCGCACGATCGAGACAATGGCACCCCAGTACCCCGAACTCAATGACGAGGCGAATCGGATTCGCCAGATCTCCATGGCCGAGGAAGCGACCTTCCTGCAGACTCTCCGCACGGGCACGACGATCTTTGATACCGCCGTGGCAAATATTCGCAAGTCCGGTGGCACTCTTCTCGCCGGCGACGAGGCCTTCGCCCTGCATGACACATACGGCTTCCCGATCGACCTCACCCTTGAGATGGCGGCGGAGCAAGGTCTGTCCGTTGACGAGGATGGATTCCGAGCGCTGATGAAGCAGCAGCGTGAACGCGCCAAGGCAGACGCCCGTGAGCGCAAGAGCGGACTCGTCGCCACGACCGCGTATCGCGACATCCTCGAGGCCGGTGGACACACTGAGTTCACCGGTTACCTCGAAGCGGAATCGGAATCCACTGTCATTGGCATCCTGCTGGATGGGGAGACAATTCCTGCGGCCTCCGTCGGCCAGCATGTTGAGGTCATTCTCAATCGCTCACCTTTCTACGCCGAATCCGGTGGTCAGTTGGGTGACCACGGCCGTTTGCATTCGAGTAGCGGTCTCGTTCTCGACGTCTATGACGTGCAAACTCCGGTCGCGGGACTCTTCGTGCATCGATGCGAGGTCATCGTCGGGGAGGTGGCGACCGGCGACATCGTCATCAGTGAGGTTGACGTGGCTCGCCGTCGGGCAATTTCCCGAGCGCACACGGCAACCCACCTGATTCACCGCGCCTTCCGGGAGCGATTGGGCGACACCGCTACCCAGATGGGTTCGGAGAATGCGCCGGGTCGACTCCGCTTTGATTTCCCGAGCCCGACCCCTGTTGCAGGCAGTGTCATGCAGGAAGTCGAGCAGCGAGTCAACGAGGTGCTCCTCGATGATCTCGCGGTGACCGCGAATGTCATGACTCAGGCCGACGCACGCGCCATGGGAGCCATGGCCCTCTTCGGCGAGAAGTACGGCGAGAAGGTCCGAGTCGTCTCTGTCGGTGACTGGGCTCATGAGCTGTGCGGCGGCACGCATGCTCAGCGTTCAGGTCAGCTGGGCGTCGTCACCTTCTTGTCGGAAGGCTCGATCGGCGCCGGCGTGCGACGAGTGGAGGCCCTGGTTGGTGCAGATGCGTATTCCTTCCTCGCCAAGGAGCACCTGCTCGTCACTCGCTTGACCGAGCTCACCAAGGCTCCGGCGGATCAACTCCTCGATCGAGTGGGTGCGACGATCTCCGCGTTGAAGGAGGCCGAGCGTGACCTCGCCAAGGTGCGAAGTGCGCAGCTGTCATCGAACCTCGTGGGAATCATCGGTGAAGGCAAGGATGTGGGCCCAGTGCGCTTCTGGGCGTTTGCGGCTCCGTCCGGCACGTCAGCCAACGACCTTCGCGAACTGGTCGTGCAGGCTCGCGGTCGTCAGCGCGATGAGATCCCGGCCGTCTTGATCGGCACTGCGATTGAGGAAGGCAAGGTCTCCTTGATCGCCGGCGCCAACCAGAAGGCAATCGACCTCGGCGTTGATGCGAACTCGCTTCTCAAGGCTGCCCTGCCGAGTATCG
Organism: Actinomycetes bacterium; assembly: GCA_024639145.1. GTDB lineage: Bacteria > Actinomycetota > Actinomycetes > S36-B12 > S36-B12 > CAIKZY01. The sequence continues at coordinate 21,775 of JAHEIZ010000018.1, read as the reverse complement.
ATGGCCGTGGCGGTGGCAAGCCGGACTTCGCCCAAGGTGGGGGCACGCGGGTCGAGGGTGTTGATGAAGCGTTCGTCGCTGTCGAGACATTCCTGTCGGAGAGGCTCGGCCAGTAGCCGTGCGCACCGGTATTCGTCTTGCCTGCGACGTAGGCAAGGCCCGAATCGGAATCGCTCGCAGTGACCCGATGGGGGTGCTGGCGGTTCCTCTCGACGCCATACCGGCGGGTGAGAACGCGGCATTACGGGTGCGCGATATCGCTCTCGAGTACGACGTGATCGAGATCATTGTCGGAATGCCGATTTCCATGTCGGGAGAACTGGGGCCCGCTGCCGAATTCACGAACTCCTGGATTCGTGAGTTGATGTCCATCACAGATATCCCGGTTCGCACTCATGATGAACGGCTCACCACCGTGCAGGCGCAACGCGGTCTCCATGAGGCGGGTCGGACGACCAAGTCGTCGCGATCGGTGATTGACAGCGCGTCGGCCGTCGTGCTGCTTCAGACGTGTTTGGATAGTGAGAGGTCATCGGGGAATCCGATGGGTACCGAGGTTCGAAGGGAGGTCTGATGAGCTCACTTGATGACCTCCTGAGTTCAGACCCCCTGCCACCTTCGCGTCATCGTTCCGGCCTCGGCCGCCTACTCGCTCTCGGTCTTGTCATCGTTGTCGTGATCGGCGTCGGCTGGGCTGCCTTGGCAGTATTGAGATCTGCTTCCGGCGGTGACGATTTCCCCGGACCGGGCAAGGGATCCGTCACCATCGTGGTGCGCAAGGGGGATTCCCTCACAGCGATGGGCGCCACTCTCGCCGAAGCCGGAGTCGTGAAGTCCGCCTCGGCCTTCGTCTCGGCAGCCTCGGCAAACGAGAAGTCGAGTTCAATCGGTCCGGGCAGTTACACGCTAAGACGCCAAATGAGCGGTGTTGGCGCGGTGTCCTTGATGCTCGATCCGGTTTCCCGTGCGGCGAGCAGGCTTGTCCTGCCCGAAGGGCTTCGCCTGACGCAGACCCTCGAAGCGGCTTCCGAGGCATCCAAGATCCCAGTGTCCGAGTTCGAGGCGGTGCTGCAGGATCCCGCTCAACTCAAACTTCCGGCCTGGGCACGTGATCGACCGGAGGGGTTCATGTACCCGGCCACCTACGACCTCACCGGGGACGAGACCGCGAAGTCGCTACTGCGCAGTTTTGTGAAGCGTTTCGATCAGGCCAGCTCGGATACCGACCTTGTCACCCGAGCGGCAGCACTCGGTCGATCGCCCTATGAGATCTTGATCATTGCCTCCCTTCTACAAGGCGAGGGCACTCCGAATGAGTTCGCGAAGATCGCACGGGTGGTCTACAACCGGCTCGACGCCGGCATGCCCTTGCAGTTCGACTCAACCGTGGCTTACGGCCTGGGCGTCACTCAACTCAACCTGACTCAAGAGCAACTTGACTCCTCATCGCCCTACAACACCTACGTGATCAAGGGGCTTCCTCCAACCCCGATCAATTCGCCCGGAGATGCGGCCATCGAAGCTGCGCTCAATCCGGCGAAGGGTAAGTGGCTGTATTTCGTCACGGTGAACCCGGATACCAAGGAAACGAAATTCGCGAAGTCCTATGAGAGATTCCTTGAGCTCAAGCGCGAGTACGTTGCGTATCTCGATTCGAAGGCAAGCTAGCCGTGGTGCAGAAGGCTGCCGTGCTCGGCTCTCCCATCAGTCACTCGCTGTCACCTGTGCTGCACCGCGCTGCGTACAAGGCACTCGGTCTTGACTGGACCTACGAGGCCATCGAGATGACTCCAGCCATGCTTCCGGAATTTCTCGCCGAACTTGACTCGGAGTGGAGGGGGCTGTCGCTGACCATGCCGCTCAAGGAATCCGTTCAACCGCTTCTCGCTTCGATCGACGACCTTGCTGCACGAACGGGATCCGTTAACACCATCTGCCACAGTCACGGGGGCTGGCATGGCTGGAACACCGATGTCTTCGGGATACGTCAGGCGCTTCACGAGGCCGGCTGTCTCTCTGCGAGTTCAGCTCGGATCCTCGGAGCCGGCGCGACCGCGCGAAGCGCCGTGGCCGCCATGGCCGCTCTGGGGGTGGGCTCCCTCGTGATCTGCGCGCGTCGACTCGAGCAGGGCCGGGAGCTTGAGGGTCTAGCCGCCGATTTCGGCATGGCGACCCGTGTGAGCGGGCTAGAACCTACGGATATAGACGAGGATCTCCTTGTCAGCGTGCTGCCCGGTGATGCAGCCTCGCCCTGGGCGTCGAGTCGGGTCTCGACGCGCACCGCTCTGCTCGACGCCAGCTATCACCCTTGGCCCTCAGCACTTGCGGCAGCCTGGCCCGGCAGGGTTGTGGCCAGCGGACGAGACATGCTGCTGTGGCAGGCCACTGAGCAGGTTCGGCTGATGACCGGACAGCCCGCGCCCGTCGAAGCCATGAGATCGGCTCTCGAGCGCATCTGAGGCCCACGGGTGGGGGTGGGAGCGCAGTGAGCCGCGACCTGGAAGGATGGGGTCATGGTGCGTTGGCTGACTGCAGGCGAATCTCATGGACCTGCCCTGGTGACGATTGCGGAAGGCCTGCCGGCAGGCATCGAGATCACTACGTCGGAGATCGGTCTCGACCTCGCACGCCGCCGCCTGGGAGCGGGGCGCGGGGCGCGGATGAAGTTCGAGCGCGATGAGGTGCGCATCCTCGGCGGTGTGCGGCACGGGCTGACCCTCGGTGGCCCCGTAGCGATAGAAGTCGGCAACAGTGAATGGCCGAAATGGGAGCAGGTGATGTCCCCGGATCCTGTCGATCAGGAGGAACTTGATGCCCTCGCCCGTAATGCTCCGCTCAGTCGCCCGCGCCCTGGTCATGCTGATCTCACCGGCATGCAGAAGTACGGATTCACCGATGCCCGCCCGATTCTCGAGCGTGCTAGTGCCCGTGAGACCGCGGCGCGTGTCGCTCTTGGTGCCGTGGCGCGCGCCTTCTGCCGCCAGGTGGCCGGTATCGAAGTTCTCAGCCATGTGGTGCGCATCGGTGCCGCGAGCAGTGACAGCGACATACTTCCTCTTGCCGTAGATCTCGACCGAGTTGACGAGAGCCCCGTGCGCTGTCTGGATGCGGTTGCCGCCGCATCGATGGAAGAGGAGATCTCCGCGGCACACCGCGACGGCGACACCTTAGGTGGCGTCGTCGAGGTAGTGGCCTACGGACTCCCGGCCGGGCTCGGTTCGCATGTCCACTGGGACCGTCGGCTTGATTCCAAGCTGGCAGCCGCATTGATGGGTATTCAGGCGATCAAGGGCGTTGAGTTCGGTGAGGGATTCCGGCTTGCCGAGATTCGCGGCTCCTTGGCACAGGATGAAATCGTGCCCGGTGCCTCCGGTCTCGAGCGTACGTCCGGCAAGTCGGGCGGCACCGAGGGTGGCATGTCTACCGGCGAGACACTGCGTGTGCGAGCGGCGATGAAGCCGATCTCGACCATTCCGCGGGCCCTCCGCACCGTCGATGTGGTGACAGGCGAGGTGGCTCCAGCTATCAATCAGCGATCAGATGTGTGCGCGGTGCCGGCGGCTGGAGTCGTGGCGGAGGCCATGGTCCTGCTCGTGCTCGCCGATGCCCTCCTTGAGAAGTTCGGTGGGGACAGCGTCTCAGAGACCAAGCGCAACCTCGACTCGTACCTCGAGAACCTCACGGTTCGATGAGCAGGCCTGTTGCCGTGCTCATCGGGGCTCCCGGCGCCGGCAAGAGCACGGTCGGCCGACGTGTCGCCGAGCGTCTCAAGGTTGCGTTCATCGACACTGACGCGCTGATCGAGGAGGAGGCTGGCATGTCGGTCTCTGACATGTTCGTCGAACTCGGCGAGCCCGAGTTTCGCCGCCGCGAGGAGGAAGCGGTGCGTCGTGCGCTTGATGAGCAGACCGGAGTCGTGGCACTTGGCGGGGGTGCGATCCTGTCCGAGCTCACCCGATCGCGGCTGGCCGATCACACCGTGGTCTGGCTTCGAGTCACTGTGTCTGACGCAGCCAGTCGTGTCGGGATGAATCAAGCCCGCCCCCTGTTACTCGGCAATGTGCGCGGGCGACTGACCCAGTTGCTGAATGAGAGAACTCCGCTGTACGAGAGCGTGGCATCCATCACCGTTGATACCGATGGACGCGCAGTACGTGAGGTGACCTCGAGTGTTCTCGCGGCGGTAGCAGCATGAGAGCCACCACGGTTCGCGTGTCGGCGGAGGTCGAGTACGACGTTGTCATCGGCACCGATCTGCTCGGTTCGCTCGTCTCAATGATTCCGGGTGCTGACCGAGTGGCCGTGATTCATGCGCCCACTCAGCGAAAGCTGTCGTCGGAGATTGCTCTCATAATTCGTGAGGCGGGCCTGACAGTTCGTGAGATCGAGTTGCCCGACGCCGAGGATGCGAAGACTTCTAGTGTTGCCGCAATGTGCTGGGGAGCCCTCGGCGATGCCGGCTTCACGCGCAATGACGCAATCGTCAGCATAGGCGGCGGAGCCACCACCGACCTGGCCGGATTCGTCGCAGCGACCTGGCTGCGCGGCATTCGAGTAGTGCACGTTCCCACGACTCTGCTGGGCATGGTGGATGCTGCCGTGGGCGGAAAGACCGGCATCAATACGCCTGTCGGCAAGAATTTGGTCGGGAGTTTTCACAGCCCTGTCGGGGTCCTGTGCGATGTCTCGTGCCTGAGCACATTGCCTCATGCCGATCTCGTGGCAGGCATGGCCGAAGTCGTGAAAGTGGGGTTCGCGCGCGACACGAGCATCCTGATCGACGTCCGCCGTTCACCCGATGATGCACTCGACGCACATGGAGACCTGCTTCCTGATCTGATCCGACGGGCGGTGCAGGTCAAGGCCGATGTCGTCAGCGAGGACCTTCGTGAGACTTCTGCGACGAGCTCGAGTCGCAAGCTCGGCCGAGAAGTACTCAACTACGGGCACACCTTCGGGCATGCGATCGAGCGCAATGAGCACTATCGCTGGCGCCATGGGGATGCGGTGGCCGTCGGCATGGTCTACGTGGCCGAACTCTCCCATCTCACCGGGCATCTCAGTAGCGATGGTGTTGCCGAGCATCGGGAGATCCTTGAACTCCTTGGTTTGCCCACCTCATACGACGAAGGTCATTGGGATGAGTTGCTCGCTGCCATGTCGATCGACAAGAAGGCTCGCGGCTCGCAGCTCAGGTTCGTCATTCTCGACTCGATCGGATCACCGGCAGCCCTTCAGGGCCCATCCCACGAGGTCTTGCGCGCCGCCTATGACAGGATTTCGTCAGACTGACGCTAGCCTGGAGCGGTGAACGCCGTCCTCGTCCTCAACGGACCCAATCTGAATCGACTCGGCACGCGCGAGCCCGGTATTTACGGTGCATCGACCTTCGCTGACCTCGTGAGCGCGTGCGAAAGTGCGGCTGCGTCGCATGGCATGTTAGCCGACGTTCGCCAGACCAATGACGAAGCCGAGCTCATTGGCTGGCTGCACGAAGCGGCCGATTCATCGACCCCCGTGATCTTGAATCCGGCTGCTTTCACCCATTACTCCTACGCGGTACGTGACGCCTGCGCCATGCTGACAGCTCCCCTGATTGAGGTTCACATCTCGAATCCGGCGGCCCGCGAGGAGTTCAGGCACAACTCCGTGATTGCCGGTGTTGCCACGGGAACGATTGCCGGCTTCGGACTTACCGGCTACGTGCTCGCCTTCCAGGCGCTTGCCCAGACCTGAGATGTCGAGCGAGCGGCGAGACCGCCTACGCGGGCTGCTCACGGATCAAGGTGATGGCCTGCTTGTCACGAGTTTGGCTGATATTCGCTACCTCACTGGCTTCAGCGGCAGCAATGCCGCGCTGTTCATCTCAAGTTCGGGTGCTGACGGGGACATCTTCTGCACCGATGGGCGCTACGTAGAACAGGCGGCAGAGCAATGCCCCGATCTGGGCGTGCTCGTGGCACGTGCGTGCGTGAGCGCGACGAGTCAGCAGTGTGTTGATCAGGGCGCACGTGAGGTCTCCGTCGATCGAGGCGTGGCATTCGAGGCAATGGAATCGCTATCGGCCAGCGGGCTTTCTGCTCGTGTCATCGAATCACCCGTTGCGATCCTGAGAGCGCGCAAGGATGCTGCTGAGATCGCTTCACTCGAGCGTGCAAATCTGATCACGTCGTACGCTGTTGACGCCTTGGTCCGTGAGATCGCTGTCGGCGATACCGAAGTTCATCTCGCCAGGCGGCTCGAGCAGCTCTTTGGGGAAATGGGCGCTGAGGATCGAGCCTTTCCGACCATCGTTGCCACTGGAGCGAATTCAGCCAAGCCGCATCATGAGCCCGGTGCCACACAGATTGCCGTAGGCGACCTCCTCGTGATCGACAGCGGGGCGCGGGTGGCCGGATATCACGCCGATATGACCCGGACATTCGTCGTGGGCGACCCGAGTTCCTGGCAGATGGACCTCCATGCCCTCGTCGCACGTGCAGCGGCTTCAGGTCGTTCAGCGGTGCGCGCCGGTGTCAGTTGTGCCGAATTGGACTCTTCGGCACGCGACGTGATTGTCGACGCCGGGTACGGCGAGTACTTCGGCCATGGGCTCGGGCATGGTACGGGGCTGGAGATACATGAGGCCCCGATGATCGGGCCTCGCTCCGAAGGTAGGCTTACGGCCGAAACAACGATCACCGTTGAGCCTGGGGTCTACCTTCCCGGCCGTGGGGGAGTCCGCATCGAGGATTCCCTCCTGGTCACGGCCGATGGTCACCGCAGTCTCACGACGAGTCCGCGCGACCTTCGAATCGTGGGCTGACGACCGACAAGCGCAGGAGACATCGTGGCAACCAGTAATGACCTGAAGAACGGCCTCGTCCTCAATATCGACGGCCAGCTCTGGACAGTCATCGAGTTCCAGCACGTCAAGCCGGGCAAGGGCGGGGCATTCGTGCGCTCGAAGCTGAAGAACGTGCTGACCGGCAAGGTCGTCGATCGCACCTTCAACGCTGGTGTCAAGGTCGAGACAGAGAATGTCGATCGCCGCGATATGCAGTACTTGTACCGCGATGGCGATGACTGGATCTTCATGGACACCGTCTCCTTCGACCAGTACACGGTCTCCAACGCCGTCGTCGGCGATTCGGCTGACTACCTGCTCGAGAACCAGGTCGCGAATGTCAGCGTGCACAACGGCACGGCAATCATTGTCGAGCTCCCGGCATCGGTTGAGCTGATGATCACGTACACCGAGCCGGGCCTCCAGGGTGATCGCTCGACAGGTGGAACTAAGCCCGCCACGCTCGAGACCGGCGCGACCATTCAGGTTCCGCTGTTCATCGAGTCCGACACCAAGATCAAGGTCGATACTCGCGACGGCTCGTATATCGGTCGCGTGAACTAGCCGATGTCAGCCCGCAGCAAGGCCCGTAAGCGCGCACTCGACATTCTGTACGAAGCCGATATGCGCGAGCTCGCACCTCTTGATGTTCTCGCGACCCAGACCTCTCGTCGGGCATCCGAGGGGGAGCCTGAGCTCAACTCCTACGTGACCGATCTCGTCGAGGGAGTGATCGCACACCAGGAGCGCATCGACGAGTTGCTCAGCACGTATTCGATGGGATGGAGTCTCGACCGGATGCCCGCAGTCGATCGCTCCCTGCTGCGTCTGTCGGCCTACGAGGTGCTGTACCGCGATGACATCCCCGATACTGTCGCAATGTCGGAGGCCGTTGCCTTGGCCCAGGATCTCTCTACAGATGAGTCTTCGAGCTTCGTGAACGGGCTCCTTGCACGTCTCTCAGAGGTCAAGCCTCGGCTCGGTATCGAACCTGTGGTCGCATCTGACTAAGTGCCCCGGGTGGGATTCGAACCCACACTGGACCGAGTTTGAGTCGGCTCCCTCTGCCGGTTGGGGTACCGGGGCGCGGGAGCAAGGCTAACGGTCTTGGGGTCTGACCCGATTAGGGTGGTTGCATGAGTTCTGCTCGGATCCTGGTTGCCGAGGACGAATCCCTGATTCGCCTGGATCTCGTCGAGATGCTCGGCGAGCTCGGTTACGAAGTTGTCGCCCAGGTCGGCGATGGCCAGTCGGCCGTTGATCGTGCCGCCGAACTCAGGCCAGATGTCTGTTTCCTCGATGTGGCCATGCCCGTACGAGACGGCTTGTCGGCCGCGGAGGAGATCATTTCCGCCCGACAGTCCGCGGTCGTGATGGTCACCGCATTCAGCCAGCAAGACATGATCTCGAGAGCTGCGTCCGCGGGAGTCCTCGGATATCTCGTCAAGCCCTTCACCAAGGCTGATCTCGCACCGGCGATCGAGATGGCTGCGGCGAGGTGGCAGCAAATGCGCGATCTCGAGGGCGAGGTCATGGATCTCGGCGATCGACTCGCTGCGCGCGACATCGTCGAGCGCGCCAAGGCACGGCTGCAGACTGACCACGGAATCACCGAATCGGAGGCCTTCGCGGTCCTTCGTCGTCAGGCGATGGATTCTCGGGTAACCCTGGCCGAGGTGTCGGCTGCAGTGCTCGAAGGGGCCTGATCAGCCCACGGGCCGGATCATGCAGGTCAGCCGCGCCGTGCAGGTCGGCCTGCCGGTCTCATCGACGATGCGGATGTCATAGACGGCCAGTTGACGCCCCTGATGGATCTTCGTGGCCGTGGCCGTGACCAGGCCGGATGTCGCGGAGCCATGGTGCGTGCACGAGAGCTCGGTGCCCACGATCGTGAAGCCGGGGCCGGCTTGCAGAGCAGCTGCGACGGACCCCACAGTCTCGGCGATCACGCCATTGGCACCACCATGGAGGAGACCGAACGGCTGAGTATTGCCCTCGACCGGCATGGTCGCGACCACTCGGCCGGGTTCAGCCTCGGTGATCACGATTCCGAGCTTGTCGTCAAGGGCGCTTCTAGGCAGCAACGAGAGGTCCACGACCTCACCCTAGGCGATAGCGGCAGCCCCTACGATGCATGAATGACCCGCGACCGCGTACTGCTGCTCGACGGGCATTCGTTGGCCTACCGAGCCTTCTTCGCGCTACCTCCCGAGAACTTCACCACCACGACCGGCCAGCCGACCAATGCGGTCTATGGGTTCACGTCGATGCTCCTGAATGTGCTGCGGGACGAGAAGCCATCGCATGTCGTTGTCGCCTTTGACATTTCACGCACCACCTTTCGTACGGAGATGTACCCGGAGTACAAGGCCACTCGGTCGGCCTCGCCGCCTGAGTTCAAAGGACAGGTCGAGCTGATCAAGGAGGTTCTCTCCGCCCTCAACATCACCGTGGTGGACTGCCCGAACTTCGAGGCGGACGACATCATCGCGACGTTGACCACGCGCGCGCTGGCCAGCGATCACGACGTCCTGATCATGACCGGGGATCGTGACTCATTCCAGCTTGTCGACGAGCACACCACGGTTCTCTATCCACGCAAGGGCACGTCAGACCTCGCGCGGATGACGCCGGCAGCTGTCGAGGAGAAGTACGGGCTCACCCCGGTTCAGTACGCCGACTATGCGGCTCTTCGTGGCGATCCCAGCGATAACCTCCCGGGCATTCCGGGTGTCGGCGAGAAGACCGCGGCAAAGTGGATTCGCGAGTATGGCTCCCTAGCATCGCTCATCGACAACGCGGATGCAGTGTCGGGCAAGGTGGGGGAGTCGCTGCGCGCCAATCTCGCTCACGTCATGCTCAATCGTGACCTGACAGCGCTTCGCCATGATGCGCCAATCGACACTGACCCGTCTGCATGTCGGCTCGTGCCGTACGACGCAGACGCCGTGGACGAACTCTTCACCGCCCTGCAATTCCGTGCACTCCGTGACCGACTCGCGACAGCGCTCCCGTCGGCAGAGGGTGCACCTGCCCAGCAAGCAGCGGCCGAGCTAGCAGTGGAAGCGACCGTAATCGCCGCCGGGAAGGCTGCTGCATGGTTGAAGGGAAAGTCCGGGGGTGTTGCCTTCCGCGGCAGCTGGGGTCGTGGAACCGGCACGATCGAGGCCATGGCCGTCTGCGATGGCTCGGGAGCTGTCGCAGTCATTGACTTCAGCGATGCAGACAATGCCCAGGCTGCCTGTGAATGGCTGGCAGATGGTTCTGCCTCAAAGGACATCCACGATGCCAAGGGCCCAATGCTCGCTCTACTTGCTCGCGGGTTCTCGTTGCGCGGGCTCCGCACAGACACGGCCATAGGCGCTTACCTCATTGCGCCCGATCAGCGCAGCTTTGCCCTGAGCGATGTGGTGCAGCGCATTCTCGGAATCGAACTTGCCGTCAGTGACACGTCGGATCAGTTGCTATTCGACGAATCTAGCTCTGATGAGCTCCCCGCCCAGGCTGTGGCGACATCGCAGCTGGCCGTGGCCGAGCGAGAGCGGCTTGAGTCCGAGGGAACCATCTCTCTCCTCGATGATCTCGAGATCCCGTTGATCTTCATCCTCGCGGAGATGGAGTTTCTGGGCATTGCCGTGGATCCCTCGCTCCTGGATTCCTTGTCCTCGGAGTTCGGTCATGACATGCGCGTAGCCGAGGAAGCCGCTCATCAGATCGTGGGTCGTCCTTTCAACCTCGGATCGCCCAAGCAGCTCCAGGAGATCCTCTTCACCGAGCGCGGGCTGCCGAAGACCAAGAAGATCAAGACCGGCTTCACGACCGACGCGGAGTCGCTTCAGTGGTTGTATGCGACCACCAATGATCCGTTGCTCGAACGACTACTCGCCTGGCGTGATCGATCAAAGCTACGGCAGACCGTCGATGGCCTGATTCCGCTCGCGGATGCCTCCCATCGCATCCACACCACCTTCAACCAGACAGTTGCTGCCACCGGTCGTCTCTCGAGTGCGGACCCGAACCTCCAGAACATTCCCATTCGTACCGATGCCGGTCGCAGAATCCGAGGCTGCTTCGTGGTGGGCGATGGTTTCGAGTCGCTGATGACGGCCGATTACAGCCAGATCGAGATGCGAATCATGGCCCATGCCTCCGCCGACGCGGGCCTCATCGCCGCATTCACTCACGGTGAGGATCTTCATACGACCGTGGCTGCACAGGTCTTCGGAGTCAAGCCTTCCGACGTTGATGCCGAGATGCGCCGTCGGATCAAGGCCATGTCCTACGGGCTTGCCTACGGCCTGTCGGCCTATGGTCTGTCCGGTCAGCTGGACATCTCGCCACCCGAGGCCCAGCGACTCATGGACACCTATTTCGAGCGCTTCGGAGGCGTCCGCGACTACCTTGACACCGTGGTGACCCAGGCGAGGTCCACCGGCTTCACCGAGACCATGTTCGGACGCCGGCGATACCTGCCCGATTTGTCCAGTGATAACCGACAGCGACGCGAGATGGCCGAGCGGATGGCCCTGAACGCACCGATCCAGGGCACGGCTGCCGACATCGTCAAGCGGGCCATGCTCGCGCTGACCGACTCTCTCGCCGCCAGCGGGCTCTCCAGCCGCATGCTCCTCCAGGTCCACGATGAGCTCGTGCTCGAGGTGGCCCCCGGGGAAGCGGCAGAACTGGAGGTCCTCGTGAGGGTGGCCATGGGGGCCGCTGCCGAGCTTCAGGTACCCCTGGATGTCTCCGTCGGCATCGGCAGGTCATGGGAGGAAGCCGCTCACTAGGGCGGATTTCCCTCATGGGAGCCCGTCCCGTAGCCTTGGACGGCTCAGCGTCCGCTGGGCGTACCTACTGACATCGGATCCCTACTAGATGACTATCACCACCGGCACCACCCAGGTTGCCATCAACGACATCGGCTCGGCTGAGGATTTCCTCGCCGCCATCGACGCCACCATCAAGTACTTCAATGACGGCGACATCGTCGAAGGCACCATCGTCAAGGTTGATCGTGACGAGGTTCTCCTCGACATCGGTTACAAGACCGAAGGCGTCATCCCGTCCCGCGAGCTCTCCATCAAGCACGATGTTGACCCCAGTCAGGTGGTCTCCGTGGGAGATATCGTCGAGGCCCTCGTTCTCACCAAGGAGGACAAGGAAGGCCGTCTCATCCTCTCGAAGAAGCGTGCGCAGTACGAGCGTGCCTGGGGCACCATCGAGAAGATCAAGGAAGAAGATGGCGTTGTCGAGGGTGCAGTCATCGAGGTCGTCAAGGGCGGCCTGATCATCGACATCGGCCTGCGTGGCTTCCTGCCCGCATCCCTCGTCGAGATGCGTCGCGTTCGTGACCTGCAGCCTTACGTCGGCAAGGTGCTCGAGGCGAAGATCATCGAGCTCGACAAGAATCGCAACAACGTTGTCCTCTCGCGCCGCGCCTGGCTCGAGCAGACTCAGAGCGAGGTTCGCCAGACCTTCCTTACCCAGCTTCAGAAGGGCCAGATCCGCTCCGGCGTCGTCTCGTCCATCGTTAACTTCGGCGCCTTCGTCGACCTCGGCGGCGTCGACGGTCTCGTTCACGTGTCCGAGCTGTCCTGGAAGCACATCGATCACCCCTCCGAGGTTGTCGAGGTGGGCCAGGAGGTCACCGTCGAGGTTCTCGACGTTGACATGGATCGTGAGCGCGTCTCACTGTCGCTGAAGGCCACCCAGGAAGATCCGTGGCAGCACTTCGCACGCACCCATGGCATGGGCCAGGTCGTCCCCGGCAAGGTCACCAAGCTCGTCCCCTTCGGTGCGTTCGTGCGCGTCGACGAGGGCATCGAGGGCCTGGTGCACATCTCCGAGCTCGCCGAGCGCCACATCGAGCTGCCTGAGCAGATCGTCCAGGTCAACGACGACATCTTCGTCAAGGTCATCGACATTGATCTCGAGCGCCGTCGCATCTCCTTGTCGCTCAAGCAGGCCAACGATTCGGGTGACGCTGTTGCAGTGGAGGAGTTCGATCCCTACCTCTACGGCATGGCTCCCGCATTCGACGAGGCCGGTAAGTACATCGGTCCCGACGGATTCGATCCCGAGACGGGCGAATGGAAAGCCGGCTTCGAGGATCAGCGCACTGCCTGGGAGCGCGAGTACGCCGAGGCGCATGCCCGCTGGGAGGCCCATCGCAAGCAGATCGACGAGGCTCGCGTTGCCGATCAGGCAGCGGCCCTTGAGTCCGGCGACAATGTGTCGTCGTACTCCAGTGAATCCACCGACAACTCGGGTGCCCTGGCATCCGACGAGGCTCTCCAGGCCCTGCGCGACAAGCTGGCCGGCGAGTAATCACAGCGTCAATGACTGCGGGGCGTCCTTCGGGACGCCCCGCAGTGCTGTGTGCGAGAGTTATGACGTGACTCGCATTGGGCTGACAGGCGGTATCGGGAGTGGCAAGTCCACTGTCGCTTCCATGCTCGCGGCCAAGGGCGCAGTCGTGATCGACGCCGATCAGATTGCTCGTGACATCGTTGAGCCGGGTTCACCTGCCCTAGACGAGCTCGTGGCGGCCTTCGGTGGAGGGATCCTGCGCACCGATGGCACCCTCGATCGAGGGGAACTAGCGCGCCTGGCCTTCACGGACTCTCAGCACACGAAGGATCTCAATGCGATTATGCATCCGCGAATCAGCGCCGAGTCGTCCGCTCGTATCGCGGCAGCGCCCGCTGGTTCTGTTGTGATCTATGACATGCCGCTGTTGGTCGAGACTGGTCAGGTCTCGACAGTCGACCGAGTCGTGGTCGTGGATGTCCCGGTCGAGATCCAGCGAGAGCGCGCGATCGGTCGCGGTCTGGAGGCGCAGGATGTGGACCGGCGAATCGAAGCGCAGGCTACCCGTGAACAAAGACTCGAGGTTGCTGATCACGTCATTGATAATTCCGGCAATCTGTCTCACACCCGTGCTCAAGTGGACTTGTTGTGGGACTCACTCAAGTCCGAGTAGAGCCGCAACGCGCAACCTCTGGACTTTTCCGGAAGCAGTCCTCGGCAATTCGTTGACCGCGTAAATCTCCTTGGGTCGCTTGTATCCGGCGATGTCCTGACGAAGCCACTGCTTCAGGCGATCATGATCGACATCTCCGACAATGGCGGCACAGACCCTCTGACCCCATTGCTCGTCATCCACCCCGAAGACGGCCACGTCAGTCACGCCATCAAAGGCGAGAATCTCCGCCTCGATCTCTGCGGGGTAGACGTTCATGCCGCCGCTGATTATCAGGTCCTCTCGTCGACCATCGATGTACAGGTAGCCCTGGTCATCGAGACGGCCGAGATCGCCCACGGTGAACCAACGTCGATCGTCGAAAAATTGCCATGCCGCGGATGTCTTGACGGGCTCGCCCCAGTACTCGAAGTATCCATAGTCCGGAGCGGCGCACCAGATCACCCCGTCGATGATGCGAATCTCGCGATCCGCGCGTGCCCGACCGACGGACCCTGGACGCTCAGCCCATTCCGTGCCGGGCATCGTGGTGAATTGACCCTCGGTCGATCCGTAGAACTCCCATACGTGCTCGGCTCCGGCCCAGTCATGGATCGCCTGCTTGATCACGGCGGGGCATGATGCTCCGGCGTGAACGAGCATGCGGTACGGACTCGGTGCCAGGCCCTCGGGAAGTTCCAGTAATCGCTGCATGTGGCTGGGCACGACAAAGGCAGTTGTAGGCCGATGCTCGGCAATTGCTGCGGCGTGCAGCCGCGCGTCGAACCATCCGGGCAGGAGAACGTCTCCACCGGCGAGCAGCGTGTACAGGGCGAATCGGAGGGGACCGGAATGAGACAGCGGCCCGTGCACGAGCGAGACATCAGCCTCGGTGCAACCCCACATGGAGATCTCGGTTCCCCAGAGTCCTGCAGCGAGATCCTCCGTGAGCACGCCGGACCAGACTCCCTTGGGCTGGCCTGTGGTGCCTGACGAGTAGTGCATGGGTCGACCTAGGGGGAACACGGGCAGTGGCGGACGTTCGCTCACGGGTTCTGTCAGAGCGCTGAGGTCATCCGTCGTATCGAGGATCAGTCCAGGCCCGGAATCAGACAAGATGTAGTCGCGCTCACGTTGCGTGAGATCGGGGTTGACCATCACGGGAATGACACCGATGGATAGAGCACCCCACATCGTGACGATCAACGCCCGCTGCTGCTCCTGGGCTCGAAGCATGTCAGGTTCCTGATCGGGGGCGAGTGCGATGCGATCCCCGGCGCCTAGTCCAAGGCCCAACAGGCGCGCAGCAACCGAGGCAGCACCCATTCGGGCGTCATCGGAGGTCAGGCGAAGCACGGCTGACAGCCTACGTCGCGTAGCGTGTGGGCATGGCCAGGCCCGTCACCGATCTCCAGCGCACGGTGGCACCCTTCACGGTCGTAGCCCCCTATGAGCCGTCCGGAGACCAGCCGACGGCAATCGCCGAAATAGCCGCTCGAATTCGAGCGGGGGAGAAGGACGTCGTACTTCTCGGAGCCACAGGTACCGGTAAGAGCGCCACCACGGCCTGGCTCGTGGAGGAGCTGCAGCGACCTGCCCTCGTCATGGCCCCGAACAAGACTCTGGCTGCCCAGTTGGCGACCGAGTTCCGAGAATTGCTACCCAATAACGCGGTGGAGTATTTCGTTTCGTACTACGACTACTACCAGCCTGAGGCGTACATCCCGCAAAGCGATACTTTCATCGAGAAGGACTCCTCGATCAATGAGGAGGTTGAGCGGTTGCGTCACTCTGCGACCAATAGCTTGCTGACTCGCCGAGATGTACTCGTCGTGGCGACCGTCTCCGCGATCTACGGTCTCGGTACCCCGCAGGAGTATGTCGACCGCATGATTCGCATGAGCGTGGGCGAGACCATGGATCGGGACACGCTCTTGCGTTCACTAGTCGATATCCAGTACACCCGCAATGACATTGCCTTTCAACGAGGAACTTTCCGCGTGCGAGGTGACACCGTGGAAATCTTCCCGGTCTACGAGGAACATCCGATTCGCATTGAGATGTTTGGCGATGAGATCGAACGGCTGCTGACCTTGCATCCGGTGACCGGTGAAATCATTACCGATGACCAGCAAACACACGTTTTTCCGGCCACCCACTATGTTGCGGGTCCAGATCGGATGCGCCGCGCCATTGCGCAGATCGAAGAGGAGTTGGGCAGTCGCCTCGCAGAGTTCGAGAGCCAGGGCAAGCTGCTCGAGGCTCAGCGCTTGAGAATGCGCACGACCTATGACCTGGAACTGATGCAGCAGATGGGGTTCTGTTCAGGTATTGAGAACTATTCCCGGCACATTGACGGACGCGATGCCGGATCTCCACCCAATTGCCTCCTCGATTACTTCCCCGAGGACTTCCTCATGGTCATTGATGAGTCGCACGTGACCGTGCCTCAGATTGGCGCGATGTACGAAGGCGATATGAGTCGCAAACGCACGCTTGTCGATCACGGGTTCCGTCTGCCCAGCGCCATGGACAATCGCCCATTGAGATTCGCCGAATTCGAAGAGAGGGTTGGTCAGACCGTCTATCTCTCGGCAACTCCGGGCAAGTATGAGTTGGCCAAGGTCGAGGGGGACGTGGTTGAGCAGGTGATCCGGCCCACAGGTCTCGTGGATCCCCAGGTGATCATCAAGCCAACCAAAGGACAAATTGACGACCTCATGGGCGAGATCAAGGTTCGCGTTGCCCGTGATGAGCGGGTATTGGTGACAACGCTGACTAAGCGGATGTCCGAGGATCTCACCGACTACCTCCTCGAGCACGGCGTCAAGGTCCAGTACCTGCATTCCGATGTCGACACGCTCCGCAGGGTTGAGCTGTTGCGCGAATTGCGGCTAGGCGTCTTCGATGTCTTGATTGGCATCAATCTCCTGCGCGAAGGTCTTGATCTTCCCGAGGTTTCCCTGGTGGCGATCCTCGATGCTGACAAGGAAGGCTTCCTGCGCTCGGAAACCAGCCTCATTCAAACGATCGGCCGCGCCGCGCGAAATGTCTCCGGCGAAGTTCACATGTATGCCGACAAGATCACCCCCTCCATGCGCAACGCGCTGGACGAGACAGATCGCCGCCGGGCTAAGCAAGTGGCGTATAACCAGGAACGCGGCCTAGATCCGCAGCCGCTCCGCAAGAAGATTGCCGACATCACCGATCTTCTTGCCCGCGAGGACGCTGACACCGAGCAGTTGCTCGCCGAGCGTGCAACTAACTCTGGGACCAAGCGGCGTCAACCTGTCGCGGTCAGCGAACTACTCACTCTCATCGAGGAACTTACCGCGCAGATGCATGCTGCCGCGGCTGAGCTTCAATTCGAGCTGGCTGCGCGGCTGCGCGATGAAGTGGGAGATCTCAAGCGCGAGCTCAGGGGGATGCAGGAGGCAGTCGCCACATGAGCGTCTCACTCACGACCTGGATCGTCACCCTTGTCGTCCTGACGGCAGTCATCATCCTCGATCTGCTGATCGTCGACCGACGGCCGCACGATTTCACCGCACGGGAGGCGGGCAAGTGGATCGGTGTCTATGTCGGGCTGGCGGTCCTCTTTGCCGGATTCGTCTGGTTCGAGTACGGCGCCACGTATGCAGGCCAGTTCGCGGCCGGTTATCTCACCGAGTACTCCCTGAGCGTCGACAATCTCTTCGTCTTCTTGGTGATCATGACGAGTTTCGCGGTTCCCGTGGCGCTCCAACACAGAGTGCTGCTCGTAGGCATCGTGATCGCGTTGATTCTGCGCGGGATCCTCATCGTTGTGGGCGCGGAATTGATTCATCGATTCCAGTGGATCTTCTTCATCTTCGCACTGTTCCTCTTCTTCACGGCGTGGAAGGTATGGAGTGGTGAGGAGGAGGAACCGGAGCCCGATGCCAATCGCATGGTGACCTTCATTTCGGCGCACGTTCCCACTACTTCCGAGTACGACGGCACACGTCTGGTCACCCGCATTTCCGGCAAGCGATACCTCACACCGCTTGCTCTTGTCATGCTCGCCATCGGGACCACTGACCTGCTCTTCGCGCTCGACTCGATCCCTGCGGTCTTCGGTATCACGAGCGAGGCCTATCTCGTATTCGCCGCGAATGCTTTCGCCCTCATGGGCCTGCGTCAGCTGTACTTCCTGATCCGTGACCTGATCTCGAAATTGAGACACCTGAACAAGGGAATTGCGCTGATCCTCGTCTTCATCGGCGTGAAGCTTCTCCTGGAGGCCTGTAACTCGGTCCTGGGCTGGAACGTACCCCTGATTCCTGTTTGGCTCTCGCTGCTCGTCATCGTGGGGATCCTGGGTGTCACCACGATGCTCAGCCTTCGACCCCAGCGGGAATTACCAGCCTCGTAGCCGCCATTCCTCCAGTGACGGGCGTTCCGCGCCGATGGTCGTGTCGTGTCCGTGTCCCGGGTAGACCCAGGTTTCATCCGGCAGGCTGAAGAAGTGCTCGACGACACCGGCGTAGAGGCTGGCGAAGTCATCCGGGCTCAGGGTGCGACCGATACCACCAGGGAAAAGGCAGTCGCCGGTGAACAGGTGCGAGTGTCCCTCGGGGTCGTCGTAGAGAACGCTGACGGAGCCCTCGGTGTGACCCGCAATCTCGAAGACGCGAAGTGTGATCTCGCCAAAGCTCACGAACATCCCACTGGAGAGGAGTACATCAGTGGGAATGGGAATCTCGTCGGCATCCACCGACCCCGCCAGGGTGCGCGCCCCGGTCACCTGGATGACCTCGGACAGGGCCTGCCAGTGATCCGCATGCCGATGGGTGGTCAGGACGTAATCCAGCTGACCGTCGCCGAGGAGGGCCAGGAGTCGTTCGGGCTCCGCCGCAGCGTCGATCAGCAGCGACTCGCCAGTGGCCGTGCATCTGAGAAGGTATGCGTTGTTGTCGTAGGGACCCACCGCAATCTTGCTGATCACGAGGCCAGGCAGTTCTCGGACATCGGCCGGGCCAGCGACCGTGACGCGTCCGTTATACATTCGTCCTCCACAGGCCAATGATCAGGAAAGAGCAGCGTGAGCGACCAACTGGTTGTCAGAGGTGCCCGCGAGCACAACCTTAAGGACGTCTCGCTGGAGCTTCCTAGGGACGCGCTGATCGTCTTCACCGGCCTCTCTGGCTCGGGTAAGTCGAGCCTGGCCTTCGACACCATCTTTGCCGAGGGCCAGCGCAGATATGTGGAGAGTCTTTCGGCCTACGCCCGCCAGTTTCTGGGGCAAATGGACAAGCCGGACGTCGACTTTATCGAGGGACTGTCACCGGCGGTCTCGATCGACCAGAAGTCCACCTCGCGAAACCCCCGGTCAACTGTTGGCACTATCACCGAGGTTTATGACTACCTGCGTTTGCTCTATGCGCGAATCGGTAAGCCGCACTGCCCGATCTGTGGCTCGGTGATCAGTCGTCAAACTCCTCAGCAGATCGTTGACCAAGTTCTCGAACTCGACGAGGGCAGCAAGTTTCAGGTACTTGCGCCGGTGATCCGAGAGAGGAAGGGCGAGTACGCCGAGCTCTTCCGCCAGCTGGTCTCTCAGGGGTACTCGAGGGTGCGAGTGGACGGAGTCGTCTATGGGCTTGACGAAGTGCCGACACTCAAGAAGCAGGAGAAGCACACAATCGAGGTGGTTGTAGACCGGCTCGCCGTGAAGTCGTCGGCGCGCCGCCGTCTCACAGATTCGGTGGAGACCGCACTCAAGTTGGCCAATGGTCTCGTGATCCTTGAGTTCGTTGACCTCGACGAGAAGGATCCGAATCGCGAGCGCACCTTCAGCGAACACCTAGCGTGCGCAAAGGACGGGCTCTCCTTCGAGGAGCTCGAGCCGCGCTCATTCTCATTCAACTCTCCCTTCGGCGCCTGCCCGGATTGTGCGGGTCTGGGTACGCGTCGTGAGGTGGATGCTGAACTGATCGTGCCGAACGGCGAGCTCAGCCTCAACGATGGGGCGATCTCCGTGTGGGCGGGTGGCAATGTTTCCGATTACTTCAAGCGGCTACTCGTCGCTCTGTGCGAAGAACTCGGCATTGACATGGACACTCCGTGGTCGAAGCTCCCGGCCGCGGCACGCAAGTCGATCATGCACGGACATCCGACCGAGCTTCATGTGAAGTACAAGAATCGTTATGGGCGTCAGCGGAGCTACTTCACTGAGTACGAGGGAGTCGCGCCGTACATCGAGCGTCGGCACTCCGAATCCGAGACGGACGCGTCACGAGAGCGTTTCGAAGGATTCATGCGCGAGGTACCTTGCGCGTCCTGTCAGGGCGCACGACTTAAGCCCTTGTCGCTTGGAGTGACGATCGCCGATCACTCCATTGCCCAAATCGCAGCCATGCCCATCGGGCAATGCTCTGAGATGCTCTCATCCCTGAGGCTCAGCAAGCGAGACTCCACCATCGCCAGCCGCGTCCTGAAGGAGGTCAACGAGCGACTTCAGTTCCTGATCGATGTCGGATTGCACTACCTCTCCCTCGATCGTCCTGCAGCGACGCTGGCCGGAGGAGAGGCGCAGCGCATTCGCCTGGCCACGCAAATCGGATCAGGCCTCGTGGGTGTTCTCTACGTGCTCGATGAGCCGAGTATTGGATTGCATCAGCGTGATAATCGACGCCTGATCGAGACACTAGTGCGCTTGCGCGATCTCGGAAACACCCTGATCGTGGTGGAGCACGACGAGGACACCATCCGCATGGCCGATTGGGTGGTCGACATCGGCCCGGGTGCAGGGGAGCATGGCGGTCATATCGTTGTGAGCGGGCCAGTCGAGGATCTACTGAGCCATCCTGATTCGGTGACGGGGCAGTACCTGACCGGGCGGCGCAGCATTGCGATTCCGGCGGTGCGCAGGCCTGTGACTGAGCGCGTGCTCACCGTGCACGAGGCCACCGAGCACAACCTGACCAGGGTCACCGTTGACTTCCCACTTGGTTGTCTGGTGGCAGTGACGGGCGTGAGTGGGTCGGGCAAGTCAACCCTCGTTAATGACGTCCTGTTCAACGTACTGAGTCGTGACATCAATGGAGCCCGTCTAGTGCCCGGCCGCCATAAGAAGGTCACCGGTCTCGAGCATCTGGACAAGGTTGTTCACGTCGACCAAAGTCCCATTGGCCGTACTCCACGCAGCAATCCCGCTACCTACACCGGAGTGTTCGACCACATTCGCAAGCTCTTTGCGGAGACTCCCGAGGCGAAGGTTCGCGGGTACCTGCAGGGCCGCTTCTCGTTCAACGTCAAGGGCGGTCGGTGCGAGGCATGCTCAGGAGATGGAACCCTGAAGATCGAGATGAACTTCCTGCCTGATGTCTATGTTCCCTGCGAGGTCTGCAACGGGGATCGCTACAACCGCGAGACCCTCGAGGTGCATTTCAAGGGCAAGACCATCTCCGAGGTTCTCAATATGCCGATCGAGGAGGCTCTCGACTTCTTCGCAGCGGTTCCGCCCATCGCCCGGCACCTGAAGACCCTTGTGGAGGTCGGTCTCGGTTATGTCCGCATGGGACAGTCCGCCCCTACGCTCTCGGGCGGCGAGGCCCAGCGCGTGAAGTTGGCGGCAGAGCTGCAGAAGAGATCCACCGGACGCACCATTTACGTACTCGATGAGCCGACAACCGGTCTGCACTTCGAGGACATCAGCAAACTGCTCGGGGTGCTCCATTCCCTGGTGGACAAGGGCAACAGCGTTCTCGTGATCGAACACAATCTTGATGTCATCAAGACTGCCGACTGGGTTATCGACATGGGCCCAGAGGGCGGTTCCGGTGGTGGAACTGTCGTTGCTCAAGGAACTCCTGAGACCGTGGCAGGCACCAAGGGCAGCTACACGGGCGAGTTCCTGGCGGAGATCCTTGGCGCCACTGCTCCGAAGAAGGCTCCTGCCAGGCGCCGCAAGGCCTGAGCATGGCTGATCCGTCCACGTATCGACCGGCACCGGGGCAGATTCCCAC
>JAHEIZ010000063.1 GCA_024639145.1 Actinomycetes bacterium | reverse complement strand
CGATCTGTTCGCCGATGCTGGCGGCCATGTCATTGAACGAGGCGGCGAGCTGGGCGAGGTCATCGGCGCCCTTGACCTGCATGCGCTCGTCGAAGTTGCCCTCGGAGAAGCGTCGTGCGGTTGCCGCGGCCGCGCGAACCGGATTCACGACCTGCCGAGTGACAAGCCAGGCCACGAAGACGAGTAGGCCGACAAGGAGGAGACCCGTGCCGACAACGGCACTCTTCACGAGATCAAGGGTCTGCTGCTCCTGCGCCAGAGGGAACAGGTAGTACAACTCGTAGGGCCCGACACCCGGGATCGTGATCGGTG
Source organism: Actinomycetes bacterium (assembly GCA_024639145.1). GTDB lineage: Bacteria > Actinomycetota > Actinomycetes > S36-B12 > S36-B12 > CAIKZY01. The sequence goes on along the minus strand of JAHEIZ010000063.1, from coordinate 1,831 downwards.
CGCCGACGACCAGGCCCGGCTCAGATCGGCCGTCGAGGTAGCTGATCGAGGTGTACGTCCACGACTCGCGCTCGGTCTCGGTGACAGCCGTGCGCAGGTCGAGCGGAACCGACGCCACCGACACGAGATTGGTGCCGCGCTCGGGAGCGCTGACCCCCGGATTCGACGAGAGCAGGAGCACCTCGTAGTTGCCGGGGGCGCCGGCCCGCGTCGCCAATGCCGTGACGACCGTGTCAACCAGACGCGAGGGCGCCGGGGCTGCCGCTCCGGTGGAAGCCGCATCGAGCAGACGCTGTGCATCGGCCAAGCCCGCACTCGCCTCCGTGACGGAGAGCGACTCCTTCGCATTGAGCAGGCCGGTCGTGACGCGTGAGAGAAGGGAGAAGCCGAGGACGCCCATCGCCAGCATCGAGAGCACCAGCGTGGTGGTGGTGATGCGGACGAGGAGCGAGCCTGTCCAGGCCTGGCGCACCCAGCGCGGGCCTGCCAGGAGCAGGTCGGAGAAGCGCATGAGACGGCTAGACCGCCGGGCCGGCCTTGTAGCCGACGCCGCGGACGGTCAGCACGACCTCGGGCTGATCGGGGTCATCCTCGATCTTGGCGCGCAGCCGCTGCACGTGCACATTCACCAAGCGAGTGTCGGCCGCGTGACGGTAACCCCAGACCTCTTGAAGCAGGACTTCGCGTGTGAACACCTGGCCCGGCTTCTTAGCGAGGCAGGCAAGCAAGTCGAATTCAAGCGGCGTGAGCGCGAGCGGGAGACCGCCGCGCGTGACCGTGTGCGCATTCACGTCGATGATCAGATCGCCGATGGCCAGATTGGTCGATGTCGAGTCATCGTGACGGCGCACTCGCGCGCGAATACGGGCGACGAGCTCCTTGGGCTTGAAGGGCTTCACGATGTAGTCGTCGGCCCCGGCCTCGAGTCCGACGACGACATCAACGGTGTCGCCGCGCGCGGTGAGCATGACAATCGGCACGCCGGAGTCCTGACGGATCGCTCGGCAGATGTCGATGCCGTCCATGCCGGGAAGCATCAGATCGAGCAGGACGATATCGGGACGCGAATCACGGAAGGCCTGCACGGCCTGGGCGCCATCGGCGCAGAACACCGGCTCGAACCCCTCGCCGCGCAGGACGATGCCGAGCATCTCGGAGAGCGCGGCATCGTCGTCGACGACGAGAACGCGGCCCCGAAGTGATGCAGTCATAGGCCTATGGTGTCATCCCGCCAGCCCCGCTGCGACAAGGACGGCGGCAGGGAGGTTATTGATGCAGTGGGCGACCATGCCGGCCCCGAGGGAGCCGGTGCGCCAGCGGAGGAATCCCAGCACGAGGCCGACTCCGCCGACCACGAGGATCCGGGCCGGCTCGAAGTGGAATAAGGAGAAGACGAGGGCTGAGAGCACGATTGTCACCAGGGGTGAGTAGCCGTGCTTGCGCAACCCCGCGAAGACCAGGCCGCGGAAGGCGAGCTCCTCGACCACGGGTGCACCGAAGGCCAGGAGGAAGGCGAAGATCACCACGACGGGTCGCCCCGCAGCATCGCCCAGCTGTGCGGCCACGTCACCTGCGGAGGACGTGAAATCACCGAAGAGCAGCGTGGACAATCCGGCGAGAGCCGCGGCAACCGCCAGCGACACGATGCCGCCGAGGAGCCCAATGCCTGCATCGCGCCAGGTGAGTCGGATGCCGAGGTCGATCACCGGCCCGTTGCCGCGCACGCGGGTCGACACGATCGGCCAACCGGCAAGCATCACCCAGGGGGCGAGGGTGCCAAGCAGGATCTGTGCGGCGAGCGGCGCGCCGATCAGGTGCAGGACGACAGCGA
>JAHEIZ010000017.1 GCA_024639145.1 Actinomycetes bacterium | reverse complement strand
CATTGCCGACCACGAACACGCTCTGCGCAAGAGCGAGCAGTGCCCACACGAGCGCTGCGACAGCCGCTCGGACGAGATCAACGCGCCCCGCTCGGGAAACCGTGCCGTCCTTGCCCGAGGGATCGAGTACGACGGCAGCGAGCAGGAAGCCGATGGTGACGACGGCAGCGATGTCAGTCAGCGTGCGCAGTACCGGGGTTCCCCAGCCGATCAGGCCACCGACATCGGGAATGCCCGCGGGTGGGGCTGCATAGGAACTTCCGCTCACTACGAGACCAACCGCCATGGCCGCTACCGCCAGCACGATCAGTGCCGGGGCGAGCAGGGCGAGCGGTGAGCGCTTCATCGCTCCCGATCATAGGTCTCGCGGTGAATCGATCAGAAGGAGTCTTCTGCCAGTTCCATCACGTCGAGGGTGGTGGCTTCGGCCACTGCTCGCTCGCCGGCGATCAAGGGAAGGCGATTGCGTGCGAACCAGCGCGCGGTCTCGATCTTGCCTTCGTAGAACAGGCGATCGCGCTCGGAGACCTCGCCCTTCAGGGCCGTCGAGGCAACCTCGGCCTGACGCATCAGCAGCCAGCCGATCATCAGGTCACCGGAGGTCATGAGCAGGCGGGTGGTGTTCAGGCCGACGCGGTAGATCTCCTGCGGGCTGGCCTGTGCGGCCATCGCCCATTGACCCATGACTCCGACGATCGCCTGGACGTCTTCGAGTGCCTTGCCGAGCAGCTCGCGCTCGACGGCGAAGCTACCTGAGCCGTCGTCACCCTTGACCGTCTCGGTGATCTGCGTAGCGATGTAGAACAGCGCCTTGAACTGATCCTTGACCATCTTGCGGAAGAAGAAGTCGAGGCCCTGGATCGCCGTCGTGCCTTCATAGAGCGTGTCGATCTTGGCGTCGCGGATGTACTGCTCAGCCGGGTAATCCTGCAGGAAGCCGCTGCCGCCGTAAGTCTGCAGTGCGACAGCGAGCATCTCGTACGAGCGCTCGGAGCCCACGCCCTTGACGATCGGCAGCATCAGGTCGTTGATGCGTACGGCCATATCGAGATCAACATCGGCATTGCCTGCCTCGCCCATCTCGACCATGTCCTGCCAGTAGGCGGTGTAAGCGATGAGTGCTCTCATGCCTTCGGCGTACGACTTCTGCAGCATGAGGCTGCGACGCACATCGGGATGATGCGTGATGGTGACGCGCGGCGCTGTCTTGTCCATCTGCATTGTGAGGTCAGCACCCTGCACGCGAGTCTTCGCGTAGTCGAGAGCATTGAGGTAGCCGGTGGAAAGCGTGGCGATTGCCTTGGTACCGACCATCATTCGCGCGTACTCGATGACCTTGAACATCTGCGCGATTCCGTCGTGCACATCACCGATGAGCCAGCCGATCGCGGGCTCCTTCTCACCGAAGGTCATCTCACAGGTGGTCGAGACTTTCAGGCCCATCTTCTTCTCGACGTTGGTGGCGTATACGCCGTTACGTCCTTGGATCTCGCCGGTCTCAAGATCGACGAAGTACTTCGGAACGAGGAAGAGCGAGAGACCCTTGGTGCCGGGGCCGGCACCTTCGGGGCGTGCGAGAACGAGGTGGACGATGTTGTCGGCCATGTCGTGCTCGCCGGAGGTGATGAAGCGCTTGACGCCTTCGATGCGCCAGGTGCCGTCGCCATTGTCAATGGCCTTCGTGCGACCGACGCCGACATCGGAACCTGCATCAGGCTCGGTCAGCACCATCGTGGCGCCCCAGCCGTTGTCGATCATCAACTGCGCCCAGCGCTTCTGGTCGGCATTGCCGAGGCTGTCGACGATGCTCGCGAAGCCGGGGCCCGACATGAACATGAAGGCTGCGGGGTTAGCACCCAGCAGCAGCTCGCTCGCTGCCCAGCGCAGTGACGGCGGTGCACCGGTGCCCCCGAGGTGCTCGGGGAGATCAAGGCGCCACCACTCGGAGTCCATCAGGGCCTTGAAGCTCTTCTTGAAGCCCTCGGGCATTGCCACGGTCTTGGTGACCGGGTCGTAGACGGGCGGAGTGCGGTCGGCCTCGGCGAAGGACTCGGCCAGCGGGCCGGTTGCCAGGCGGTCAACCTCGTGGAGGATCTCGCGGGCGGTATCGACATCCATCTCGGCGTAGGGGCCAGAGCCCATGCGCTCACCGGCACCGAAGACCTCGAAGAGGTTGAACTCGAGATCGCGGACATTGCTCTTGTAATGGGACATTGCCATTCCTCAGTCGTGGTTACTCGCCAGTAACAACATGATGCCCCGCTTTGGTTGCCATTGCAAGCACTAGAGGCGAGGACGGAACTGGCTTTGCCCCCTGTGTCGGGAACAATGTCCCCATGACCGCGTCGTGGAGCACCTCGGTGACCCCGGTGGCGCCGCCGCGCGCGGCGAACCCCCGACTCCGCTTCCTTCTGTATGCGGCCACGGTCACCGGCATCTGGTCGGGCCTGCTGAGTCTGTTGGTCTTCGGCATCGGTCACGTGGCGAATGTCAGCTTCGTGGTCGAGCAGCCGGATGGCTCGATGGCACCGATTCAGTGGTTCGCCGTTCTGCTCATGCCGTTGGTGATCGCGCTGATCGCGGCCTTGCTGGCCTCGCTGCTTCGCGGGCGCTCCCATGCAGGTCGTCTCGTGTTCTGGATCGGAACCCTGGTCGCGATTGCGAGCGCCTACGGGCCGCTCGCCCAGCCCATCGGATGGTCCTCACGCATTCTCCTGCTGTTGATGCACGCGATTACCTGGGCACTCGTGGTGCCGCAGCTCGCGCGCATCGTCGGCGATTCCGAACCGGGGGCCTCCGTTGACAGAAGTGAGTGAGATCCCGCATCGTTCGATCGCCGTCGCTGCCATCGTCGCGATGCGACCGCGTCAATGGCTCAAGAACGTTCTTGTCTTCGCGGCACCTCTCGCCGCCGGATCGCTTTTCGAGCCCGACGTGCTGGTGCCGTCGCTCATCGCCTTCGTTGCGTTCTGCCTGATCTCGAGCTCGACATACGTCATCAATGACCTGCGCGACATCCCTGCCGATCAGCTTCATCCGACAAAGCGGGCGCGACCGATCCCTGCTGGTCAACTTCCGCGCACTGCAGCCATCATCGAAGCCCTTGTCCTCGCGCTGCTGGCCATCGCGATATCGGCAGCAGCGCGGCCCGCACTCGTGGCGGTTGTGGTCGTCTACTTCGTGTTCACGCTCTCGTACTCGATGTTCCTCAAGCATGAACCGGTGATCGAGCTCGCTCTCCTCGCAATGGGATTCCTCCTTCGCGCTATCGCCGGTGGCGTTGCCTCGGATCTTCCCATCTCGCAGTGGTTCCTCATCGTCGCCGGTTTCGGCTCGCTCTTCATGGCAGCAGGAAAGCGAGCCAGCGAGCTCCAGGCGGCAAATGCCGCAGGCGAAGGCACCGCGGTCACGCAGCGCAAGAGTCTTGCCGGTTACACGCCCGGCTACCTGCGCTTCGTCTGGGGAACGTCAGCAGCAGTGACCATCAGTGCCTATTGCCTGTGGGCCTTCGATGTCGCAAGTCAGCCGGCAAGCCTGCCGTGGGCTGAGTGGAGCATCGTGCCGTTCGTGCTCGCGATTCTCCGCTACGCCGTGGTCATCGACAACGGTGGCGGTGAGGCACCGGAAGACGCCGTGCTGCGCGATCGAGTGCTGCAGGTCCTGGGCCTCGCGTGGATCATCCTCTTCGGCCTCGGCGCACTGGGAGTCTGAGATGGCCACCAAGCCGGCCAAGAAGTCGGCAGCACCCAAGAATCCGCTGAAGCGTGACGACAACGAAAGACTGCTCACCGGCTGGGGTCGTACGGCTCCGAGCATGGCGCACGTCGTGAAGCCGGGTTCCATTGACGAACTTCGCGATCTCGTCGCCAAGGCGGGGGAGCGCGGAATTCTCGCGCGCGGCCTCGGGCGCTCCTACGGCGATGCCGCGCAGGCGGGCGGCGGCACGGTACTCGACATGAGTGCCTTTGACTCCATCGATCTCGACACCGTGCACGGCACCGTGACCGCCGGTTCAGGTGTCAGCATCGACTCACTGCTCAAGACCCTCGTGCCTGCGGGCTACTTCGTCCCGGTGACGCCCGGCACGCGCATGGTCACGGTCGGCGGCGCCATTGCCGCCGATGTTCACGGCAAGAATCATCACGTCGAGGGCAGCTTCGGCTCGCACGTGCACGCCCTCGATCTCGTCACCGGTCACGGCCGCGTCGAGGATCTCGCGCCTACGCGCAAGGCCGAGCACTTCTGGGCGACCATCGGGGGCATGGGCCTGACGGGCGTGGTCACGAAAGCCACCTTCGATCTCATCCCGATCACGAGCTCGCTCATCAGCGTCAACACCGTGCGCTGCCCCGATCTCGACTCGGTCATGGCGAGCATGGTCGAGAACGACGACACGTACCGCTACAGCGTGGCCTGGATCGACTCGGTATCGCCCTCCGGGCGCGGTGTCATCACGCGCGGCGATCACGCTCCGTCCGCGCAACTCGATGCGCAGCAGGCACTGGACCCACTCGCCTACGAGCCGAAGGTCGTGGCGACCGCGCCACCGTTCATCCCTTCAGGCCTGCTCAACAAGTTCACCGTGCGCGCGTTCAACGAAGCCTGGTTCCGCAAGGCACCGAAGAGTCGGCAGGGAGAACTCCAGCCCATTGGCGAGTTCTTCCATCCACTCGATGGAGTGCAGGAGTGGAATCGTGTCTATGGCCCCGGTGGGTTCATCCAGTACCAATTCGTGGTGCCCGACTCGGCCGGCTACCTGATCGATTACGCGCTCAAGCGCCTGCGTGAGGTCGGCGCCCCGAGCTTCCTCACCGTGCTCAAGCGCTTCGGTGCCGCGAACCCCGCGCCGCTCTCGTTCCCGCAGCCTGGTTGGACTCTCGCCGCCGATGTGCCTGCTCGAGTCGACGGCCTCGGCGCAGTGCTCGACGAGATCGACGGACTCGTCGCCGCCAGTGGCGGTCGTCTCTACTTCGCCAAGGACTCGCGCCAGTCTCCGGAGATGGTCGCGCAGACCTATCCGCGTCTGGCCGAATGGCAGGGTGTTCGCGATGAGATGGATCCGCGCGGCATTTTCACCTCTGACCTCGCACGCCGCCTCTCGCTCTAGACCTCGCAATCGCTCACGCACGATCACGCACCACGACAGGGAGATCACATGATGGACGCACTCGGCGAGCCGCAGTCGGTTCTGGTTCTCGGCGGCAGCAGCGAGATCGCCCTCGAGACGGTGAAGGCGCTGCCGCGCAATCGCCTTCGTCGCGTGCTCCTTGCCGGTCGCCCTAATGCCGCACGGCATGCGGCGGTTGAGTCACTGACTGCACTGGGAATCATCGGCGTCGAGGCCATCGACTTCGACGCGAAGGACACCGCATCGCATGGTGGCGTCATTGACGGTGTCTTCGATGCTGGTGACATCGACCTCGTGATTCTCGCCTTCGGCGTGCTCGGCGATCAGGACGCTGCGGAAGCCGATCCGAGCCTCGCGGTCGACGTGGCTACCACCAATTACACCGGTGCAGTCAGCGTCGGCTTGCATGTCGCCCGTCGGCTGCGCAAGCAAGGTCACGGAGCACTTGTCGTGCTCTCGAGTGTCGCAGCAGATCGTGCCCGTCGCGCGAACTACGTCTACGGCTCGACCAAGGCCGGCCTTGATGCCTTCGCCCAGGGCCTCGGCGACGCCCTGCACGGCTCAGGTGCCTCGGTTCTCGTCGTGCGCCCTGGCTTCGTGCGCACGCGCATGACCGCTGGCATGCCGGAGGCACCGATGACCACCAACCCGCAGGATGTCGCCGAGATCATCGTCAAGGCACTGCGCAAGGGCAAGGAGACCGTCTATGCGCCGGGGCCGCTGATGTATGTCATGGGTGTGATGAAGAACCTGCCGCGCCCGGTCTTCCGCAAGATCAGCGAGAAGCAGGGCTAGTCACTGCTTAGCGCGCTGCTTCCGGTACGTGTCGAGATCGAAGTAGTCACGCCACAGGCAGATCTTGCCGTCGCGTACCTTGAACAGTGCTGCGATCGGGATCTCGATCCAGGTGTCATTCACCAGGAAGCAGTCGACGCGCTCGTTCATCACGGTGTCGCCCTGCTCGATCTGCTCGAGCACCCGCCACTCGATATCGGTGGCCTCCTGCGTCACGCCGGTGCTCAGCACCTTTCGTACGCCCTCGGGCCCGTAGACCTTCCCCATCGGCACGTTGTCGTACTCGATGTCATCGGTGACGAGTGAGCAGACGCGGTCAAGATCTCGCGCCTCGCAGGCGCGCACGAGTGCGGTGACGAGCTCGCCCGGGGTCACCGGTGCACCACGCGCACGGGCAGTTCCAGGAGCCCGCGAAGGCCGTAGCTCGGTCCGTAGCGAAGTGATGCGCGGTCAACGACCTCGAGCGCAGTCACCTTCTCGGCCAGTGCACGTAATGCAGAGGAAGCCTCGATGCGGGCCAGGCCAGCGCCCACGCACACGTGAATGCCGTGGCCGAAGGAGAGATGCTCCTTCACATTCTCGCGCAACGGATCGAAGGTGTCGGCATCGGGAAATACGGTCTCATCGCGGTTCGCCGAGCTGTAGGCGAGGAACACCGTGCTCTCGGCCGGCAGATGCACGCCGTGGAAGTCGACATCGCGCGTCACTCGCCGCCACAGGCCCATAACAGGTGCGGCCATGCGAATGCCCTCTTCGACGACTCCCTTGCGGAAGGTTTCGTCATCGCGCACGCGATCCCAGATCGCCGGATCAGTAGCCCGCATCTCGTCGAGATGGCAGATGATCTCGCCGAGAGAGCGGATCGTGGTCTCGTTACCGGCGACGATGAGCTCGCGCACCAGCCACACGAGTTCTTGATTGGTGAGCGGGGTCTCGCCCTCCTCGGCCGTGACCAGCTGGCTCAGGAGATCCTCGCGCGGATTCGCGCGGCGGTCATCGAGGATCTCGCAGATCACCGTCTGGAACTCGAGGATGTCATTCTCGACGTCGATCCATCGATCGGCAGTGAGCTTGCCGCCGAGTGAGGCATTCGACGAGTCAGACCAGCGACGGAGGTCATCGCGGTACTCATCCTCGATGCCGAGGATGCGCATGATCGCCCAGACCGGGAGCGGCACGGTGATGTTCTCGACGGCGTCGATCACCTCGCCGTCGACAAGACGCCCCGCGATCTGGTTTGCCACCTCGTCGACAAGTGGCTCCATCCAGTTCAGCGAGCGCACCGTGAAACTGCGATTGACCATCTTGCGATACCGGGTGTGCTCCGGTGCATCGTTGTTGCCCAGTGCCGGCGTGTACGGGTAGCCCTTGGAACGGATCTCTGCAACCGCCTCGGCTACCTCTGCAGGGGGCTCGCTGCGGCGTGCGTGCGGCATCAGGTTCGAGAAGAGCCCGGGATCCATGAGGGCCTCGCGCACATACGGCCAGGTGGTGATGAAGAAGAGCCCCGGCGTATCGGGAATCTCGTACACGGGTGCCTCGGCGCGAAGCATCGCGTAGGAGGGGAAGGGATTCTGGTAGAACGAATCGTCATGCGGGTTCACGGCGGGGATCGTGGCTGACGTCATGTCGTCACGGTAGGGCAGATTCTGGAGTCTCTCAAGAGAAAGTGCGAGATCGTCGGCCCGAGGTTCGTGCGGTCCTGTGCCGCCCGGTGGGCCTCTCTCGTATCGTGGGCCCGTGAATCCCTCGGCCCGCTCCTCTCGTCGCCTCGCGGCGGCGGTGCTGCTGGGCATGCTGGCGACGGCCACTCTCGGCGCCTGCTCGTCCTCAGGAGGGGATGATGCCGCGGGTGAGGCTCCCTTCGGACCGTGCGGCAGCACTCTCGCAGCGCTGACCGCGGCAGCGAAGGACGAAGGCGCGCTCACGCTCATCGGAAGCCCACGGGCGTGGGCCAATAGCGGCGAGATCATCGACGCGTTCGCCGAGAAGTTCGGAATAGACGTCACGTCCATCTATCCCGATGCCACCTCGGGCGAGGAACTCACTGTCCTGCGCACCTGGAGGACAAGCCCCCAGCGCCCTGACGTGGTCGACCTGACTCCGTCCGTCGCCCAGGAGGCGGTGAGCGAGGGACTCCTGCAGCCATACAAGTCCACGCTCTGGCCGACCATTCCCGCGCAGTTCAAGGAGCCCTCCGGCGCCTGGGTCGAGACCTACCTCGGCACGATGACCTTCGGGGTCAACAAGGACAAGGTCACGGTGATTCCGCGTTCGTGGAATGACCTCCAGCGCCCCGAGTACCGAGGCCAGGTGACCTTGAGTGGTGACCCGAGAGAGTCGGGCACGGCGATGTCCTCGGTCATCGGCGCCGCGCTGGCGCAAGGCGGGTCATTCGATGACGTGATGCCGGGCATCCGGTACTTCGCGCACCTGAACAAGATCGGCAATCTCAATTCGATCGCCTACACCGATGCCAATCTCCTCTACGGAGACGTACCGATCGGACTCGACTGGAATTTCTCCTTCGCCGAGAGCGATCGCAATCTGACCGAACGCGGCATCGACTTCGCCGTGATCGAGCCCACTGACGGTCAGGTTGCCCTTCCCTACGCTCAGGCGATCTCCGCGTCAGCACCGCACCCGTGCGCCGCCCGTTTGTGGATGGAGTACCTCTCGTCCAACGATGCAGCAACATCGAGACTTGCGGTCAACGCTGTTCCGACCCGATTCGAGAGTCTCCCGCCCAGCGTGCAGCCGACCGCAGCGGGGTCTTTGATCATCCGATCACTCGCGAATGGCTCGATCATGATCCCGACGCCGCAGCAGCTGGCCTCTATTCAGGCCACGATCGATAGCGCATGGGGGTCCATGGTGCTCGGAACCACGGAGACTCCCTCATGAGGAATCGACGCACTCTCTCTCGGGTCATCGTGGGGCTGATGCTGCTCGCGCTTCTCGCGATCGCCGGTTATGTCCTCGCTGCTCTCGTGCGGCAGCCACCCATCGTCAATATCGAGGCCGATCTCAACCAAGCAGCGACGGCGCTGCCGGCAGAAGTGATCCGCGAAGGTCTTGATGTCGGTGGCTTCCGCGGACGCGTGTACGACACTTCCGAGTACGACCTCATCGCGGAGAAGGTCCAGGACACCAAGGACGCGCGCGATATCTCCGTCGGGGTCACCGCCCGCCCGATTGATCCGGTACTCCTGCCTGAGATCGTGAGCCTGGGCACCGTCTCCGAGCAACCGCTCCTCTTCGTCACACGCAGTGACTCACCGGCGCTCGCCAGCCCCGCCGATCTGCTGGGGCGGCGAATCCAGATCGGACTCATCGGGAGCGTGTCCAACGACGTGGGCACGAAGGTCCTCGCGGAATTCGGGGTGACACCCGAGAACAGCACATTCCTGACCGACAAGATCGCGGTGGCGACTGCCTCGCTGATCAACGGCTCAGCCGATGCGATGATCGAGCTCTACAGCCCAGGGGATTCCGAGCTCGGCACTCTCCTGCAGGAGGCCAAGGTCCGACTCATTCCGATGCCCTCGGCACGCGCGGTGGCAGGCCGGATCGGCTACATCGTGTCCGGAACCTTGCCCCAGGGAGCATTCAGCGTGCAGCGAATGATCCCTCCCGCTGACATTCCGGTCATCACCGTGCCCATCACCGTGATCGCGCACGAAGGTCTCAGCCGAGCTGCGGTGTATGAAATCGCCTACGCGCTCAACAACCGATTCTCTCAAGGCACAGTGCTCGCGGATCCCGGCACCTTCCCGAGTTTCACGCACACCATTCCGTCGGATCCGGCGGCCGTCGAGGTGTACGACAGCGGATCCATCCCGTGGCAGTACCGGATGCTTCCCTCGGCAATTGCCGACCTGTTCATTCCGCTAGCACTTGCGAGCTCGATCCTGCTCATTCTCATCTCGTTCTACCAGGTGCTCCTGCCTGATGCCCTGCACCTGTGGACCGGCGTGCTCAAGCCGCGTCGCGTAGCGAAGAAATCGCGAAAGCATGACCAGCCGACCGAGTGACATGAGCGCGCTGATGCCCGTCGCGCGGCACCCGAGGTTCAGTCGAGCGGAACCCAGCCAGCGAACTGCGCATCCGGGAAGTTAAGACGTCCGGCCTTGCGCCACTCCTCGCGCGCACCGCGCAATACGTGAGCGCGCGTGAGGGTCGTCTCATCAGCCGCCGCCATGTATGCCGCAGTGACCACCGCCGCGCGGATGTAGCCGCCGGTGAGGTCAAGTGTTGCCAGATTCGCGCAGTCGGTGTCGTCGAGGCAATCGAATTGGGCGAGTGCGGCTGACCAGATCTCCTGCCGAGCTGCCGGCTCGGGCTCGGGGAAGTCGACGATCATGTCGAGGCGTCGTTGGAAGGCATCGTCGAGATTCGCGCGAAGGTTGGTCGTGAGAATGGCGAGTCCGTCGAAGGCCTCGATGCGCTGCAGCAGGTACGCCACCTCGATGTTGGCATAGCGGTCGCGCGCATCCGAGACATCAGAGCGCTTGCCGAACAGGGCATCTGCTTCGTCGAACAGCAGGACGCCGTCCTCGTTCTCGACGGTACGGAAGACCTCTTCGAGGTTCTTCTCTGTCTCGCCGATGTACTTGTCGACCACGCTGGCCAGGTCGACGACGAAGAGCGGAACGTTGAGCTCGCCTGCGAGGGCCTCTGCGGACATCGACTTTCCGGTACCCGAAGGGCCGGCGAACAGTGCAGTGACTCCTCGGCCACGGGCGCCTCCGGGACGCATGCCCCACTCGTCGAGAACAGTGGACCGATAGCGCACGCGGTCGCGCAGCGCGATCATCTGATCGCGCGGTCTCTCATCGAGCACGACGTCGGCGAGTGTCACGCCCGGCGTGACTGTCTGGACTCGCGAGCGTCGCGCCTGACCGGCGACGCGCAGGATCGCGGCCGACTCGTCGCCGCCGGCTGTGAGGGCGATGTCCTCCGGATCAAGATGCGTGGCCGTCTCAGCGAGGATGTCATCGGATTCCGGCGACAGTGCCTTCCACCATTCGCGCCTCTGCGCGACCGTGGGAATCGGAAGGGTGAGTGCTCGCTTCTCCCACGGCCCGAGCGAGCGTCGTCCGTCGACCAGAAGGATGGCAGGCACGCCGATAGCCGTGAGCTCGCCGAGTACCTCGTTGATCGGTGCATCGGCATCGGCGCCGCGGAAGTCGAGCACCAGGAAGCAGCCATTCAAGGCGGCCTCGCGAACGGCTGCGCGCACGTGGCCGAGCACGGCCTCGTTTCCGCCATCGAGAAGGCGCATGTCCATGATGATCGGCTGCCCGCCGGACTCCGTCTCGGCAATCCTGCGTGCCTGATCTCGACCTGCAGTGCCTGCCCGCGCGCGCAGGATGACGGGAAGACCGGGCAACTCCGGCAGTTCAGGCAGCAGTGCCGAGGGGATCAGCGAATCCTCCTGCACGATCGATCGGATGATCGAGGCGTCGGGGATCGAATCGCCGAGCAGGTGCGCGATCACGCGCTCGGGAACAGTGATGACCTGCGACAAAAGCGCACGCGAGGCGGGGCCCACGTCGATGAGTCCGAGTGCTGCGAGCGGCGCATCGGCTCGCAGGCGATTGCGTGCTTCAGCATCGAGTGGCGATGCACCGGCGAGGCGCAGGGCCGTGCTCACCATTGGACCGCGGGCATCAACATCGTTATTGAGGACGATGAAGAAGTGCTCGAAGCGCGGATCCATGGAGATGGCGGAGGCAATGAGCAAGATCGCGAGGTCGATGTCCTCCAGCGGGAGTACCTCCGCGAGCTCGATCAGCGAGCTGGGCACGTACTCCCAGGGAATCATCCCGGTGGCCGGGGCTGGCGCGCCGCGCTCGGCATCTCGTACAAGGAGGTGCTTAGGGAATGCCTTGCCGCGGCGATGATCGGGCACGTCGTCGTCTGCCCGCTCACTGTCGATCAGCGAGGCGATGCGATTGGCCAGCGCGCCCAGTGCATAGGACCAGCGCTCGGCATCGGTGACCTGCGCTGCCTCGGGTTCGGCGGGCACCGCGCTTTGGGCCTGAGCCGGCGCTGCAGTCTTCGCCTTGCGGACGGGTGAGGTTTTCTTCTTTGCCTCGGGCATCTCGGTCAGGCTTTCCGGGTCTTCTCGGCGGCGTCCTTGGCCGCGGATTGGTCGAGGAATCCGCGGCGGCGCTCGCGCACCGGATTGCCGTCGGCATCAACGGGCAGTGTCGGGCTCGGGCCTTCAACCGTGCTGGTCGCATCGCTGCGGGTATCCCTGAACTCGAACCGCGGCGGCTCGGTCTGGCGCGGACCGGCCGTGACGGCGAGACCGGTCGGGATCTCGATCGAGACCGTAACCGCAATGGTCGGCCGGTACTCGCCGCCGATGGCCGACCAGAGCTCGGTCGATAGTCGCTCGGAGAACATCAAGCCTCCGACGCGCAGGATCGCGGGGTGATGCCGACAGGTGATCTCGTTAAGGACGCCCGTGGTGAATTCCTCCGGAATGTGCTCGAACTGGAGCAGGTTGATCAACGCCGCACCGAGTAGTTCGTGATCATCCTCAGGCCGGGAGGTCCAGGCGGAGAGGGCGTAGGTGAACATGAAAGTTCGCTCCGAGGGGCGGCGGGAGATGATGACGCCCTCGTCGTTGCGAATATCGAGGTAGTTGGCGGTACGCCGGTTGATGTCCTCGCGTACGTCATTGAGGAAGAGGTTCAGTACCGGGCCGGAACGCCGAGCTGCCCAGTCCTTGGTCGGCGGGTCGAGGTCGACCTGGATCTTCTCGCCCGGGTAGGTGAGCGTGCCGATCAGCAGGCGCAGGGCCGCATCAACATCGGCGATCATCGAGGCACGCGTCCTTTCCGGGGGAGACCCAGGGCACTCGGGAGTCAGTGGGTCAGCCTAGGTCCGAGGGGTATGGGCAGACAATGTCTGCTTTGTACTGTTTTATACGTTAATGGTGATGGCCGGGGTGGTCGTGACCGAGATGACCCCGGCCCATGAGCAGGTGCATTTGGAGCTATTCGTGAGGGCCGGCTTGCCGCCCACCATCACCTGCGGGTTCCCCGGTGCCCAGGGCGCCACGGTCACGGGTACGCACGGGCCGGGCACGGGTGCACCCAGGGCGGCGGCCCGAGCGGCGATCACGGCCGGATTCGTCGGGGAATTGCACATGCCGAAGGGCATGATGTTCATGAAGGGCTTGTTATCAAGGATGTTGGCCATCGGCATGCCACCGGCCACGACTCGGCTCAGTGGCAGCACGACCATCGGCACCGGTGCAATGCCGAAACTGCACTGGAGCATGGCCCCATTGGTCACGGCATTGGCCATGTCCTGCCCCCTTTCGCTCCGACCGCCCCGGGTCGTCCTCGAATGTTCACCGCATTCTCACCGAAACCATGGTGCGGTGACGCCGATTGACCTATTTTGGGCCCTCGGAAAGGGACCAGATGGTCCAGGGCGGATTCCACTCGTGAACCACGTTCACTAGGCTGGGTCCACACGTATCCAAGAAGGGATCCACATGCCTACGTACCTGTCTCCCGGCGTCTATGTCGAAGAGGTTCCCGCGGCGACGCGGCCGATCGCCGGCGTCGGAACCGCAGTAGCCGGCTTCGTCGGATTTGCCCCCCAGGGTCCCTTCAACCAGCCCGTGCTGGTCACGAACTGGCAGCAGTTCACCACCACCTTCGGCGAGATGGTCGAGGACTACGCGCTCGCCAAGTCGATCTACGGCTTCTTCAACAATGGCGGCGGTCGCGCCTACGTCGTGCGTATCTCCACCGGTGCCGATGCCACCGAGTCGCCCGTCGCCGAGCTCTCGACCAAGGCCGACAAGAAGGTGCCTGCACTCCGTGTGAAGGCGATCGAGGCCGGCGGCCCCAATGTCAGCGTCGACGTCAAGGCGGCACCGGCCGGCGACGAAGGCAGTGAGCCCAGCTACACCGTCACGATCAAGGCCGGCAACGAGACCGAGACCTTCACCGGCACGCTCGGCAAGGGCAAGAGCAACCTCGCCACCCAGGTCAACACCAAGTCCACGCTCGTCAAGATCGAGGCCATCGACGCTCCTGCCGAGCTCGTCGCCTCGGGCCTGAATGAGGGCACTGTCGTCCTCGCGACCCCGGCGAACCTCCCGGTCAACGTCGAGGCATCCGCGCTCATCGGCGACTCGGCCAAGCGCACCGGCTTCTCCGGCTTCGAGACGCTCGAGGAGATCACGATGATCCTTGCGCCCGATGTCGTGGTGGCGCACGCCAAGGGCCTGATCAGCATCGACGACGTCAAGGCCATCCAGACCGGCATGATCACCCATTGCGAGCTCATGGGCAATCGCATGGCGATCCTCGATCTCCCGGCCGGCCTCAACGCCCAGGAGGCAGCCGACTGGCGCATGAACGTCACGAACTTCGACTCGAAGTTCGCTGTCGACTACTGGCCCTGGATCAACGTCTTCGACTCCACGGTTGGCAAGAACATCGCCTTCCCGCCCAGTGGTCACATGGCCGGTGTCTGGAGCCGTAACGACGACACTCGCGGTGTCTTCAAGGCTCCGGCCAACGAGATCGTGCTCGGCGCCGTCGGTGTCGACTACGCGGTGACCCGCGGTGAGATGGACATGCTCAACCCGATGGGCGTCAACTCCATTAAGTCGTTCCCAGGTCGCGGCATCCGCGTCTGGGGCGCACGCACTCTCTCGAGCGATGCCGAGTGGCGCTACGTCAACGTTCGCCGTTACTTCAACTACCTCGAGGAGTCCATCCTCCAGGGCACGCAGTGGTGCGTCTTCGAGCCCAACGACGAGCGCCTGTGGGGTCGCATCCGCCGCACCATCAACGCCTTCCTCGTCAATGAGTGGCGTTCCGGTGCACTCTTCGGCACCTCGCCGAACGAAGCCTTCTTCGTCAAGTGCGACGGCGAGAACAACACCGCCGAGAGCATCGACCTCGGCATGGTGATCGTCGAGATCGGCGTCGCGCCCGTGAAGCCCGCAGAATTCGTCATCTTCCGCCTGTCGCAGTTCTCCGGCGGCACTTCCATCTCCGACTAATCGCGAACACGACTGAAAGAGGAGTTCAGACATGGCACTTACCGACGGTGAAGTCCTAACCGCCTATTCGTTCGAGTTCGCGATCGACGGCACGACCATTCCTAACGTCGTCGAGATCAACAGCATCGAGCAGAAGACCAACACCATCGAGACCAAGTCGATGACCCCTGCGGGTATCTACCAGATCCAGCAGATGCTCGGCCCACGCCAGTCGGGCTCACTGTCGGTCACCGTGCTCAGCACCGGTGATCCGGCCGTGACCCAATGGTTCATGACCGGCCTCGGCGGCGACTTCAAGGGTGCTCGCAAGACCGGCACCCTGATCTACAAGGACACCTATGGTGCTCCCGTGCAGACCGTGGAGTTCGCGAACCTCATGGTCACGGGCGTCTCCTACGGTGCTCTCAAGGCCGGCGAGTCCTCGGGCATCAACCTGACGCTGAGCATGACCTTCACGGAGATGAAGGTCTCCTAGTACGTATCGAGAGAGCAGTAGGCAATTGCAATGAGCGTCATGCAGACAAGCTTTGACTTCGTCCTTCCCCGGGGCTTCGTCGACAGCCAGGGCAATGTTCACCGCGAGGGTTCAATGCGCCTGGCAACGGCGCGTGACGAACTCATGCCGCTGCTCGATCCGAAGGTGCGCGAGCACGAGGCATTCCTGAGTCTCGTGCTTCTCGCGCGCGTGGTGACCAGGCTCGGCACGCTCACCCACATCGATGATCAGGTCATCGGCGGCCTGTGGGCCACCGATCTGGCCTTCCTGCAAGACCTGTACCGACGCATCAACACCGAAGGCACCACCGTGGCCGAGGTCACGTGTCCGCATTGCAGCCAGCTGGTGATGGTTGACGTCGGAGGTGGTGCACCGGGGGAATAGCAACGGTCGGAACCGATCGTCTCTGGGAGGAGATCGGATTTCTGGCCTACTACCTGCACTGGACGCTCGATGACATCCTCGACATGACTCATGCGGATCGTCAGCGAATGACCGGCATGGTCTCCACATTCAACCGGGCAGTCACGGAGGGCTAGCGATGGGAGTACTCGACCGCATTCGTCGTCGACCCAGCAGTCATGCCCCTGCCTCACCTGAATCAGGTCCGGTCGCGCAGGCCGCCGACGCTGTCACGGATTCCGCACCGCAGATGCGCGGTGACTTCATGCTCCTTCCGCCGCTTCGCCCGACCTTCGGTTCTCCCGCGCGCTTCCAGCACTCACTCGATGACTTCCTCGTCACCCATCGCCCGACGGCGGTGACCAGTGAACCCCTCGCCCACGAGATCGAGCCTGAGCGGATGGGCGTAGTGCGTGCGAGCGCTCGCCGAACGCGGCGACCGCGCCCTGCACCCGAGGCTCTCGTCCACCGACACGATGTCGATGAGTCTGAATTCGATGTTCTGGCGGAGCAGCTACCGCCGCCGCCGGCGCCTCGGCGCCTGTCCGCCACCAAGACCGCATCGGTGTCGCGTGTCCCGGCTGCTGAGTTTCCCTCGGCTTCTCTCGTTCGGAAGTCCGTCAGTGCTCCGAGCATTCGTATGCGTACAGCCGAACCCGAGGATTCCGATGCCGATCTCTCTGCGGTAATCGAAGCTTCGCGCTCGGAGAGTTCGACCGACGCACCGGTCATGCGACGCCGCGGCGGAGCAGCGCTTCCCGAGACTGCCTCGCCCATTCCGCCGACTGGTCCCACGTTGATGGAAGACCTCGAAGGCCTGGACCTCGATTCACTCGAGGCGCCGCGCGCTGCTGACATCCCGCCGCTGTCGGGTGGTACGCGCGTGCGCGGGGCACAGCCGCCGGCACCGAGCGCCGCTACTCGCCCGCTCATCGGCAGCAGCACCGAGCCGACCACCACGCCTGTTGATGCCGAGCTTGCCGCTCCGGCGCCCGAACTCGTGCACCGCACTGAGGATGCCGCGTCAACCGGCGCCGGCACGGCAACACCTGCTGCTGCCGCGGCCGATGGGTCGTCCGTCGAATCACCCGAGATCTCGGCTGCGACCTCGCCCGTCATCCCCGCGCCGAACATGTCCGGTGCGCGCGAGAGCCGATCACTGCTGGGTGAGCGACCGTCGATTGCCACCCCGCCTTCCGCCGCGTCGGCAAAGGCGGCGACCTCTCCGCGTCCCGGCTCGGCCGGTCGCACGGGCGTGCAGCGCAAGGCTCGAAACTCGGCAGCACCGGTCCAGCACGCCACACCGTCGGCACGCCCCGCGCAGGAGTCGGCATTCACCGATTCCGCTGCGGGCACGCATGCTGATCCTGCATCCGGTTCATCCGGTTCATCGCAGTCATCCGCACGCGCGACCGTGAATACGGCGGCCACGGAGACCGCCGTGCCTCTTGAGGCGCGTGGCACGGTTCCGCCATCACTGGCTCCCGGTAACACGCCGGCGCCGCGCAACGTCGATGTCCCGCCGGAGGTGCGCACCGCCGTAGCTGCCGCCACGGGTTCGGCCCCCGACTCCGTGAAGGTTCATCAAGGGGACCACGTGCACGCCGAGACCGAGGCACTCAATGCCGAGGCGTTCACGCGCGATGGCGAGATCTACCTCGCGGCGGATGCGAATCTCGACACTCCGCGAGGCAAGGCACTGCTCGCGCATGAGCTGACCCACGTGGCCCAGCAGCGCGGCGGCACTGAGCACATGCCTGATGAGTCGACTCGCGAAGGAGTAGCTCACGAACAAGCGGCGCTGAAGGTCGAGAGGGCTATCGCGAGCTCATCACCGACACCGGCACTCGGCGCACTTGATCACTCGCGCGCAGCTGAGCCGAGCGGTGCTGCCCCGGCGAATGTTCCCGAGGGAGTTCAGCGACGAGGTCGCGAGATCAATCCCTCGATCAACGACTCGGATGACGATTCCGACGACGAGGGCATCGGCCTTCCGCATCAGCCGGAACCGGCCATCGCACACGCGAGTGCACTCAAGCCCAGCCTGCTCGAGCAAGTCGATCTTGTGCACGCCGGTCACCCCACGCCTGTTCGCGAGGAAGAGCCAGAAATGCCGGGGGCCGGCCTGGCGCGACGAGGTGCCATGCGCGCAGGATCCGCAGGTACGGGTGCGCAGTCGATCAGCGTCTCTCGAGCCGGTGGTGGATCCACATCGGGAAGCTCCGCGCCGTCGGCCGGTTCACCGGAGATGTCCGGCTCGGGTGAGGGCGCCAGCGGTGCGGGTAGTTACGCCGACAGCACCGGCGAGAGTCCGCGCCCTGAGCCCAGCACCAAGGAGAAGGCTTTCGACTACTTCTCCCGCATGATGCTCCCGCCCGAGGCCGCCAAGGACCGCGATAGTGCGAGTGAGCGTCGTGGCGAGCTCGAGCGTCAGGCCGATTCGCTGTACCCGTTGCTGCGTTCGCGTCTGCGAGCTGAATTGGTTCGTGACCGCGAGCGCCGCGGACGCCTTGCCAGGGAATGGAGGTAGCGATGTCATTTCTCGGTGGTGGCGGCTTCGGCAGCCTGATGTTCGACAGCGGATTCCCGGGCGGCTACTTCAAGGGCTTCGCGATCTCTGTCGATGCGATCTCCGGCGATCCGACCCTCGGCGGCGGCTGGCAGTCGATGTCCCTGGGCACGATGGAGATGCACACCAATGAGCTGCCGGCAGGCGGTTACGTCCGTACCTCCATTCGCGAGGTCGATCGCATTTCCTACGGAGAGGTGACCCTCGCACGTTCGTGGGCGCCGGGCACGAGCGCACGCATCACCGAGTGGTTCACGTGGGCCACGAAGAACGGCGGAACCTCGGTCGCAATCACGGTCGAGGTACCGGCGGCATCGCAGAGCGGTCTCGGAGGCATGGCGGCTTCGCTGATCTCTTCTGCGGCCATTGCCGCGGGCATTGACCCTGCAGACCTGCCGGGCAAGAAGTTCAACATCATCTTCCGCGACTGCTATCCCAAGCAGTGGGGCGCACCTCAGCTCTCTGCGGGAATCCTCAACCAGTACACGAATTCGCCGCAGCAGCCCACCACTCTCGAGACCCTCACCTTCTCCTTCTCCGGTTACAAGGTCGAGACCTTCTCGAGTGCCTCTCCGTTGGTCGACACGTCGATCAGCCAGGAGGAGAAAGTCGAGCCCTTCAAGCTCGTCATCATCCCGGCGGGTGGCGTGAGCGCGAAGATCCTGGCGAACATGAGTTCGTGGACCACGGGTCAGAGCGGTATCTCGGCAGCACTCGGCCTTGGCATGCTGTCGAATGCCTCGGCCCGGATGATCGCCGGCTACGCGGCCTCCCTTGATTCCATCGAGCTTTTCCTGCCCCCCTCGTCGATCAAGGTGCAGAAATCATCGAGTTGGTTCGCGAAGAAGTCAGCGAAGGCCAAGTCATCCGGCCCGCTGACCTATCTCGGCCCGAAGCCGATGAAGATGTCCTTCCAGTTCTTGTTGAAGACGAATAAGAAGGATCCCTTCAGCGCCGGCGGGCTGATGGGCGGCCTCGCCGCCGGTGGCGGACTCATCGGCTGGGCCGCCGGTGCGATGGGCCTGAGCAGCAGCCTGGGCTTCGGCAAGCCGCGAACCGTGATGGATGACCTCAAGAAGCTTGTGAGCCTCTGCGAGGCGTACTCCTCCGGACTCTTCAGTCGCGCCGGCTCCCCGCCCCTGGTCATGCTTCTGTGGGGGCAATTCGCGTCGCCGCTGATGTACATCACTGAACTTGAGGCTGACATCACGCGCTTCGCGCCCGATGGCACGCCGTTGAAGGCGGTGGGCAAGCTCGAGCTGCGCCAGTACCCCTCGACGAGCTCGGGCACGAATCCCACTTCTGGTGGCCTCGCCCCCGAGCTGGCCGAGACGGTGCTGCAGGGTGACACTCTCGCGCATCTCGCCTATCGCACATACGAGAACCCGCTCACGTGGCGCGATATTGCCGAGCACAATCGCGTTGATGACCCCCTGCGTATTGCTGCGGGTCGACGCATGCTCTTGCCCTCGCCTGATTCCCTGCCTCCGCGCACCGAGGGCGGCGGTATTGCCGTCGATCACGATGAATCGCAGCACGTGGACGAGGACGCCTGATGGCCCTCTTCGGATACGACTATGACAAGTCTGCCACGGAGTTCGTGATCTTCCGCGATGGCGATGAGGTCAAGAAGTCTGCCCAGAGCACGATCTCGCGGGTCACTATCGATGCCTCGACCTTCCTGCCGCGCACATGCGAGATCGAGCTCATGGAGCCGGCGAACGATGGCGGCAAGTACTCGCGCTACATCTTCTACAAGTCGAGCACGTACTCCGTCTACTCCTACGCGCAGGGTAATTCGATGGGTGAGCTGCTTTTTGTCGGGACTCTCACCAGCGTCGAGTCAATCGTCGATGAGGGCTCCGGAATGCGCACCGTTTTCCGGCTCTCCGACTCCGCGAGTGACATGCTCTCGGCCACGAAGACTCGTCTCTTCAAGGAGATGACCTACTCCGACGTCGTCAAGAAGGTCGCGGGCGAGTACGGCCTCAACCCCTTCAGCCTGACGTCGACTTCGCGCATCACCACCACCAAGATCAAGCACGACACCATCGTGCAGGTGAACGAAACAGACTGGGACTTCATCTGCCGGCTTGCCCGCGAGCTCGGGTACATCGCCTTCGTGCACCCCTATACCGAGCTCAAGCGCCCGAAAGCCAAGCTTTCCTGGGGCCCGCAGGCCAGGCCATCTGCCTCCGGTGGCTGGACAGGTGCCAAGACTTTCGAGGTCGGTGATGGCCGTGTGATCGCCTTGCGCGGCATGAGCACCGGCCTCGGCTATGCCAGCAAGGCAAGGGTCGCGGGTTGGGATCACAAGCAGAATCAGGCAGCCCTGGGCTCCGAGAGCACGTCGAGTGACATGCGCAAGATGATCAACCTTCGTCGCAGCGCTGCCGGGCTTGGCAGCAAGAAGATGGGTCCGCGTACCTCGGTCGACCGCATGGCCTCGAGTACGGCCGAGGCCAATGCCATGGCCAAGGGTTACGCCCGGCGCCTCTCGGGTGCCTCCGTGGATCTCGAACTAGTCGCACGCGGTCATCCGGCAGCTCGGCTCAATGAGGCTGTCAAGGTGAAGAACGCCGAGCAATTGGAGGGCGACTACCTCATCACCGCCCTCGTGCACGAGTTCGGCGGCGAGAGCGGCTTCATCACCACCTTGTACAGCACAGGTGTGGAGGATCGATCACTCGCGGGCATCCAGGGCGAGGTGGCTACGCGGCTCAAGCTTGATGGCGTGTACCCCGCGATCGTCAACTCGATCGAGGATCCCTTGAAGAAGGGCAGGGTCAACCTGACCCTGCCGTGGCTCGATAAGACGTACATCACCGGCTGGGCCCAGATCGTGCAGATGGGTGCTGGTCAGGGCGTGGGCTGGCAGGCACTGCCTGCGCCGAAGGATGAAGTGCTGGTCGCCTTTGAGAATGGTCAGCTCGAGACCCCCTATGTCATCGGCGGATTATTCGGCAAGGGTTCGGGCAAGGTGCCGGCTGCGCAATTGATGAAGGACGGCTCACCCGTCAAGCAGGTCTTCACCACCAAGACCGGTCATCAGCTGATCTTCGACGACGAGGGTGATGACTCCGGCATCACGATTCGCACGAAGAACGGCCAGACTTGCTCGATCGTGATGAGCGACAAGAAGGGCATCACGATCAGTACGAAGGGCGAGGGCGGAGTCACGATCAACTCCGACGCCGATGTCGCCGTGACCACCAAGAAGAGCGCGAAGGTGACTGCGAATGAGGTCTCGGTGACGAGTAAGGGCGCGATCAAGGTGAATGGCAAGGGCACCCTCGACGTGTCGGCGAGCAACATCAATCTCAATGCAACCGGATCCGCGAAGCTCAAGGGTGCGAGTGTCACCGTCGAGGCTTCAGGTCCGCTCACTCTCAAGGGAGCGGTGGTGAAGCTCAATTGAGTAACGACGTCACGCGAGTCGACTCCGCCTTTACCGGTCGGGGCTTCGCCTACCCGTTCTCCATCAACGCCCGCGGTGGCATGGCCATGGTGCAGGGCACCGCGAATGTCGAGCAGGCGATTCGCCTCATCCTGGGCACCGCCTACGGCGAAAGGCCGATGCGCCCCGAGTTCGGGTGCGCGATCCACGACATGGTGTTCGAGCCCAGCACCCCTGATCTCGTCACGCGTATCCAGATCGAGGTCGAGCAATCGCTCGTGCGATGGGAGCCGCGCATTGACGTCCTGGGTGTCCAGGTGATGTACGACGGCGACCCCAGCCGTCTGCTCATCGACATCCAGTACCAGCTCAAGGGCAGCTATGACCCCCGTAACCTGCTCGTTCCGTTCTACCTGATCCCCTCTGAGGAGCAATCGTGACGCTTCCCGCACCTAATCTCGACGACCGGGGATTCCAGGATCTCGTTGACGAGGCCAAGCGCATGGTTCAGCTTCGCAATCCGGAGTGGACCGATCACAACGTCTCCGATCCGGGCGTGACGCTTATCGAGACCTTCGCGTATCTCGTCGATCAGCTGATCTATCGGCTCAACCGAGTTCCTGATCTGCACTACGTGAAGTTCCTTGACCTGCTCGGCGAGCGGATGATCCCGCCTGCCGCCGCGATCGCACCAGTCGAGTTCTGGCTCTCGATCGATCAGGATGTCGATGTCGAGGTGCCCCGGGGCACCGAGGTCTCCACCATCCGAAATTCGACTGACATGGCGACCATCTTCACCACCATGGACGACCTCGTGATCACGACTATCGAGGTTGAGCGGATCCTGACCAAGTCGACCGACGGGCCATTCGTCGCACAGGACGAAGCACGCTCGCGAAATGTCGAGTTCGAGATCTTCTCCACCGAACCGGTCGTCGGCGATGCGATGTACCTGGGCCTCACTCAGCCTGCTGGCCATTGCTTCGTGCGGCTCGAGGTGCGCGCCGATGATTCCTACGAGGGTGTAGGCGTCGACCCGAAGCGTCCACCGATCGTCATCGAGTCCTGGGACGGCCAGCAGTGGATCACGGCGAATGTCCTGCGTGATGACACTGGCGGCTTCAACCGTCCGGGCAACATCGACATTTTCGTCCCCCGTCACGCACGATCCTCGATTGGCGGAATGACCTCGGCCTGGCTGCGCGTTCAGGTGATCGAGACTGTCGGCGATCAGCCGGCCTACACGAGGGCGCCGGGCATCTACGAGGTGCGCGCTACGACCATCGGCGGCCTCGTGGAGGCCCAGCACTGCGAGCCGATCGAGGACGACATCATCGGACCATGCGCAGGTACCCCCGGTGATCGCCTTCAGCTCAGTCGCTTTCCGCTGATTGCCGGGCAGGACAACCTCCTCGCCGAGGTCAGCGGCATCGAGGGCTGGGAGCCGTGGACTCGAGTAGAGAGCTTCGCCGACTCGGGCCCTGACGACCGCCACTTCACCATCGACGAGGTCTCCGGTGAATTGCGCTTCGGTCCGATCGTCCGACTTCCCGAAGGAGGCGTGCGGGCCTACGGCGCGACACCGCCTGCTGGCGCAATGGTGCGCGTTCCTCGCTACCTGGTCGGCGGCGGCGTCGAGGGCAATGTCGATGAGGGCACCTTGACTGTTCTGCGCTCAAGCATCCCGTTCGTCTCACGTGTCTCGAATCCCCAGTCCGCCAGCGGAGGCATGGATGCCGAGACCATCGACGATGTCAAGGAGCGGGCCGCGATCACGGTGCGCACCCAAATGCGTGCTGTCACGGTGCGCGATTACGAATTGTTGACCACTTTGGCCGCGCCGTCGCTCGCCCGTGTGACCTGCATCGACGGCACTGCACTCGAGCGCCCGGGCCACGTGCTCATCCAGGTTGTCCCCAGCGTTCCCGATGACGTGCGCGACTTCGAGCTGCTGCAGCCCCGCAAGTCTGTGCTGCGTCACGCGCGTGAGTTCATCGACGAGCGGCGACCGCTGGGTGCCACTGTTCACATCGAGCCACCGCGCTACCTCGGTGCAGCGGTTGCTGCGCGGATCGCGCTCGCTCCCGGTGCTGTGCGCGAGGTCGTTCTTGAGCAGGCCGATCGCGATCTGCGCAGGTTCATGCACCCGCTCATCGGCGGTTATGCCGGAACGGGGTGGCCCTACGGGCGCGCACTACTCGTGGGTGATGCACATGCGGTGATCCAGCGGGTGCCGGGTGTCGCATACGTCGATCTCATTCGCCTTGTTCCCGTCGATGTCGTCACCGGGGCACGCGGTGAGCCCATCGACAAGGTGCAGCCCGGCCCGCGTGAGCTCGTCTTCTGCGTGGGCAACGAGCTGGAGACCGTCGAATGACCGGCGATCTCAGCTTGATGCAGTCCAGTAGCCGCAAGGAGATTCCCGGGCTGAACAGTCCATTCCCGATGCGTACGCAGATCCCGGGCATGCTGCAGGATGACCCTTTCGTGTGCCGGATGCTCGACGGACTCGACGAGGTCATCGCCCCCGTGATCAGCGTGCTCGACTGCTTCGATGCCTATCTCGACTCGAACCTCGCTCCCCTCGACATGGTGCGCTACATGGGCGACTGGGTTCTCGCATCGATGGATGACCTCTGGACCGAGGACAAGGTGCGTCGCGACGTCACCACTGCGGCTCAGCGAGCCAAGTGGGCCGGCACGGCTCGAGCACTGCATGATCGTCTCGTGCCCCACGAAGTGAGCGCCCTCGTGATCTCCGACTTCGGCCGCGTCGACACCTCTGATCGTCCGACGAACCCGGAGGACTGGAAGGAGTCGACCACGCATACGGTCGTGCTCAGCATCACCACGACTGATCGCAGCCCTGCGGAGATCGAGCGCATCACTCGAATCGCTCGCGACATCGTTCCGGCTCACGTCAGCATGACGGTGGTTGCGGGCGGCTGATCCCCATGTCAACCCAGGAACATCCGAACATCTTGTGCACCAAGTGCGCGACGGTGGTTCCCTGGCAACCCCATTGCCCGCATTGCTTCGCCTATCTCGAATTCGCCGGTGTTCCTCCGTGGGCTCCCGAGCCACCCGTGGATCCTCAGGTACCCGGTCAGCTCGAGAATGACGCAGAAGCTGAGGCGGGAAGCGCCGACGATATGATGCCGGCAGCGGATGAGCCGGTGGCGGAAGAAGTCCTCGAGATCGAGGTGAGCGCCCCTGCGCCCGTGACTGTCCTGCCGGTCGCCACCATTTCGATGATGCCCGTGATTGTCGAGGACTTCGATTCCGGCACGCCTGGCATAGCTGAAGATGTGACGCCCGAGCCCGGAGCACTCGCTCTGCTGTGGCGTGGCATGCGTCGCGACACTGATCGATTCGTGACGGGCATGCTGGCTGGCCTCACCTTGGCCATCGTGCTGATTCTGCTCTTCGGTCGTATCAGCGGCACGACGGGCGCGGCACTGGCCTCACCTCTGCTCATCGGGTGGGCCCTTGTCTCGATCGCGATCTTCGGCATCATTCCCGATCAGCGGGAATTCGAGATCGCTGCGGCCGAGGAAGCACGCCGGCTGGCGGCGGAGGAAGCCGAGCGCGCTCGGCTGGAGCGCGAAGCCGAGCTGCGCAGGCTCGCCGAAGCCGCACTTGTTGCCGAGGCCCAGGCCGCGGATCCGGACTTCGACGGTGACGATCGCATTCGCGCACGTGCCCCGCAGACGGTCAATGCCACCATCGAGCGCACCGCTCCTCTGAAGGTCACGGTGAAGGAGCAGATCGACCTCGTGTGCGAGCACTGCGGTCGGCTCAATCCGAGCAGTCATCGGTATTGCGAGCAGTGCGGTGAGGTGTTGGCAGGACTTCAGGTGGCGCCGACCGTGGTGGCCATGAGTCAGCAGGACAAGGAGAAGGTCGCCGAGGAGGATCGCAAGCGCCAAGGGCGAGTCAGCAGCAGCTGGCGCACACCCATCTTCGCCTTTGCCATCGGCGGTGTCGTGATTGCGGCACTTGCATTCGCGTTCTTCGGCCCCGGTGCATTCCAGCTGCGCTTCGGCCTTACTCGGGCCTTCCAGGTGGTCAATCAGTGGATCGATCCCTACAGCGGCAAGGCAGTGACCATCGAGACTGTCACGGCCACGTCGTCGCTGCCGGGCATCGAGGCTCAGGCGCTGGCCACGGCAGACGCACGAACCTTCTGGGCATCAGCCCCGTCGACGACATTCGGCGCCGGAACCGTGCTCACCTACACGCTTGCGCAGGCCACTGAGATAGATCGCATGGTGATCTTCCCTGGCATTCAGAGCGAGCAGTTCGACTCACGGGCACTCGCGACTCCCAAGGACATCACACTGGCATTCGACGACGGCTCGAAGATGACCACGACACTGGCCTCGGTCGATCTCGCTGCCGATTCACGACAGCTGGTGCAATTTCCGCAGAACGTGACCAAGACGATCACCTTGACCATTGACACGGTGTACCCGCCGCGCGGGGCTGTCACATTCGACGTGGGCGAGGTGGCGATCAGCGGAACTCAGTTCCTCGAGGTGCCGCAGGCTCCCAAGGTGTTCGGCTTCCAGAACGGAACCCGCACGCCGGGAATCCCCGGCGTGGGATCCAGCACGACGCAGAACTAGTTACGGCTCAAGCACTCGCACAGAGGGGCTGGCTGAAGGAGTGGCACTCGGCTGGCCTGCACTTTCCGAGACACCGGGGCTCGGAGCGGGGTCAATTCCCGGAAGTGTCATGGTGCAGAACTTCTTCGAGTAGACGGAATTCGCGTCGGCTGCCTTTGCGCGCATGCGATAGCAGTACTCGGTATCTGCCGTAAGCCCGGTGATCTCGATGGCCGTGTCATCGGCCTTGCCCTCGGGGCTCACGTCGGACCAACCGGTGAAGATCTGGCGTTGAATCGTCCAGCCGGTGATCTCCTTGGCCGGATCGCAGACCTTGCTGGTATCCGCAGCAGCCGTGGTTGATGCGCCGTCCTTGCCACCGGCAGGTGCCGGAGCCGCGCTTGAAGCTGCGGGATCGGGTGCCGTCATTCCCTTCGGCGGCTTGACTGCCTTCTTCCACAAGATCGCGACCGTGTCGGAGGATGCGGCGCGAGCATGCGGCTTGACCGGCGGGCACGGTGCGATCACCGGTGCTGCGGCGGGTGCCGCCGGGGCAGCTCCGGCATCGGCCTGCCCGTCACCGTTCGCGTCTCCCGAGGCATCCGGCACGCCATCACCGTTGGTATCAACCGTCTCGGGTTGTCCGTCGCCATTCGCATCCGGTGCATCGGCCACGCCGTCGCCGTCGGTGTCGAGCACATTCGTGGCCGGCACGATGATGCATGTCTGCGGGCTGTACAGCGACTGAGTGGTGCCCACCTTGGCCGAGATGCGGTAGCAGTTCTCGCCGGCCTTGGCCTGCTCAGCGACGTAGCGCGTCGTTCCTGCGTCGACGGTCGCGATCTCCGTGCAGTTGTCGCACACCGGTGAGGGAAGCCGGGCGATGTCGTGAGATCCCGAAGTCAATGGTGATGGGGATGCCGGCGGAGTTGCGGAAGGCGATGCAGCGGGAAGTTCAGTCAAGGCAGAGGAGTCAGCGACCGGAGCGCTGGTGGCAACGGCCGGCACGAACATCAGGCCTTCGCGTGACGTGTAAGCGGCGGGTGCGACTGTCACGGTGACAGTCGGCGCGGGAGTTGCCGAGGCAGCGGGCGTCGGTGATGTCGAGGGCACGGGATCGCCTGCGGCACCTACGCCGTAGATGGAGTACTGCTGCGCTCCGGATGCGGCTTCCCACGTCAGTACCGGCTGATTCGAGTCATTGAGCGTAGCTGTGAAGTTCTCAGGCACGGGCGGAGCCCCCGTGGCCGTCGGGGGGGTGTTGTCGAGAATGCGCGCGAAAATGAAGGCGGCGATCAGGGCCAGAATCGCGATGAGAAGCACGAGGCGACCGAAGAGTCCGAGCCGCAGCCGGATGAACGGCTTGTGCAGGATGTTGATGCGCTGCTCTACCGGATCCACGCCGACGATCGGCGCCTGAGTGAGTGGATCACTCAGGGGAGTGATCGTCGCGATGATCGTGCGCGTGTCATTCGAGGAGCCGAAGATGCGCGGTGCCATCTTCCCGATGACAGTGATCCAGGTCGACTCACCCGGAGCGAGGGTGATCTCCTCGACCGGCACGACAACTCGGATATAGCCCTCGGGATCAACAGCGCTGATGCGGTAGGTGAGCGTGGAGTTGCCCTGATTCATGATGCGAATCTGCGTCTTGGCCTTGGTGCGCACGGCAAACGTCGTGCGGGAGATATCCGTGGCGAACCGATAGAACGGCGCAACCGCCACCAGGATTTCGTCAGCGGCAGTGCAGGCGCGGGAGACGTGTGACATGGCCCGGACGCCCACGATGTAGTCGCCTGCGACCACGGTGGAGGACATCGGCGGCCGGAAGGTGACGACTGCTGTTCCCTCGTCGCCCGGGAAGAGCGAGAGGGCCGTCGGCATGATCTCGACCCAGGGCTCGGCCGGGCCCAGGACGGTCAGGTCGAAGCTCTCGACAACTCCGCTGATGTTGCGCACGCTCAGTTGGGCGCGACTGGCCTCGCCGGGCTCGACCGACGTGTGATCCTCAATGAGGTGTACGAGTGGGGAGATATCACCGGAGACGGGCAGCACGAAGTCAGACCTGTCGGCGGGGAAGCCGCCCTCTGGCCCGACTGACGTGTCGTGAGTCATCTCGCCCTAAGCCTTGGGTATGCGAACCCGCTCAGCCTAGATGTGGCGTAAGTGAATGTCGGGGATTGCGAGGCCTAGGAGATCGGTGTGTCAGACGGGATAGATGACTGAATTGTCCCTTTTCCGCTGATTACGGCGGTGGAGAGCAGGGTTACCAGGCTCACTCCCACCATGACCAGGGTGACGACCTGCTCATCGACCTCCCAGGCGGACCAGAACAGCAGGCCGAGTACCGCGAAGACCACGGCCGCGATTGCCAGGAGCGCGGTGCGCGCGAAGGAGCCCGTGGTGGTGGCAGCGATGACGGTCAGGCCCGCATAGACAAGGGCCATCGAGCCGCCCAGCATGCCGGCCAGGACAGGAAGCGAGAGCTGCTCGGAGAGGGCCAGACCGACCTCGGTCAAGGACAGGGCGGCCGTTCCGAGCCCGAGGATGAGAATCGCGTGCCCGAGCAGGAATTCGATCATCCGCGAACGGGTATCGCGCCGGGGTGGGCCGGCAACATAAGTGAAGTACTGCCACCAGATCACCGTGAGCAGGACAAGAACGAGCACCACGCCGAAGGTGCGCGGCTCTGCACCCTTGGTGAACAGCACCGCCATCTCCAAGAAGGTCTCGCCCAGCATGATGAGGACGAGTCCGCCCAGACGTTCGACCAGATGGTGAAAGTCCAGCAGGCCTGAACGGCACAGGCTCGGCACGTACGTGATGAAGATCGGCGCGAAGCCGATCAGGGCCCCGACAATGAAGACCGGTGCATTTAAGGCATCCGGTAGGAAGACGGCCGACAGTAGGAACGCGGCACCGATTGCGAAGCAGATGATCGGGAGCCGATCGATTCGAGCATCATCTCCGAGGGAGCGTCGCAGGTATGCCCACATGGCGGCCATGATCAGCATGGCGATGGCAAGGGCCACGATCCCGACGTCGCCATCGACGCGCTCGCTGTTCTCCATCGACGCGACCGCGAAGATCAGGGCGATCATCTGGGCGATGACGAAGAGCCTGCGCATCGGCGAGTCATCCGGGAGTCGGTTGAAGATCAGTGTGGTGCTCAGCCACATCGAGAACACCACCAGAGCCACCGCCGACAACCAGAAGAATTCAGTCCAGCTCAGGTGCTTTGCCAGAGAACCGTAGATCAGGAGCATCGCTGCCGCGACGATCACGTCGTAGAAGAGTTCCATCCAGGTGACGCGCTGGGTGGGCAGGATGTCAGGCAAGTGGGGCTCCTCTGAACGCCGATTGTGTGGTGATTCTGCCCGATCGCATGTTCTCGCGCCCACGACAGGCCCGACGTAGCAGAATTCGGTCGTGTCGTGGAAGAAGCGGGTGGAGGAGTGGGTCGAGTGGACCCTGCATACCTACCCCGGTGAGGTGATTCAGCGCTTCTTCACTCTCCAGCTCACCGACAAGGCCCTCGGGCTCTCTGCCCAGGCATTCATCGCGCTACTCCCGATGCTCATCGTCGTCATCTCTGTCGTGCTGAAATCCAATGGTGAGGTCGTCGGCGAGTTCCTCATCGATCGATTCGGGCTGATGGGAGTAAGCCGAGAGGCCGTCATCTCCCTCTTCGCGACGTCATCGACCGTCGTGGCCGTCTCATGGCTCGCGATCGCACTGACTCTCTTCTCGGCACTCTCGCTCGCGCGCCGACTCTCCGGAGTGTTCGCATCCATCTTCGAAGTGCCCAAGCTGCCCGGGCGTCAGATCTGGCGAGCACTGGTGTGGATCTTCGTGCAGGTCATCATGATCACGGCCGTGGCTGAACTGCGCGATCTCTGGCGTCACGGCGGCTGGTTCCTCGCGGCGATGTCAGGACTTCTCATCTTCGCAATCTGGGGCGCCGGCGAGGCACTCGCACTAAGCCTGCTGGTGCCCGCAGTGCCGCGCGGTCAGCTGTTCGCCGTAGGAGTGCTCAATGGAGTCGCCCGAATCGCGCTGTCGAGTTGGGCGATCTTTTACATGCCCCGCGCTCTGGACTCACAGGCCGCCCAGTACGGAGCCATCGGTGTCACGTTCGCGCTCTTCACCTTGATCCTTGCGGGAGTCATCCTCATGCTTCTCGCACCGCTCATGGTGTCAACATGGGTAATGCGCCGCGATGGCCGTCTCGCGAAGGCGTGACCGCCTCCGCTACCGCGAAGCTCCTCCCGAATCCCGGGCATTTGCCCATGACGGGATCCCTCGCACGCCTCTGGCGTGCTCATCCCGATTCCCGGGCATTAGCCCGTGACGGGATCCGTCGCTCCGCTACCGCGAAGCTCCTCCCGATTCCCGACGTGTTACTCGGTCGAATAGTGAAGGCCCCCGAGAATGCGGGGGCCTTCACTATTCGAGCGGGTGACGGGAATCGAACCCGCGCTCCAACCTTGGGAAGGTTGTGTGATGCCATTTCACTACACCCGCGAGGTGCAGGGAAATACTACTGAGAGGCGTTGATGGTCCGGGTCAGCGCCGTGATCTTGGCCCCGACAGCGCTGAAGTTCGACAGCTTCGCGTCAGCATCACGCTTGGCGCCGAATGCCTCGAGAAGCCCGAGTTTCGGCTGAAGGATCGGAGTGATCTGGTTGAGGGCCGCAAGCGCTTGATCGTGCGATGTGGTGAAGGCCTTCTCGGCAGCGCGAGAGGCAGCGAGAACCTTGGCCTTACTTGCGCCCGAGCTCGCCAGCGCCGACGTTCGCGCGGTGGCACCCTGCACTCCGTTCAGGCTCGAGTCGGCCTTCGCGACCAATTCCTTCGCGGTGGCCAGCTCAGCGGCGTTGAGCCGATCCCCGTAGTCAGCGAGATAGCTCGCGAGCATCGAGTTCATGTCGGCACGAAAGCTCACGACCGCCTTGGCGACATTGCGCGCCCCTGTCACCGAGACCGTGTCGACGCCGGAGCGTGCCGAGACAACGGCGGAAGCGGCCGAGGCCGTGACGGGAATGGCGGTGACGACCATGAGCCCGCACAAGGTGACCACACATGAGGCGGCGAGGATTCTGCGCATGCCCCATTGGAACACGGCACATGTTGATCACTGCAGCGGGTAGGCACGCGCACTTGGCAGTAGCCTCGGCACGTGGAGCAGCGAAATGTCCTGGGCGGGTCCCTAGAGGTATGCAGTCTCGAGCCGCTCACCGGCTTCTATCGCGATGGCTTCTGCAATACGGGCCCCGACGATGTCGGGTCGCATACGGTTTGCGCAGTCGTGACCGCTGACTTCCTCGCTCACCAGGCGCTGATCGGCAATGACCTCTCGACTCCGATGCCCCAATACGGGTTTCCGGGATTGCAGCCGGGCGATCAGTGGGGCGTATGCGCCGGTCGCTGGCTGCAGAGTTTCGAGGCCGGGGTCGCCGCACCTGTCGTGCTGAGGGCCACCAATGAGGCTTCCCTGCAGTTCGTCCCCCTGGATTCCCTCGTGGAATCTGCCGCCGATGCCCCGGATGACCTTTCAGGCCTGTTGCCGTAACCCCGCTCACTGCGGGCGAGTAATCTCGTCCCGTGCTGCTATCTGATCGCGATATCAAGGCCGAGATTGCCGCGGGCCGCGTTGCCCTCGAGCCCTACACCGAATCAATGATCCAGCCGTCGAGCATCGACGTGCGCCTGGATCGCTGGTTCCGGGTGTTCGAGAACCACAAGTACCCGTATATCGACCCGAGCCAGGAGCAGCCTGATCTCACCCGCATGATCGAGCCCGAGGGTGACGAGCCCTTCGTGCTGCATCCCGGTGAGTTCGTGCTCGGCTCGACCTTCGAGGTCGTGAGCCTGCCCGATGATGTCGCCGGACGCCTCGAGGGCAAGAGCTCACTCGGCCGCCTCGGCCTGCTGACCCACTCGACCGCGGGCTTCATCGATCCCGGCTTCTCCGGTCACGTCACCCTCGAACTCTCGAATGTCGCGAACCTGCCGATCGTGCTTTACCCCGGCATGAAGATCGGCCAGCTCTGCCTGTTCCGCCTGTCATCACCGGCCGAGCATCCTTATGGCTCGGAGAAGTACGGCTCGCGCTACCAGGGTCAGCGTGGTCCGACTCCGTCGCGGTCTTTCGCGAACTTCCACCGCACCCAGGTGTGATCACTCGCTAATGCAAGAAGCCCCGCGGTTTTCCGCGGGGCTTCTTGCATGAAGAACTACTTTTTGCTGGCCTCGAGCAGCAGCGTGGCGACATCGACGACCTCGACACCTTCCGCAACACCCTCGGACTGCCGGGCAGTGACCGCATCGTTAAGCATGACCGAGCAGAACGGGCAGCCCACAGCGATCTTCGAAGCGCCGGTGGCGATTGCCTCATCGCCGCGGTTCTTGTTGATCTGGGTGCCGATCTTCTCCTCCATCCACATGCGCGCGCCACCGGCGCCGCAGCAGAAGGACTTATCTCCGTGACGCGGCATCTCGACCTTGGTCGCACCGGTCGACTCGATTAGCTCGCGCGGCGGTACGTAGACATTGTTGTGACGGCCGAGGTAGCACGGGTCGTGGTACGTGACCGTGGTGCCCACCTCGGAGACCGGCGTCAGTCGGCCTTCCTTGACGAGCTGGTTCAGCAGTTCGGTGTGATGCACGACCTCGTAGTTGCCGCCGAGCTGCGGGTACTCGCGCTTGAGGGTGTTGAGGCAATGCGGGCAGGTCACGACGATCTTGGTCGCCTTGATCTCGTTGAGGACCTCGACGTTCTGCATGGCCTGCATCTGGAAGAGGAACTCGTTGCCGGCGCGACGTGCGGGATCACCGGTGCAGGTCTCGCCTTCGCCGAGAACCATGAAGTTGACGCCCGCGATGTTCAGCAGCTCGGCGACGTTCTTGGTGGTGCGCTTCGCGCGATCCTCGAATGCGCCGGCGCAGCCGACCCAGAATAGGTAGTCGACATCGGCGGGGATTTCATCCTCGCCCTCCATGCCGAAGACCTTGACATCGAAGTCGACCTCGGCAATCCAGGCATTGCGATCACTCGCGTTCATACCCCACGGATTGCCCTTGTTCTCGATGTTCTTGAACAGGCCATTGAGCTCACTCGGGAAATCGGTGGCGATCATCACCTGGTTGCGACGCATGTCGGCGATGTGATCGATGTGCTCGATATCGACCGGGCACTGGTTGACGCAGGCACCGCACATCGTGCACGACCAGAGAACATCGTCAGCGATGATCGGCAGCTCGGCACCTGTCGAACGGTGACCGTCAAAGGTGTAGCCGTCGTCTTCGGCATGATCGCTGCCCTCGCGGGAACCAATGAACGGGCGCATGACCTCGGTCTGGACGCTCTCGGGAAGCGTGGCGAGGGCTTCCTCGTTCACCTCGCCGAGACCGGGGTGCGTTCCCTTGGCGGCCTTGAGGTACGGAGCCTGCGCGAACATGGTGTCGCGCAGATCCATGATGAGCAGCTTCGGTGACAGCGGCTTCTCGGTGTTCCAGGCCGGGCACTGCGACTGGCAGCGTCCGCACTCAGTGCACGCCATGAAGTCGACGTAGTTCTTCCAGGTGAAGTCAGCGATGTGACCCTTGCCGAAGGATGCGTCGTCCGGCGGATCCTCGAAATTGACCGGCTCGCCCTTGTAGTAGATCGGGAGCAGTGGGCCGAGCGCATTCGGGCGGCGTGAGGTGTAGACGTTCACCGGTGCCGCACCGATGTGCAGGTGCTTCGAGTTCAGCACGATGAGCAGGAAGCTCAGGATGACGAGAATCTGCAGCCAGATGCCGATGGTCTCGATTGCCACGAGAGTGCTCTCGGAAAGACCGCTCATCCACGAGCCGACCCAGTCGGAAACGAAGGCGCCGTTCTCGAACGGCAGGTTGCCCAGTGCTGCCTGCGCGCCGCGGTAGAGGAAGAGAGTCCAGACCACGTTGAAGATCATGAAGAGGATGAGCCAGGCGCCCTTGGTGTGCGAGCCGAAGAAGCGCGAACGGCGACCTTCCTTCGACGGATCGTTCTTGGCACGGATCAGGCCGAACATGATCACGCCCACCAGCACGAGCAGTGCGAAGAGATCCTCGGCGAAGCCCACGACGGCCCAGCTGCCGACGATCGGAACGCCGAAGTCGGAGATGAACAAGGCGCCGTAGCACTCCAGGATTGTCAGGCCCAGGACGAGGAAGCCCCAGAAGGCGAACACGTGGGCGATGCCCGGAATGGTCCACTTGAGCAGCTTGCGCTGGCCGAGGACCTCAAAGGCCTCGGCCTCGACGCGCTTGGGAACGCCCTTCAGGCGGCCGTACGCCGGCTTGCCGCTGCCGGCCAGCGTGACCAGGAAGAGGGTCCGGCGTGCCGCGAAGGCGAGAAGGATGACAGTGAGGGCGATGCCGACGACGGCACGAAGAACCATGGAATCCACGAGGCGACCCTACTGCCGGCCTGGGGCGGGCAGTAGGTCCACGGCCGACGTATCCCTCTATATGCGCGTGAGTCTGCCCACATCGTGGTCTGGACCGGCTGCCCGTGGGGCGGGCGCCCAGGTGAGGGGTCTGGACGGGCATGTCGAAAATTTTCGAAAATTTCCTGGAATTTCGGCCCGGGAGCGGAATATCTCCGGGGGCCTCCGAGTTGGAATAGATATGAGTCCACCCGACTCAAGGAATATGCGCCTCAGGTTGCATGGAGTCCTGATGAGGGGAAGACTCGAACCAGACCATCCGGCACCCGCCGGCAGAACAAAAGGAGTACGACACCATGGCGAGAGCAGTGGGAATTGACCTGGGCACGACGAACTCGGTTGTCTCGGTCCTCGAAGGCGGCGAGCCCGTCGTCATCGCAAACGCTGAGGGCGCCCGGACCACCCCGTCCATCGTCGCCTTCGCGAAGAACGGCGAGGTGCTAGTCGGTGAGGTCGCCAAGCGCCAGGCCGTGACCAACGTCGAGCGCACGATCCGCTCGGTCAAGCGTCACATGGGCACCACCTGGACCCAGGACATCGACGGCAAGGCATACACCGCGCAGGAGATCAGCGCTCGCACGCTGATGAAGCTCAAGCGCGATGCAGAGGCCTACCTCGGCGAGAGCGTCACCGACGCGGTCATCACCGTGCCGGCGTACTTCAGCGATGCCGAGCGCCAGGCCACCAAGGAGGCCGGCGAGATCGCGGGCCTCAACGTCCTGCGCATCATCAACGAGCCGACCGCGGCAGCACTTGCCTACGGTCTCGACAAGGGCGACGTCGAGCAGACGATCCTCGTCTTCGACCTCGGTGGCGGAACGTTCGACGTCTCGCTGCTCGAAATCGGCGACGGTGTCGTCGAGGTCAAGGCCACCAGTGGTGACAACCACCTCGGCGGCGACGACTGGGATCAAGCAGTCGTCGACTGGATGGTGACCTCGTTCAAGAACGCGCACGGTGTTGATCTGTCGAAGGACAAGATGGCCATGCAGCGTCTGCGCGAGGCAGCGGAGAAGGCGAAGATCGAGCTGTCGAGCTCGATGCAGTCGTCCATCAACCTGCCCTACATCACCGCAAGCGCCGACGGACCCCTCCACCTGGAGGAGAACCTGACGCGTGCGCAGTTCGAGCAGATGACCGCATCACTTCTCGAGCGCACCAAGGCACCGTTCAAGGCAGTGCTCAAGGACGCCGGCATCTCCCTCGACAAGATCGACCAGGTCGTTCTCGTCGGTGGCTCGACTCGCATGCCCGCTGTCGCAGAGCTCGTGAAGTCCGAGACGGGCAAGGACGCCAACAAGGGCGTTAACCCCGACGAGGTCGTGGCGATCGGCGCTGCACTGCAGGCCGGCGTGCTCAAGGGCGAGGTCAAGGACGTTCTTCTTCTCGATGTCACCCCGCTGTCGCTGGGTATCGAGACCAAGGGCGGCATCATGACCAAGCTCATCGAGCGCAACACCACGATCCCGACCAAGCGCTCGGAGATCTTCACCACCGCTGACGACAACCAGCCGTCGGTTCTCATCCAGGTGTACCAGGGTGAGCGCGAGATGGCTGCGTACAACAAGCGTCTGGGCACCTTCGAGCTCACGGGCCTGCCGCCGGCACCCCGTGGCGTCCCGCAGGTCGAGGTCACCTTCGACATCGATGCCAACGGCATCGTCCATGTCACCGCGACCGACAAGGCCACGGGCAAGGAGCAGTCGATGACCATCTCCGGTGGTTCGGCCCTGAACAAGGACGACATCGATCGCATGATGCGCGAGGCCGAGCAGCACGCTGAGGAAGACAAGCAGCGTCGCGAGGAGGTCGAGGTGCGCAACAACGCCGAGGCACTCGTCTACCAGACGGAGAAGTTCCTGAAGGACAACGAGGACAAGGTCCCCGCAGACGCGAAGGCCAATGTCGAAGGTCCGCTCGATGAACTGAAGAAGGCAATCGAGGCAAACGATCTGCCGGGTATGCGGGCAGCGACCGACAAGGTCGCCGAGGCAAGCCAGGCACTGGGTGCGGCCATGTACGAGACGGCTCAGGCAGCCGGCGGCGACATGGGCGGGGCAGAGGCAGCAGCCGACGCAGCCGAGGACGACGTTGTCGATGCAGAGATCGTGGACGAAGGCGAGTCCAAGTGACCAACCCAGAGAACTCCGAGGATCAAGGCGTCCGGGTAACCGACAAGCGCCGCATCGATCCGGAGACTCTGACACTTCGCGAAGGTGACCAGCCGGCAACCCCGGCTGGCACCGACGCGGAGGGCGCCATCGTCGAGTCAGAGGTAGCCGAGATCGAGGTGAAGATCGCCGAGCTCACGAACGACCTGCAGCGGGTGCACGCCGAATACGCGAACTACCGCAAGCGCGTCGATCGCGATCGCGACCTCATCAAGGAGATGGCAGTCGGATCAGTCATGGCTGAACTGCTGCCTGTCCTCGATGACATCGAGAGAGCGCGTGAGCATGGCGAACTCGAAGGTGCGTTCAAGACCGTAGGCGAGAGCCTCGAGGGCGCATTGGCCAAGCTGGGCCTGGAGAAGTTCGGTTCCGCACCGGAGCCCTTCGACCCCATGGTTCACGAGGCACTGACAACTGAATCACGCGATGAGGTGAGCGAACCGACGGTAGTGAACGTCTACCAGCCCGGTTACCGCTATGCATCGCGAGTGCTGCGCGCGGCGCGCGTGGCTGTTGCCGGAACCGACTAGCTCGGTTCTGGAATAAGTGAGCAGGAACCGACTGAGTGTCGGCACGCAGTAAAGAGAGCATTAAGGAAGAGACGTGAACAAGGATTGGCTTGAGAAGGACTTCTACGCTCTTCTCGGTGTGTCTAAGGACGCTACCGGCGATGAGATCAAGAAGAAGTACCGCAAGCTCGCGCGCGAATTGCATCCCGATAAGAACCCGGGTGACAAGGCTGCCGAGGAGAAGTTCAAGTCCGTATCCGAGGCTTACGACGTCCTCTCCGATGATGCCAAGCGCAAGGAGTACGACGAAGCACGCACGCTGTTCGCCTCCGGTGGCTATGGCCCCGGAGGGTTCGGCGGCGGCCAGGGGTTCGGCGGCGGGCGTGGCGGTAGCTACAACGTCAACATGGAAGACCTCTTTGGGGGCGACGGCTACGGCGACTTCCTCGGGGGAATCTTCAACTCGCGTGCACGCGGTGGCCGCACCCAGCAGCCGCGTCGCGGAGGCGATATCGAGAGTGAGCTGACGCTCTCCTTCGATGACGCCCTCGATGGCGCGACAATTCCGTTGTCGCTCCGTACCGACGGCACGTGCAGCAGCTGTCGAGGCAGCGGTGCGCAGGCCGGTAGCGCGACCTCGACCTGCCCTACCTGCGGTGGTCAGGGACAGGTGGCACGCAATGCCGGTGGCTTCGCCATCCCGGAGCCCTGCCCGTCATGCAAGGGCCGCGGTGTTCTCATCGAGAATCCGTGCACGAGTTGCCGTGGCTCAGGCCACGGCGTGAGCACTCGTACTGTCCAGGCTCGCATTCCCGCGGGAGTGAAGGACGGCGCGAAGATCAAGCTCAAGGGCAAGGGATCACCCGGTGCTTCGGGTGGTCCGGCCGGCGATCTCTACATCAACGTGCACGTGAGTGCAGATCCCGTCTTCGGGCGCAAGGGCGACAGCATCACCGTCGAGGTACCGATCACGTTCACCGAGGCAGCTCTCGGTGGCGAGATCACGGTGCCTACCCCGCGCGGTGGCACGGTCACGCTCAAAGTGCCGGCCGGCACGGCCAATGGCCGTACGTTCCGCGTACGCGAGAAGGGCCTGGCGAAGAAGGACGGCAGCTACGGCGATCTGCACGTGACCGTCGAGGTCGCGGTACCGCAGAATCTCAGCAGTGATGCGAAGGCGGCACTCGAGGAGTACGCGAAGCAGACCCTCGACCATGATCCGCGCAGCGACCTGCTGAAGATGGCCGGGAGCAACTAATGAGCGCGAATCGGGTCCCGTTCCGGGTACCCGACGAGACTCCGGTCTACGCGATCAGCGTGGCCGCATCACTCGCGGGGCTGCATCCGCAGACCCTGCGCCAGTACGACCGCCTGGGACTCGTGTCGCCTACGCGGGTCGCCGGTCGCAACCGGCTCTATTCGGCTCAGGACATCACCCGACTCCGCGAGATCGCCGAGCTCTCCGGCGAGGGTCTGAGCCTT
The DNA here is from genome assembly GCA_024639145.1 of Actinomycetes bacterium. Lineage (GTDB taxonomy): Bacteria > Actinomycetota > Actinomycetes > S36-B12 > S36-B12 > CAIKZY01. The sequence continues at coordinate 9,914 of JAHEIZ010000017.1, read as the reverse complement.
GAGGGAATCAAGCGGGTGCTCGCCTTGCAGGAGGAAGTTCTCCACCTGCGCGGCCGCCTGGCGGAGTTTCACCGCGAGAAGTCATCGACCTCCCTGGTGGTCTGGCGACCTGATCGCCGATCACGGGGCAGCAATTCTTAGAACGAGCGAAGGCAGGAAGCAATGGATATTCAATTCACCACGAAGGCACAGGACGCCCTCGGAGCGTCAGTGCGCATCGCTGCGGCGAAGGGCAATGCCCAGGTCGAGCCGTTACATCTGCTCGATTCACTGCTGCAGCAAGGCGAGGGTATTGCCAGCGCGCTGCTCAACGCGGTGGGCGCCAATCACGCACAGCTCACGCAGCAGGTGCGAGCAGCGGTCGATGCCCTTCCCTCCGCGAGCGGTTCCTCGGTCTCGAGTCCGCAGCTCAGCAATGCCTCCTACAAGGTGCTCAATGCCGCGCAGTCCCTGTCCAAGGAGCGCGGTGATGAGTACGTCAGCACCGAGCATCTGCTCATCGCACTGGCCCAGGACGGCGGCCCCGGTGTCGCTGACCGTCTTGCTCAGCAAGGGGCCACTCCCGCTGCCCTCATTGACGCACTGCAGCAGGTGCGCGGGAGCTCCCGCGTGACCTCTGCAGAGCCGGAGGGCACCTTCCAGGCACTCGAGAAGTACGGCATCGATCTCACGGCTCGCGCTCGCGAAGGCAAGATCGATCCGGTCATCGGTCGCGATGAGGAAGTACGCCGCACGATTCAGGTGCTGTCGCGTCGCACGAAGAACAACCCCGTTCTCATTGGCGAGCCCGGCGTAGGCAAGACGGCCGTCGTCGAAGGACTGGCCCGACGCATTGTCGAGGGCGATGTGCCCACGTCACTGCAGGGCAAGACCCTCTACTCGCTCGATCTGGGCGCGATGGTCGCGGGCGCGAAGTACCGCGGCGAGTTCGAGGAGCGCCTGAAGGCGGTTCTCGACGAGATCAAGAATTCTGACGGCCAGATCATCACCTTCATCGACGAACTGCACACGGTTGTCGGCGCAGGCGCCGGCGGCGAGGGCGCGATGGATGCCGGCAACATGCTCAAGCCGATGCTCGCTCGCGGTGAGCTGCGCATGATTGGCGCGACCACGCTCGATGAGTACCGCGAGTACATCGAGAAGGACGCAGCGCTCGAGCGCCGCTTCCAGCAGGTGCTGGTCAACCAGCCCTCGGTGGAAGACACGATCTCGATCCTGCGCGGTATCAAGGAGAAGTACGAGGCACACCACAAGGTGGTCATCTCCGATGGTGCACTGGTTGCCGCGGCGACTCTCTCGGATCGCTACATCACCTCGCGGTTCCTTCCCGACAAGGCCATCGACCTTATGGATGAGTCGGCCTCGCGCCTGCGTATGGAGATCGACTCCTCGCCGGTCGAGATCGACGTGCTCCAGCGACAGGTGGATCGCCTGCGCATGGAGGAGATGGCCATCTCCAAGGAGACCGACGATGCATCGAAGGCACGTCTGGATGCGATTCGCGCCGAGATCGCCGACAAGGACGAAGAGCTGCGCGGGCTTCGTGCGCGCTGGGATGCCGAGAAGTCGGGCCTGGATCGCATCGGCGAGATCAAGGTGTCGATCGATGAGCTGCGCGCAACTGCCGATCGCGCGCAGCGTGCGGGTGATTTCGAGCAGGCGTCACGCATCATCTACGCCGACCTGCCCGCACTGGAGGCTGATCTGGAGCGAGTCACCGCCGAGACCAACAGTCGCGCTGCGATGGTCAAGGAGGAAGTGACTGCCGACGACATCGCCGAGGTCGTGGCCGCATGGACAGGAATTCCGGCAGGTCGCCTGCTCGAAGGCGAGAGCCAGAAACTGCTGCGCATGGAGGACGAACTGAGCAGGCGCGTCGTCGGCCAGCACGAGGCCGTGCGCGAGGTCAGTGATGCCGTGCGTCGTGCACGTGCCGGCATCTCCGATCCCAATCGCCCGACCGGCTCCTTCCTGTTCCTGGGCCCGACCGGCGTAGGCAAGACCGAGCTCGCGAAGGCACTCGCCGAGTTCTTGTTCGACGATGAGCGGGCGATGATCCGCATCGATATGAGCGAGTACTCGGAGAAGCACGCCGTCTCTCGCCTGGTCGGTGCTCCTCCCGGTTATGTCGGTTACGAAGAGGGCGGTCAGCTCACCGAGGCTGTGCGTCGTCGTCCGTATTCCGTCGTGCTTCTCGACGAGGTCGAGAAGGCTCATCCGGAGGTCTTCGACATCCTGCTTCAGGTGCTCGATGACGGTCGCCTGACCGACGGTCAGGGTCGCACGGTCGACTTCCGCAACGTGATCTTGATCTTGACCTCGAACACCGGTTCGCAGTTCCTCGTCGACACCTCGATGCCGTACGAAGAGCGCAAGGAGCTCGCTCTGGGTCTCGTGCGTCAGCAGTTCCGGCCTGAGTTCCTCAACCGTCTGGATGGAATCGTGGCATTCGAGCCACTCGATCACGCGGTGCTCACCCGGGTTGCCGACATTCAGATCGATCAGCTGCAGTCACGTCTTGACGATCGCCGCATCACCCTTGATGTCAGCGATGCGGCCAAGCGCTGGCTCGTCGATCGCGGTTTCGACCCGATCTACGGTGCTCGCCCGCTGCGCCGCCTCGTGCAGACCGCCATCGGCGATCAGCTCGCGAAGGCGATCCTCAGCGGCGACGTGCACGATGGCAGCACGGTGCACATTGATGCTGACGGGGATGAACTGTCGCTGAAGAGCTAGGCATTGCGCAGCGAAGGCCGCTGTCGTTGTCCCGATGCGTAGAGAGCGGTAACGATCTCACGCGAGGTGACAGGGATGGCGCCCTTCGCTATTGCCTGATCCCGGTACTCATCAGGGATGTCGTAGTGATCACCCTCGAAGCCGCGTTCTGGGATCCCGAGATCGCGTGCAAAGGCATGCAGTTCTTCAACAGAGGTGTCACTGATCAGATGGCACCAGAGTCGATCGTGGGCAGGCCAGATCGCGGTGTCGACCAGGATCGCCATCAGCGGTTGAATCCGGTGCGCAGTCGCTGCAGTGCTTCCTCGAGAACCGCCGGCTGCTTGCAGAAGGCCCACCGCACGTAAGGGCGACCCACCTCGGGGTTATCGCAGAAGACCTCGTGCGGAATGGCCACGACACCGGCCTTCTCCGGTAGATCGCGGCAGAACTGCAGGCCGCTCTCGTATCCGAGCGGGCGAATATCGGTGGTCGCGAAATACGTGCCCTGCGGGCGGATGACGCGCAGGCCGATCTCCTCGAGTCCATTGCAGAGGAGGTCGCGCTTCGCACTCAGGTCCATGCGGAACTCACGGAAGTATTCGTCGGGCAGACGAAGCCCGGCTGCAATCGCGTACTGGAAAGGTCCGCCCGAGACGTACGAGAGATGCTGCCGCACGACTCGTACGGCGCCGATGAGATCGGCGGGCCCACTGGCCCAGCCCACCTTCCAGCCTGTGAACGAGAACGACTTACCACCCGAGCCGACTGTGATGGTGCGCTCGAACATGCCAGGAAGGGTCGAGATCGGGATGTGCTGATGATCGTCGAACCACAGATGCTCGTACGCCTCATCGGAAATCACGATGAGGTCGTTGTCGATGGCGATCTTCGCAATGGCCTCAAGCTCGTGACGGGTGAAGACGATGCCGGTCGGGTTATGCGGGGAGTTGATCAGGAGGATGCGAGTACGGGGCGTGATCGCGGCACGCAGGGCATCGATATCGGGGCGGTAGTTGTTGCCGCCGAGCGGAACGCTGACGCGCGTGCCTCGTGCGAGAGAGATACCTGCGGCATAGATGTCGAACCATGGTTCGAACATCACCACTTCGTCACCAGGCTCGATGAGTGCGAGCAATGCCGACTGCAGGGCCTCGGATGCCCCGGTGGTGACCACGACGTCGGTCATCGGGTTCAGGTGAATGCCGTAGAAGCGCTGCTGGTGGAAAGCGATTGCTTCGCGCAGTGCTGGGAGTCCGTGGGCGGGCGGGTACTGATTGCCACGACCCTCGTCGATGGCAGTCTCGGCGACCACCTTGAGTTCTTGCGGGCCATCGGTGTCAGGGAAGCCCTGGCCGAGGTTGATCGCGCCCACACGTGCAGCGAGCGCGGACATCTCGCCGAAGATCGAGGTCGAATGCTCGGCCATGCGCGGCACCAGCAGCGGATCGCGACGACTCATGAGCTCACGGTAGCAAGCGTCACGGTGATTGGTGAGGCTCAGCGCCGCGCGAGAACTGCCCGCGGCGATGACTCCGCACGGCCTGTCGCGTTCGACACTCGGTGCACGCAGGAATAGACGACGGGCTGCATCTGGCTCACGACGGCCACCCGCTTCTGCACGTTGCCGTGACGAGCCTTGCCACCGGAGATCGGGGTGCACCGAATGACGTCGCGAGTGATCGCCGAGCCACCGCGCCTGCTGGGGCCCACGATGAAGCCGACGACTCCGTTCTTCTTCACGACGACCTTCGTGATCTCACCGGGAGTGGGTACGGGCAATGGAGTGGCGATGAGTGCAGCCGATTCCGGTGATGCGCCGGCGATGTTGCGTCCGACGGCGGAGACCGCGTAGGCGGTGCCATTGGTGAGGCCGGTGATGGTGCAGTGCGAGTTCAGCCCGTCGGTGTGCGGAGTCGCCGTGCACTCGGCAGTAGCACCGGATGGGTCGACCGCCCGTGCAGTGAAGTCGGTCATGGCAGACGTAGGCGCAGGATCGGTGAAGGTCACGCGTAGTGCACTCGACAAAGTACTTACGGTGATCGACGGTGCGACGGGCGGCGGCTCTACTTCGATGGCACCCTCCTTCATGAGGAAGTCGTACATCGCGGAGACTCTCGTGTACACGCCCGGATACTTGCTGGCGCACTGGTCACCCCAGCTCACGACGCCGATGAGTCGTTCCGGGCCACCGGCGGCTGAGACCAGCGGGCCGCCTGAGTCACCCTGGCAGGAGTCGATCACGCGACCTGCGGAGTCAGCGCCGCCGGCGCAGAGCATCGTGTCGGAATCGGCTTCTGAAGCGCTGAAGCCGTGAAAGGTCACTCCGTTGACGGTGTAGGTGCCATGAGCGCCGCACAGCGTGTCGGGGAAGAGCACGAGATTCGCGACACGGAAGATGTCGGGGAACGCCTTGCCGCCGGTGAGTGTCGTCGTATTTCCCCAACCGCCCGCTCGTACCTCACCACCGCTGACGAGATACGACGCGGTCTCGCTCGGGGTCAACGGATCGATGGTGGGCACACCTTCGATCGGCGAGGCCAGGGTGAGCACGGCGATGTCGTTGCTCGACATGTCGATGTCGTAGTTCGGGTGCACGCTCACCGAGCTGACCGCCACCGGCGCTGTCGAAGGGTTCTTCAGGCTCTGGCCCGTGAGTACCTGGATATCGACCGGGCTGGAGACCTGGTGTGTCGACTGATCGACGACGCAGTGCGCGGCTGTGACGACCTTCGTCGGAGTGACGAGAGCACCGCCGCAGAACTGCGCCTGGTAGGTGCCGAGCTGCGACATCCGGGAGGTGTCGATCAGTGCCACCAGGTAGGGCATGTCGGTGAGGGCCGCGGGGGTGCCATTGATAACGCGAGGTGCGAGGGTCGGCGCGGCCTGGGCAACGGGCGCGGTGAGCGCGAGGAGACCCGCAACCAGGGCGATGACTCCTCTGCGCATGCCTCCACGATACGTCGGTATCGGCGTGACGCTATTCCTCGGTGCGAATCCCGTTGATGACGTCGGCCGCAGACACATCTCGATGGGTGTCCCAGCCGCGAAGCTCGGCAGTCCGAAGATCGAATCCCGGGCTTCCGAGTACGTGCACTCGTGCATCGGGCCACTGATCGCTCACCTCGGGAAGCACGGGGTCGACGAGCACGTAGGCCCGCACCTGGCGTCGAGCGGCACGCTGGGCAAGTGCGATGCCCGGCAGAAGGGCCGCCCATTCGCCCGTCGCCACGATCACGAGCGGGGGAGCCGGAGCCATACGGGTGATCTCGGAGCACACGCGCGCGATCATCGGGATGGAGTCATCGGTGCCGGGAAGGATCGCCAGGGCATCGAGGTCGGGAACCACGCCCAGGGTCAGGACAGTCGCAGTCGGCACACATCGAGCATAGAAGCCGCCCCCGTAGGATTCGGTCATGCCCAGTGATGCGTGGACCAAGCTTCGTGACCAGATCATCGAGAAGGCCGTCGTGCGCGGCAAGGTGATTCTCTCCAGCGGCCGTGAGGCCGACTACTACGTCGATCTTCGTCGGGTGACCCTCGACAGCGTTGCGGCACCTCTGATCGGCCAGGTGATGCGCGAGCTCACCTCAGACCTCGAGTTCGACGCGGTAGGCGGTCTCACCCTCGGTGCTGACCCCGTCGCCACCGCGATGATGCACGATGCCGCAAGGAACGGAGTCGAGCTCAATGCCTTCGTCGTGCGCAAGTCGGAGAAGGCTCATGGCCTGCAGCGTCGCATCGAGGGTCCGTCGGTCACGGGCAAGCGCGTGCTCGCTGTCGAGGACACCTCCACCACCGGCTCCTCAGTTCTCACCGCAGTCGATGCTCTCGCCGACGATGGCGCCACCACGGTCGCCTGCGCGGTCATCGTCGATCGCGGTGCTCGTGCAGCCGTCGAGGAGCGCGGCTTCGAGTACCGAGCTGCTTACTCGCTTGCCGATCTCGGCCTGGAGTAAGTGCGAGGGCTGACGATTTCGGCCAAATGATCAGGTGTGTGGGTCAATTCGCGTATGGCTGGTGCTTTTCCGAACTCCGCTTAGTCTTATGAGAGATCGCTCGAACGCCGTGCGATACCGATGAGCCGAGGAGGTCCGGAGATGTCAGGTGATGATGTCGATCTCACCCCTGCTGAAGGAAAGCCCATCGGCCGGCGCATCGTTCTGGGAATGGCCGGCGCGGGCGCCGTGGCAGTCGTGCTGGGCAAGCAGCTCACGAGCGTGACCTCAAGTGCCGTCGGTGCGGTCGCACCGCAGATTCAGTCGGTCATCCCGGCCACCGGTGGATTCCGCATCTACACCGTGACCAACGGGTACCCTGAAATGACCACGACCGACTATCGACTGACGATCACTTCGGGCGCCAACGTCACGACCTTGACGTTCAATGATCTTGCGGCGCTTCCGCAGACATCCATGACCAAGGACTTCCAGTGCGTCACGGGGTGGAGGGTCGACAACGTGGCCTGGTCGGGCGTTCTGCTGCGCGACATCATCACCGCGTTCGAACTCGCTCAGAACGGCACCGCATTGAGCTTTACGTCCTTCGATGGTGCCTACACGGAATCGCTGACGATGGAGCAGGCCATGCGCCCCGATGTGCTTGTCGCGACGTCAATGCTCGGCGGCCCGATCTCCCAGGAGCACGGCGGCCCGGTTCGCCTTGTCGTAGCGCCGATGTATGCCTACAAGTCGATCAAGTGGCTTGACGGCATCAAGGCCACGCCAGCCGTCGAGCCCGGGTACTGGGAGCTGCGCGGGTATGACACCGACGCCTGGGTGGGCAAGTCGAATGGGCGCAGCGATGCCCCTGTCGTCTGACACGAGGCTTCGCCGGTTCACTACTGCCGAGCACTGGATCCACCGACTCATAGCCATCGACATCGGGTTGCTGATTGTCACCGCAGCCTTCCTCTACATCCCCGATCTCAGCAGCAGGGTCGGCAATCGCTACTTCTTCAAGATGTCGCACGTCATTCTCGGATTCGCGCTGCCGATTCCGGTGATCCTCGCCTTCTGCTTCCTGGCCTTCCGACTCGACGTGCGTCGTCTCAACAGGTTCACCCGTGTCGACTGGGAGTGGATGCGATCCAAGGATCGCCGTACGGGCCGGCTTGCCGTCGGCAAGTTCAACGCAGGCCAGAAGCTCAACGCAGCATTCCAGTTCGGCGCGATCATCGTCATGTTCGTCACCGGTGCATTCCTGTGGTTCAACGGCCTTGTGAGCATCGACCTGCGCACCGGCTTTACCTTCGTGCACGACTGGCTCGCCCTGCTGATGACCGTTGTCGTCATCGGGCACGTCTACAAGGCCTATCGCGAGCCCTATGCGCGGCAGGGCCTTCGTACGGGCTTCGTGCCGCGTGATTGGGCGATGCGCGAGCACCGCGGCTGGGCTGAGGCGATGACCGACACCGCCTCGGATAGCGCGAAAGAGGGCTAGGCCGAGCGGCGGCTGCGCAGCCATTCGATGAGGATCGGGATCACGCTGACCAGCACGACGATGATCAGGATCAGCTCGACGTGATCGGCGATGAAGGTGACGTTGCCCAGGAAATAGCCCAGGATCGTGACCCCACCGGCCCACAGAATCGCGCCGATCGCGCTGAAGAAGATGAACCGGCCGAAGGGCATGCGGCCCATGCCGGCCGTTGCCGTGATGAAGGTGCGCACGATAGGCACGAAGCGGGCGAGAACGATGGCCCGAGCTCCGTACTTCTCGAAGAAGTGCTGGGTCTTGTCGACATATTCGCGTCGGAAGAGCTTGGACTCCTCCTTGCGGAAGAGGGCCGGACCTGCCTTGTACCCGATCCAGTAACCGCACGCGTTGCCGAGGATCGCGGAGATGATCAGCAGCAGGGCGGCGAGCCAGATGTTGATTCCGATCCAGTTCTTGGCGATGAACAGGCCCGTGACGAACAGCAGCGAGTCGCCGGGCAGGAAGAAGCCGATGAGCAGACCGCACTCGGCGAAGATGATCGCGAGCACCGCCCAGAATGCGAGGTCGCCGAGGTTGTGCAGCATGGTTTCGGGGTTCAGGTTCGAGAGAACTCCGGTGGGCACTGCGGATATCAGGTGAGTCACGTCGTCCAGGCTATCGTCGAGGCGTGAACGAACCCGAAGCACGCGCCGACGAGGAAGTCGTGCTGCCCGGGGTTGGCCCGCATCCGCTTCCCTGGCCCACTGACGAATGGCTCGATCCTGAGCTACTCGAGCACGGCGATCGACGAAACGTGATCGACGAATACCGGTACTGGCGCCTCGAGTCGATCGTGAAGGATCTCGACACCAAGCGTCATTCCTTCCACGTGGCCATCGAGAACTTCAGCCATGACTTCAACATCGGCTCCGTCGTGCGCACCGCCAATGCATTCTTGGCGAAGGAGGTACATGTCGTCGGACGCAAGCGCTGGAATCGTCGCGGTGCCATGGTGACGGATCGCTACCAGCACGTGCGCCATCACGAGAGCGCCATGGATCTCGCTGCGTGGTGTCGTGCGAATGACGTCGTCCTCATCGGAATCGACAACCTGCCCGGCTGCGTACCCATCGAGACCTTCGATCTGCCGAAGAACGCAATGCTGCTCTTCGGTCAGGAGGGCGAGGGCCTGACCGACGCGGCACGAGCCGAGGTGACGGCGGTGCTCTCCATCGCTCAGTACGGCTCGACGCGGTCGATCAATGCCGGTGCTGCTGCGGCCATCGCGATGCACGCCTGGGTGAGGCGACACGCATTCGGGCAGGTCCCATCTGCGTGACAGCGCGCGAATAGACTCACGCGGCAATGTCGATCCGGAAATCACCCCTGCGCCAGTGGCAGCAGGAGGCTCTCGCCCAGTACATCGAGGCGAATCCGAAGGATTACCTGGTCACCGCCACGCCGGGTGCCGGCAAGACCACATTCGCACTCACTCTCGCCCTTCACCTGATGAGTAAGCGTGCCATTGACCGCGTAATCGTCGTCGTTCCCACGGATCACCTGCGCACGCAGTGGGCAGACGCGGCAAGTGCGATGTCACTTGTGCTCGACCCGAAGCTCGCGAATGCCGATGGCCCGGTGCGCGGTGACACGAGCGGGTACATCACGACCTACGCACAGGTGGCCTCGCACCCCATGCTGCATCGCGCACGCGCGACCGCAAAGCGCTCGCTCGTAATCCTCGACGAGATCCACCACGCCGGCGACAGCCTCTCGTGGGG